>NZ_JAQJCK010000008.1:0-279904 GCF_030182455.1 Rhizobium cerradonense
CGCCGAAGCCGGATTCCTTGTAGCCGCCGAACGGGGTCGTCGCGTCGCCTTCGCCGAAGCAGTTGACCGTGACGAGGCCGGCCCGGATGTCGCGCGACAGGCGGATCGCATGCTTCAGGCTGCCGGTATAGACCGATGCCGTCAGGCCATAATTGGTGTCGTTGGCAAGGGCGACCGCCTCGGCCAGCGTGTTGAAGGTCGTCACCGACAGGATCGGCCCGAAGATTTCTTCCTTGAACAGCCGGCTGGAGGAGGTGACGCCGTCGACCACCGTCGGCTCGACGAAGATGCCGCCATGTGTTTCGCCGCCATGGGCGATCGTCAGCTTCTCGCTTTTGACGTCGTCGAGGAAGGAGGTGACCTTCTCATAGTGGTTCTTGCTGACGAGAGCACCGACGCGGTTTTCCGGATCGAGCGGATCGCCCGTCTTCCACTCGCGCATATAGGCACCGATGCGCTTCAAGAGCTCGTCCTTGATCTTGGCATGGACGATGAGGCGGGAACTGGCGCTGCAGTTTTCGCCCATGTTCCAGAAGGCGCCATTCACCACCTGCTCGGCGACGAGATCGAGATCCTCTGCATCCTCCAGCACCACGGCCGGGTTCTTGCCGCCGCATTCGAGCACGACCTTCTTCAGGTTGGAATCGGCGGAATAATGCAGGAAGCGCCGGCCGGTCGGCGTCGAGCCGGTGAAGGCCACCATGTCGACATCCATGTGCAGGCCGAGCGGCTCGCCGACCTCCCGGCCGCTGCCGGTGACGACATTGAAGACACCGGCCGGGATGCCGGCTTCATGCGCAAGTTCGGCAACCCGCAGCGTCGTCAGCGTCGTCTCCTGTGCCGGCTTGACGACGACCGAGCAACCGGCCGCCAATGCCGGGCCGATCTTCCAGGCGAGCATCAGCAGCGGGAAGTTCCAGGGCAGGACGCAGCCGACGACACCGATCGGCTCGCGCACCACCATCGCCAGCGCATTCGGGCCGACCGGATTGGTGTTGTCATAGAGCTTGTCGATTGCCTCGGCGTGCCAGCGAAGGGTGTGGATGGTATCGGGCACGTCGACGGTCTGGCATTCGCGAACCGGCTTGCCGCTGTCGAGGCTTTCCATCACCGCCAGTTCATGGCGGTTGTCTTCCAGCAGCTTGGCGAACTTGATCAGCGTCGCCTTGCGCTCGCCAGGCGACAGTTGCCGCCAGCGGCCATCCTCGAACGCCTCTCTTGCCTTGAGGACGGCGTAATCGACATCGCTTTCATCACAGGCGGCAACGTCCGCCAGAAGTTCGCCGGTCGCCGGGTTCGTCGTCTTGAACGTCTTGCCGGAATTGGCCGGACGGAAGCTGCCATCGATGAAGGCATTGGTCGGGAACTGAAGGCCGGCGGCGATTGCCTTGTATTCGGCTGCGGTCAAGGGTTCATGCATGATTGGCTCCCGAGGTGATCTGGGCGACCGTGCGCTTCAAGGTGGACACAACGGTCTCAAGGGTTCTTTTCTCTTCGGAGTTCAGTCCGCGCAGCGGCGCGCGGACCGGACCGGCTTTCAGGCCGATGATCTCGCAGCCATGTTTGATCGACTGCACGAATTTGCCGCATTCGAGGAAATCCATCAGCGGCAGCATCGCCGCCATGATCGCCCGGCCCTTGTCGAAGTTCTTCTCGATGACACAGGCCTCGTAGAGCGCGACATGCTCGCGCGGCAGGAAGTTGGAGCCGGCGCAGACCCAGCTCCTGGCGCCCCAGGCGAAGAATTCGAGCGCCTGGTCATCCCAGCCGCAGGACAGCGCGATATGAGGGAACTTCCGGGCGAGCCGATGCAGGTTGCCCATGTCGCCGGAGCTTTCCTTGATCGCCACCACGTTCTTGGATTTGCCGACGCGGGAGAAATACTCCTCGCCCATCATCACACCCATGCGGGCGGGATAGTTGTAGAGCATGATCGGCAGGTTGGCGGCGCGGTCGACGGTCAGCGCATGAACGGCGTTTTCGCGCTCGGTCGGCAGGGCATAAGGAGGCGACGACACCAGGATGGCATCGGCGCCGATGTCCTTGGCCGCCTTGGCGTATTCGACGGAGTCTTCGGTGCGCGTCGCGCCGGTGCCGATGATCAGCGGCAACCGGTTGCCGATCACCTCCTTGGCGTAGGCGCCGAGCTCGAAACGCTCCTGGCTGCTCTGGGCATAATATTCGCCCGTCGATCCGCCGACGATGATGCCATGCACGCCGGCATCGATCAGGGATTCCAGGACCGCAGCAAACCCGGCCCGGTCGATCTGCCCGTCCGAGCTCAGCGGCGTGATCGCAGGCGTGTAGATACCTTCAAACTTCACGGCAGTTTCTCCAATGATTGCACGCTCGGACCGCCGATCATGGCGTCCGACTTAAGTCCTTGTGGCGCGATGAACATTTCCATGTTCTCGCGGGACAGTTCCCAATGCTCGAAGACCAGGTCGACGACGGCGTCTTCGTCGTGAGCGCTCAAGGCCTCGATGAAGCTGTCATGGTGCTCGACCGCCACCTGCAGGCGGCGCCGCATGTCCTGATTTCTCGGACGGAAGAAGGTGTGCCCGATGCGCGCATGGTCGATCAGGAGCCGGCCGAGGCTCGGCTGCAGATAGACGTTGGCCGACATCTCGCCGAAGATTTCGTGGAAACGATTGTTCTCGAGAACCATCGTAAACGCGTCCATGTCCACGCTGGCCTGGCGAAACCGCTCCTGCGTCTCCTTCAGATCGGCAAGCTGGGCCGGCTTGAAGTTCTGTACCGCGAGGCGGCCGATCGCCGCGTAAATCATCGGCGCAACCAGAAAGAAGTTCCTGAGTGTCGCATGGTTCATCGGAATGACCCGAGCCCCGCGGTTCTCGCGAATATCGATATAGCCCTCCCCCGCCAGCCGCCGGAAGATGTCGCGAACCGGGGTGCGCGAAAGACCGTAACGCACGCTGAGGCTCACCTCATCAAGATCGGCGTCAGGATCCAGCTCCATCGTCAGGATCTGGCGCTTCAAATCCTCATAGAGGCTGCTCTTAACGGTCTTCGCCATGGGAAAACTCCGCTTCTCTTTCCTGATGAGGGGATCATTGCACGCCTAGCCGCTCGTGTCAATAATTGTGTACTTGTTGTACACAATGAGTGTTTAGTAAGAATACAATTATGAAAGTGCAAGCCGCCGGGAAGCCATCTTCCCGAGAGTGAAGTCCGATGCGTCAGGCAAATTCATCCAGCAACCGCGTAGCAAAGGCAGGTATTCGGCCACTGCGAAGCCAAGGGAGCCGGATCCAATGATGGGCGAATTGAGGTCACGGAGAGGCCGGCGAGCAAGCCGCCAAAGTCTTCGGTGGCCCTTTGATGTCAGGACCTCTTAAGCGGCGTCGGTCTGGAGCGGCGCAATCGAAGGAACTCCATCTTGAGGGCCGCGTTAACTCGCCAGCATGCCTCTTGAACAAGAAAGAGCCCATGGCGATCAGATATAGCAAGCCACAAATGAGCAGGACATCGGCGCAAGACGTTGAATGCATTGAGAGGTTTCCCAGTCGAAACGACATCTGAGCGCTTCGTCAAGCGAGCTAAATACCCCGCCTGCTAGCCCCTTCACTATCGACACTCGTTCGCGTCAGATTCTCGGCGGTGAGCAAGGCCCTCATGAGATCAATGAACCTCGGAAAGCGATACTCAGGTCCGATTTTGATCGGCCTGCTACTTTATGCAGGCATTGCGACATCGGCTTTCGCCGCGAATGGAGGCCATACCGCCGTGCCCTCCGAAGGACTTTTCCTTATTCAAATTGTTATCCTGGTTATCGTCGGGCGATTGCTCGGGGAACTTATGGTGCGCATCGGGCAACCATCGATCATGGGCCAAATCATCGGTGGGGTATTGCTTGGTCCGTCCGTTCTCGGCGCGATCCTGCCTGATTTTCAGACCATAGTGTTTCCCGCCGACGATGCGCAAAAAAGCATGATCAACTCGGTGGCGCAGCTAGGCATACTTTTTCTACTTCTGTTGGCGGGAATGGAGACCGACCTCGGCTTGGCGCGACGAATGCGGCGCGCGGCATTAGGTGTCTCGTTCACGGGCATCGTCGTCCCCTTCGCGGCGGGTTTTGCGCTTGGCGAATTCCTTCCGGCGGGCTTGCTTCCCGACCCCGAGAAAAGACTTGTGGCCTCGCTGTTCCTGGGCACGGCGCTTTCCATCTCGTCGGTGAAAATCGTCGCCTCCGTCGTTCGCGAGATGGACTTCATGAGGAGAAATATCGGTCAGTTGATCGTTGCCTCCGCCATCATCGACGACACGGTTGGCTGGGTCATCATCTCGGTTACCTTCTCCCTTGCGGAAAAAGGAGGAGTTGAGCTGCCGACGCTCGCAAAGAGCGTGATCGGCACGCTTCTGTTCATGGGAGTGAGTTTTACGATTGGACGACGTGTCGTCTTCGAGATAATCCGTTGGACGAACGACCGCTTCAAAAGCGACCTTCCCGTCCTCAGTGCCATTGTCGCGATCATGGGCGTCATGGCGATCATCACCGATTTAATTGGCGTTCATACGGTCTTGGGCGCGTTTGTGGCAGGCATCCTCGTCGGACAGTCGCCCATCCTGACACGTCAAATAGACACACAGCTTCGAGCGCTGACGACGGCTCTGTTTATGCCGGTGTTCTTTGGTCTCACCGGGCTTCAGACAGATCTAACGGTCCTTCGGGATCCGGCAATCCTGTGGCTGGCAAGCGGCTTGATCGTCATCGCCAGCATAGGAAAGTTCGGTGGCGCATTTCTCGGTGGCCGTTTTGGCGGTTTCTCGAATTCGGAAGCTATTGCGCTCGGCTGCGGCATGAACGCGAGGGGTTCTACCGAGGTGATCGTTGCTTCCATCGGACTTTCCGTCGGCGTCCTGGATCAGCGGTTGTTTTCCATCATTGTAGCAATGGCCGTCGTCACAACAATGCTCATGCCGCCGACTTTGCGATGGGCGCTTGCGCGGTTGCCGGTTCGGGCAGAGGAGCAGAACCGGCTGGAGAGCGAGGAGTTCGAAAAGGCGAGCTACCTCGGCAAATTTGAACGCATATTGCTGGCGGTCGATCTGTCTAAAAATGGCAACCTGGCCTCTAGAATCTCAGGGTTCCTGGCCGCGATCAGGCAGATGCCGGTGACTGTGCTGCGTATTGACGACGAGGCAAAGAGTGAGACGAGCGAGCAGCGGTCGGACGCAGACGGCGTCGCAACATTTGTAGATCGCGTCAAGGCAACCGCAACGAAATCGGTGGCGCAATCCGATGCCGATTCTGCCACACCCTCGGACGTCCACGTCACCGGCAGAAAGAAAGGCGGCGATCTGGAGCAAGCACTTTCCGAAAGCGCTGAGCAAGGACACGACCTGATGATAATCGGGGCCGAACCAGCCATCGCCGACGCCGGGGGGCTGGACGAGCGTTTTACAAAGATGACGTCCTCGTTTCAGGGAACTGTGGCAATTACCTTCAGCAGAGGGCGGCTACCCGAAGAGGATAGTAGACTCCGCATCCTCGTTCCAGTCTCAGGGACGGAGCGCTCCACCCGCGCCGTCGAATTCGCTTCGGCAATCGCAAAAGCTGCCGGTTGTGAAATCGCCGTCGTATACGTCACCGATCCGCAGCAACTCCTTCGGCGGCCCCGCCTCAGCGATATGAGCGATCTTCATGAAGAAGCCTTCAAACGGGTCGACGAAATCGCGGCAAATTATGGCCTCGACATTCAGAAAACCGTTGAACGAGGGACATCGCCGGAGCTGGCTATATTACGAAACGCCAGGCGCCGCCGCGCAAATCTGATAGTGCTGGGCGTCAGCAGGCAAGCGGGCAAAAGGCTTTCCTACGGAGGAATTGCCAATTCACTGATCGACGCCGCTGACAGATCGATCGTCGTTATCGAAGCTGAAAAATAGCATCCGGATGGCCCGCGGGTACCGCGCGTCGTTCCGCACGGCGTCCGGCGCATCTTTTCGTCAGGTTAAGCGTTACCGCAAAGCGATGGGCTGTCTGATGGAGTAACCTGATGAGAAAGCGTGTCCGCCATGGTCGTCCACAAAGTACGGCTTCCCTATTTCAAACAACTAGTATTGCGATCCTCGCCTTGCTCGTGGCTCGTGCATTCGTGAAGCGAGAACATATCGAAGCCGGGCCTGCCAAGGCTGGAGACCACGCGCTCCATCAGGAGCTCGGGCGATTTGCAGCCGTTCCGGAGCAAATACCGGCCCGCGGCTTGCGTGATGTGTTCTGGCGCGTCATCCACGAGGTCAGCGACGATCGCATTACGCTCGTTGCCGCAGGCGTGACCTTTTATCTTCTGCTTGCGCTCTTTCCCGCACTTGCAGCACTCGTTTCGCTCTATGGCTTCGTTGCCGATCCCGCGAGCATCAGTGATCATCTCCGTTCACTTGCCCTTCTCCTTCCCCCCGGCTCCTTTGATATGATCGCCGAGCGGCTGAAGGATCTCGTCGAGCGGCGGAGCGAGACGCTGAGCGTGGCGTTGTTTCTCGGTTTGGGGGTCGCCTTGTGGAGCACGCATAGTGGAACATTGGCGCTCTTCGATGCGATGAATGTTGCTTATGAAGAAGCCGAAAAGCGCGGGCTAGTCCGCCTCAATCTCATCGCGCTCTGTTTTACGCTATGTGCAATATTGGCGGCCATATTGGTCATTGGATCGGTCGCCATCATGCCGCTGGCTCTGTCTTTGCTTTGGCTCGACCAGTGGAAGGAGAACCTCGTGCTGATCCTGCGCTGGCCAATTCTGTTGGTTCTCATGATTATTGCAGTGACGGCAATCTACCGGTTCGGTCCAAGCCGGGAACCGGCGAAGGTGCGATGGCTCACCTGGGGAGCCGCACTGGCGACCGCCGGCTGGATCGCCATGTCCCTGCTGTTCTCTATCTACCTCAAGAACTTTGCCAACTACGATGCCACCTATGGCACGCTTGGCGCTCTGATCGGCTTTCTGATCTGGATCTGGCTGTCCGTGGTGATCTTGCTGGTCGGGGCGGAAGTCAACGCGGAACTGGAGCACCAGACGGCGGTTGACACAACCATCGGCCCCGCCCTTCCCATGGGCAGTCGCGGCGCTCACGTTGCCGATACGATCGGGAAATCCTTCACCTGAGCGGCAGTGAAACATTCGATGATGTTGCGGTCAAAATGTCTGGCCGCTTGCCACTCGACGATCCTGGTCTTATATAGTCATTATAGTCACAATGGTCAGAAAGAAACGAGCAATGCGACCAACACCAAGCGAGCAAAATTGGACTGTCGCCAGCGCAAAGGCGAAACTTTCCGAGGTCATCGAATGCGCGCAATCCGCGCCGCAGACAATTACGCGAAACGGCAAGCCAAGTGTCGTCGTCGTCTCTGCCGAAGAGTGGCATCGGAAGACTGCGCGCAAAGGCACGCTTGCAGAATTTCTGATGGGGTCACCCCTGCGCGGCGCCGATCTGGACCTCGAACGTCAGCGCGACGACCCGCGTGATCTTTCGCTGTGAGACTGCTGCTAGACACCAATGTCCTGTCTGAGGTGACAAGACCGCGCCCTGATGCGCATGTTTTGAAATGGCTAGATGGTCTCGACGAGGATCGCTCCTTCATCAGTGTCGTATCGATCGCGGAGATCCGGCGCGGGGTTGCATTGATGGATAGCGGGCGGAAGCGCGACGCGCTGACTGAATGGCTTGCCCAGGACCTGCCGCAACGCTTCGAGCATCGTGTCCTCCCTGTGAACGAACCGGTTGCCGTGGCCTGGGGCGATCTGATGGGCCTCGCAAAGCGGAACGGCCGCGGCCTGTCGTCCATGGACGGCCTGATCGCTGCCACGGCGATTGCCCATGATCTTACCCTTGCAACGCGCAACATAAGAGATTTCGAAGGCTTTGGGATTGAGCTGGTCGATCCGTGGGTGGTATGACATCCATAGTGGACGGCAACGCTGGAAGCTCGCGCATGCCGGAATATGGCAAGCATGGCCGCCGCCTCGAATGCGCCAATTCAGATCGGCCGCAGAACCGCTAAGCTTCGGGCTTCGAGCTGCAGGCTTTGCTCGGCGATTGCTTCTACGCCCCTCGCCATCGGATCCGATGTGGTGAGTTCCAAAACCCAGCTTTTGTCATCGGGCAGGCTGAAGTCGACATTTTCATCCTGAGGATTGAACAGGAGCAGCACGTCGTCCCACCCTTCCTCGAAGGGGTGCTTGCGTGACAGACGCAGTCCGATGGTCGTGCTTGCCTCATCTTCCCAATGTTCTTCGGCATGCTCGCCACCGCCGGGATTGAGCCAGATGACGATCAAGCCATCGCGCCAATTCTCCCGCCTGAAGATCGAATGATCCTGTCGTAAAACTATCAGACGTTTGGTGAAGGTGCGCAGGGCTTCGGCACTCTCATAGGGTACCTCCCAATGTAGCCAGCTAAGCTCGTTATCCTGGCAATAGCCGTTATTGTTGCCCATCTGGCTGCGGCCGAACTCGTCGCCGGCGAGCAACATCGGCGTCCCATGCGACAGGAACAAGGTCGCCATGAAATTCCGCTTCTGACGATCTCGCGTCGTGTTGATGCCCTCGTCTTCCGTTGGCCCTTCGGCACCGTAGTTGAAACTGCGGTTGTCGTTGTGGCCGTCCTCGTTGTCCTCGCCATTGGCCTCGTTGTGCTTGTCGTTGTAAGAGACGAGATCGTTGAGGGTAAAGCCGTCGTGGGCCGCAAAGAAGTTGACGCTCGCCCATGGTCGGCGCCCGCGCAGATCATAGACGTCGCCCGAGCCGAGGATGCGCGCGGCGAAATCTCTCGTCGTGCCCGGGGTGCCGTTCCAGTAGTCGCGGATCGTATCGCGATATTTGTCGTTCCATTCTGCCCAGCCCGGCGGAAAGCCGCCCACATGATACCCGCCGGGGCCGATATCCCACGGCTCGCCTACAAGCTTGATTTTGGAGAGCACCGGATCTTGGCCAACCGCATCAAAAAAGCCGCTGCGCTGGTCGAAGCCTTGCGGTTCCCGGCCGAGAATTGTGCCGAGATCGAAGCGGAAGCCATCAACCTCCATCTCCTCAGCCCAATAGCGAAGCGAGTCCGTCACCATCTGCAGTACGCGTGGGTGAGACGTATTGATGGTGTTACCGGTGCCCGTGTCGTTGATGTAGTAGCGTGGCGTGTCGGGCAGAGTGCGATAATATGAAAAATTGTCGATGCCTTTGAACGAGAGGGTCGGGCCAAGCTCGTTGCCTTCGGCCGTATGATTGTAGACGACGTCCAGGATTACCTCGATGCCGCCGTCATGGAAGGCGCGCACCATTTCACGGAAGCCCGCGAAGCCTTTCGGACCGTAGTAGCGCGAAGCCGGTGCAAAGAAGGCGAGCGTATTGTAGCCCCAGTAGTTGCTGACGCCATTGTCGAGCAGATGACCGTCATCCGGAAATGAGTGGATCGGAAGCAGCTCGATCGAGGTGACGCCAAGGCTTTTGACATAGTCGACGATCGCTTTCTGGCCGAGCCCGTCAAACGTGCCGCGCAGTTCCCCTGGAATTGCCGGATGCAGCATCGTCAATCCCTTGACGTGAGATTCATAGAAAATCGTTTGCGACCATGGAACGGACGGCTTTGGGTAGGGAGTTTTATCTCTGCCATTGAGATCGATGACGCGGCACTTCGGCATGAAGGGCGCACTATCCGTCTCGTCGAAAGACAGATCTTTCAGCTCGTCGTCCAGAATGTAGCCGAATTGCGCTTGCGACCATTCGACATTGCCCACCAATTCGCGGGCGTAGGGGTCGATCAGCAGCTTGTTCGGGTTGAAGCGATGACCCCCATCCGGATCAAACGGCCCATGAACACGGTAACCGTATAGACCGCCGGGTTTCAGGTCCGGAATATAGCCATGCCAGATCTCATTGGTGAATTCCGGCAAAACAATCCGCTCGATCTCCCGAGTTCCGGTCTCATCGAAGAGACAGAGTTCCACCTTTTCCGCATAGGCGCTGAAGAGCCCGAAGTTGACGCCCTGCCCGTCGTAATTTGCTCCGAGACGCGTGAAATCGCCTGGCTCGATCGAATATCGCTTTCCGTCTTGTGTCATGCAGGCCTCTTCTTTGATGCACCCACAAACCCCGCAACGACACGTTTTGTTCCGGCACACCGACGGCTGTGGATTGGCCGACAAAATAGTTAGTTGGATGTGACAAGGAAGGAGACGGGAAGTTCCTCAAACAATTGCGCCGCGGAAATATTGCCCGCAACCAGTAACTGACCAGTCAGCAGGTCACGCATTTGCCCGCCAAGTCGCGGCGGTATCGACACCGCCGTGTTCTCCCAGAAATCAGCTCCGGTACCGGCAGCATCCACCAGCCTCGGGACGATCGTGATTGCCGCCTCCTGGTGATGAACTCGGGCAAAAGCGACGAGGTTGTCCGACCGCTGTCCCTTGACCTCAAGGGGATGATAGCTACCCTCGAGAAAGAGTTGAGGATGATTGTTGCGATGGCGCAAGACGCTTCGGATGATCTGCCGTTTCAGGGATGTGGCCCACGGCTTTTCGAAGGGAGATAGGACTTGCACCGCGCCGGCTGCACGATAATCGATTGGCCTTCGGTTATCCGGGTCGACCATACTGAAATCGAGACCCTCAGCCCCCTGGTAGATATCGGGGATGCCAGGGGCGGTGAGCTTGATCAGCAACTGAGACAGGCCGTTCAAATAACCAAGCTTAATAAATGGTTGCAGTGTCTTTCTGAAGTCGCTCAGGAAATCGTGGTTTTGAGGCGAAAGCAAAGCGGCGGTGTAATCCAAAACTGCCTTTTCATATTCGGGCTTTTCCTCCATCCAATCCGTTCGCAACTTCGCCTCGCGTATCGCCTTCAACACAAAGGCCGAAAACCGGTCTTTCAGCTCATCCGTATCGCTTTGCCCGATATCGTCAGGCCAGATTCCTGCCAGTGTCTGATACAACATCCATTCGATATTGGGCTCCGGCGCCGGCCCGTCCGCAAGATCGGTGCGAAAGGTTGCATTCAACGCGCGCCACCGCGCGACACCGTCGATCCAGACGTCAGGATGCAGTGAAAGGCTGTAGAGACGCGCACGCGCGTCTTCTCCGCGTTTCGTGTCATGCGTCGACGTCGCGGAAAGCCCATACGGCTGGCGCTGAAGTCGATCCGCCATCGCTTGGTGAAAGGCGGCAACGCCACGCGGCGGCTTTGCGGGTTCGCCACCGACCTCATTCATCGCGATCAGGCGATTGTACCGATAAAACAGCGTATCTTCGACGGCCTTTGCCATGACCGGACCGCTGAGTTGCTGAAATCTGGCTCGAAACTCCACAACCCGGTCATCCGCGTTTTCTCCGCGCAACAGGCTGCCGATCGCGTCCAAAGCGTCCACCGCTGGCAATCTGGCTCGCGCCTTTTCTATCGCCATACAAAGGACCGCATCATCCGCCGCAGACAGAGCTCCCCGGTAACCATAAGTACGATAGACCGGAAAGGCGACCAACAGCTCCCGAAGCGCCGACAACACTTCCGCTCCGCTGACTCTAGGAAAAATCGACTTGCCCAACCTGGTCAGGCGCGCCATCTCGCCGGCGAAATTGCGCTCGACCATCAGCAGCTTCGCGTTGCGCAAACCAGTGGCAAAGTCGGAATGCTCATTGTCGACGGTCGCGTATGCTGCCTCGATTTTTTGTAAGCCCTCGTCTGCAACGAAGAGGTCCGCCATGGCGGAGATGAATTCGTATCCGGTGGTGCCCGACACGGGCCAGCCCGTCGGCAGGTTCTCGCCGCGGCCAAGGATTTTCTCAACCACGATGAACGTGTCGGCACCGACCGCCCGCCGCAAGCGTTCAAGATAGGTTTTCGGATCCGCAAGCCCGTCGATATGATCGATGCGCAAACCCTGTACTTGACCGGACCGGACCAGTTCTATCGTCAGCCGATGCGTGTCTTCAAAGACTCGCTCGTCTTCCACCCTTATGCCGACCAGTCCCGCAACCTCGAAGAAGCGGCGGTAGTTGAGGTGCCGTGCGGCATCTTTCCAAAAGAGCAATTGCCAGTGCTGCTTTTGGATCAGCTCTTTCATTTTCGCGGCATCCCGTGAGAAAGCCTGCAATCGCTCGGTATCCCCGCCTGTCTGCGCCATCATAAATTGGGCGCTGCCTTCGGAGAGCGGAAAGCAATTGTCGAAATGAGCCAATTGCAAAGGACCTACGGTGGGATCGTAACGGAGCTGAAGCTCGCCGGCCGCGAGGGCTTCTTCAAGAGGCTTACCAAGCCACGGCAATGTCAACTTCTCGCTCCAATCGATGTCGAAATGGCCGGCATAAATGCTTTTCGGCCCATGTCGTAGCACGTCGCGCCACCAGCCGTTTTCGAGCGAGGCAGCCATATGGTTCGGAACGATATCGACGATGAGGCCGAGTCCGGCTCTTTGCAAACTTGCCGTCAGCATGTCGAACCCCTTGCGACCGCCTATCGCCGGGTCGATCCCGTTTGGATCGGTGATGTCGTAGCCATGCGTCGACCCTTTCGTAGCCGTGAAGATTGGCGAGAGGTAGAGGTGGCTGATGCCGAGGTCTTGCAGATAAGGAACAAGCTCGCACGCCCGGTCGAAAGTGACGTCGCCGCGACATTGCAGGCGGTAGGTGGAGGTCGGAGCACGCATAGCTTTCCCCTACATAAGAATGGCTTTTATCAACGGAGCCAAACAAGATCTGTTCCGGCTGAGGAACACTCGCCGACAGGATGCGTTGGACGACGTGCAGAATTCAAAGCGACGACACGGGCGGAGAGGACATGCAAAACAGCTTCACATTCGGGCCTGATATCAAGGCGCATTCCGTCACGTTCCGCCTCTGGGCACCGCTGCAGGACCGTGTGAAGGTCAGGATCGAGCAGGACGGGGAATGGGAGATGCGCCGGCAGCAGGACGGATGGCATATCGCTGATGTATCGCAGGCACGCCCGGGAGATCTTTACAAGTTCGTGCTCTCCGACGGTCTGGAAGTGCCGGATCCGGCATCGCGTTTCCAGCCAAACGATGTTCATGGCCCAAGCGAACTAATCGATCAGACGTTCGAGTGGCGCATGGAGCGTTGGAAAGGCCGGCCTTGGGAGGAAATCGTCATCTACGAACTGCATGTCGGAGCGTTTACGGAAACCGGCACCTTCCTGTCCGCCATCGAGAAGCTCGATCATCTGCAACGGCTCGGCATCACGGCGATCCAGCTCATGCCGCTCAGTGATTTTTCGGGGCGATATGGCTGGGGCTATGACGGCGTCCTGCCCTATGCGCCGGACAGCAGCTATGGTCGTCCCGAAGATCTGAAAATGCTTGTCCACGCAGCACATGAGCGTGGCATCTGCGTTTTCCTGGACGTCGTCTATAACCACTTCGGCCCGGACGGAAATTACCTGTCCACTTACGCACCGATCTTCAGCAACCGGCACAAAAGCCCCTGGGGCAATGGTCTCAACTATGATGGCGAGGGCAGCCGCTTCGTACGCGATTTTGTCATCCAGAACGCCATCTACTGGTTAAGCGTGTTTCGCATGGATGGTCTGCGGCTCGATGCCGTTCATGCAATCAAGGACGACAGCGATCCGCATGTCCTGAACGAGCTGGCCGACAGCGTCAGACAGGCGCTCCCCGATCGCCACATCCATCTCATCCTTGAGAATGAGGACAACAATTCAGGTCTTTTGGCTCGCGATCCTCATGGCAAGCCGTCTCACTTCACGGCCCAATGGAACGACGATATCCACCATGCCCTCCACGTGGCAGCGACCGGCGAGACCTTCGGCTACTACCGCGACTATGTCGATTATCGATCGCACATAGGCCGGGCGCTTGCCGAGGGCTTCGTATTTCAAGGGGAACACATGGGGTATCGAGGGCGATCCCGAGGATCGCCCAGCGCCGGTCTGCCGCCAACGGCCTTTATTTCCTTCATGCAGAACCACGACCAGATCGGCAACAGGGCCATGGGCGACCGTATGGTCACTTCCCATTCGATTGAAGCCATAAAAGCAATCGCGGCCGTCTATCTGCTCTCACCGCAAATCCCGATGCTGTTCATGGGCGAGGAATGGGGTGCCATCACACCTTTTCCCTTCTTTTGCGATTTCGACGAGGAACTGAATAGCAAGGTGAGGCTCGGCCGAAAGGAGGAACTATCACGCCTACCTGGCTTCGATGCAGAGGATGCGCCCGATCCGACCTCAGAGGCCACTTTTCGCAGCGCAAAGCTGCGTTGGGACGAGGCGGAGCAGGACAAGGCACTCAACGCCTATTACGAGCGGCTGATAACGCTCCGGCGCGAAAAGATCGTGCCACTTCTCCCACACGCCCAAGGTCACTCGGCCGTCCACGACAAAAGCGGCTCACTGGTGCGCGTCACCTGGCGACTGGGCCAGGCAAAGCTCGGTCTTATTGCCAATTTGTCGGACCAGGCCGTTGCCGCCACAATCCCTGCCGATGCACAGACGCTCTTTACATCGGGCAATATTGCCAGCGCTCAAATCGGCCCTTGGACAGTCGCCTGGGGCCTGTCGTCTTAATATCCCGATTCAGTCGAGCATCGGAGAGGCCACTCACCAGATATGCTTGGCCCCATGGCCGACGTTAGGCCGCTCCGATTTCGCAAGACGGCTACACTTTAAGTGCCCCCGCTGTTATGGTCATCGCGACTTGGTTGAGGAGGAAGAGTGATGTCTCTGCTTGCCTTGCATCATGTATCGATCGTCACCACCGATCTGGAAAAGTCGCTGCCTTTCTATTGCAAGGTGTTCGAGCTTGTTCAAATTCCGCGGCCGAATTTTCCGGTGGATGGAGCTTGGCTTGCCTGTGGCAGCCTGCAGATCCATCTCATCGTCAATCCCGAAGGCACGTTTCGCAAGAATCCCGCGATCGACCGCAATGATTGGCATTTCGCCTTTCGTACGGATGACTTCGAGGGTGTTGTCGAACGGCTGAAAACCCTCGGCTTTCGAGAGGACCTGCCTCAAGGCGATCCAAAGTGCCTGCTGATCTTTCGCACCGGCCATGCTGATTTCCCGCAGCTCTACCTTCGCGATCCTGATTTGAATATTGTGGAGGTCAATGGAGCGCCGTAGGCGGCGCGATCCGAGATAGGGCGGGTTACCGCCGCACGCTCTCCTTCATCGTCGATGGAACAATGTGTTCCGGCCGTGGGTTACATTCACCATGGCGGGATCGAAGAGCGCTGCTCACCTCCCGGCGGTGAGACCGGCGAAATGCCGGAACGCCAGTTCCATAGGAGACCAGCGATGAAACATCAGCAACCACGTGACGGCGCGCCGGGAACGACCGACCAGTCCCCGAGATGGGAAGGCCCGGCAGGCTCCAAGCCCGCAGGTTACCTTCCTGCCAAGGATGGCGGGGAAGCAACGCGTGACGCCAATGACGAGAACGTCAATCATCCACGCAAGCGGAAGGTCTCCGATGCGCTGAAGCAAAAAGGCGATGACTGAGAGCGGCCTGCAATTGGGACAGGAACCAAGTGCCGTCGATACCGGCGCAGCATGCGCCGGAGCCGCGCTAGCATCAGGGCAATTGCCGATCGCTGCTGGCCCTACCCCACCCGAGGCAACCGGTTCGAAAGCCCCATCAACAATGGGAGACGAATCTGAAGTCGTTTACCTCGCGGCGTTGGATAGCGGGATTACCCGCAGGAAGGGCAAAAAAGGCTTTCTCTATTACGATCAGCGGGGAAACCGGATCAACGATGAGGCGGAACTCCAGCGCTTTGCCGCACTCGTCATTCCTCCCGCCTATACCGACGTCATTATTTCGCCCGATCCGAGATCGCATTTGCAAGCCGTCGGCCGCGATGCCAGGGGGCGGAAACAATATCGTTATCATCCGAATTGGATTGCGGATCGCGATCGGGAAAAATTCGCGCAACTGGTGGAGTTCGCTCGGGCATTGCCTGATATCCGCAAACGGATCGATATCGATCTCCGCCGCAGGAAGCCCGGATTGGCGAAGGCGCTCGCCACCGTCGTCTGGCTGATGGACAAGCTTTTCATCCGCATCGGCAACGAGGCCTATGCGATGGAAAATGGCTCCTATGGGCTGACCACCTTGCGCAGCAGGCATGTCAAACTGGTTGGATCGCGCCTGCAGTTTCGCTTCAAGGGCAAATCCGGCAAGGAATGGCGATTGAGCTACACCGACCGCCGCATCATACGCGCCATACGCATGCTGCAGGAACTGCCGGGCCAGCATCTGTTCCAATATGTCGATGAGAACGGTGTTCTCCACCCGATCCGCTCGCAAGACGTCAATGCCTATATTCGCGAGGCCGCGGCTGGCAACTTCAGCTCACGGCAATTCCGGATCTGGGGCGCCACGCGGATGGCAGCTTCGGCACTGGCGATCATCGAACCCGGCAGCAGCGCCGCAGTGCGGGCAAGGCAGATCAACGAAATCATCGATGCAGTGGCAGGGAAGCTTGTGAACACGCGCGCCGTCTGCCGCGGATCCTACATACATCCAGGCGTGTTCGACGGTTTCGAGAATGGCAGCCTGGCGAAAATCGCCGAGACGAAAGTGAGGAAGAATTCCAGCATTCTGAAATGGCTGGATGAAGACGAGGTGGCGGTGCTGCGCTGGCTGGAAGAGCTGGAGTGACTGCAGGGGGGCGGCACCAAGTCGGCGGTAAGCAATATACGGTCATCATGGCGTCAGCCATCACTTCTTGGAAACATCCGTCGGTGACCAGCTTGTCGTCTATTTTCTTGCGAACCAATAAGGCTTCACCGCAGCGCGCCCTTGAGCTGCGTTATCCGGCTCAGGACTTTGAGGCGTGCTCCGGCTTTCCCTTCCGCTTGGTGGACGCCATGTCGTGAAGTTCCTTCTCGCTCATGGAATCGACCATGCTCTTGGAAGCGCCTTTCAATTCGCTCTTTTTCTTTTCGCCGCGTTTGGCAGCGAGGGCCGCACCGGCGGCCTTCTGTTGAGACTTCGATTTTGCAGGCATCGTGGACCTCCTTCGATTAATAGTCCTCCGGCAGCAGAGCATCCCGTCTTCGGATCATCTGAAAACGGATAAGGCGCTTGAGATTCAAGAGACTAAAGCGATCTTTTACACGTTCAAATGAACGCATGGCGCATTAGAAAGCACGGCAAGCGCGCGCCTGAGGCACCGCCTTTGCCCTGCGCTCCGCGTGCGAAGTCTTTCTTCCCTGCACGCGCCATTACCTTTCTCCTCACCCGGCAAATCGCAGCAGGATGACGAGAACCACGGCCACCAGGCCACCGATGAAAACCAGACGCTGCCAACGGCGCTTCAGAATGATCTCGCCCTGCCGGACATCCTGAGCCGCGAATGTCAGAGGTTCCGCTCGCTTCTGGTCTGTCTTCTTATCGTCATTCATTTTTGCCTTACCTGTGTTCCGGCGAAGCCGCGATCTTACGTGCCCGCCATCTGCCGGCAGGTCTCGGCGCACTTACGGCAGGCGTCAGCACACTCCGCCATATCGCCGATCCGTTCACAATCGGCAGCACATTCGCCGCAGATCTCCGCGCATTCGCGGCAAACATGCGGATGGTGCCTTGAAGCGATCAGCATGAAATGTGCCGACGTGCGGCATATCTCCGCACAAGCCATCATCAACCTGAAATGCTGCGGCTCGGTATGCTCGCCACCGGCTTCCAGGCAATGGTTCATCGCCGTGGACAAACAAACGCTGTAGCAGCGCAGGCAGTTTTCGACACATTGCTGCATCTTGCTATCCAAATGCATTGTCGTCTCCTTTGGGCTATTGCGTCTGGTACGTGCCTGTGACGCTCGCTTCCGCGAGCACATGCTTCTTCGCCTCAGCCCACATCGCACCTATGCCGGCAGCATCGGGAATCGAAAGCCTCGGGACGTCGAGGGCGACAAGACGAAAAATGTAGTGATGAGGACGATCGCCGGGCGGCGGTTGCGGGCCGTCGTAGCGAGCATTGCCGAAATCATTCCTGTAGAACCGCGTCGCCCGATCCGGCGCCGTATCGGCGCTTTCGGTGAGATCGGTCCATTGCGCCGGGATGTTGGCGATGCCGCAGTGGTGAAAGGTGCCGCTCGGAGCGTCCGGATCTTCGACGATCAGAGCGAAACTCCTGGTTCCATTTGGAGCGCCGCTCCAGGCAAGCGGCGGAAAAAGGTTCTCGCCCGCTCGCGCATATTTCCGGGGGATCGGCTGATCCTGCACAAACGCTTTGCTGATCAATGTCAAAGCCATGACATTCTCCTTTTACTGTTGGGGATAGCCGTTCTTTCGACAGGCTTTCTTCACCTGCTCATTGCGGCAAAGATCTGCGGCCGCGTCGAATATCGGCTTCATAGTCGAACCCCTGCGCGTTCTCATTGTTCCCCTGCAATTCCGGAGGAGCGTTTCTGCGCGAAGTTCCAATCTTAATGGCATCAATCATATTTCCGCGCGGCCGTGGGAACATTCCGCTTTTGCGAGAGTTGCGTCGCAATAAGCCGAACAAATCCTCCCAATCATTATTATCCGCCGCAGCCGAGGCTGCGGCGACCAATACGCGCCTTATGTGTAAGTGCCGGCTCCCTTCCCCAGACAAAATCCATTCCACCTCGCCTATCAATGGCGGCTGATGAATTTCGTGAACCAGCTTTTGTCGCCGCTTTCCGTCTTCTCCTGGTAGAGAAAGGCGAGTTCGTTCTCGTCGAAGATCCGGAAAAACTCCTCCCAGGAAATCTCTTCGAGCGTCTCTTCAGGCCTGCCGAAATCAATCCGCAAAATTCCGCCCTTCTTCGCACCTTTGACCCGGGCTGGGCGGCCATTCCTGGCTTTCACCCAATTACGGATTTTGTCGTGTTCCGTCGTCGTTTGAGATGCGCTCATCTCAGCCTCCTCTTTGTCGTGACTACCCGGTCTAAGCTGGCAAGCCCGCCATTGTTCCCGCCCCTCGGCATTTTGATTGCGATCCATACAACCGAAGTCGCGGGCCCTATGCCTGCCGCTTCTATAGGCAACAAACGCCCCCCTGAGGGGTTTGGTCGAATAAACCGAATAGAACAGGAGTTTCGGTGATGACCGTTATCAAGTTTTCGAAGGCTTGGCGGGAGGAGAGCAATCCGGAGGCCGAGTTTCGCACCGTCGACGACTTCGGGCTGCATATGTTTTGCTTCCTCGCCGACTATGAGTTCGACGGCAGGATCTTCAGCGTCAGCTTTTGGGCATATGACATAGCCGACGCCGAGCGGCGCGTTGCGCGCATGCGAGGCAGCCTCAACCTTCAGGGACAGATTTTTTGTGAGGCATGAAGTGACCGAGGCCGGGCACGATCCAAGAGACGAACGGGCGGGAACAAGACGAGCTGCTGATGGATTTATATTCCTGACGCCTCATGGCTTGATTTTCACCCAGCAACACTGGGCTGCACTTCCACAAGGAGAATTTCCGATGCTCAGGTCTCTGTTCAGAGAATTCGCCGGGGCGGGTGGCAAATTAGATGATCCCTGTCCCAGCCTCGCATCGTTTCGGAACAGGTGCAATGTCCTCGTGATCTTCGAGGACTCCAACGACGACCGGCCGATCAGGCAGGAGGAGGAGCTTCTACATCATGAAAAGAACCTGACCGATCGTAACGTGACCGTGCTGAGGGTCGCCGGCGGCGGAGTCTTTCAGCTCTTCGAGGAACCGTACGAACTCAATGCCGACGATATACGCCGCGATCTGCAAGGTCCGGAAAACGACGAATTCGAAATGGTATTGGTCGGAACGGATGGCATGACCAAACTCAGATCCTATGCACCTCTGCCGACAGTCGTCATTCTGGACGTCCTCGATGCACTCCCGCCATCGATATCATAGTTCGAAGCGGCGAGAGCCGGCATGGTCCGCGTCCCTGAATAGGACATTTGGCGATCCGAGCATGCGGTTGGAGCGTGTATCGAACATCTGCGGAAACCGGTTGTTCCCAAAGCCCTTCCCATCGCTCCGCCAATCACGTGACTGCGATTGCCGAAGGGGTATAATCAGCGGTCGATCGCAGGTGACGCGCCGAATACACGCAGCCTCGATATCAAGACACGGCAACAGCGGCGTTGGACCATAGAGCGGCGATAATATTGGTTGTGGCTACCTTGGCGTGTGGATAGGGTGGGGCCCATGCGACCTCTACCGTCCGGGAGATGATGATGGGGAAAGGAAAGGCGATGGCGGCTGACGAAACGGTTTCTTTGGTCTCCGTGTCAGCATCAGATTCCGAGGGGGCAGCGAACGAAGACGAACCTACTCCGAGTAGAAGCTTGAGCGAGAATCTCACCCAGCAATTTGGACCGCAGGCACCTTCGGCGGATGCCTGGCTGGTCGCCATCGTTGAAAATTCCGATGACGCGATCATCAGCAAGACCCTTGGCGGCATCATCACAAGCTGGAACCGGGGCGCCGAACGCCTGTTCGGATTTACGGCGGCAGAAATGATCGGCCAGCCGATTACCATTCTGATCCCGGATGAGCGACTTCACGAGGAAACAACGATCATCGGCCGAATCCGCCGAGGCGAACGGGTCGATCACTATGAGACGGTGCGCCGACGCAAGGGTGGCAGCCTGGTCGATGTCTCCCTCACCGTGTCGCCGATCCGCAATCAGGACGGCTCGATCATCGGAGCGTCGAAAATCGCGCGGGACATTTCCGAGCGCAAACGTGAACACGAACGCCAGACGCTGCTGCTGCGGGAGATGAACCATCGCATCAAGAATCTGTTCGCAATCACCAATGCATTGATCACGATGAGCCAGCGTTCGGCCACGAGTGCGCAGGATCTCGCCGACAATCTGCGCAAACGGATCGTCTCCTTGGCTCGCGCTCATGATCTGACATTGCCGGATCTTTCCGGAGATGTAGCCGCTCGATCGTCGACGACTCTCTTTTCCCTCTTTGACGCGGTTCTTGCCGTTCATCGGGAGGATGACCGGCAGAGGATACAGATTCATGGATCGGATGCGCCGGTTGGGGGCTCCGCGCTGACATCCTTGGCATTGCTGTTACATGAATTCGCCACCAACGCGATCAAATACGGGGCGCTTTCCCTCCCGGAGGGACAAATCAGAATCGACCTAGCGACGGACGGCGAGCTCAGCCTCATCTGGACTGAAACCGGCGGCCCGGCTGTTACAGCGCCTGGGCCGAGCTCAGGCTTCGGATCCCAACTTGAGCGGGTGACCGTCGAAGGTTCGCTCAACGGATCGATCACACGGGAATGGAGGCCGGAAGGGCTTCGAATTCATTTGCGCGTTCCGATTGAGAACCTGACGCGCTGATCTCGCTCGGCGCACGAAGCGCGCGCCGATTGCCTCGACACGACCGCCAACCGATTGCTGTGTGTCGGCAAAAAATCGGCGGCGGTCCGGCCGGGTCCTGCAAATGGGCTCAGCGCTCCAATTCAATGATGGCGCAGTCATAGCCATCCAGATCGAGCCCGCCGGCGACAGCCTTTCCATTATCGAGAAGGTTCTTGCCGGGCGCCACGGCGGTGAGGCTAGCGGGCTGATCGGTGTAGTTCTGGATGAACAGCAGCCTGCGCTCGTCATTCATGCGCATGGTGACCTCGACGCCATCAGGAAGATCGTCCACCAGCGGCTGCACACCTGCCGCCGGGAACAGCCGTTCGGCCAGTGCAGCCGTCAGCTCGGGCGTGAGATAGGTGCCGACATAGACGACCTGACCCTTGCCAACCTTGCGCGACGTCGCCATGGGCAGACCGTCCGCATAGCGATTGGACCAGGCGGAGACGACCTCGACATCCGGGTCGACCAAGAGGTTTTCGTAGAAGTGTCCGGCGGGCAGTTCCTGGTTGCCGATCTTGAAACGGCGCGTCCTGCGATGGGATTCAGCGGGCTTGTTTGGCGGCACCACCAGGCCCCCGGATCGCTCCATCACGTCGAACAGTCCGTTGGCGCCCGGCGCAGCGAGACGACCGAAGTCTTCGACCCGTACGCCGGTGAGGTTGGAAAGAGACGTGCCCGGGGCCGTCTGCCGGATGACGTGATTGTCCTCATTCCGCGTTCCGGTGCGTGCGCCGATAACGACCGTGCCGCCCTGCTCCGCAAAAGCTTTGAGTTTTTCAGTCCATTCATCCTTCCACATCACCCAATGCGGAACGTAGAACAGCTTCAGCTTCGACAGATCATCCTCGGGATGGATGAAGCCGCAAGCGATGCCGCGGTCGTAGCAATACTGGTGCAGCAGAACCGCATCGTCTTGCGGGCTTGGCAGTCCGATTGCGTAGGTCTTATGGGCTTCCTGATTGTCAAAGTCCGAGCCGGCAATGCCCACATCCATACGCACGTAGGTGCCAAGGATCTTGTCCTTCAGCGCCGTCATTTCGGTCGCAAACTGCTTGGCTTCGTCATAGCGATGGCGGCCGACGTCGTCGTGGTCGATGATGCCCATCCAGTAGATCTCGGCGCCGAAATGGGCCGGACGCCAGCGGAAGAACATCAGCCCGTCAGCACCATGCGCGACCGATGACATGGCCATGCGCCGAAGCTCGCCCGGCTCTGGCGTCAGCGTGCAGAAGCCCGGCTGGCTGCCGAAGCCGGACTGTTGCTCCGGCACGATGTAGTTCCCCGAAAAGCCGCGGCATATATCCAGGTGCAGTGCCTGAACCTTTGCGTGATTTCCGATGCGCTGAAACTCATCGTAGAGCATCGGATAGATGTCGTAGCCGACGAAATCGAGATCCGTGGTGAACTGACCGCGGAAGTCGATATCCCGCAAGCCGCCGAGATTGTGGAAGACGAACCACGACGGGTTCGTGGCCCGCAGAATCTCGACCTGATCGTGCTGAAACCGTGCGGTCGCAAATGCGAGGAAGCGGTGGTAATCCTGCACATGGCCGGGACTGGGGAAGGTCGGGCCGAATTCGATCGGAAGCACGACCTGGTCAAAACTGTCATAGGCAGTTGCCCAGAAGTCACCGCCCCATGCAGCGTTCAGCTTGCCGATATCGCCGTACTTCTCGGCGAGAAAGATTTGAAATTCGCTCAATGTCGCCTTTGAATAGCTCTCCGGCATGCTCGTGTTTAGCTCATTGTCGGTCTGCCAGCCGACAACATACCGATTGTCCCGATAGTGTTCAGCCATCGCCTTGGTGATGCGCCGGCTGTGTTCGCGGAACACAGGGCTTGCCGTATCGCAATGCTGACGCGATCCATGGCTCATCGGACGGCCTTTGCCATCCACGCGCAGGATCTCCGGATGGGCAACGGTCAGCCAGCGCGGCGGCGTGGCCGTCGGCGTGCACATAATCGTATCGATCCCGTACCGCCCGAGCATGGCTATGGCGCGGTCGAACAGATCAAAATCAAAGGTGCCAAGCCTGGGCTCGAGGATATGCCAGGCGAATTCCGCCATTCTCACCACATTGAAGCCCGCCTTCGCCATGCGCTCGGCATCGCGCTCCCAGTAGCTTTCGTCGACATGCTCGGGGTAATGGGGGGCGCCGACGAGAAAGCGGTCGGTCTTAACGGTATTCCAAGCGGATGGCGTCGCAGCAATGTTCTTGTCAGACACGGTCTTATTTCCCGAATTCATTTGTCGATGATGGTTTTGCGAGCGCTGATCGTGCGTCCGCCGTTCGATGAGAAGAGATAAAGCTCCCTGGCGTCGAGCTTCAGAGCCACAGCCTGGCCAGATGTGAACGGCGCGACATAGCTAAGCTGGACGGTGATATTTCCGGTGCCGCTTTCCGAGGCGATGGTACGCAGGCTGCCGGCATCGACATAGAGGATGGTCTCGCGACCGAGGTGCTCAACCAGTTGCACCTGCCCTTCGATCGCGCCACCATGCGCGACGTCCGTGACGATCGATATGTTTTCCGGCCGGACACCCAGCGTCAGATCGGCGCCCTTTTGCAGCGCCACTCCATCGGACAATTCGACGGTCAATGGGACGATGCCGGGAGCCGAAACCCGGACCTGTCGGCCGGAGACTTCGTCCACGGTCACGGCAAGGAAGTTCATTCTCGGGGCTCCAAGAAAACCCGCCACGAAGAGATTTTCGGGATTTCTGTAGAGCTCCAGCGGTGAGCCTACCTGTTCGATCACACCCTGGTTCAACACCACGATCCGGCTCGCCATGGTCATGGCCTCCACCTGATCGTGGGTTACGTAGACCATGGTCGCGCCGAGTTCCGTATGCAGACTGCTCAATTCGACGCGCATCTGCGTCCTCAGCGCCGCGTCGAGATTCGAGAGTGGTTCATCGAAGAGGAACACGTCGGGAGAACGGGTAATGGCACGGCCGATGGCAACGCGCTGCCGCTGGCCGCCGGATAATTGCTTGGGCCGCTTCTCAAGCTGATCGGTAATGCGCAGGATCTTGGCGGCGCGCGCGACGGCGGCATCGATTTCTGGCTTCGGCCGCTTGGCCATGCGCAGGCCAAACCCCATGTTCTCCGCCACGGTCATATGCGGGTAAAGGGCATAGGACTGGAAAACCATGGCGATGCCACGATCCCCCGGCTCTTCCTTGCTGACGTCGCGGCCATTGATCAGGATCTGGCCGGACGAAATCCCTTCCAGACCGGCGATCGTCTTGAGGAGGGTCGACTTGCCGCAACCGGAAGGTCCGACCATGACGATGAACTCGCCCTGCTCGACGGCAAGGTCGATCCCGCGCAATGCATGATATGCACCATAGTTCTTGTTGATCTGTCGCAGTTCGAGGCTGGTCATGTTTCCTGGCTCTCTGCTGTTGGGTTCTTGAGTTCTGGGAAAGGAAATGCCGTCTCGCTCATCCTTTGACGGCCCCCATGGTCAGACCGGCGATGAAATGGCGCTGCATGAGGAAGAACATGACGACAGGCGGCACCGCGACGACGATCGTGCCTGCCGAGATGAGGTTCCATGCCGAAACCCATTCCCCGCGCAGATTGGCCAGACCGGCAGTCACGGGCTTCACGGAGTCGCTGACCGTCAGCACCACCGCCCAGAAGTAGTCGTTCCAGATGAACGTAAAGATCAGAATGGCCAACGCCGCGAGAGCCGGCCGGACTAGCGGCACGGCAACATGTATCAGCGTCTGGAAAGGTGTCGCGCCTTCAGCGCGGGCAGCCTGAAAGAGTTCATCGGGCAAGGCCGCGATGAAATTCCGCATGAAAAGCGTCGCAAATCCTGTCTGGAAGGCAACGTGGAAGATGATCAGCGCCGCCGTCGTATCGATCAGATTCAGCCGCACCATAAGATCGCGCACGGGGATCATCATGATCTGGTGCGGCAGGAAATTGCCGCCGACGAAGAGCGCAAAGATCAGCATATTGCCCGGAAAGCGGTAGCGGGAGAGAACAAAGCCCGCGAGCGTGCTCAGAACCAGGACGCCGATTACCGAAGGAATGGTAATCGTTAGGCTGTTCAGGAAATACTGGGCCATCGGGGTCTGGGTGAAGACCGCGGTATAATTGTCGATCAGACCAAGCTCGGTCGGCCACCCCCACAGATTGCCACTCATGACATCGATCGTCGAACGGAACGACGTCAGGATGATCGCAAACAGAGGGCAGAGCCAAAGCAGGAGAACAAGCAGCACCGCCAGCACATAAAACCGTCGCTGCCAGATGGCTGTTTCCGGAATAGGGCGAGGATACATCAGCCACCTCTCTCTTCTGTGCGAATGATGCGTGACAGGTACCAGGCGATGAATGCGGCCATGATCACGAAGAGAACGGATGCGATCGCCGCTCCGTAGCCGAAGCGATAGGAGAAGATCGATTGCTCGTACATCTGATAGGCCAGCACGGAAGACGATCCGAACGGGCCGCCGGCCGTCATGACGGAGATCATGTCAAAGGATCGAAGCGCGCCGACCACCGTCACCGCGATGGCGATGAAGGTCACCTGCGTCAGTTGAGGCAGGACGATGTGCCAAAGCATGTTCCATCCCCTCGCCCCGTCCACGCGGCCAGCACCTATGAGCTCCTCGCTCAGATTGTTCAGCCCCGCGAGATAGAGAACCATGCAGAACGTGACCTGCGGCCAAAGTGCTGCGATGACGATCGCAAACGTCACGAAATGCTCGTCTGAAAGAACGGCTGGGGCGGTCGCGCCAAATGCCTTGAAGATCAGGGCAAGAAGTCCGAACTCCGGCGTATAGACCCATGTGAACACGACCCCGACTGTGACTGAAGCCAGCACCAGCGGGATGAAGAACAGTGACTTCAGGAAGCGCATGCCCCTTATTTTCTGATTGACCAGCAATGCTATGGCTAGCCCGAGCGGCGGCGCGGCCATGAACATGATCAGCCAGATGAGATTGTTCTTCAGCGAAACGTAAAATTGCGGATCATTGTAGAGTTCGACGTAGTTCCCGAAACCGATCCAGTTCATCGGGCCGAAGCCGTCCCACTCATGAAAACTGATCCAGACGCTCCGCACGGCCGACAGCAGGATCACCGTGAAAAAGAGCAGGATCGCGGGGGCAATAAGCAAAGTGGGGGTGAGCCACCAACGCTGGCGGCGCCAAATCATCAACATATCCAGAGCCTCATTGGAGTTATGAGGGAGCGGAAGCGCGCTTCCGCTCCCCGGCCGCCGGGAGGAGAACTAGAGTTTGTAGATGCGCTTGCGGGTACCTTCGAGGCGCTGAAGAATAGAGTCGCGCCGATCGGGCTTCGCCATGAACTCCTGGAAGCCGACAAGGCCGGCCTGGGCCATATCGGGGTCGCTGTCGCGATCGTAATACTGAGAAGCTCCCTGCAGCTTCTTCAAGGTCTCTACCGCCACGTTGACGAGTGGGTCCTTGCTGGGCGGAAGATCGTTGCGCGGTGGTACGTTTCCGCCGGGCTCCAGATAGGCCGCGAGATTTTCCGGTTTATAGAAATAGGCAAGGAATTCGCGAGCGCCCTGCTTGTTCTTCGCGTTTGCGGGAATATGGATCGAATTGACCGAGAATTCTTCGAAGTGACCGACCTTCGGGTCCATAACCGGGAAAGTGGCATAGGACAGTTGCGGCAGATCCTCGGCGGTGAAGGCGGACTTCAAAAAGGCGCCGAGATTCATCATGCCGGCCTTCTTCTGGGCAAGCAGCGCTGCGGCCTCCTGCCAGCCGAACGATGTATGATTGGCGGTGAAGAACTCCTTGTTGATCATCCCTTCCCATTGATCGAAAACCGGCTTCAGGGATGGGTCGAGATAGCTCATCTCGCCGTTCATCAGCGCCATGTGCTTGTCGAGGCCATTGATGCGCAGGTTCATTTGATCGAACCAGCCGGCAGCCGGCCAAAGCTCCTTGGTTCCCATGGCGATCGGCGTGAGACCGGCGGCCTTGCACTTGTCGCCGTAAGCCACAAATTCCTCGGCCGTCGTCGGCACAGTCAGGCCATGCTGATCGAAGACATCCTTACGGTAGAACATCCCCCAAAGGGTGCCGCCGGTCGGCAGGCCATATTGCTTGCCATCGACCGTGACCGTTCCCGTCGTCGCACCGAGCACATCCTTGTATTTTTCCTTCTCGAACAGATCGGAAATATCGTCGAACAGGCCGCGCTTTACGAAAGCACGCATGCGATTGCCCGAAAACCATGTGCAAATGTCGGGCGCCCCTGCAACAAGGTAGTTGCGAATGGCTGTCTTGTGGGCCTCGTGATCCATGTTGTTGATGACGACGCTGACCCCGGCTTCCTTTCCGAAAGCCTCGGCGATTTTCTTCAGCGCTGCAAGCGCCTCCGCATTGTTCTCCGCCGAGATCACCGTGACTTTCTGCGCCTGGGCAATTGCGGGCGCGGACAGGCCGCCCGCCAGAGCTGCCGCCGATACGGCACCTGCGCCTTTCAGGAAGTTGCGGCGAGTGGACGGAAAAATTTGCTTGAAATGCACCATGGAGTTCCTCCCAGTTGATCGATCAACACGTCCTGGCAAGCCCTCCCCTCGAGATGCATGTCAGGCATTTAACGCGCCGATTTTGTCGCTTATTCTCAGGGCGGAAACCGCATCCGGAGTTGATCGGCGGGTGGAGTTATGCATAGATCGATAGAGCCTGCAATAATTAATTTACAAAATTAAGGAACTAAAAGTGAAGCTGAAGGGCGACCAGAGCACGGCAAGGGCGCTAAATCGACGCCTGATCCTCAATCTTTTGCGCATGGAGGGGCCGCGAAGTCGCGCCGATATCGCAACAATTACAGGGCTAAGCCCTGCAGCCGTGACCTTCGTTGTCGGCGATCTCTGTGAGGAAGGCATCGTTGTGGAAGGCCAAGCCGTAACCGGCCTCACCGGCAGGCGCCCGATCCCGGTACAGATCAATTATGAGCACGGGCTCGTGGTCGGGTTCAAGTTGATGGTGGATTCCGTGGAATGCGTCGCAACAGACCTTGCGACCAATCCCGTGGCGGCCATGCGGATCCCCCTTGCCGGTCACCAGCCGGACTACGTTGCCGACCTGCTGGCCAGCACTGTTCCCGAAATGGTCAAGCTCGCCGGACGACCGCATGCCAAGCTTGCAGGGATCGGCATCTCCATGCCCGGCGTTATCAATGATGAACAGACCGCATGCGTCCGCAGTCATCGCTTCAATTGGGACAATATTCCCCTCGCCTCACTCGTGGCGAATCGTGCCAACGTGCCGGTCTGGCTGGAAGACGACACCAACGCCTATGCCATCGCCCAGCAACTTTTTGGCTTGGGGCGACAACATCGCAATATGGCCGTTCTCGCTGTCGGCGTCGGCATAAGCTGCGCGCTCGTCATCGAGGGAAAGCTCTATCGCGGCGCAAATGGTGCGGCCGGCAAGTTCGGGCATACGCTTTATGAAGAAAATGGCCGGATATGCGAATGCGGCAAACGCGGCTGTCTCATGGCATATCATTCCGAAGCGTCGATCTTGAGACGCTGGCGCGAGGCAACCGGACATGGCGGGGATCGAGGCCTTCCTGAACTGCGAAGCGCTTTGGCTGCCGGCGATCCGACGGCAGTCGCGCTTGTCGAACATTCCGGCAAAAGCATAGGAACGGCGCTCGCCAATCTCGTCAATGTCACGGATCCGGAAGTCATCGTTGCCGGCGGCGAAGCCGTCTCGCTTGGCGAACATTTTCTCGGGCCACTTCGGGAAGCCCTGACCGCCAGGACCTTCAGGACAGCACCTCCCCTGCTTCCGGACTGGGAAGATAATTCTTGGGCCCGCGGCGCGGCCGCTCTGGTAACCCAAAGAATGTTTGATTTTGAATCATCGAGCGGCTTTACCGACATTAGCCGGACATATACTGGCAGCACGCAGAAATCCGCCAGGTAGCCGGGCTTGCCGCCCCAAGAAGGAGCGGCTTTGCTCGAACGAGGGCCGCCTTCGCGGTTGTCGGTGACCGCGCGCCGCAACAGCCGTAGAATAACCGGGGAAAACATCGCGCAAGGTAACGGTGTTGTAAGCACAATAATCGACGTTATGACTATTGTGACAGAGCTGAAGGGGCGCGGCGCGGAAATTGGAGGGGAATGAATGAGACGCACAAAGGAGGAAGCGGCTGAAACCAGACGTGAGATATTACGCTCGGCGGAGGCGCTGTTTCTCGACAACGGCTATGAAAATGTCACGCTGGACGAAATAGCCTCGGCGGCCGGTGTTACCCGCGGCGCAGTTCATTGGCATTTCAAGAACAAGCAAGGTCTCTTGTTTTCGATCCGCGACAAGGCGCAGCAGCCCTTCCAGGAACTTGCGGAGCGAATTGCCGAAGGACATCCGCCCAATCCGCTTGAGCTGCTCATAGACACGATTTCGGCGACATTCGCAGAGATTCAGCAGGAGCCGCGCAAACGTGGGCTACTGAAAGTCATCATGTATCTCGACATGGCATTTTGTGATGACGCGGCGGACAGCACGGACTCATTCCGGCACGATATGCAGGAGCACTTTGCGAGAATTTTCCACTCCATGGATGCCGACAAGCCGTTGCCTCCGCCATGGTCAGCAGATACCGCCGCTTCCGCTTTGACTGCGGTCATTGGAGGATTGGTCGCCGAATGGGCTCTCGATAAGGGCGATTTTGAATTGGTTCCCTGTGGGCAAGCTCTTATCAAAATGATCCTGACCACATGGTTTCCGACGCATTAGGTAGGCGACAGCGGAGCGCCCAGTGAAAAGGGTTCGGCAGGGAAAGCCGAACCCTTCCCGTATTTGATCGGAGGTCAACCGATCAGTGTGAGAAGCCCGCGGGATTGGAAACCGCAGGCTTCTCTTACCCGGCAAAGGGGGCCGGATAATTTCAGATTAGAAGCTACGCTGGAAGCGCAGGATACCGGCCCACTGGTCCTGATTGACCGAATCCCAATCGGTGTAGGAGACTTCGGGTTCGATCAGCAGGTTCTTGACCGGATTCCACTTGATGTTCGTCGTGGCGGCGAAGATCTTGGAGTCGGTGTAAGCGAGCTGCAGGTTCCACTTCAGCTTGTCGTTGATCGGAACGCCAACGCCACCCCAGACAGCCCAGTCACCCCAGCCGCAAAGATCAGGACGGCCTGCCGGGCAAGCGGAACGATCCAGGTTCGTACCGGCGTACTTGTTCAGCTTGTCGCCGTCCGTGTTCCAGCCACCCATCAAGAAGGCAGAGAAAGCGCCGAAGTCGGCGTCGACGCGAGCCTTGACGGCACCTTCTTCGACGATCGAATCGTAACCGCCGACGACCTTGACACCCCAGATGCCGGACTTGAACCCAGCACCGGCAACGACGTCAGGAGCGTAGTGATCCGCCTTGTCGTCACCCCACCAGCTCGCTCCATAGGATGCATCCGAGCCGCTGGAGTAGCTATCTTCGACCGAGATCACAGCCGTGAAGCCGTTGCCGGCGTCATAGTTGTAGGTCAACTGGTTGAGTTCATACGGGCCGTCGTAGATCACGTCGTCGTTGATGACGTCGCCGGCGTAACCGATGTACGAGTTGTACTGGGAGTCTGCCTTACCGACAGTGAATCCGCCGAGGCTGATATTGGCAAACAGCAGCTTGGTGCTTGTCGAATTGCCTTCACTCCAGTCCCAACGGAGAACCGTGTTGGTCTTCAGAGGGCCGTATTCGGTGTCGGTTGCGGTGTCGAGGCTCAGCTCGGCGCGGGTGTGCCACAACGTTCCGGTCTTGTTCGTCGGGCTGTAGGCATCGTACCATTCACCTTCGGTACGAACTTGGCCGCCGATCTTCAAGCAAGTCTCGGTACCCGGAATGAAGAAGTAGCCAGCACCATAAGCGTCGCAAATGCGAACGTACTGAAGAGGCTCCGGCTCGGCAGCGACAATAGCGTCCGCGGCATGGGCCCCGGAAACTGCTGCGAGCGAAGCAGCAGAGCTGATCAGAAGGCTTTTCAAATTCATTTTAAACTCCTGGTTGCAATATGCATTTCAGAGATTCCGCACGCATGGAGGTTCACTACCAACCCCATGCAGAATTCACCTCGCATCAACGCGATCGAACAGATCTGCGATTGCCCTGCTTGATGCTGGCTTGAGTCCCTCTTGTTCCGCCCAATCAGCCCCGCGACACGGCCCTGAAATACCCTACCGATGCGGCCGATGCTTCGACCGCAAGACATATTCATGTCCTGAGCTTTGTTTACAAACCAACGGTATGTTTGTCAATTATATGAAGGTCCCCTTACTACAAGCTTCGGGCGCTGTGACCAATATGCAACTATCAGCTTCACGCTGCCACCTGGGTCGTCAGGTGCCGCGGCGGGTAGCTCATTTTATTCAACGGCATTTTGTGTCGGCGCTTACGAATTTCAAATCGGCGCAGAACGATCCAGACGCGTGATTCGGCGTCTGTCGCATTCTGTCTGCACCATTATAAAAGACGATCGCCGAACGACTGATCGGCGAGATCAAGCAGCTCGAGACATTTCCCGAGCAGGAGCTTTGGAAGACCGAGCTGATCGTGCGTGCCTCGACCGGCGTGGCGCCGGCCGATTGATATGATTTAGGTGGCGTGATCTCAGAACCGCGGCGCCGGCTTGCCGGCAGCACGATGGGCGGCGATCACCGTATTGGCCATCAGCATGGCGATGGTCATCGGCCCGACACCGCCCGGAACCGGGGTGATGGCGGCGGCCACTTCCGCCGCCTCGGCAAAGGCGACATCGCCGACCAGCCGGCTCTTGCCCTCGCCGCGTTCCGGTGCGGCAATGCGGTTGATGCCGACATCGATCACCGTCGCTCCCGGCTTTACCCAATCCGCCTTGACCATTTCCGGCCGGCCGACCGCCGCCACCAGGATATCGGCACTGCGGGCAACCGCCGGCAGGTCCTTGGTGCGGGAATGGGCCGTCGTCACCGTCGCATTGGCATTGAGCAGCAGTTGCGCCATCGGCTTGCCGAACAGGTTCGAGCGGCCGATGACGACGGCATTCAATCCCGACAGGTCCTCGCCATGGATGCGGCGCACCAGCAGCATGGCGCCGGCCGGCGTGCAGGAGATCAGCCCGGTGGCAAGATCGCCGGTCGCCAGCTTGCCGGCATTGACGACATGCAGGCCATCGACATCCTTGTCCGGCCGGATCGACTGGATGATCGCTTCGGCATTTAGATGTTTCGGCAGCGGCAGTTGCACCAGGATGCCGTGAATGGCGGCATCCTCGTTGAGGGACTGGACGAGCCTTGCCAGCTCGTCCTGTGTCGTCTCGGCCGGCAGCGTATGCTGGATGGAGGTAAAACCGCATTCCTTGGCCATGCGGCCCTTGGCGCCGACATAGGTGTGGCTCGCCGGATCATCGCCGACGATGACGACGGCAAGGCCGGTCTTCACACCCGTCTCTTTTTCCAGTGCTGCGGTCGCCGTCTTCACCGCATCAATTACCGAAGCAGCCACCTGCTTGCCATCGATGATGTCAGCCATCGCCTACCCCATCCGCTCCGAAGCATAGCTTCCGGGGCTTGCCGGGAAGACGATGGTGCGGTTGCCGTTGAGGAAGGTGCGGTAGTGGATGTGGGCATGGATGGCCCGCGCCAGCACCTGGCTTTCGACATCGCGGCCGATCGAGACATAGTCTTCCGCCGACTGCGCATGCGTGATGCGGGCCGTGTCCTGCTCGATGATCGGACCTTCGTCGAGATCGCCGGTGACGTAATGTGCCGTCGCCCCGATCAGCTTGACGCCGCGCTCATAGGCCTGCTTGTACGGGTTGGCGCCCTTGAAGCTCGGCAGGAAGGAATGGTGGATGTTGATGATCTTGCCCGACATCTTCTTGCACATGGCGTCCGACAGCACCTGCATGTAGCGGGCCAGCACGATGAGTTCGGTGCCGGTCTGCTCGACGAGGTCCAGCAGTTGCGCTTCGGCCTGCGGCTTGTTGTCCTTCGTCACCTTGATGTGGTGGAAGGGGATGTCGTGGTTGACGACCACCTTCTGGTAATCGAAATGGTTGGAGACGACGCCGACGATGTCGATCGGCAGCGCGCCGATCTTCCAGCGATACAGCAGGTCGTTGAGGCAATGGCCGAAGCGCGACACCATCAGCAGCACCTTCATGCGCTTCTGGGTATCATAGATCTCGGCATCCATCTCGAATTTCTCGGCGACCGGCTTGAAACCTTCGACCAATGCCTCCTGCTTGACGCCTTCCTCGGAGATGAAGGAGACCCGCATGAAGAACTTGCCGGTATCGAGATCGTCGAATTGGCTGGAGTCGACGATATTGCAGCCCTGGTCGGCCAGATAATTCGCTATCGCCGCAACGATCCCACGCGTCGATTTGCAGGATACGGTCAGTACGAAATTTTTCATCTTATGTCGTCCGATTGGAAAAAATCATGAAACGCCACCTGTGGCGTTATCGACAGCCTTCGGAAAGCAGCCGGAGAAACGCCTGTAGCTCCCCTTCGTCGATTGCGACGAGATGCCCTTTTGCCGGATAGGCGCCCGAGCGAACGTCCTCGGCAAATTCCTTGAAAGCGGCGGTGCGTTCATTCTGCAGCCGGTCATATTCGGCCGCAAAATCGCGATACACCTTGGCGTGACGCGGCCTATGACCGCGATTACTGCCAAGCACATCGTCGGCAAAGAGATATTGGGCATCGCATCCGCTTCCGGCACCCATGGAAATCATCAGCATCGATGTGTTCGCGCTGATCGCGGAAGCGACATCGCCAGGCACGACTTCAATCTCCGCCGCAAAGGCGCCCGCCTCTTCCAGTGCCTTGGTTTGGCGCCAGATCTCGAAAGCGCTTGCCGCGGTCTTGCCGACGGCGCGAAAGCCACCCGTCCAGGTCGCCTTAGACGGAATGAGGCCGACATGGCCGCAGACCGGAATGCCCTCTTCGCGCATCCGCCGAATCGTTTGCAGCCCGGCGGCGCAATAAACGGCGTCGCCACCGGCCTTCAGCGCCCTGAACGCCTCCCGCATGTACTCTTCCGCCGAGACGTAATCGCCATATTCGAGGCCAGGAACAGCAAAGGGGCTCGGAGCAGCCTCGCGGAATACGGGGCCAAGCAGTGCCGGCGGTACGGAAAGCATATCAATCCCGGCCTTCTCCGCCGCTTCGGCTTCCTCCAGCGAGGTGACGCGCAACATGGTGAGCTGCCGCTGTCCTTTGAGCGCCAGCAGGTCGGCGACCGTTGCACGATTATGTTTCTTCATTGGAAACTCCTGGGGTAAGGGCTCTTCACGCGGCAAGAAGTGATTTGAGTTTGACATGGCTCGCCGTCAGCGCTTCCGGATCGGGACGAGCGCGGGCGGCAATCAGCATTTCGGCGAGACGAATATCGCGGGCGACTGCATTGCCGCGACCGATGCCGCTGGCCGCCAGCAGCCGGCCGGTCTCATCGAGATGGAAGAGGATGAAGGCTCCTTCGCCAAGGTCACGCCTCAGCATCGTCGTCGCGCCATCGGCAAGGCCGGCAATTTGCAGCGTCAGATCATATTGATCGGACCAGAACCACGGCACGGCCGAGATGCTGTCTCCCGCGCCCAGCAAATTGGCCGCAGCCAAAGTTCCCTGTTCCTGCGCGTTGCGCCAGGATTCCAGGCGAACCCGTCGCCCGCCATAAAGTGCGAGCGGAAAGGAGCAGCAATCGCCTGCGGCGTAGATATCGGCTGCAGAGGTTTCCAGCCGCTCGTTGACGGCAATGCCGTTATCGACCGCAAGACCCGCTTTCTCGGCGAGCGCGACATTCGGTTGAGCACCGATGCCGATGAGCACGAGATCGGCGGAGAGTTCCTGGCCGTCGCCCAAGCGAACAATCGCACCGGTCGCACCTTCCTCCACTGCCGCAATGGTCTCACCGCAGCGGATATCGACGCCTTCGTCCCGATGACGTTGCGTTATCACCTCGGCAACCGCTTCCGGCACGCCCCGCTTCAGGACGCGCGGCAGGCCTTCGATCACGGTGACATCGGCGCCAAGCTTGCGCGCCGTCGCCGCCAGCTCGAGACCGATAAAACCGCCGCCGATGATGGCGATATGGCGGCCGGGGAGAAGCGCCGGCCGCAGCCCCGTGGCATCGGCATGGGTGCGGAGCATGCGAATGCGCTCGCCGGTTCCCACAATGCCGGGAAAGCTGCGCGCAGATGCACCGGTCGCCAGCAGCAGTTTGTCGTAGCTAAGTTGCTCTCCGTCCGAGAGTGTGACCACCTTGCCGATCGGATCGATGTCGGTCGCATGCGTGGCGAGCCGAAGGTCGATGCGCTGGTCGGCATAGCGTTCCAAGGTGGCCACGAACTTCGGCTCATGCGCGAGGACAAGTCCCTCCTTCGACAGTGGCGGACGTTCATAGGGCGCAACCGGCTCGGCGCCGATCAGTGTGATGTCACCGTCAAAGCCCTTTTCCCTGAGCGCAAAGGCGGCGCGGGCGCCGCACTCTCCAGCCCCGATAATGACGAAATGCAGCATGGCTTTCCCCTTATAGCGCAATAAAAACGGCACCGTTTTCGACCTTGACGGGATAGGTTTTGAGGTTGACGCAGACGGGGGCGCCCTTGGCCTCGCCGGTGCGGTAGTCGAAGCGGCCGTTGTGCTTGGGACATTCGATGATGTTGTCCATCACCAGCCCGTCGGCAAGATGGACCTGCTCGTGCGTGCACAGGCCGTCGGTGGCAAAATAGTCGTCTTCCGGGCTGCGATAGATCGCGAAGGTCTTGCCGCCATGGTCGAAGCGCATGACGTCCTCCTCGTCGATCGCATCCGCCGCACAGACCTTAATCCAGTTGCCGCTCATTCCTGCCTCCCTGTTTTGCATGTCAGTCGGTTATTGGGCCGCTTCGGCCAGCCCGGTGTGGAATTCCTCGCGATAGGGCCTCGCCGTCGGCGGCAGGTCGCGCTTCAGGAAATAATCCTCGTTGCGCAACTGCCGCAGGAAGGCCGGGATCATCTCGCGGTAGCCCGACCAGATCGACGGATTGGGCCGCGGCAGATCGTGTTTGATCATCGCATGCAGCTTCGGCAGCGCATGATAGGGCACCATCGGGAACATGTGGTGTTCGACATGGTAGTTCATGTTCCAATAGATGAAGCGGCTTATCGGGTTCATCAGCACCGTGCGGCTGTTCAGCCGGTGGTCGATGACATTGTCGGCGAGCCCGCCATGCTGCAACAGGCCGGTCAGCACATGATGCCAGGCGCCGTAGAGCCGCGGCAGGCCGATCAGCACCAGCGGCAGGAGCGAGCCCATGGCAATAGCGGCGGCAATGGTGGCGATATAGATGAGGCTCCAGATGCGGGCGATGCGGATCGCCTTCGGCTGCTCCATCTCGGGAATGAAGGTTTTCTCCGTGGCGCTGATGATGCCGAAGGCATTGCGGACCATGTCGAGCATCGCATAGAAGACATCGACGATGCCGAAGAAGTTCAGGACCAGGCGCACGAGATCCGGCGGCCGCATGACGGCGATCTCCGGATCGCGGCCGACGATGACGGTGTCGGTGTGATGGCGGGTATGGCTCCAGCGCCAGGTCACCGGATTGCGCATGATCATGAAGCAGGCGATCTCGTAGACCGCATCGTTCATCCAGCGGGTCTTGAACGCCGTGCCATGGCCACATTCGTGCCAGCGGCTATCAGAGGCCGAACCGTAAAGCACGCCGTAAGCCAGGAAAAAGGGCACACAAAGCCAGGAACCCCAGAAAAAGATGCCGAGGCCGGCAAGGATCGCCATGCTGCCGAGCCAGATGATCGTGTCGCGGATGGCGGCTGCATCGGAGCGCTGCATCAGCGCCTTCATCTCCTTGCGGGCAATCTCGGTATGATACCACTCCGCCGCCGCCAATCCGGTTTCGACCGCCAGCCGGCCGCTTGGACCAAGCAGGCTGTAATCACGCTTTCCTGTCTCGCTCATTCCTGCCTCCCGCGTCGCAAACCAGCGCCGCACCTGATGACTGGGATGATAGGTCGAGTTTTTGCTTGCCTCAATGCAACGATGATGGAATCTATCATATTCCATCAATCCTCCATCTCATTCATGATGGAATACCTCAGGACCATCCATGCGCAGACCAACCATCGCTGATCTCGCTAAGGCTTCCGGCGTCAGCGTCGCAACCATCGACCGCGTGCTGAACGGACGCCATCGTGTCCGGGAAGAGACGGCCAAGCGTGTCTATGAGGCAGCGCAATCGATCGGCTACCATGCCGTGGGCTTGCTGCGGCAGCGTGTCTTTGAGGATCTGCCCCAATATCGATTGGGGTTCTTGCTGCAAAAACCGTCCCAGCCCTTCTACCAGTCGTTTGCCAAGGAGATCGGCGCGGCGGCACAGGCACTCGCAACCGCGCGCGTCCATGCACATATCGATTTCGTCGCCGCATCGACCCCGACGGCAATTGTCGAGAAGCTGAAATCCATGGCAGCGCGGAGCCAGGCGATCGCCCTGGTTGCGCCGGATTATCCTGCAGTGACGACGGCAATAGAGGAGCTGAAGGAAAAAGGCATCCCGGTCTTTTCGCTGCTCTCCGATTTCGCGACAGGCGTTCGCGAAACCTATGTTGGCGTCGATAACCGCAAGGTCGGGCGCACCGCCGCCTGGACGATTGCCCGATCTGCTCGCCATCCAGGCAAGGTCGCCTGCTTCGTCGGAAGCCATCGCTTTCACGGCCATGAACTGCGCGAGATTGGCTTTCGCTCCTATTTTCGCGAGAACGCCCCGGATTTCGAGGTGCTGGATACGCTGATCAATCTGGACACGGCGGAAATCACCCATGAGGCAACGCTCAACCTGCTGCAAAAACATCCCGATCTCATCGGCTTTTACGTCTGTGGCGGCGGCATGGAAGGCGCGATTTCCGCCATTCACGAGGAGGGGCTTGCCGGCAAGCTGATCGTCGTCGTCAACGAGCTGACACCGGAATCGAAGGCGGCACTCGCCGACGATGTCGTCACCATGGTCATCGGCACCCCTCTCCCTTCACTCTGCAAGGAGCTCATCGATTTGATGATCGGCGCCATCGAACGCGGCGAAGCGGCAATGCCGGGGCAGTCCTTCCTGCCCTTCGATATTTTCGTCTCGGAAAATATCTAGCGAATGTGATGGAATCCCATCATCGGGCAGAATATTTCTATCATGGATGATGGAAGAAGCCGGTGCTTGCCTGTGGATCGGCCGCGTGATTGTCGATAGTCATTTGCGGAATACGCACGGCTGATCGACGTCCTGTTGGGCCGGCGACCAAGAGGAGGAATGCCTGCCATGAGTTCCATTCGTTTCGCGCTCAATCATATGTGTGCGCCGTCCCTCAGCCTGGAATCGTTCTTTTCCGCGGCGAAAACACTCGGCATCGATAGCGTCGAAATCCGCAATGATTTGGCCGGCAATGCTATCCTGGACGGAACGCCGGCAGCAGCGGTCAAGGAACTCGCGGCGCGTCATGGACTGACGATCATCTCGATCAACGCGCTGCAGCGTTTCAACGAGTGGAACGAGGCGCGCGCCACGGAAGCGGCGGAACTCATCGGCTATGCGCGGGATTGCGGCGCAAAAGCGCTGGTGCTCGTTCCCGTCAATGACGGTAGCGGCAGGGAGCCCGAGGCGCGCAGGCAGAACCTCGAAACGGCGTTGACGGCGCTGAAGCCGATGCTGGATGCCGCCGGGATCATTGGCCTGGTGGAACCGCTTGGCTTCGAGATCTGCTCATTGCGCTCGAAGACCGAAGCCGCCGCTGCGATCGAAAAGCTCGGCGCGCAATCGATCTTCCGTCTTGTTCACGACACCTTCCATCATCATCTCGCTGGCGAAGCAGCAACTTTCCCCAATCTCACCGGATTGGTTCATATTTCCGGCGTCAACGATTCCGCCGTCTCGGTTGCCGATATGCGCGATCCGCATCGCGTTCTGGTCGATGCCAGCGATCGTCTCGACAATGTCGGACAGATGCGGGCGCTATTGTCCGCCGGCTATGCCGGCCCCTTCTCCTTCGAGCCCTTTGCGCCGGATGTGCATGCGCTGAAGGAGCCCGTCGAAGCTTTGAAGGAAAGCATGGCATATCTGGCCGCACACGTTTGATGGCGGCGTGACCAACGAGACCACTGCGTCTCGTTGGTCAATTGCGCAAGTGCAGCCGACGATTATGCAAGCCATACGCTGACGGAATGATATGCAAATTCCCGAAGCGCACGCCGCCGTTATTCCCTGCCTCGGAAACGGCGCTGATAGGCGGGATCATAGAGCGAGCTTTCGCGAAAATCGTTGGCGCCCAGCGATGGGCCGACGAAAATCAACGCCGTACGCTCGATCGGTTCTGCCGCCACCTTTGCCTCGATCGTGCCTAGCGTGCCGCGAAGGACGCGTTCGTCCGGCCAGGAGGCTTTAACAACGATAGCAACCGGGCAATCCGCGCCATAAAGCGGCGTCAGTTCCTCGACCACCTGCCCGAGTGCGTGGATTGCCAGATGGATGGCGAGCGTCGCGCCCGTGGCGCCGAATTTTTCCAGTGTTTCATTGTTCGGCATCGGCGAAGCGCGGCCGGAAACGCGTGTCAGGACAAGGCTTTGTGCGACGGCAGGTATGGTCAGCTCGCGCCCGAGCGCAGACGCCGCCGCTGCGAAAGCGGGAACGCCGGGGGTCAGTGTATAAGGGATGCCGTGCCTTTCCAGACGGCGGATCTGCTCGGCGACGGCGCTCCACACGGAGAGGTCACCCGAATGCAGGCGGGCGACATCCTCGCCGGACGCGGCAGCCTTTAGATATTCGGCCTCGATCTCATCGAGCGACATCGGCGCCGTATCGATGATACGGGCGCCGGGCGGGCAATATTGCAGGAGTTCCGGCGAGACGATCGAGCCTGCATAGAGACAGACCGGGCACTTGCCGATCAGATCCCTCCCACGCACGGTGATCAGGTCCGCAGCTCCAGGCCCCGCTCCGATGAAATGCACCGTCATTCCGCTACCTCGTTTTTCATTTTTATGGTTTGACCCAGGACCATTGCGTCACCGGCATGGCCGGCCGCCAGCCGGTCATGGCGCCAACGGGTGCGGCGCGGGCGATATCGATACGGATCAGCGAGCCGCCGCGACGGGCGTGTTCGGCAAGCAGGACAGCCTCCATCTCGGTGGTCACCGCGTTGGCGACCAGCCGCCCTCCCCTTTTCAATCCGGCAATGGCCGCATCCATGACGCCGGCTTCACTGCCGCCCCCGCCGATGAAGATCGCATCCGGTGCCGGCAGACCGGCAAGCGCTTGCGGCGCCTGTCCTTCGATGATGGTAAGCCCCGGAACGCCGAAGCTTGCCGCATTACGGCGAATGCGAGCAGCGCGTTCGCTGGAAGATTCGACCGCGACGGCGCGCATCGAAGGATGCGCCAGCATCCATTCAATGCCGATGGAACCGGAGCCAGCGCCAATATCCCACAACAACTCGCCGTGGCGCGGCGCCAGCGCCGACGAGGTCATTGCCCGGATTTCCCGTTTGGTGATCTGGCCATCATGTTCGAACAGGCTGTCATCCAGTCCGGCGCTGAACGGCAGGATGCGAGCGCCATCAACTGCCGCAACTTCGATGCCGCAAAGGTTCAAATCATTGATGCCGGAAAGCGTAAAATCCGCCACCTGCTGCGTCGAGACCCGCTCATCGGGTCCACCCAGGGCTTCGAGAACTGTCAGCGTCGATTGACCAAATCCTGTCTCCTGCAACAGACGCGCCAGATCCGCGGGACCTTGACCATCCGACGTCAGGGCCAGGATCTTGCGGCCGGGATGGAGATGCGGGCGGATGAGGTCGAGCGGCCGGCCATGCAGGGAAAGAACGGTCACGTCCTGCAAAGGCCAGCCGAGGCGCGAGGCGGCAAGGCTGAAGGAAGAGGGTGCCGGAATGACGGTCATCTCAGATGCCGGAACATGCCGCGAGAGCGTGGCGCCGGCGCCATAGAAGAAGGGATCGCCGGAGGCAAGAACGACGGTCGGCATTCCGCGCCGAGCCAGCACGGCTTCAACGGATTTCTCGAAGGGGCTCAGCCAGCTCCGCGCTTCGCCCTTGATCAGCGCCTGCATCAGTTCGATATGCCGCGTGCCGCCGAAGACGACGGGCGCCGCAGCAATCAGACGTTTCGCATCGTCGCCAAGCCCGGCTGGACCGTCCTCGCCGATGCCGATAAGAGTGAGCCAGCGTTGAGTGGAAGGCATCTCAGACATGGGCAAGACCCGCATTCTGATCTTGGGCGGCACGACGGAAGCCCGTCAATTGGCGGAGGCGCTGGCGGCGCGCGCTGATCTCGATGTCGTGTTGTCGCTGGCCGGCAGAACCGTCGATCCGGCTCCGCAGCCGGTTCCCGTGCGCAGCGGCGGGTTCGGCGGTGCTCAGGGTCTTTCCCGCTATTTGGTGGATGAGGCGATCGATCTGCTGATAGACGCGACCCATCCCTTCGCCGCCCGCATTTCCGCCAATGCCGCGGAAGCGGCTACCCTGAGCGGCATCTCCGCCTTCGCACTTCGCAGGCCGGCCTGGCTGCCCGTCGAGGGCGATCGTTGGCGCTCGGTGCAAACTGTTTCGAAGGCAATTGCTGCGCTTGGTCCGACCCCTCGTCACGTCTTCCTGGCGATCGGCCGACAGGAGGCGCATTACGCTAATGCCGCGCCCATCCATCATTATTGGGTGCGCAGCGTCGATCCGGTCGAGCCGCCGCTGACAGCGCCCAACGTCACCTATATCCATTCCAAGGGTCCGTTCCGGCTGGCAGACGAGCTGGTCATGTTGCGGCACCATCGTATCGACGTGATCGTGACGAAGAACAGCGGCGGCAGTGCGACCTACGCGAAGATCGAGGCGGCGCGGCAACTCGGCATCGAAGTGATCATGATCGAGCGCGCACCCGTTGCCGATATGCTGGCGGTCGAGACTGTCGAGGCGGCGCTGCACCATATCGATCATCTTGCCCCGTCCTTGATGAAGCGTGGCGTATAAACCAGATCGGGTTTTGTCTCTCGGGCAATGACACGAGTCTCGGCCGAACCGATGATGACGCAGGTCGCCATATCAGCGCTCGACGCTTGCGCATCCGCCAACCTTGCAACTGTCATGCGTTCATCCGGCCGGCCCGCAGCGCGGCCGAAAATGACAGGAACGTCGGCAGGCAGAACCTCACGCAAGATGTCGAAGGCTTTGCCGAGCTGCCAGGGGCGTGCTTTGCTGATGGGATTGTAGAGGGCGATCACAAGCCCTGCTTCCGCAACCAGGCGCAGTCTATTTTCTATTATATTCCAGGGCTTTAGATTGTCTGATAGCGAGATGGCGCAGAAATCGTGCCCCAAGGGTGCCCCAATGCGAGCCGCGACGGCGAGCATGGCGGTGATACCCGGCACGACGACGAGATCGACATCCCGCCATTCGCTCGGTCCATTGTCGATCGCCTCGCAGACTGCTGCCGCCATGGCAAAAACGCCGGGATCGCCACCCGAAACGACGCAGACATTGGCGCCGGCGACCGCACGCTCCAGCGCCGTCTTGGCGCGATCCAGCTCCTCGCGGTTGTCGGAGGCGTGGCGAAGCTGATCAGGTCGTAGCGACAGGCGATCGAGATACGGGCCATAACCGAAAAATTCCGCCGAGTCGGCCACAGCCGCCAGCGCTTCCGGCGTCATCTGCGCCGGATTGCCGGGACCGGTGCCGATGACATAGAGACGGCCGCTCATGGCTTGTCTTTCCAACCGGGAATAAGGATCAGCGAGAAATAGGGAGCTTCCGCATCCCCCCTCTTCGTGAGGGGTGTGACCGCGCCATTCGCCATCGTTCCGCGCTCGACATAGATTGCCTCGTCAAGGCGTCCTGCAGCTTCAAGGGCACGGCGGATTTTCGGCAAGTTGCGGCCGACCTTCATGATCACCGCCGCCTGGGTGTCGGCGAGGCGCCGGGCAAGTTCGGCTTCCGCCATGGTGCCCGGAAGCACGGAAAGAACATCATCCCCCTGCACCATCGGCATGCCGGCCAGCGACCAGCAGCCGGACATCGCCGTTACGCCAGGAATGACTTCTGTCGGATAGCGGTCGGCAAGCCGCACATGCAGATGCATATAGGAACCGTAGAACAGCGGATCGCCTTCGCTGAGCACGGCTACCGTCTTGCCATCCTTTAGGTAGGCAGCGACCATCTCGGCGGAGGCATCGTAGAAATCGGTGATCTGTCTCTTGTACTCCGCCTCGTTCTTGTCGATTTCCGTCGTCACGGGATAGTAGAGCGGCAGCAGCGTCACGTCGGTTCTGAGCACATCCCCAACGACGCCGCGACCATTGCCATTTTTACCCTGCTTGGCGAAATAAGCGACGATCTCGGCTTTCTCCAGGGCTTTGACTGCCTTGACCGTCAGCAATTCCGGATCGCCAGGCCCGGTGCCAACGCCGATCAGCCGGCCAGTAGACTGCGCGCTCATAGGCCAGACCTCGCCAATGCGTTGATCGCGGCGGCGGTGATGGCGCTGCCGCCAAGACGGCCACGAACGATGGCATAGGGAACGCCATAGGAATTTTCCGCCAACGCGTCCTTGGATTCAGCAGCGCCAACGAATCCGACGGGCATGCCGATGATAGCGGCCGGCTTCGGCGCTCCGTCGCGCAGCATTTCGAGGAGATGGAACAACGCCGTCGGCGCATTGCCGATGGCGACGACAGCGCCTGCCAGACGATCGCCCCAGAGATGCATCGCGGCTGCCGAGCGGGTGTTGCCGGTCGTCTTCGCCAGTTCCGACGTGCGGGGATCATGCAGTGTGCAAATCACCTCATTGGCCGCCGGCAGGCGTGCGCGCGTGACACCATGGGCGACCATTTCGGCATCGCAGAAGATCGGCGCGCCGTTGGCAAGCGCCGCGCGGGCAGTCGCAACGAAATCGGGAGAGAAGACGAAGTGTCCCGAGGCTTCGACGAGGCCGCAGGCATGGATCATGCGTACCGCAACGTCGGCCTCAGCTTCCGAAAAGCGCGACAGATCGGCCTCGCTGCGGATGATCGCGAAGGAGCGCTCGTAGATCGCGTTCCCATCGCGGATATAATCATAGTCCGGCATTCCTACCCCTGTCGTAGTGCTGTAACGATCGCGTCGGTGCCGAGCCGTGTAAGACACTCCTCCGCCGATTCGCCAGCAACTTTGTTATTCCGCACCAGCCTGTTCATCTCTGCCAGAGCGGATTTTAACTCTTCTTTCCCGATGTAGGCCACAGGCTCGCTCGATGCGGACCCATTTACGACAACCCCATAGCCCATTGGCGCACCGACAATGGTGACTGCACTATTGCCCGGATGGGCACAGCCTTTGCGGCAGCCGGACAGATGCACCGAGAGCGAGCCGTCGAGCAGTTCGGGGGCTAGGTCCAGAAGATCCGCCGCCGCGGATTTCGTCGCGTAGAAAGCGGAAGCGCAAGCCCCTGCTCCGGCGCAGACTTCCAGGTGATTTGACGGATCATCGGCACGCGTCCGAAAACCGCAATCGGCTGCGGCCGACTGAACGGCCTTTGCCGCCTCGAGCCCCAGCCCCAGCACCACCATGGCGTGCTCCGGCGCAGTGCGGATTTCGCTTGCTCCAGCGGCCTCGGCGATGGCAAGAAAGCGGAGAATGTCTCTCGCATGGATCTGCCCGAAGGATGGGCGCAGGCCGAGCGCGAGACGATCGCCGCCGAGAGAATGGATGCCGATTGGTGAAACATGCGGGTCGGCTGTGCCGAGTACGCTGGCTGCCGGCGACTGATACTCTATGCGCAGGCTGTTTACATCCAGATCGCGGCCGCGTGCGCGCGGTCCGAGAAACGCCAGCGTTTTCAGCAGCCTGATGACAGCCGATATGGATTGTTCGGTGGACAAAGATGCAAGAACCTTCGCCGTTTTTGCCGTACCGCCGATTGCGAGAACCCATGCCGTCGAACCATTGGCGGTTCTCACCGCCTTCAACCGAATATCCGCGGTGATCGTATCGAGGCTCAGCCGCCCGCCGGCATCGATGATAATGGCCAGCTTGGGTGCCAGTATCGGCTTAGGATCGAGGGCGGCGATCTGTTGACGAAGCCGGCTGGCTAGCTCCCTGGCATCGGCGATCTCCAGTGGGTCCAGTCCGCTGAACGGCGGGATCTCAATCGTGACGCCGGTTTCCGGGACGATGTCGGCTCGTTCGATATCCGCGGCAAGTCCGCTCATGCTTTCGGTAGTCATGCCGCGCAGTTGAAGATTGCCGCGCGCGGTGATCTCTATCAATCCGTTGCCACGTCTCTCCGCCGCCTCGGCGAGCGCCCGGAATTGCCCGATCGTCAGGCCCGGCGTTGTCGGACGCAGCCGCACGAGTAGACCGTCACCAGTGATCATCGGGGCACTGAGCGACGGGCAGGCGCCGCGGGCCATCGATGACGCGCCCGGAACACAGGCAATGGCATCGATATCCTTCCGCAAGGAAATATCGCGCTCTTCCATCAAGTCGGCCTTCGCCATAGGACCATCCTTCCCGAAGAGCATGTCCTTACATAATCCTCATCGGCGGGCAAACAATTTGGCGGCGGCACAGTGCCTCATGCCTGATCGTCGAAATCTGAGCCTTTTCGCAGCAGATAGATATCCATGATCCACCCATGCTTCGCACGCGCTTCCGACCGGGTCGCCACGATACAGTCAGACACATCGGCAAGGCGGCCTGCAATGGTGATTTCATCCTCGGTGCCAAGGTAGGCGCCCCAATAAATATAGGCATCGGGATCATCGATCTTGCTGAAAGCCAGCTCGCCGTCGAGCATGACGACGGCTGTCTCGACCATACCCGGAAAGCTCTCGGCCAGTCGGCGCCCAGTCGTGATCTGCACCGGCTTTCCGACAAGATTGAGCGGAATGCGATGGCTTGCCGTCAAAGCCTGGATGCTGGTGATCCCCGGTATGACGCTATAGCCGAGGGCGACGCGGTCCCTCGCCTTGACCCGCTCGATGATGCGGATCGTGCTGTCGTAGAGACTGGGATCGCCCCAGACCAGGAAGGCAGCGCTCCCGTGTTCCGCCATATGATCCTGGAACAACCCCTCGTAGGTCGACGAAATCTGGGCATGCCAGTCATCGACGCTTTGCACGTAGCTGCGGTCCGCCGTCTGGCGTACCGGCACGGCATAGTCGACGAAGCGGATGGCCTTGTTCGTCACATAACGCTGGCAGATGTCTTTCCGCACATCGGCAAGCTCGGCCTTGGCCGCCCCTTTGCTGGGGATGAAAATGACATCCACCTTATTCAGCGCATTGATCGCCTGAACGGTCAGGTGCTCGGGATTGCCCGTTCCAATACCGACTAAATAGATGTGCCTCATTTCCTCGTCCTCGTTCTTCCGGCTGTTTGCCGGAAGCGGAGGGGCATTTCAAGTGTGGCGGGCGATCAAGTTGGCCACTCGGCGCCAATCGGTAGGCCGCCATTTGACAGATATCCTACAAGTGGATATGTAAGCTTCATCTCTATTACGTTATGCGCGGAAGAAACCGAAGATGGCCTTGAAGACGATGAAGCCCCTGACCCGCGCACCCCTGCTGCATGTTTCCGTGCAGGAGAGTTTGCGCGCCTATATCGATGAAAACGGGTTAGCGCCCGGCACGCTTCTGCCGGCCGAAGGAGAGCTCGCGACGCAGCTCGGCGTCAGCCGGAATTCGCTGCGGGAGGGGATTAAGGCGCTGGAATCGCTCGGTGTGCTGGAGACGCGGCGCGGTGTCGGCATCTTCGTGAAGGCTTTTTCCTTCGAACCGTTGCTCGACAATCTCGCCTATGGCCTCGGTGGCGCGCTGCGGCAAATCGAGGAGGTCCTCGAAATCCGCCGCACGCTGGAAGTGGGATTGATTAGCAAGACGATCGAGATGATCGGCGAGGAAGACATCGCCGAACTGCGCAGCACGGTCAACAGGATGCGCGTCCATGCCGAGCGCGGAGAGACCTTTGCCGAAGACGATCAGCTCTTTCATCGGCTGCTCTTTCGCTGCCAGCACAATGAAACGCTCGTGCGGCTGATCGATGTCTTCTGGCTCGCTTTCTACAAGGCTTCGGATTTCGTGAACCTGGAGAACGTCGATCCGATGGCGACCTGGCGCGATCATGCCGCGATCGTGGATGCAGTGGAAGCAAAGGATCTGAAGGAGGCGCGCAGACGCCTGGATCGGCACTACGAAGGCATTGCCCGGGTGATTGCCAACAACAAGACAAGTTCATATGTGGGAGGAACACATGAGGAGAGCATATAGACTATCCGTCATCGCCCTTGCAGCCATGCTGTCGACGACCGCAATTCCGGCCCTTGTCGGCCAGGCGCGGCCCGCGACCCTTTCCGGCGGCTTCGATGTCGGTCCGGGCGGCTTCCAAGGCAACTTCAATCCTCTTGCCGCAACGGCGGGATTCACCTGGCTCAGCATCTATTACGAACCGCTCGTCGCCTATGACGAGAAGCTGCAGAAAGTCGTCGGCGAACTCGCTAGCTCCTACGAGGTGAGCCCGGATCAGAAGACCTACACGTTCAAGCTGACGGACGCCAAATGGCATGACGGCCAAGCGTTCACGGCCAAGGACGCCAAGTTCACCATCGGCCTCGCCATGAACGCCAAGACCGGTTCGGTACTCGCCGCCCGGCTGCAGGGCATTTCATCCGTCGAAACGCCGGACGAGCACACGGTTGTGGTCAAGCTGAGCACGCCGACTGGCAGCTTTCTCGACACCATGACCAAGGTCATGATGCTGCCGGAACATGCCCTGTCCGCGATACCGGCCGATCAGTTGGCCAAGAGTACATGGTGGTCCACCACGCCGATCGGCACCGGACCTTTCAAGTTCACGAAATACGTATCCGATCAATATGTCGAGCTCGCCGCCAACACCGAATATCGCGGCGGCAAGCCTGCACTCGAACGCATCATCAACCGCTATTTCGCCAATCCGGCTGCGGCGATCGCGGCTCTGAGATCCGGTGAAATCCAGTTCACCTACGTCGATTCCAACGACGTGCCGACTTTCAAGGACGATAAGAATTTCAAGGTCATCGAAGGAGATTCCTTCGTCGTCAACTATCTCGGCTTCAACCAGGATTCCCCGATCTGGAAGGATGCGCGTGTCCGCAAGGCGGTGATGTACGCGATCAATCGCGATGCCATCATCAAGAGCCTCTATGGCGGCGCGGCCAAGCCTGCCAATTGCGCCTATGTTGCCGAGCAACTGATACCAAAAGGCGTCGACGACTATGCCTACGACCCGGCAAAAGCCAAGCAGTTGCTGACCGAAGCGGGATGGGATCAGATCAACGGCAGCAAGCCGATCACGCTGCTGACCTATTACACGACGCCGCTCGCGACCAATGTGCTGGCTGCCGTCCAAGCGATGCTCGCCCAAGTCGGCATCAATGTCGTCCCACGCGCCGTCGATGCGCCGACTTACAACAGCATCGTGCTCAACGCGAAACCGGATGTCGCGCAGTTCCAAATGGTCTACGCCGGACTTCAGAACGGACCGGATGCCGGAAGCATCAATGTCGGGCTGAACGAAAGCCAGATTCCGCCAGCCGGAGCGAATGTCGTTCGAGCGCGCATGCCGGATCTGAGCGCCGCGCTCAACGCCGCACTGACCGAGACCGACGGTTCCAAACGCGACGGCCGCTATCAGGACGTCTGCAAGGTCATGAATACGAACTTGCCCTGGGCAACGCTCTGGGTGGCAAAGCGCTATGGCATCGTCTCGTCCAAGGTGAAGGATTTCGTCTGGACGCCGGCGCCTGGCGGCGGGCCTTATCAGGCCAATCCGCAGAAATGGTCGATCGCCGAATAAGGTGTTTCCTTCCAAAGCCTTGAGGGCGGCCTCGGCCACCCTGACAGGACGGATTTACAATGCTTCGATACAGCCTTCGACGCCTGGCCATAGGGGCTGGCATGCTCATCGCCCTGAGCATGCTGATCTTCCTCCTCTTGCGTCTGACGCCCGGCGATCCGATCGATGCTTATATCGATCCGAATGTCCCGATGTCGCCGACCGACCTTGCGAACCTGCGCAGGAGTTTGGGGCTCGACCAGCCCTTGCCGCTGCAATACCTTGGATGGCTGCAGAACGCGCTGACGGGCAATCTCGGCTATTCGATCAAACGTCTCGACCAGCCGGTTCTCGGTCTTGTGCTGTCACGGATCGGACCGACGGTGCTTCTCATGGGTTCGGCGCTTGTGATCGCCGTTATTGCCGGCATTGCCGTGGGCGTTTTCAGCGCCGTCCGCCGCAATTCGCTCGCCGACCTGTCCTTCTCGGTGTTCGCGCTTGCCGGTATTTCCAGCCCTGCGTTCCTCAGCGCCCTCATTGGCCTCTATGTCTTCTCCGTTCGCCTGCATTGGATGCCCTCCGGCGGCATGCTGACGCCTGGCGAGGAATTTTCGATCAGTGATCTTATTCATCACCTGATCCTGCCCGCCGCGCTGCTGTCCATCGCGCAGGCCGCATTGATCACGCGCTATATGCGCGCTTCGCTGCTCGAAGTCCTCAATCAGGATTACGTGCGCACGGCTCGCGCCAAGGGAGTGAAGGAGTTCTGGGTCATCACCAAGCATGCGCTGCGCAATGCCCTCCTTCCCATCGTAACCCTCATCGGCTCGACCATCGGGCTTGCGATCGGCGGCGCCATCTTCATCGAGAGCGTCTTTAACTGGCCGGGCATGGGCCTGCTTCTCGTCAATGCAGTGGAGACGCGAGACTACCCCGTCATCATGGGCGCGACGCTCATCATCGGCATCTGCGTCATCATCGTTAATCTTCTGACCGATATCACCTACGCGGTTGTCGATCCGCGCATCAAGGTGGGCTGACGATGTTTGCTCGCTCCACGTCCCGCCGCAGCCCCGGGCCGCTCGCTCGCGCATTCGAACGCTTTCTATTGAACCACGCCGCCGTCGCCGGCATTTGCGTCGCCATTCCAATGTTGCTTCTGATCCTCTCCTATCCGCTGTGGTGGAAGTTTCAGCCGAACGATATCGATCTGCTGGCCATGAACGGCGGCCCGACGGCAACGCACTGGTTCGGAACCGATGGAGTCGGCCGCGACGTGTTTGCGCGTGTTCTGGAAGGCGGGCGGATTTCGCTGCTCGTTGCCGCCGCATCGACCGCCCTTTCCGCGATCATCGGCTTCCTCTTCGGCGCCGTCTCGGCACTCGCCGGCCGGTGGGCTGATGCCGTCTCCATGCGCTTCGTCGATCTGGTGATGACCCTGCCGCCTGTCATCTTCCTGCTGGTGCTCGCCTCGATCGCCGGCACTGGCATCTGGCCGACGGTGCTGGTCATCTCGCTGCTCTCCTGGCCGCTTCTTGCGCGCATGGTCCGCTCGCGGCTTCTGGAACTGCGCGAGCGCGATTTCGTCATGGCCTCGCGCGGTATGGGCGCCGGCATTGGACACCTGCTTTTTCGCCATGGCCTGCCGAACGCGATCGACATCCTCGTCGTCTACGCAACGCTGCAGATCGCCAATGCCATCCTGCTGGAGGCCGGTCTGTCCTTCCTCGGTCTCGGCATTGCCCCGCCTGCCGCAAGCTGGGGCAACATGCTGAATGCCGCCCGGTCGACCGCCGTGCTCGAACAATATCCCTGGCAATGGCTCTTCCCCGGCGGAGCGCTGATCCTTGCCGTGCTTGCAATCAACTTCATCGGCGATGGCCTCAGAGATGCCTTCGATCCACGTGCCGAACTGAACTGACAACCGAAAGAAAGCAAACATGACCAAATTCAAGGGTGTCGTCCCCCCTGTCGTAACGCCGCTCAATCCGGATTTCACTGTCGACTATCCGTCCTATACGCGGGTTCTTGAACATCTGATCGATGCCGGCTGCCACGGCGTCTTCGTGCTCGGCTCGACAAGCGAAGTCGTCTTTCACGACGAAAAGACGCGGCGTGAGATCATCGAGCATTCGGCAAAGGTGGTGAACGGCCGCGTGCCGCTCATCGTCGGCGCCATCGATCCGACGACCGATCGCGTCATCGCGCACTCGAAGGTCGCGAAGGCCGCAGGCGCCGACGCGGTAGTGGTCACGGCACCCTTCTATACGGTCACCAGCCAATCCGAGATCCTCGATCATTTCCGCTATATCAGGGATGCGGTGGACGTTCCGCTGGTCGCCTACGACATTCCCGTCTGCGTCCATGTGAAGCTGCAGCGGCAGACCGTCGTGACACTCGCCAAGGAAGGCACCATCATCGGCCTCAAGGATTCAAGCGGCGACGACGGCAATTTCCGCTATGCGCTGCTCGATCTCGCCGACCACGAGGATGTCTTCCTGATGACCGGCTCCGAGATCGTCGTCGACAATGCCTTGCTGATGGGCGCTCACGGTGTCGTTCCGGGCATCGCCAACGTCGACCCGCATGGCTATGTGCGCCTGTGGGAGGCCGCACAGCGCGGCGATTGGGCCGCCGCTCGAAAAGAGCAGGAGCGCCTTTGCCGTCTCTTCGAAATCGTTTGGGTCGCCCAGGGCCGCGTTAGCGGCGGTGCATCCGGTATAGGCGCTTTCAAAGCCGCCATGCGCAGCCTCGGGATCATCGATAGCGCCATCATGCCGCGGCCCCGCGCTTCGCTGAACGAGGCTGAAACCGCACGGATCGATGAAATCCTGCGCGCAACCGGTCTGCTGAACTGAGGCGCGTAATGGAGCCGGCCGCCGATCCCGTTCTCGATATCAGGGGGCTGCGAACGATCTTCCGTATCCGCGGCAGCGAGATCACGGCTGTCAACGATATCGATCTGACCGTTGCAGCCGGTGAGACCCTGGCGCTCGTCGGCGAATCCGGGTCCGGCAAATCGGTGACCAGCCTTTCCGTCATGCGTTTGCTCACCCGCAATATCGGCCGGATCGCCGCGGGCACTATCCACCTGAAGCGCAAGAATGGCGCGGTCCGCAATCTGGTCTCTCTTGACGATGAGGATATGCGCAGGATCAGGGGCGATGATATTGGCATGGTGTTTCAGGAGCCGATGTCGAGCCTCAATCCCGTCTTCACGATCGGCGACCAGATATCGGAACCGATCCGCATTCATCGCGGCTCGGGTCGGAAAGCCGCGATGAATGCGGCGGTGCAACTCCTCGACAGCGTCGGTATTCCCGATGCGAAGCGGCGTGCCGGACAATATCCGCATGAACTCTCCGGCGGCATGCGGCAGAGGGCGACGATCGCCATGGCGCTGGCGTGTGATCCGACATTGCTGATTGCCGATGAACCGACAACAGCACTGGATGTGACGATCCAGGCGCAAATTCTCGATCTGCTCCTGAGGCTGCAGCGCGAACGCGGCATGGCCATGCTGTTTATCACGCACAATCTCGGCGTTGTTGCGGAGATCGCCCATCGCGTTGCGGTCATGTATGCGGGCCGGATCGTCGAAGAGGGGCCGGTCGGCAAGGTCTTTGGCAATCCGCGCCACCCCTATACAATGGGCCTTCTCGCCTCCATGCCGCGTCTTGGCGATGCGGCGCGGATGAAACAGGCCGGTGAGAAGCTCGCCGCCATTCCGGGTGTGGTCCCCAGCCTGATGAACATGCCGGCCGGCTGCGCATTTTCCCCGCGCTGCAAATACGCGATCGATGCCTGCCGCGCCGCCGTGCCGGCGCTCGAAGAGGTCGGTCCGGGGCACCGCAGCCGCTGCATAAGATGGCAGGAGATCTAGATGAGCGAGCCTTTGCTCTCGGTTCGCGATCTCGGGAAACACTATACGTCCCGAGGCACGAAGCTGAATGTTCTTCAGAATATCTCCTTCGATATCGCCAAAGGCGAGGTCGTCGGGCTTGTTGGCGAATCCGGCAGCGGAAAAACCACGATCGGACGTTCGGTGCTGCGCCTCGTAGAACCCTCGGCAGGCAGCGTCCGCTTCGATGGCGTGGAACTGACCACGCTTTCCGCCTCCGCTCTAAGACGCACGCGGCCGCGCATGCAATATATTTTTCAGGACCCCTTCGCCAGCCTCTCGCCGCGCATGACGATCGGCGAAATCCTGACGGAAGGGCTGAATATCCAGCGCATCGGAACCGGCAAGGAACGGCTCGAGCGGGCGCATTCCGCCCTCGCCCAGGTCGACCTGCCTGGCGATGCGATCAATCGCTATGCACATGAATTTTCAGGCGGCCAGCGCCAGCGCATCGGCATCGCCCGCGCCTTGACCCTGTCGCCGGAATTCATCGTCGCCGACGAGCCGGTCTCCGCACTTGACGTCTCGATCCAGGCGCAGATCATCAATCTGCTGCGCGAATTGCAGACGCGCCTCGGCCTGACCATGCTCTTCATTTCGCATGATCTGGCCGTCGTCGAATATATTTGCGACCGGGTGATCGTGCTCTATCTCGGCCGCATCATGGAAATTGCGCCGAGTGCCGATCTCTACGCCAGCCCACAGCATCCCTATACGAGCGCGCTGCTCTCCGCGATTCCCTCGACCAATCCCAATCTCCGCCGCGACCGCCAGATCCTCAGAGGTGACATACCGAGCCCGGCCAATCCACCCTCCGGCTGTGTCTTCCGCACCCGCTGTCCGCACGCATTGGACGCCTGCGGGAAGACGATACCGGAGCTGAGAGAGGTCGCGCCGGGTCATTTCAAGGCCTGCATTCGCGACGATTTGAATTGAGGGGCAATCAATGACGGCAAAAAGGCGGCATACCATCGCCGGCAATTGGGCGACCCTTCTTCTGCCGATCGGGGTGGATGATGACATCGAATTCGCAAAGCTCGGCGAGGAAATCGATATCCTGATCGCGGCCGGTGTCGACGGCATCTATTCGAATGGTACGGCGGGGGAATTCCACAGCCAGACCGAAGACGAATTCGACCGCATTCAATCGATGTTGGCCGAACGATGCGCTGCGGCCGGCATGAACTTCGTCATCGGCGCTTGCCAACCGGATGCTCGCATCATGCTGGAACGGGTTCGGCGTTCGGCGCTCCTGAAACCGCTGGCGATTCAAGTTATCCTGCCCGACTGGTGGCCTGTAACGGATCGGGAAGCGATCGATTTTTTGAACCGGGCTGTCGATGTCGGAAGCGGCATTCCGCTGATCCTCTATAACCCACCACATGCCAAGCGTGTCCTGACGCCGGAAGAACTGGGCAGGATCTGCGCTGCGGTACCAGGCGTCATCGGCGCCAAGGTGGCTGATGGCGACAAGCAATGGTACGCGGACGCGCGCCAGCACCTTTCGGAACTCTCACTCTTTGTCCCCGGCCATCATCTTGCAACCGGTATTATGGAGGGTATTGCGGCGGGATCCTTTTCCAATGTCGCCTGTCTAAGCCCCCGAGGCGCGCAGATGTGGACCGCATCCATGCAGGACGACATCCATGCCGCACTCGCTTTGGAGCGCCGAATTTGCAAGTTCATGGAAACCCACATCGTCCCCTATCGCCAGCGATTAGGCTATTCGAACGCAGCGCTCGACAAGCTTCTCTGCGCCATCGGCAACTGGGGACCCGTCGGCACGCGCCTGCGCTGGCCGTACCGCTCGATCGACATGAGCGAGGCAGAAAGGCTCCGCGATGTCGCGCGGACGGAGCTGAGCGAACTTTTTGCGTAATTAAAATCACCGCGAATATCCGCAGTATGCAAGTGACACTGCTCATCCGCCCGCTGCGGCGAATCCACGAATTTGCCGGTCTGCCGACTGCAACAGCTCGAAAGCCCGATAACGGTTCCTGTGTAGCGTCTCGATCGTGCCGCCTGCAGGCGAGAAGACTGTCGAGAGGCTCGACATTGCTTTCATCGCCTCCAGCAGCGAAACATAGCGTCCGGCGGAAACGGCTCCCAGCATCGCCGCGCCAAGCAATACCGGCTCCTCGGTATTGGCGATCGCCACCGGGGTGTTCGTCGTATCGGCCAGAAGCTGCCGCACGAGATTGCTTTGCGCGGCGCCGCCGCTCGCAACGATCGTACCAATGTCGATGCCGTCTTTTGACAGCGTCTCCAAAAGCTGCCTGAGGCCATAGCCGATACCGCAGAGACCGGCGACATAGAGCGAAATCAGGTCGGCGATTTCGACCTCAAGTCCAACGCCCGCGATCACCGCGCGGGCATCGGGATCGGCATGGGGTGACCGGTTTCCGAGGAATTCCGGAACCACATGGACAGACTTTGCAAGCTCGACGGCACGCGTCAGGTCAGGGCACAATTCGGTCGCTTGACGGTCAAGCCACGCAACCAGCGAAAGGCTTTCCATTTCCGCCTTGGCGCGCGCCTCGGCAGATGCGGGATGCATCGTAACCAGATGGTCGATCGCCGCTCCCGCTGCCGACTGGCCGCCTTCGGTCAGCCAGAGCCCCGGTATCATTGCCGAGTAATATGGTCCCCATACGCCCCCGACAAAGACGGGATTGTCGCTCGAAGCCATCGAGCAGGCCGATGTGCCGAAGACATAGGCAAGTCTGTTTTGCACTTTCGATTGGCCATCTGCGCCGTCCCCTCCGAGCGTGCCGACGCCGCCCGCATGGGCATCGATCAGCGCCGCTCCGACGGAGGTTCCGATCGGCAATCCTAGATCCAAGCCTGCGATCTCTGTCAGCCCGCTTGCCAGCGCCGCGCCAGGCTCGACGATATCCGTACCGAGTCTCGAAAAGCCTTCGGCTGCCAGCTCTGCCAGGCCGATAGCCTTGAAATAGTCCGCATCCCAACGCTTCTCATGGGCAAGATAGGTCCACTTACAGGTAACGGTGCAGACCGATCGGCTGAGCGAGCCCGTCGCACGCCAGGTCAGATAGTCCGCGAGGTCGAAGAAGTGATCGGCAGCGGCAAAGGATTGCGGCAGATTGCGCTTCAGCCAGAGAAGCTTCGGGGTTTCCATCTCCGGAGAGATAGTGCCTCCAACGTAACGCAGAACCCCGTGATTGCCGCTGTTGATTTCGGCCGCTTCGCCGGCGGCGCGATGGTCCATCCAGACGATGATGTTGCGATTCGGATCGCCGGACGGCCCGACGGCAACCGGCGCGCCGTCAACCTTGACGACGACGAGAGAGCAGGTCGCGTCGAAACCCAGCCCGGCGACGGCCGTGGCCTGGATTCCGGCCGAGGCGACGGCTTCCTTGACGCTGTCGCAAACCGCTCGCCATATCTGTTCGCTGGATTGCTCGACAATGCTGCCGGCCTCATGCCAGATCCTGATCGGGCGTTTTGCCGAAGCCAGCAGACTACCGTTCTCCGTGAAGACACCCGCCCGGGCGCTGCCTGTACCGACGTCGACACCGATGAAATATTGCGTCATTTTCAGAGGTCCGTGCTGTTCGGAAGGATGACGAGATCGCGGATCGTGACGTTGCGCGGTCTGGACAGCATGAACAACACCGCCTCTGCCACCTCCGTCGCTTCCATCAGTCCGCCCGCCGCGATCGTTTCATCAAGCTTTGCTTTCGGCCAGTCGCTGATCAGGGCCGTCACCACCGGGCCGGGAGCAACTGCACCCACACGAATACCATGTTTGGCGACTTGCCTTCGCACTGTATGAACGAAGGCCTGCACCGCATGCTTGGAGGCCGTATAGATCGGCTCCCAGACGACGGGAACCAGGCCGGCGATGGAACTGGTCATGATGATATCGCCGGTTTTCCTTTCGACCATGTGCGGCAATACTGCCTGGACCGATCTGAAGGCCGCGTTGACGTTCAGGTTCAGCATCCGGTCCCAGGCGTCGGGATCCCCATCGACCACCTCGCCGCCGATATAGGAGCCGGCATTGGCATGAAAGATATCGAGCTTTCCGAACCTCTCCAATATCTGCGGCATCATGGTCGCGACGCTGGCGGGATTGGTGAGGTCGATGACCAGAGGAAAAGCCTCCGGACCAAGCTCGGAACATATGTTCTTCAGGGACTCCTCGGCCCTGTCGACGAGGGCAACGCTGACGCCCTCTTGCAATAGCGATTTAGCGCATTCAAGGCCGATCCCCGAGGCTGCCCCGGTGATCGCCGCGACCTTTCCAGAAAGTTCCTGTCTCATATCAATCCTTACCTTGGTCGTTGTATCAGGCCCGGCCGTGGGAGACTCTCGACCGGCGCGCCAGCGAGTCGACGATGACGGCAATGGCGAGGACAGCACCGGTGATCATGTAGCGAAGGGCCGAGGACAGATCGAGCATCGTCAGCCCGCTTGCGATCGACTGGATGACGATGATGCCGAGCAGCGCCGAATATGCGCTACCGCGGCCGCCGAAGAGGCTCGTTCCGCCGATGACGGCAGCGGCGATCGCATTCAGGTTGACATCGCCCGTACCGGCCTGCTGGCTTGCCGAAGCCAGCCGCGCCGCCGCGAGCACGCCGCCGAGCGCCGCAAACATCGCGCAGAGAACGAAGGCGCTCGTATAGATGAACCGGACATTGATGCCCGCGCGCCGCGCCGCCTCACGATTGCCGCCGACAGCCGCCATTGATCGGCCCCATTGGGTCCGCGTCAGCGCATAATTCATGATGATGGCGAGCGCTACGAAGAGCGCGAACATCCACGGGATGCCACGGTCCTGATTGAGGTAGAAGGCGACGAATTCGAGCGCGACGGTGATCGCGACAGCACGCACCACTAGGCCGCCGATGGAACGAGAGGAGAGATTGGCCTCGCGGCGGCGCAGAGCCGCACGATAACCCGAAACCAGCATCACGATGCCGGGAAGCAACGCGAAGACATAAGCGAGCGGACGCGGGATGACCATGAGCTGGCCGAAGTTCACGATCGCCGACCCATAGGGCAGGTTGATCGAACCCGTGGCGCCAAGCAGGTAGAGCTGCATGCCGAGCACCGCTAGCAGGCCCGCCAAGGTCGAAACGAAGCTCGGCATTCCCAGGCGATTGAAAAGCAGGGCATAGAGCGAACCGATTAACCCACCGACGAGAAGTGCGGCGATAACGGCAATAGCTACCGGCCAGCCCTCGTTGACCCAGAGCATGCCGACCATGGCGGAAGCAAAGCCGCTGATCGAGCCGACAGATAGATCGATCTCCCCCACCATCAGAACGCAGACAATTCCGAGCGAGATGACGCCGACCGTCGATGCATCGAACAGGAGGTTCGCAAGGTTGTTGCTCGAAAGGAACGTCGGATTGAGGGTGCCGAAGACAGTCCAGATGATGATGAGACCAACGACCACCGGCAGCGAGCCGAGATCGCCCGAGCGCACCTTGTCGATCGACGCGCGGATCGTGCCACTAAGACCTGCTTCGTGTTTGACACGAATATCGCTGCGGTCGAGGAGCGTTCCCGCCTGTTTGATGTCGCTGGTCATATCTGACCCTCCTGCCCTATTTGCCGCTGTGCCTGACGGCGGCCGGCGCGGCGCGAAACGGCATTTTCCGTGGCGCCGGTAATCGCGCTGACCAGTTCCTGGTTCGATGCGTCAGGGTAGAAAATTCCGTTGTTCCGGCCGAGCCGCAACACGACGATGCGATCCGCCACGGCCCGAACGTCTTCCATGTTGTGGCTGATCATGACCACCCCCAGGCCTCGATCGCGGACGCGCTCGATGAGGTTCAGAACCTCGGCCGTCTGGGCGACCCCGAGGGCTGCCGTCGGCTCATCGAGCAGGATGAGTTTCGGCTCCAGAAGCAGCGAACGGGCGATCGCCACCGTCTGGCGTTGCCCGCCGGAGAGCGATGCGATCGGAATACGGACACTTGGGATGCGGGCCGAAAGTTCGTTCAGCAGCGTCCAGGCACGGACCTCCATCGCGGTCTCGTCCAGTCGCAGCGGACTGAGTTCCCGCCCGAGGAAGATATTGGCGACGACATCCAGATTTTCACAGAGCGCCAGATCCTGGAAGACGGTGGCAATGCCCAGATGCAGGGCGGTGCTGGGGTCGCTCAGCGTCACCTTGGAACCGCGAAAGGTGATCGTGCCGGCACTCGGCTGGTGGACGCCGGCGAGAATCTTGACGAGCGTCGACTTGCCGGCACCGTTGTCGCCCACGAGAGCGACGACTTCGCCCGCATGCACATCCAGATCGATATCGGTCAGCGCCGACACCGCGCCGAAATGTTTGGAGATGCCTCGCAGGCTGAGCACCAACTCGCCTGCCGCGGCTGTCTGGTCGGAAGCGTCAGTCATATGTCGCGAGCCTTTCTATATGAACGGAACAGGATGAGTTCCCGGTCCTCCGGCCGCCCGTAAGCGGCCGGAGGAATTGGCGGGAGGATATGATCACTTCGCGATACCGAGCTTCTTGCAGCCTTCCGCATAGCGATCTCCGCAGAGCTGCTCCGCAGTCTGGATCGGCTTGTCGTTGACTTGCTTGTCGATGATCTCTGCCTTCAGGTTCTCCGCGGTAACGAGTGCAGGCACGAAGAGTTGCGTCGGCGTGTCGAAGAGTTTCGTATCGGCCTTCGGCGTTTCGCCCGACAGCAACTGAATTGCGACATTCGCCGCTGCCGCGGCAACGATCTCGCTCGGCTTGGAGATCGTGTTGTACTGGTCGCCGGCGATGATGAGCTGCAGGCCTGCGATCGTCGCGTCATTGCCGGTAACCGGCGGCACGGGATCGACGCCGGCGGCCTTGAAAGCGGCAACAGCCGCGCCGCCGGTGCCGTCATTGGCTGCGACAACACCCAGGATCTTCTTGCCGAAGCGGGTGATCTGGCCGCTTGCCCATTGCTGTGCCTTCGGCGGCGCCCATTCCGGGGTGTCGAACTCGGCAAGCACCGGATAGCCGCCTTCAGCAAGACCGGCATGGATGCCCTTCTTGATCAGGCCTGCCGCCGCATCGGTCGGCGAACCGTTGATTTCCAGAAGGCCGCCATCACCAGCTTTCACGTTTTTCGCCTTCAGATGATCGACCAGCGATTTGGCGATCATCTTGCCGATTTCCTCGTTGTTGAAGGAAACATAATAGTCGGCCACCGCCGATGGGATCGGACGGTCATAGGCAATGACCTTTACGCCCTGGCTCTGCGCCATCTTGACGAGAGACGCTGCCGCCGTCGAGTCGACCGGATCGAGCACGATTGCCTTCGCGCCCTGAGAAATCGCGGAGTTGAACTGCTGCTGTTGACGCGAAGCGTCGCCGTTTGCATTCTGATAGATGACCTTGCAGCCGGCGCAGAGCTTCTTCATCTCTGCCTGGAAACCCGGATAGTCATGCTCCTCGTAGCGCGTCGAGCTCTGATCGGGCATCAGGAAAGCGACCGTCGCGTCCGTCACTTTCGCGGACTGGGCAAATGCGGACGTGCCGCTCAGAAGACCGATGGCGAGTGTTGCAACGCCTGCAAGTTTCAATGCGAATTGGGTCATTGGAATTCCTCCGCTCCAAATGATAGTTGTGTCGATGAAGCCTCGGCTCATGTCTTGAGCGCGATGCTTATGAGCTGATTTCCGGGCAAAGGTTCCCCTTCGGGTCATTCGCATGACCCGGTCCTCCTTGCCCCGATTGTCTGGTCTCTCCTCCCGGTCCTCCTTGTTTTACGCGGCCTCCACCGCTCTTACGTTCTGCGCCAGCAATGTTCTGAAGCGCGAGGGCGCCATGCCCTTCTGATCCAGAAAACGACGATTGAAGTTCGAGATATTGTTGAAACCCGCGGCAAAGCAGATGTCGGTTATCGACATTTCGGCTTTGCTCATCAGCAGGTGGCAGGCGAAGTTGATCCGCAGCCGATTGACGTATTGAACGAGCGCCATGCCGGTATGCCGGCGGAAGCTGCGGGAAAACGAACTCGGGCTCTGGCCGGTCAACTCGGCAAGATCAGCTTCGCTGAACGGCTCCGTCAGATGCGTGTTGATATAGGCCAACGCATGGTTGACCCCGGCCGACATGAATCCAGAAGGATCGGGATGATAACGCGTGCTGGCGAGAGTGCTGGCATTCTGGGCGCTGCTCAATGCATTGAGCACATTCATGAAAAGTTCGATGCGACGAATTCCCTTCGCTTCGACCAATTCACCGAGGATCGGCCCGACAACCGCTGCCGTTTCCGGCGCAAACAGCACGCCACGGCGGCTCATCTCCAGAATGTCGATACATCCGGAAAGCTCGGGAAAAACCCTGTTTGCGTCAGCAAAAAAGGATTCGGAGAACTGAAGGACCCGGCAGCGCAGTGGCAGGCATGTGCCCGGAGGTACATCGCTCACCCAGTTGTGCGGCAGGTTCGGCCCTGTGAGCACGAGATTTCCCGGCTCGAATTCCCCGATGAAATCGCCCACGAAATATTGCCCCGTCGTTGCGACGACATGGTGGATTTCATATTCGGGATGGAAGTGCCAGCGGACCGTGCGATAGGGATAGCCATGTTCCCATGCCTTGAAGGACTCGGCGCTGCCGATCGCGACCACTTCCAAATCTGGATTCATGTCGTCCTCCTGCCTGCACTCGGCTGGGCTTATTCCCCGCCGGCACCTCCTCCCAGAGGCCATTGTTTCTTTTCCGACAATGGGACTTTACGCGCGGATATCCATGGCCGCTACTACGCCATCGACGCAAGACTGATACTTTTTTGACAATTCTTCGGCGTTTTGTTGGCCGATCGCATAGTAGCAGAGATCGGCCCTCCGCAATGGATAGTTGCTTATCCGCGGTGATGGACACAGCTTTGGAGGCACCGATGAGACCAGCTTGGGCGCTAAGCCGGACCTGCGGAATAGGCGCACTTCTCGCGCCAGCCGACAGGCGTCATGTCGGTGACACGGCGGAATTCGCGGTTGAAATTCGATTTCGTCAGGAAACCGGCTTCCAGCATGATCTCGGTTACCGATCGCTCGGTTTCGGCCAGCAGGCGGCATGCCTCGGCGATGCGATAATCGTTGACATATTGCGAGACGTTCTTGGCCATGCTCCGGTTGATGGCGGCCGAAATGCGCCGCGACGGTATCCCTGCCTTACGGGCCAGACGCTCAAGATTGAGATTGGCGTCGCGGTAGAGCTTTTTCTCCTGCATCAGCTCATGGATTTTGGCGATCGTATCCTTGTCTTCGGCGAGGTCATATGGAGGCGCGGCCTCCAAGCTTTCGGTGGGCGTGGAGTTGCGGCTGGCCGCGGCTGCCGCAGTGCCGAGCATGAAGAGGCCGAGAAGATTGGCGATGCTGATAATCATGCCGGCATGCGCGCCACGGGTCGATTCGAAATCGAACAGCACCAGTGCGTCGACCATTGCTGAGAAACACAATGCGCCAGCGGCAAAGACGAGCGCGCGATGGGCCGGCTGCGCCGCTTCGAAGGGCGCAAGGCGCAGCACGTCGGGACCGGACCGGACGAGCCAGAGCAGTGCGAGGGCGTAGGCCACGTAAATCAGGATCATGGCGATATCGATAGCCTCCGGCCAGACGACGACCAGCAAGGCGATGACAACAGCAGGAAAGCCATAGAATATCAAAAGAGCGGGCCAGCGGCGGCGGCTGTCCGCACCCAACCTGCGAACACCGGCATAAACAAGGGGCGGCATGATCGTTGCCAAGGCGAGCGTCAGATGGCCGACCTGCTGCAAGCCATAGCCCCAGCGCAGCCCAACGAAAACCGACTGCAAGGCACAAGCCAGAAGCAGGACGAGGAAAGGGCGGTTTGCCGCCAGCTCGTCATCACGCCGCACCACTGTCAGAAACAGCAGAAGAAGCATGAAGGCGACGACGAACGGCAGCGGCACGAACAGCATGAGACCCTTCCCCGGGGCAACCCTATTTGCGGCCACTATGGCCTGACTCGCGGCTCCCGGCGATCCAGATCGCGATTTGAGACGTGCTGAATCATGATCGAGGTCGCCCCAGACGCTTTAGCGGCGGACAGTGACGCCATAAACGTCTGGAGACCCCCTCATGAATTCTGACGCGAATATCGCAACTCGGCTTCGGTCGCTATCGATCGAGCGCGTTGAGCCGCCTCCCCGCGCCTCACGCCCCACCGGCCGATTAGGGATGCTCGGTATGATACTGGCAGGCACGGCCGCAACATTCGCGGCCGTCTATTTCACCCCCGTGCCATCCGATGCGCCTTGGAAACCTTTCGCGACGAGAATTGTCACCGAGCCGGCAAAAGGGACCGAAACGTCCTCACAAAGCAAAGCTCCCACCGCCCAGGAGCAAACTGCAAAACCCCTGCCCCAAACGATTGTCGGGTCCGGCTATGTCGTTGCCGGGCGGATGATCACCCTGCGGCCGGAGATCGGCGGCAGAGTGGTCGACCTGCCGCTGGATGTCGGCGATCATTTTCTGGCGGGACAGGTCATTGCCCGTCTGGATAAGACGACGGATGAGATTGAGCTGAGGATTGCCAAATCCCAGGCCGCTGCCGCCGTCGCAGCGGCACGCCGCGTCGAGGTTTCGCTGGAGCAGGCCCGCAAAACCCTCGAACGCACCAAGCTCCTTCTCGAGCGCGGTGTCGTCGCGACCAGCAACCTCGACGCCGATAGCCTGGCGGTCGTGCAATTGACCAGCGATCTCGACTCTGCGCGGCAGGCAGCCGAGACCGCGCGACTGCAGGTGGAGAAGCAGGAAAGAACCCTGTCGCTCCATCAGATTATCGCACCTTTCGACGGCGTGGTCGTCACCCGGCTGGTTGGCCTCGGCGATATGGTTGCCTCGGGGACGGATGGCGGCGGACCGCGAGACGGGATCGCAATCCTTCTCGACCCGAACTCCCTGACCGTCGATGCCGACATCGCGCAGTCCAATGCCGCACGGATACAGCCCGGCCAGACGGCGGTGGCCATTCTCGACGCCTTTCCTGACCACCCCTTCAAAATGCGGGTGCGGACCATCGTACCAGCGGCATCGCTGCAGAAGGGCACCGTGACCGCTCGGCTGGAATTCCTGACGCCACCCTCCCGGGTGCTGCCCAACATGGCCGCAAAGGTCACTTTGGACGCTCCGGACCTTCAAGCAAACCTGGACAAAAGAGGATTTTGAAATGGATGAGAGCGCATCGACGCCGGAAGACGGCAGCATTTCGATCAATAATGTGCGCAAGGATTACCGCATCGGAAAGAACGCCGTGACGATCTTTTCGGATCTGACCATGACGATCCGAGGAGGCGATTTCGTCGCGATCGTCGGCCCTTCCGGCTCCGGCAAATCCACCCTTCTGAACCTCATCGGCGGTATCGATCGCCCCGATGCCGGCGACATCAATTTCGGCCATGCGCGCATCAGCCGAATGAACGAAAGCGCCCTGACAAAGTGGCGAGGCGCCAATATCGGCTTCGTATTTCAGTTCTATAATCTGATGCCGATGCTGACGGCGGAGCAGAATATCGAGCTTCCACTGTTGCTGACGAGTCTGACCGGACGCCAGCGTCGCGAGCGGGTCGAAACGATCCTCTCCCTCGTCGGCCTCACCGACCGGCGCAAGCATCTACCGTCGGAACTTTCAGGCGGCCAACAGCAGCGGGTGGGGATCGCCAGGGCGCTGGCAAGCGATCCGAAACTGCTGCTCTGCGACGAGCCAACCGGCGATCTCGATCGCGAGTCCGCTGAAGACGTGCTCGCCATGCTGCGCATCCTCAACTCGGAGCTCGGCAAGACCATCGTCATGGTCACCCATGACGATGCAGCGGCGCGTTCTGCCAGACGTGTGCTGCGCCTGGACAAAGGCTACTTTGTCGAACGCGAGGCTGTGTGATCATCATGAGCCGCTTCACTCTCATTCGCCGGACCATGGCACGCAAACCGATGCGCAGCGCCCTGCTGATCGCGAGCATCGCCATCGCCTTCTTCATCCACCTCATCCTGACGAGTTTCGAACATGGCTTCCTGGGTGGTGAGGTAGATTCGGAGCGTCTGATCGTGACCAACAAGGTTGGCGACACGCTTCCTCTCCCGATCAGCTATTACGACAAGATCCTGGCCCTGCCCGATGTCGCTGCGGCAACCTACATGGCACGCAGCCGCGCGACCTACCGGACACCGGCGAATTTTCTAGGCCTGACGGCGGCGGAGCCCGGCACCTTCGCCGGCTTCATCGGCGATCAATACGATATCCCCGCCGATGCTCTCAGCCGCTTCGCCCAAATCCGGAACGGCGCGATCGCCGGACGGAGCATCGCAACACAGGAGGGTTGGGTGCTCGGGCAGAAGATCACGCTGAATACCTCCAGCTTCTTCAAGCCGGACGGCAGTTCGGACTTCGATTTCGAAATCGTCGGCATATTGGATGGTAAGCAATCCGCCGACACTCATTTCGTGGTGGCGCGGTATGACTACGTCAATTTCGAGCGCAGTACCGACCGCGACACCGTCAGCAGCTTCGGCATCGTGCCGAAGAACGGTGTCCGCGCCGACGACGTCATCAAAGCCGTCGACACCCTCTTTGCCAACTCCGCTTACGAGACACGGACGAGGACGGAAGCCGAGTTCATGCGGGCCTTTATCGCACAGTTTGCCGATATCGCGACCATCGTGCGTCTGGTGATCGGCGTGGCGTTCGTGACCATCCTGATGATCGTCGCCAACACTATGTTCTTCGTCATCCGCGAACGGACACGGGAGATCGGCGTGCTGAAGGTCCTCGGCTTTTCGCGGCGCTTCATCCTCGGCAATATTCTGGCTGAGACCTTCGCCCTGTTTGCGGTAGGCCTGAGCTTCGGCCTCGGTTTTGCCTTTACGGCTGTCATGTTTCTGCGCGAGCCGCTGCGCACGATCGTGCCGGATCTCGTGCTCACCCCCGCGATCATTCTCGAAGCAACCGGCCTCGCCGTCCTGCTGGCGCTCGCAACGGGTGTCGCGCCAGCCTTCAATGCCATTCGAGTGCCGCCCAACGCCGCTTTAAGAGAAAGATGAGACGATGAGCACAATCATCAATCAATCCATGGCCTTGACCATATCCAATCTGAAATCGCTTCGCCGCCGGATATGGATTTCCCTTTCCCTGGTCTTTTCCGTTGCGATGGTCGTTGCGGTTCTGCTCGGCTTCCTGGCGATGTCGAACGGCTTTCGGACTTCCCTGCTGCAAGCTGGCTCCAAGGATATCGTCATTGCTCTGGGAAAAGGGGCGGCGACGGAGCTCGGCAGCCGGATCGAACCGTCCCAGCTTCATTATCTCGACGGCGCTGCCGGTATCGCGACCGATGCCATAGGAGCTTCAGTGATGTCGCCGGAAATGGTCGTCCCGGTGGATGTGCCGCAGAAGACCGGCGGGTTGCTTTCAACACTCTCCTTGCGCGGCATCGGTCCGTCCGGGCTCAGCCTGCGCCCGAATGTCAGGATCGTTGATGGCCGTATGTTTAATCCCGGCGCCAGCGAGATCATCGTCGGGCGTCGGCTGAGCCTTGACTACAAGGGATTGGCGCTTGGCGAACGGCTCACGCTCCGCACATCGAAATGGACTGTCGTCGGTATTTTCGACGCCGGCGGCTCCGTCTTCGAATCCGAAATGCTGGCGGATATCGGCGTGGTGCAGACGTTGTTCAACCGGCCCAATCTGGTTGAGAGCGTCAGGATCAAGCTCACCGCGCAGGAAGCCTTGCCGGCACTACAATCCATGGCGGCAGATACGCCGCAGATCGGGCTAACTCTGCGGTCGGAACAGGATTATTTCGCAGCGCTCGCAGAACGCACGTCGAAGCTGATCCTCCTTCTCGGCTGGCCGCTGGCGGTGATCATGGCCGCGGGCGCGGTGGTCGGCGCGATGACGACCATGTTCAACTCCGTGTCGGATCGCAGCACCGAGATTGCCACCGTCCGCGCAATCGGCTTCAGCCGGCGGGCTGCCTTTGCAGGCACTTGGATCGAGGCAATGATCCTGACCTGCTTCGGATGCCTGATCGGCGTCGGCTTTTCTTATGCCGTCCTCAACGGCTGGACCGCCTCAACGATGAGCGCCGATCATACGCAGATCAGGTTTCAACTGGTCCTGTCTCCCGCCCTGGTAACGAAGGCCGTTTGGCTGTCCTTGATCATCGGCGCCGTCGGCGGTGCTTTGCCGGCGGTAGCTGCGACGCGCATTCCGCTGCGGCTGGCGATGAGCGGGCGAACGGAGATTGGCTGAGGACGGACGTGGCGAACGCTATCTCTTTGCTTTCGCCCGCCTAAGCTTTCGGTCAGCCACCAGAAGAAGGCCCTTGAGTTCCGGTTCGCGCACGCGGTTCGCAGCCTCGATGAAGGAGACCCATGCGTTGCGGCGTTGGCCTCTTTCCGGAAAATCCTCGTAGATTTTTTCGACTTCGAGCAAATGCAGTTGCACAATGCAGGGAACGCGGTTGCCGTCGGCGAGCTGCTTCAGATAGGTGAAATAGCCGAAAGGTTTCTTCTTGATCTTGCCGCGAACGCCGGCTTCCTCGAAAGCCTCGATCGCGGCCACCTCATGCGGCTTTTTCCCTTTTATCGGCCAGCCCTTCGGAATAACCCAGCGCCCGCTTTCACGGCTGGTGACGAGAAGCACTTCCGATATACCAAGCTCCTCATTTCTCCGGTAACAGATCGCAGCACATTGCTCATATACGGGGCCGTTAAACAGCTCATCCGCATGGGAGGCGAGATCGGAAAGAAATCTGTCCGTTCCTCTGGAGGATTTTGTCTGCCCTGAGGTCAAAGGTGCCATGTCGTCAGCCACCCCTGATCGAGTTGCGCCACACGAGATCGGCATGAAGACGGATGGCATGTACCCGTCCTTCAGGCTTCGCCGCCTCCTTGCTCTCCAGCCACGCGACCGCCTCCCGCGCCATCGTGGCAAGCGGCTGAGCAAAGGTCGTTAGTTGGTAGGATGCCCAGGAGGCCTGCTCGATATCGTCGAAACCGGCGACGCAGAGCTGGTCGGGAACGGAAATGCGAAACTGGTGGCGGGCGGCATCTACGAAGCCGCAGGCAAGCAGATCGGTCGCGCAGAAGACGGCATCCGGGCGCTCGTGAAGGGTTAGGAGCCTCTGCGCAAGGACCCTGCCGCTCTCATAGCTTGTCCACCCGTAGCGCTCGACGACGACCTCCAGACCATGCGCCCTGGCCGCAGCGACGAAGCCGTGCTCCCTTGCCATGAGGCTTGGTGTGCCGGCCTCCGAATTGGCAAAGGCGAGCCTGCGGCAGCCGGCACGAAGGAAGGCGGTAACGACGCGGGCAGCAGCCTCTTCGTCGTCGAGATTGATCCGCAAGGGCCCGTCCTGCTCGTCATCGCGATTGATCAACACCAATCGCTGGCCACTCTTCAGACAGAGCTGCGTGATCGACTTATCGGGCATCCCAGAGATGATGATCGAGGCATCGGCGCGGTAGCGGATCGCCTGGCGCAGCGCCAGGTCGACACTGCCGTCCAGCAGATCGGTGTTGACGAGCATGGCAATCTTGCCGCTGTGCTGCAGTTCCTGCGTCAGCGCCTTGATCAGGCCGGAGCGATGTGGGGTGGCCATGTCGGACACGATCAGGCAGACGATACCGCTTTCGTTGCGCATCAGCCCGCGGGCGAGATGATTGACGTGATAGCCGAGTGCGTCGGCGGCCTCGAGCACTTTCCGGCGCGTCTCCGGCGATACGCTCGCCCCTGGCGTGAATGTGCGCGAAACGGCCGAGCGGGACACCCCCGCGCAGTCCGCGACTTCTTGTGCGCTCACGAACACTTTCTGCGACACGCTTCTCTCCAGCCGGCATGCGGCTTTGCTCGGTTTTGCAATTGCGTGCATCATCCTGTGAGCCGATGTCGTGACAGTTTTATGAAGAAAGCTGTTGATGGGTGCCGTAAGGTCATGCGGCATTTGCACGCGTTTGCAAGATAAACGAATGCCAAGATGGGGGTGCGTGCTTTGCGGCAAAAGCAATGTGATCAATTATAGTCTTCAGTTCCGCCATGCTCGCTGATCAGCGGCACGAAAATCACGGCGCCGAGATTTTGGGTGGTAAAATTATCCGGGCCTTTCCGCACAATTTTCAGGAGCGTCTGCCTGCTCTCTTCCGGCCCTACCGGGATGACCAGCCGGCCGCCTACGGTCAATTGTTCTTTCAGGGCCTGCGGCACCTCCGGCGCGGCGGCTGAGACAAGGATGGCGTCGAAGGGGGCGGCCTTCGGCCACCCCTTTGAACCGTCTCCGCAGCGCAAATCGATATTGTCATAGCCAAGACGCTGTAGTCGTTCGGTCGCTCCGGCCGCAAGCGAGGCATGGCGCTCCACGGCAAACACATGAGCCGCCATGCGGCTGAGGATAGCGGTCGCATAGCCAAGCCCCGCGCCGATTTCCAGAACCGTGTCGCTGGGCTTGACTTCGGCTGCCTCGATCATCAGCGCAACCATATAGGGCTGAGAGATCGTCTGCCCCTTGCCGATCGGCAGCGGACAGTCGTTATAAGCAAACATCTCGAAGCCCTTCTCTACGAAGTTTTCCCGTGGAATCAGGCGCATGGCATTCAGCAGCGCCGGGTCGCGAATGCCGCGCCCGGCGATCTGTTTTTCCACCATATGAAGACGCCCGTGCATGGCCGGCTGTCTCCATGTCCCGAACAGGCCGATCAAGTCGTCTGGCTGTGCTCGCCGCCGTGGCGCGAGATGCCGCTCAGCGCTTGGCCGGCACTGCCGTTGCTTTGCGCCAGGGCGATATCGCCGAGCGAGAGGATACCGACCAGCCGCTTGCTGTGATCCAGCACCGGCAAGCGACGGACCTTGATGTTGCCCATGTTCCGGCAGACCTCGTCGATCTCCTGATCATCGAAGCAATATTTGACTTCCGATGTCATCACATCGCGGACCTTCGCGTCCGGCCCCTTGCCATTGGCGATGCCGCGAATGGCGATATCGCGATCGGTGATCATGCCGACTAGGCGGTCATGGTCGCCGACAGGCAGGACACCGGCGTCGAGATCCGCCATCGTCCGTGCAGCCTGCAGGATCGTTTCGTCAGGATTGGTAATGCGCACGTCGTGCGTCATGGCGTCTCGAACTTTCATTGGTTCCTCCATGAGCGGACGCTTCGTCCGGCCTTTAGGCACAGGACAATCTCTCCAGCGACCTTAGATCGGGCGGCGCCCGGCACCCCACTGGTCGCGGTGCCCTCCGCTGAGAGCCCGCTACAACAACAGGCGAAGCGCCGATCTGTTCCCGTCCACAGCGCGGATAATCGAAATTACATCGCGAATTCGTCGTCCTCATCGGCAGAAAGCAGATCGACAAGCGTGGCTACCTTGCCGCTCGGCAGAGTCCTGCCCTCGCCGATCAGAGCCTCGTCATTGTTGACCCAGGCCCAAGCCTCCGCAAGCTCGCCCAGAGTTGCGCCGGTCGCGGAGATATCGGCCATCAGAGTCTCATCGACTGGTCCAAGAACGGAGACGATCTCTTTTGCAGTCATGGTCATATGCATTCTCCTGAGGTTTCATAGGCCCGGAATCGCGGCGAGCCCTTTCATCTCCTTGAAGGCGGAACGAAATCCTTTCAGCTTTGTTCCGGCATTCAAGCCGGCCACGAACGTCAGGAGGGTGCGATGCCGAGTACGATGATCGAGCTCATGCCTTTGAATCCCACTTGGATGGATATCGCGATGCGCGTCCTATTGGTCGTCGCTGCCGGCGGGCTGATTGGCCTCAATCGCGAGGCAGGTGGGCACGCCGCCGGATTTCGGACGACGATCCTGGTCGGATTGGCGGCGTGCCTGACCATGATCCAGGCCAACTTGCTCCTCCCCATGACGGGCAAAACATTCCAATCATTCGTCTCCATGGACATACTGCGTTTTCCGCTCGGCGTGCTGACGGGCGTCGGCTTTATCGGCGGCGGTGCGATCCTCAAGCGCGGCGACCTAGTCACCGGCGTGACGACAGCGGCGACGTTGTGGATTATGACGTCAATCGGCCTGTGCATTGGCGGCGGGCAACTTGTGGTCGGGTCCGCCGGAGCTATCGTGGCCTTCATCGTGCTCACACTCTTTAAATGGTTCGATGAGCTGATATCGCATAAGCAAAAGGCGCGCGTGGTGATCGAGCTTGCCGACAGCGCCGATATTGCAAAGATCGAAACGGCCTTCGCTCCACTCGGATATTCCTTCTGCTTTGTCGGCAAATCGATAAATGAGGCCGACGGCGCGGCTCATGCCGCCTATCAGGTGCGATGGAAGCATGGGGGTATCAGCGGCGGCGCGCCGAAACTGCTGGCTGATGTCGAAGAGCGCTATAAAGTAGTCTCTTTCGAGATGACGACGACGACTACATGACCATGAAATGCACAAGAATGCTCACCGGGAACATTCTTGACTGGCGATGGTTTGCCCTTCGAACAAAAGGAGGATGCCATGGCCAAAATGAGAGAGATGGAAACCAACGCCGCCCCCTCCGCTGACGCCGATATCCGCACCCAGCAGGCGCTCGATCAGGCTGCCGGCGGCTCCGGAGACATCGATGCCCTTGCGCCTAATATGGAGAGGCTGGAAGTGAACTTCACCTACGCGGAGCCGGGCACGGACGACTTTCGGTCGGCAGATACGCCGGATTGTGACAGGCAACGCGAGCAAGCCCTGGATGCTGCCGCCGGCCGGATTGCGGAGGCGGTCAGAGCCTCGCAGCCGCGAGAGCACCGCACGATGCGCAATGTTACCATGCTGGCAATCGGCGGCCTTGCTGGCTTTTTGCTGCACGAGGTCCTCAGGCGTCGATAGGCGAGCCCGGGGCTGCGAGATGGAACCTTATGGCGTTTTTCATGTTGCATTTCATGAACCCAACGAAGGGAAAGCGTCATGCGACGTCAGCCCAAGACATATGAGTCGTCGACAAAGCCTGAGAAAAACCCTTTCAAGGTATCCGAATCGCAGTGGCGGCCGGATGCGGAGATTCGCGCGGAAATCCAAAGGAAATTGAGCGAAGACCCGCTGCTGGATATCTCCGGCGTCTTCGTCACCGTCAACAATGGCCGCATTCTCATTGAAGGATCCGTCGAAAACGACGAGGCCAAGCGACGCGTCGAGACCCATTCGCGGCAGGTAAGCGGCATCAGCGGTCACGACAGCAATCTTTGTGTTCGTAGGCCGCGATAGAAAGCGTAGGCAAGCATGCGCGCACTGTTGATCATCATTATCGGATTGATGGTCGCCTCGATCCTCAGCATCCTCGTCATCAAGCCGTTCGTGACCGGAAAGAACCAGGATTCGACTGTCGCTCAGAAAACCATCGAGCAACCGGAACCCAAGCCGTAGAGTTCCCAAAACGGATTATTTGGCTTCCGGCGTCTGCTGTTCCTGCTGGCCCGGGACCTCGCTAGGCGGAATAATCGGTGTCTTGCCGCCACGCGGGGCTGGCTTTTCCATAGCGCTATCTCCGGTAAGAGGCGGTTTCAGCACACCGCCGCAATCCGAAAGTTTATCCTCGTTATCCTGAGGACCCGCCAGTGCGGTTTGGTTTTCACCTTGGGTCTGGCTATTGGCGTCGGGAGCCCGGCAGCGTTCGCTGTTCGGCATCTTGAGCTGTTGCGCGGACATGAGTCCCGGCATTGCAACTGTTAGCGCAGCCGCCAGCAGCAGGAACCGTCCAAGCGATCGATGCTTGGCTTCAGACTTAGGTGAAGTTGATGGCGTGGTCGTTGCTCGTACCGGCGATGACACCACGCTCGTGATGTGACCGGCATCGCGATTGCCAACTGTTGCGATCGGAACCGGCCGACAAAGCTTGAAGCTCTCGTCCATGCTGTTCTCCATCGATGAAAGTGCGGGCTGCAGACCGGATGGATTGGAAGCTCGCCTGCCATTTCGTTGGCCATGGAGAGAAAACGGAAAAATCTCCATGTTCTTCAGCACCATCACGTCCGTTTGGCACGGCCTGCAGTGTCAATGGAAAACGTCTGTTGGCGGCCGATGTTCCGGTTTAATTCAGGGTCCAGAAACTGAAAACGGCCTCCCATGAAGGGAGGCCGTTCGCATTTTCCAGAGATGCCGATAGCGTCGTTATTCCGCTGCCTGCAACGCCGGCGGATCGACGTCACTGGTCAATCGCCCAGCCATGGCGGCGGCAAACTTAGTCTGGTCGAGTTCGTTTTCCCAGCGGGCGACGACGATAGTCGCAACGGCATTGCCGACGAAATTCGTCAGGGCGCGGCATTCCGACATGAAGCGATCGATGCCGAGGATGAGCGCCATGCCGGCGATCGGAACCGACGGCACGACGGCAAGGGTAGCGGCCAGCGTGATGAAGCCGGCACCGGTGATACCGGCAGCCCCCTTGGAGCTCAGCATGGCCACGAGCAGCAGCAAGATCTGGTCAGTGAGCGAGAGCGAAGTATCGGTCGCCTGCGCGATGAACAGCGCCGCCAGGGTCATGTAGATGTTGGTGCCATCGAGGTTGAAGGAATAGCCTGTCGGGATAACGAGACCGACGACCGAGCGCTTGCAGCCTGCGCGTTCCATCTTGTTCATCAGGCCGGGAAGTGCTGCTTCCGACGACGAGGTGCCGAGAACGAGCAGCAATTCTTCCTTGATGTAGCGGATCAGCGCCAGGATCGAGAAGCCGTTGTAGCGCGCGACGGCGCCGAGAACGACGAGCACGAACAGCAGCGATGTAGCGTAGAAGGTGCCGATCAGGAAGGCCAGGTTGGCGATCGTGCCGATGCCGTATTTGCCGATGGTGAAAGCCATGGCGCCGAAAGCACCGATGGGCGCGAACTTCATCAACAGGGCGACCATGCGGAAGATCGGCGTGGTCAGTGCCTGCAGGAAGTCCTGTACAGGGCGGCCGCGTTCGCCGACAGCGCCGAGTGCGATACCGAAGACGACCGAGAAGAACAGCACCTGGAGGATGTCCCCCTTGGCGAAGGCGCCGACGATCGTGTCCGGAATGATGTTCATCAGGAAGCCGACCACCGTCGCGTCATGAGCCTGAGCGGCGTAATTGTTGACGGCCTTCGTATCCAGCGTTGCCGGATCGATGTGCATACCAGCGCCGGGCTGTACGACGTTCGAGATGATGAGGCCGACGATCAGTGCCAGCGTCGAGAAGGTCAGGAAGTAGATGAACGCCTTGCCGACGACGCGGCCGAACTTCTTGAGATCCGACATGCCCGCGATGCCGGTGGTGACCGTCAGGAAGATGACCGGCGCGATGACCATGCGGACCAACTTGATGAAGGCATCGCCGAGCGGCTGCAGAGACGCACCGATCTGCGGATAGAAATGTCCAAGCAGGATGCCGGCGGCGATCGCGGCAAGAACCTGCACATAGAGATGCCTGTAAAAGGGAATTTTGCCGTGTGTCTCGGCAGCGACGGGTGCAATCATGATATCCTCCGTTATGCCCAACCGATCCTTCGGCCCTCCGGGCAACGACTACTGATCTTCAACAGCCTCCGACTGTTTGACGGATCGTTGCAACGGGCGTGCCAAATGAAGGATTTCCTAATAATTTATTGATATAAAAGCAGATTTTATGAAGGTCGGTAGCTAGATCTCCAAATCTGTGCGGCAATCCGCACAGATCGAATTGCGATACGCGCGAAATCATGCACAATGTCATGATGCTGCAGCGGCCAACCATGGAACGATTTTCGACGCCAGAGCAGCTAGGCCGGCGCTCTCGCCGTGTCTGGTTGGTCTTTACGGCTTTCTGCGCGATCCTCATCGCAGCCGCGCTCTATGGCGCCGGCGTTTACGGCCGCATGACCGCAATCGAGGCATTGCAGGTCCAGGGTCGCACCGACGCGAACCTGAAGGTCGCACTGCTGAGAGCCGTCCTCGAACGGCCCCGCGCCTTGCCGCTTCTCCTCGCGGACGACCAGCAGGTGCGCGACGCACTTGCGGCGGCCAAAGGCGATGCCGTTACCACGCTCGACCGTAAGCTCGAAAGCCTCGTCTCCGGTACCAAGGCCTCGGTGCTCTACGTCACCGGCAAGGACGGTGTCGCGATCGCATCGAGCAACTGGCGCGAACCACTGAGCTTCGTCGGCAATGATTATTCCTTCCGTGATTATTTCCGGCGGGCGATGGAGGCGGGAACGGCGGAGCATTTCGCGCTCGGCAATGTCAGCAACCGCCCCGGGCTTTACATTTCCCGCCGCGTCGGCGACGCGGAGAACGCGCTGGGTGTCGTGGTGGTCAAGATGGAATTCGACCAGCTCGAAGCCGATTGGCGGGAAGCCGGCCGTCCGGCCTATGTCACCGACGAGCATGGGGTCGTGCTGATCACCAGCGTTCCCTCCTGGCGCTTCATGACGGCATCGCCGCTGCCTGCTGAAAACCTCGCCGCCATCCGCAAGAGCCTGCAATTCGGCGATGCGTCGCTGACACCTCTGCCGATCGCCCGCCCCGAAGCGATCGGTCCGGATGTCTCGATCGTGCGCGCGGTCCTACCGGGAAGCAGCGCTGCGGAATATCTGCGGCTGAGAACAGCAATCCCCTCGACGCCCTGGCAGTTGGACTATCTCGTCCCGACGGATCAGGCAATTTCTTCCACGGTCCGCGAAACGCGCTTCCTCGTCCTGACTGTGCTGGTGCCGATCCTGGCGATCGCCGCCTTCCTGCTAAGGCGCCGCCACGTATCCGTGATGCAGATCGCCATCAGCAGGGTCGCTCGCGAGGAGCTGGAACGGCGCGTATTGGAGCGCACCGAAGATCTCAGCCGCGCCCGGGATCGGCTCGAAGCGGAAATTGCCGATCACCGCACGACGGAGGCGAAGCTGCAGGTCGTGCAGCAGGATCTGGTACAGGCCAATCGCCTAGCAATCCTCGGCCAGGTCGCCGCCGGCGTCGCCCATGAGATCAACCAGCCGGTCGCGACCATTCGCGCCTATGCCGACAATGCCCATATCTTCCTGGAGCGACAGCAGATCGCGCCGGTAAAGGAAAATCTTACTTCCATAGCGGCCCTGACCGAACGGATCGGCACGATTACCGAAGAGTTGAAGGCATTTGCCCGCAAGGGACGAACCGCGCCGGAACCGGTGGAACTGAGGAGCGTCATCGAAGGCGCCGTGATCCTGCTCAGAAGCCGCTTTGCCGGCCGGCTCGATGCGCTGGCGATCGATCCTCCGCCCGCCGGATTGGCGGTCATCGGCACACGCGTTCGGCTCGAGCAGGTGCTGATCAATCTCTTCCAAAACGCGCTCGAAGCGCTGGAAGGGCGCGAACAGCCGAAAGTCGAGGTTTCGGTGCAGGAAACGACCGACGGCATTGCTGTCATCGTCTCTGACAACGGCCCCGGTATTCCGCCGGCGATCCTCCATTCGCTGTTCACGCCCTTCAACACATCGAAGGAAAAAGGCCTCGGCCTCGGCCTTGTCATCTCCAAGGACATCGTCGCCGACTATGGCGGCCGCATCGAGGTTGAAAGCGGCGAGAACGGCACCCGTTTCACCATTCATTTGCGCAGGGCAATTTCATGAGCGACGTTTCCGCGGTCTTTCTAATCGACGACGACAGGGACCTGCTGAAAGCGACGAAGCAGACGCTAGAACTCGCCGGCTTCTCCGTTTCCGCCTTCTCCACCGCGGCCGATGCGCTCGGCGCGCTGGAGGCCGGTTTTGCAGGCGTCATCGTCTCCGATATCCGCATGCCGCAGATGGATGGACAGCAGCTATTCAGTCGCGTCAAAGAGCAGGATGCCGACCTGCCGGTCATCCTGGTCACCGGCCATGGCGATATTCCGATGGCGGTCAAGGCGATCCAGGACGGCGCCTATGACTTCATCACGAAGCCCTTCGCCACCGACCGGTTGGTACAAAGCGTGCGGCGGGCGGCGGAAAAGCGCCGGCTCGTTCTGGAAAACCGCGCGCTCCGCATTGCGGCCGAACAGGCACAGGGCGATCTGCCGTTGATTGGCCAGACCCCTGCGATGGAGCGGCTGCGTCATACGCTGCGGCAGATCGCGGATACGGATGTCGATGTGCTGGTGACCGGCGAGACCGGCAGCGGCAAGGAGGTGGTCGCAAGCCTCTTGCATCGCTGGAGCCGGCGCGCCAAGGGCAATTTCGTGGCGCTCAATTGCGGCGCGCTGCCGGAGACCGTCATCGAAAGCGAGCTTTTCGGCCACGAGCCCGGTGCCTTTACCGGCGCACAGAAGAAGCGCATCGGCCGCATCGAGCATTCAAGCGCCGGCACGCTGTTTCTCGATGAGATCGAGAGTATGCCGCCGGCAATACAGGTACAGATGTTGCGTGTTCTGGAAATGCGGGAGGTGACCCCGCTTGGCACAAACGAGGTGCGTCCGGTCGACCTCCGTGTGGTGGCGGCCGCGAAGGTCGATCTGGGCGACCCGCGCCAACGCGGCGACTTCCGTGAGGATCTCTATTACCGCCTCAACGTCGTCACCATATCCATCCCGCCGCTGCGCGACCGGCGCGACGATATCCCCCTGCTCTTCGGCTATTTCGCGGATCGCGCCGCCAGCCGCTTCAAGCGCGAAGTGCCCGCCATGTCCGCCGCTATTCGCCATCATTTGCAGAGCCACGATTGGCCGGGCAATGTTCGAGAGCTTTCGCATTTTGCGGAGCGTTTCGTTCTAGGTCTGGAATCGGCGGCGGAGCCGAAGGCAAGCGAAATCCTCTCCGCAGATAACACATTGCCCCTGCCCGCCCGCATCGAGCGCTATGAGGCCGAGCTGATCCGCGAGACTCTCGCTCAAAACGGCGGCGATGTCCGCCGTACGATCGAGGCCCTCGGCATCCCGCGGAAGACCTTCTACGACAAGCTCCAGCGCCATGGCATTGTTCGGGGAGATTTTGCAGGCTTCGATGGTGACGACCGACGACCACGCGTGGGTGATTAGAGCATGTCTTCGCCCCTGCGACAAAACCGCCATGCCGGGGCGTCGATCAAAGCGATCAGGAACTGATCTTCTACCCAAACGTTACCGACCCTATGGCCAACAGATATGAGAGTTGTGCCGTGGTCGATGATCAGCATCTCGCTCAGAAAGACAACCAGACCGAACCTCGGATTGAACGTATCCATCCCGGCAACGATCACCAGACTGACCGGGCGGAGAAAAAGCGTCCGTCATTCGTCCGCAGGCATCCCCTTTGGATCCTGCTTGGCCTGATTGTTGTCGCTGCCCTTGCCGCCGCCACGTGGTTCGCCTGGCAGATCTATTTCCAGCCTTATGAATCGACCGACGACGCCTTCATCGACGCTCGCAGCTTCTCGCTTGCCATGAAGGTTTCCGGCTATGTCACCGATGTTCCCGTGACCGACAATCAGCATGTTCAGGCTGGCGATGTCATCCTGAAGATCGATCCGCGCGATTACCAGATCACCCTCGACCAAGCCAACGGACAGGTAAATGTTGCGGCCGCCGCGCTCCAAAGCGCCGGTGCCCAGATCGACGCCGCAGGCGCCGCGATCGATGTCGCAAAGGCCCAGCAGAACTCGGCAGCGGCGGCGCTGCAATATGCACAGCAGGAGGCCGCACGCCAGCAGCAACTGGTCAAAAGCGGTTCCGGCAGCGTGCAGGCAGTGCAGCAGGCGACCTCCAACCTGCAGCAGAGCCAGGCGAGCCTTGCACAGGCCGAGGCAAACATAACCTCGGCGCAGAAGAACAAGGCGGTTGCCGAAGCCCAGAGGGCGAGTTCTGCCGCGAGTTTGAGCCAAGCGCGGGCTCAGGCCGAAGAGGCGCAGCAGAACCTCAAATATACGACGATCGTCGCGGCCCAACGCGGCCGTGTCGTCCGCCTCACTGGTGCCAAAGGGCAATACATCGAAGCCGGACAGGCCATCTCGATGTTCGTTCCCGACGAAATCTGGATCACCGCGAATTTCAAGGAGACGCAGTTGACCGACATGCGGCCGGGGCAGCCGGTGGATGTGACGATCGATGCCTATCCGGATCACAAGCTGCACGGCAAGGTCGCATCGGTTCAGCCCGGCTCCGGCACGGCGTTCTCCCTGCTTCCCGCCGAGAACGCGACCGGCAACTATGTGAAGGTCACACAGCGCGTGCCGGTGAAGATTGTCGTCGACAATTGGCCGGCGGATCTCTCGATCGGTCCCGGCATGTCCGTGGTCCCCACGGTCACCATCCGGCCGAGGCATTGACATGAGCGGCGCAAACACAACCGCTGGCGGAGCGACCACCCCCGCCGCGGGCGCCACCAATCCATGGCTGATCGCGGTCGTGGTCTCGCTTGCGACCTTCATGGAAGTCCTGGACACGACGATCGCCAATGTGGCGCTGCGCTATATTTCGGGCGGCCTTGCAGTCAGCGCGGACGAGGCTTCCTGGGTGGTTACGACCTATCTCGTTTCCAACGCAACCATTTTGGTCGCCAGCAGCTTCATCGCCGAACGACATGGCAGACGTCGCTTCTATCTCTCTTGCCTCGCGATCTTCACGATCGCCTCCGTTCTCTGCGGACTGGCGTGGAATCTCCAATCGCTTCTCATCTTCCGCGTCATCCAGGGATTTGCCGGCGGCGGCATGGTGCCGACGTCGCAGGCGATCCTCGCCGATTCATTTCCGCCGGCAAAACGCGGCCAGGCATTTGCGATGTTCGGCGTTGCGGTCGTGGTGGCGCCAGTGATCGGCCCCACGCTCGGCGGCTATCTCTCGGATAATTATTCATGGCACTGGTGTTTCCTGATCAACGGCCCGGTGGGCGTCTTTGCCTTCATCCTCGTCTATTTTCTGGTGGAGCGATCGCAGGAAATGCGCCGAAAACGGCAGGAGCTCCGCAGGCAAGGCATCCGCTTCGATCTTGTCGGCTTCCTGCTTGTGGCAACATTTCTCGGTTCGCTCGAACTCGTTCTCGATCGCGGTCAGACGGAAGATTGGTTCGATTCAAATTTCATCATCGCTATGACGGCGCTTTGTGTGTTGGCCTTTGCACTGGCGATCCCCTGGGTGCTGACGAAATCGAACCCGATCATTGATGGACGGCTGCTTGGAACCCGGCAGTTCGGATCCTGCTTCATCGTCATGATGGCAACCGGCGCGATCCTGATCGCGACGACGCAATTCCTTCCGCAGGTCCTGCAGCAGGATTATGGATACACCGCCACCTGGGCCGGCCTCGCGCTATCGCCGGGCGGTCTCGTCACCATGGTCATGATGTTCGTCGCGGGTCGCCTGACCACGGTGGTCCAGCCGAAATACATGATCGCCACCGGTGCATTGATCATTGCAGGGTCGATGTGGTGGCTGACGCGGCTCAATCCCAACCTCAATTTTGCGTTCTTCGTCTGGTCGCGGCTTTATATCGGATTGGGCCTGCCGTTGATCTTCATCGCGATCACCTCAGCCTCTTATTACGGCCTGCGGCCGGACCAGACCAATCAGGCCTCCGCCATGATCAACGCGGCGCGCAATATCGGCGGCTCGATCGGTGTCTGCATTGCCTTGAACGTTCTGGCACATCGCGAGCAATGGCACCAAAGCCGGCTCGTCGAACACATAGTCCCATCCGCCCCAGCCTACCAGGAGACCCTCCAGACCATGATGCGCTACTTTGCGCAGAAAGGCGCGACCATGGCCGACGCGCAATCGCAGGCGACAGCATGGATCGGACAACAGGTTCAGATGCAATCGAGCTATCTCGCCTATATCGACGTTTTTTACGTGCTGACTCTCATCGCCCTCTCGGCAATCCCACTTGCCCTGATCCTCAGCAATATCGACCTTGGAAAAGGCGGCGGTGGAATGCACTGAAGGCTCAAGGCATCTTGCGTTGAACCGGTTATGAATTACCGAAGGCAGCGGATGTTCGCTTCGGGGCCGAGAATATGGGAGCGAACAGGTAGCTGAGCCTTTTCGAGGTAGTGGCTGTGATGTGGTCGGCATCCTTATAGAGCGGCATGCCGTCTTGTGTCGCGTCGCAATGCCCATCGTGGCAGATCGCAGGCAGCGGGTCGACTATAGCCGCGCCGTATTTGGCCGCTAGACCAGCCAGAATAGCGCGCGACAATGCCTGCCGTTTCGCAACGTAACTCCACGGCGGGGCAACCTCCGTCGATGTCTTGGTCATCACAGCCTTGGCGACGGCTTCCGGCATGTACCGGCCCATTTCCGGCACGTCCATGACCAACACAACCTTGGTTCCCTGCTGCGTCAGCTCCGCCACCAGCCTGTCGAGGGATGCCGTGACTGGTGCGGACTTGTCCTCTAATGGCGGCGGCACCGATGGGTCGAAGTAGACGCCCTCATGCGGCAACTCGGCATCATGCACATATTTCGGCCAGTAGGCGATCAGGAATACCAGCGGAATATGCTTCGATCTAACGAGATCACGGACGGCTGCATTGAACTCGCCGCACCGCTTCACATCACCGCGAGCCGGAAGCTGCGCATCCGGCAATGGCGGACATGACGCATGTCCCGCAAACAGACCGGAAACGCCAGCCTGTTTCGCCGCCTCGTCAATCGCCGGAGACATAGCTCCGGAATGCGAATCTCCCCAAACAAGGAAGGAAGGAGAGGCCGATCCGTCAGCGCCGAGCGGACAAAGTTTTCCCGCGCGTATGTCTGATAGAGACGGGCCGGTCGTATCGGAGTCGGCAAAACATGGCGGTGCGCCGTAACGGCTGATGTCATATGTTGCGGCGTAGACCTTCTGTACATCGGCCGGGAGGCGGCTCGGCGCACCATTGTCGCGAATGACGTAGCTACCGAATCCGACCACCGCGACCATGACCACTGCTGCGGCCGCGAATAAGGGCCTTCGACCCAAACGACTGCCACGACCGCGAAAAGGCTGCTCGATGAACCGCCACGAAAATGAGGCGAGAGCGAGCGAGACGACGACGATCAAGCCACTCTGGACCGGGGAAAGCTCGCGGCCAAAGATTTCGCGTGTGAAGACGATGATCGGCCAATGCCAGAGATAGAGGGAATAGGAAACCAGGCCGACGAACACTAGCGGCCTCGCCCGCAGCGCTCGTCCGGCCAATCCATGTTCCGCTCCAGCATAGATCACCAGGGCCGCACCGAGGCAGGGCAGCAAAGCGGCAGGGCCGGGAAATAGAGTATGATCGGTGAAACCGAAGACGGCGATGGCGATCAGGATTACGCCGAGGGCCGCAAGGCTCTCCCGCACCACAGGCCGGGCCGGTCTCGGTATCACATGGAAAGCCAGCAAAGCGCCGATCAGCAATTCCCAGGCGCGGAACTGCAAAAGGTAGAATGCCGCCGCAGGCGTGCGGAAGACCGTCCAGGCACTCGCCGCGAACGAGGCGATCAACAGGCCAAGCAGAATGGGCACCGTATAGCGCCGCGCAAATCGGTTGACCGCCAACAGCAGCAGCGGAAACAGGATGTAGAACTGCTCTTCGACTGCCAGCGACCAGGTGTGCAGCAGCGGTTTCAACTGCGCGCCGATGTCGAAATAACCGCTCTCCTTCTCGAACTGAATGTTCGAGGTGAACAATGCGGCGGCCTTTACACTGCGGGCGAAATATTCCAGCTCGACCGGCATCAGAAGCAACCATGCCGCTATGGACGAGGCTGCAAGGACGGCAAAGAGCGCCGGAAAAATTCGCCGTATTCGCCTCTCGTAGAAACGCACGATGCTGAAATCGTCGCGAGCAACCTCACCCGAGATCAGCGAAGCCATCAGGAACCCGGAGATGACGAAGAAAACATCGACGCCGACGAAACCGCCGCTGAACCCCGGAATGCCCGCGTGATACAGCACGACTGGCAGGATCGCCAGCGCGCGAAGCCCGTCGATATCGGCGCGATATTTTAAATGGCCTGGAATAGGCTGGCGCACGAACTCCGGAACAGGAGAATCACGCAGTACTATGAGATTCAATCTTATTCTCCGAAGGCCACGAGGGTTCTGCGTCTGGCGTGGCCAAGCTGTTATCGCGGCGAGCTGACGTTAAACTGAAAACTCACCGCAGCGACTTAGGTTCAGCCCATATTCGTCTTGTTCGGTCGCTTAGCTGAGGTTTGGTGGATTTCAGCGGGTTGTAAGGAAGACCTAATAGCTCTCGATAAGCTGGGGTCGGCGAGGAGTGTGAAGAGCTGATATGACCAACATTACACTCCGCAACGTGGTCAAACGTGTGGCGCTTCTTAACCTCGGCTATTTCTGTGTCGAGTTTGTGGTCGCGCTGTCCATCGGTTCGGTATCGCTCTTTGCCGACAGCGTCGATTTCCTCGAAGACGCGTCGGTTAATCTCCTGATCCTGATGGCACTAGGCTGGAGCGCCCGCAATCGCGCCCGCGTTGGCATGGCTCTTGCCGCGATCCTGCTCGTTCCCGGGCTGGCGACCATCTGGACCGCCTGGAAGAAATTCATGATGCCGGTTGCGCCGGAACCACTGCCCCTATCGCTGGCGGGCCTCGGCGCGCTCGCTATCAATCTTTCCTGCGCCATGATGCTGGCCCGTTTTCGCGCGCATGGCGGCAGCCTAACCCGGGCAGCGTTTTTATCGGCTCGCAACGACACGCTCGCCAATGTCGCCATCATTGCGGCAGGTCTCGTGACCGCATTTCTCTGGAATTCCGCCTGGCCGGACCTGATCGTCGGCATCGCCATCGCCGTCATGAACGCCGATGCGGCGCGTGAGGTATGGACGGCGGCCAGGGGCGAACATAGCGCCGCCGCCTGAGATGCCCTGCTGTCGCCGCTTCGGTGGGATGCTAGGCTTGCACGCCTGACGTGCGGGCCATGCTCGGCTGGGATGCCAATTGCGCGGCCATGTCAGCCGTTCGATCTAGGACCGTCATTGCCTGTGAGATGAGCTCATCAAGCGCATCGGCACTCTCACAAGCCCGCACGATCAACGGCGCACTCAGGCATATCCTCAAGGCACTGGCGGGCATATCGCCGAAATCGGCGCAGCGAACGGGCTGACCGAGACGCACCGGTATAAGGCCGTTCTGCTCAACGGCAAGGTTCTTGTATACCGCGGCCATCTCCGTCGCCGTCAGGATGCCGTCCTGATGGGGATTGCGCAGATAGAATGAGAAGATCGAAGGTATTTCATCCCAGCCCGGGGCGTGCGAGTCGCCGCACAGGCTCTTCCGGTCTATCGGTCGGCTATCGAGCAGTTCGAAGGCGCTATCGTGCTTCAGCCGCTCTCCGACCGCCTCTGCAAAAGCGTTCAGCACCGAAATCACCTTTTGCTCAGGCATGCCAACGAAGCGCTCCAGTTCGAACAGCGCCGCCTTCCATCGTAGCAAGAGGCCGAAATTGGCGTGATCTGGCAACGCGTCCCGGGCCACCCAGCCTTCCGGCCAATCCGCTTTCGCGCAATAATCGGCAAAAGCCGGAGACAAAGGCCGCTGTTTCAAGCGATCCGACATCCGAGGCGGACACAGCAGCGCCCCGCTGAAAATCGGACCGGCCAGGAATTTGGAGCCGGTGACGGCCACAAGGAAATCATGGGCCAGATAGGCACGGATCGTTGCCCCGGAGACGCGAAACTGGCAGGCGTCGATCATGATATCGAGCATGGCGCCGAAGCGCGCTTTCAGGCGAAAGACCGTTTCGAGGCCTGGCGCCAGCAGGCTGGTCTTGGAAACATCCGTGACGACCAAAAGGCATCTGAGTTCAGCCGCGCGGGCAAGCTCGATCAACCCCCTCAATTCCAATTCTATCTCTTCTTCGCTCCGCAACGTGCCATCCGGATTGCGCACCGCGACCGTCGTATTTCGCGTGGCATGTCCCGGGCTTAGTTCCTCACCCTTGGCGACGGGCCTATTGCTGCTGACGCGGCTCATGAAGTGACGCCCGGCTGCGGCAGTCATCACCCCGCTCCCGGTCTCGTTGCCCATCAGCGTGATGGTCATCAAGGTCCGATCGTCCTGGCGCGCCAGCAGCTCCGCAGCGAAAAGATGGATATCGGTGCCTGACGTCGCCATGACGGCATCCACCCGCGAAGGCCCTGAGCCTTGATCGAGGCCAAGCAGATGCAGCAGTTTCGTCCGCATCCGCGCGATCTCCCGCGCGTAGATGTCGGTCGCAGCCCGCGTTTCCATCTCCCGCAAAAGATCAGCATAATAAGCGCCGACCGCCGCGAAAGCCGGTGCGGAAATGGTCGATGCCGTCGAGGAGCCGAAGGCCAGATCCTGCGGCCGGGGCGATGGCCCGTAACCATACATGTTGAGACCGGTTGCAGCGTCGCACTCCAATCTCTCGTCCCCACCGGAAATCAGGCAGGTGAGAAGCGCATCCTTGTCCTTGCCGGACGGCTTTAACGGCGCGCCTGCGGTCTCAGCCATTTTGCCGTTCGGGGCAAGGCCGGGGGCGTAGTCGTCAAAGGTCTTCAGCATGCGGAAACATTCCTCTCACAGTCCTGAGATCGAAACGCGTCAAGCGCCGCGATCTGCACGAGGCCCGCAGGATGATTTCGGGCACGGAACATTAGGACAAATAAGATGGAGCGAAGCTGACTTGCCGATGGGACGCAGATGGCGGCACCAACGATTGCTCGATATTTTCCGCACGAATGGGTCATCCGGCAAGCGCAGGCGCGGCCCCTCTACGGCGAAAAGCTCATTGAGCTCATGACAACATCGAGAATCGATCAACTCTCCCTGCTGTTGCCGAAGCTCCAAACGAAAAAGCCTGCCGCGGGAGGAGGTGCGGCAGGCTTTCGAAAAGAACCGAACAGTAGCTGGGAGGAGGAGTGCTACTGTTCCCGCAGACGACCTTGGGAGGAGGATAAGGGCGCCTACATCACGAAGGGATGCGGGAGGAGGTGCATCGCTTCGATAACCAAGATTATATCGCAGATTTGCTCAGTTCATAGGCATTTCTTTGCAGGGCAGGCATGCGTTATGCGAAAAGCGGGATGCTCCATTAGCATCGACTTACATTGAAAATGCGGGAAACCGCCGACAGCGTGCGCAAAACAAAAGCGCCCGCTCGGGAGGAAGCAGGCGCTAACGAAAAGTCGAAGTTATGGCGTTTATGAGCCGTTAGCGAGCAACCGCGCCACGAGCGATGTTGCGGATGTCGCCGCGGCCGATACCGAGGTCATCCAGTTCGCGCGTGGACATACGGCCCAGTTCGGCGACCGTTTGACGATACTTGCGCCAGTTGTTGAAAGAGCGTGCTACGTTCATGATGATCCCCTTTCTTCGGGCATTCGAAGCCGAGCTGCCGTCCGTGGCGCTCCCCTTTGCTTCGATGAGAGGTATATAATACGGCACCCTCGGTTATTGCAGCGCCAAGGCTTCACTGCACCCATGCAAGTAGCGCATGGGTCTGAAGGCGGCCCATTCTGTCACTTCAAATTCTCTCTCCGGACCAGGCCAACCGAAACATCTTTAGGGTTGACCTTTGTCAGCCCATTAGCATTCTTGCCGGTGAGCAACCGGCAAGAATTGCAGGCGCGCGTTGCTCAGACAATCAATGGCGCAAAAATAATTCGCTGCACGTGTCGTAATCTCACGCGGCCGTTCGTCATAATCGGGAAAGCGCCAAGCGGTTCACCGTTCCAGGCAATTCGATTGCCCTTCTGAATTCAAACTCAAGGCAGCACCATGACGACCGAAAGCCAGACTTTTGCCGATGTGGAACAGGATATTCCCACCGTGGAAGACCATAGTGCCCGCAACAAACTCGTTATAGCCCTGCTGCTGGTGTCGGCTTTTGTCGTCATTCTCAACGAAACCATCATGGGTGTTGCGCTCCCCCATCTGATGGCGGATCTCGATATCACCGCGAGTGCCGCTCAGTGGTTGACCACGGCCTTCATGCTGACCATGGCCGTCGTCATCCCGATCACCGGATACCTGCTGCAACGGCTCAACACCCGGCCAGTATTCATTCTCGCCATGTCGCTCTTCAGCGCCGGTACGCTGATCTCGGCGCTGGCGCCGGGTTTCGCCGCACTTGTTCTCGGGCGGATCGTGCAAGCCTCGGGCACGGCGATCATGATGCCACTGCTGATGACGACAGTGATGACCTTGGTGCCGCCGGACTCCCGCGGCAGGACCATGGGTAATATCTCGGTCGTCATATCGGTGGCGCCGGCCATCGGGCCAACCATTTCCGGCCTCATCCTTTCGGCGCTCGAATGGCGCTGGCTGTTTCTCCTGGTCTTGCCGATCGCGTTGGGCGCATTGACGCTTGGCGCCTTGCGGATGAAGAACGTGACGGTTCCAACCACCGCGCCGATCGATATCTTTTCGATCATCCTCTCAGCCATCGGTTTCGGCGGTTTCGTCTACGGCCTCAGCGGGCTCGGCGACGCAGCACTTCGCGCGCCCGTGGTGTCGCCATGGATTCCGCTCCTGACCGGCGCTGTCGTCATCGCGGTTTTCGTATTGCGTCAGTTGCATTTGCAGAAACAGAATAGAGCGCTGCTCGATCTGCGCACCTTGACCACAAAGACCTTCACGATCGCCGCCGCCATGATGGCCATTCTGATGATGTCGATGTTCGGCGTCTTCATCCTGCTGCCCATCTATCTGCAAAACGTGCTGGGATTGTCGACGCTGCAAACCGGACTGCTGTTGCTGCCTGGCGGGCTGATCATGGGCCTTTGCGCACCGACCGTCGGGCGCCTGTTCGATAAATACGGTCCAGCACCGTTGATCATTCCGGGGGCCATCATGCTCAGCATGGTGATGGGCGGACTGGTCTTCATTCAGCAGGATACGCCGTTTTGGATGCTGTTGATCGCCCATATCGTGCTCAGCATCGGTCTTGCGCTGATGTTCACGCCGCTATTCACCGTCAGCCTGGGATCGCTACCGCCGAACCTCTATTCGCATGGCAGCGCCATGCTCGGTGCGACCCAGCAAGTCGCCGGTGCCGCCGGCACCGCGCTGTTCGTCGCGATCATGACGCTCCGGTCCACCAGCCTCTCCGCTAGCGGCGCCAGTATCCTTACGGCAACGATCGGCGGCATTAAGGCGGCATTTCTCTGTGGGACGATCATCTCGCTGGGAGCGATCGCGGCGGCCTTGTTCATCAGAAAGCCAAAACACGGGCCGGAGGCGGGCCACCACCACTAGAGACATTTAACGCTGCGGAAGCTCGGTCATCTCGATACTGCGATTTGCTGGTGACAGGGCGGTCTTTCTCTGCGAAAAAGACGGTGATGAGAGACAGGGGCGCCCGTCGCGTGATGGGCTGAGAAGCACCCTTTGAACCTGAACCAGATAATGCTGGCGGAGGGAGTCGCTCGGGGTCTCGGCGTGCTCTTGTCGTTGTCCCCTTCGCGTCTCGCCCCGCCCGAAAGGGGCGATATGCAAGATAAAACCACTCCCGGCGCGCTGCTGACGGCCATGCGGACAAACCCTCCGCTGGTGCAATGCCTCACCAACTTGGTCACGACGGCGTATGCCGAAACGGAGGTCGGCGAATTCGCCGCAATCTCCGGTGCGTTGTCTATCGGCTGGATCAGAAAGGCACGCCCATGATCCGAAACGTCCTCTCCATCGCCGGCTCCGACCCCTCCGGCGGCGCCGGCATTCAAGCCGACCTGAAGACATTTTCGGCACGCGGCGTCTACGGCATGGCGGCGCTGACCGCGTTGACGACCCAGAACACGCAAGGCGTTTCCGGCGTTCACCCCGTTCCTCCGCAGTTCGTCGCCGATCAGATCAAGGCGATCTTTGCCGATATACGCGTCGATGCCGTCAAGATCGGCATGATTGCCAATGCGGCAATCGCCGAAGCCGTTGCCGATGCGCTCGCTCCCCATCGAGGCGTGCCAATCGTGCTGGACCCCGTCATGATCGCCAAGGGCGGTGCGGCGCTGCTTGCCGCGGATGCCGTCGACGTCCTGACCAACCAGCTTCTTCCCCTGGCCACGCTGCTGACGCCCAATCTGCCCGAAGCGGCGGCGCTTCTGCACGAACCCGTTGCCGAAAATCGCGAGACGATGGCGCGGCAGGCCCAGGCCTTGGCAAAGCTCGGTCCGCTGGCCGTTCTGGTCAAGGGCGGGCATCTTGCCGGCAATGAAAGCCCTGATGTTCTCGCAAGCCCGGAGGGGCTGACCTGGTTCGAAGCGGGTCGCATGCCAACCAAGAATACGCATGGAACCGGCTGCACGCTGTCCAGTGCCTTGGCCGCTGAGATCGCAAAGGGTTCGACACTGACGGAAGCTGTTACCACCGCCAAGCATTATCTTGCGGGCGCGGTTGCGGCGGCCGAAACGCTCACCGTCGGAACCGGTCATGGGCCGGTCCAGCACTTCTACGAGCTTTGGCCATAAAGCTGAACGGCGACATATGTCGACTAACAGGCGAACATACGTCCTTTGCTGCGCAGTTGACGCAAGTTTTAAGTGCGATATAATTAAAAATCACCACCATTAAAAGAGTGAACACATGATCAAGTTCTTATTGATGATGAGTGTCCTCGCTTTTGGAATTGCTGGTTTTGTCGTCGTTGACGAGAACCGAGCAATGGCCGCTGGTCCCTGCAATTCATCAGCTCAAAACTGCCCCTGAGAGATAGACCTCGGACGCCTGGCGATGAACGATTTGATCTACGCGGGCGCCATTGCAGCCGGAGCGGTGACGCTGCTGATCGAGGCATTTCGGAATTTCAACTCGCAAACCGGCGACCATCCATTCTCGCTGCACCCGATTCTCAAAGAAGTCGAGGTGAGGAACCTCTGCACGACCGGCGAGATTATCGCCGGTTTCACCTTCTATGCTGCCTTATACCTTATCGTCTACGCCGTGGTCTTGGGCTCGGCAGAGGTGTATGACCTGTTATTGAGCGCGAGCAAGGCCAGAAGCGAAATCGGCGCAACCGACAACGTCCTGTTGCCCGCAAGTGACCCGTCGGTACTGTCTGCGACGAGCTACGGCAAACCCATCTTCGTTTCTGCCCTCTTAATTTCATTCCTGTCGATTGGCGCTGTCAAACCCATCGAAGCGACGATGAGAAGTCTTGCTCATCGGATGGCCGGTATCCCCCGGGGCGTCTACAGGGTCATAGAGAGTCTACGCAGCGTGGACTATGAGGAGTTCCTAAGAGATCAACCGGGATTGTTGGTCACAAGTTTTCGCGACGCGACTGAATCAATCAAGAGTAGTATCGGTTTAAGCAGGAAAATAGCGGAGATTGAGTCATCGTTGGCCACGATTGACTATCTCTCGGTCGCTACAAACGCGAATAATCGAATGCTGTACTTCCCGCTATATCAAATGTCTGAGCTGGAAGCACTGTCGAACAAACTCGACGGGCAGCTCACCGCCTTGCACGACCTCATAGCTGCTTTACAAAAGAAGCTTCAATCCGGCGGCGAAGACGGAGCCGCAAAGCCCGATATACATGAAATATGGGAGGCTCTTTCGAATCTCCAGCGCGAAGCGGCGATCGCGCGATCGAATACGATGGCAGTGTTCGCCGTCTTGTTCGTGCGCAATAACCGGTCAGTCTTCAGCCAAAGCGGCTTGCTCCGCAGGCGCCCTCCGAAACTCGGTCAGAAGTCTCAAAGGAAAGAAGAAACAAGACCTCTGAGCCCGATGGAAAAAACCATAAAGCGAATCCAGGAAAAATATAACGCCGAACAAAACTCGTTCGCGATCAGCATGATGGTTGGCTTGGTCCTTGGCGCAATCGCGACTTTTCTCATTTACAACCAGTGGCGTGACTGGAAAGTGCAAAGTGATCCAGGCGTGTATAGCGAACAAACACGCGTCTTAGAGAACGAAATTGCTAATCAAGTGAGAGCAAACAATAATGCAAGCGCGAACAATGATAAATTAAATACAAAGGATACCATCGCCCAACCTGTTTGTTCCCCAACTGACGCCGATTGCAAGACGAAGGAAGCCATTCGCCGATATAATCTTACGCAACGGCCCATTTTCATCGAAACGACAGCCTGGGATACTCTTCATTCGGGACTTCTGGTTCTCTTGAGCGTTTTCTTTGTGCTCGTCGCGCGCGAGGTACGCATCGAGCAACAATCATGGCGAACGGACTGGAAATTCTATCAGTTTCCGTTCCTAACGCTGCTTGGCATGTCCTTGCTGTCGGGGCTTATCGCAGTTTTTGCGTCGGCTGCGGTAAACTTTGCTAAGTTGGCATGGGCCGTAAATTTTCATCTGACACAAACGCAAATCATTTTTCTGTTTGAACAATCAGGGGAGTTTTTTGCCCTCCATTTTGGGGCCGGGCTGATCCTCTCATTCGCGGCCCTCGTTATTATGGATAAGCACAGACATCTCAGTGTTTTTTGGACAGTATTAATCAGTATTATTTTCTCTGCAGTATATGCGGGATATATGTGGCTTGCGATTTTCCTGACCTATGGATCTGCACTTCCCTCAGCACCAAAAGCCGCTTTGTTCTCACAACAAACGAGAGATACGTTTATTTTTTGCTTCGTTCCATTTCTATTTCTTCTGACATTCGCCGTTATGCTTGAGATTACGGAGGCTGGAGACGACGACGTGAAATAGAAACTGAACTAAGGGGGCGATCAATGAATACTGCACTGCTCAGTTCGCTTTTTGCGTGTTTTGTCTTTATCGCGGGAGGGGTCGCGGAAGCCGAGCCTCCCCAGCAACCGCCAGTCACGACATGCAACGAGAAGACGCAGCTTTGCATCGGGGTCCGAAGCGATGCCCGGCCATTTTCTTATAGGTCGAGCCTGCCCGGCGAGAAGGCATCCGATGCGGCACGCGGTCCGTTGGAACGAGCCGGTTATACGGGCTACATGGTGCGAATATGTGATGCCGCCCTCGCCGAGATGATACTGGACGCAAAGCCAGGCGAATTGACCTTCAATGATATCGGCATCTACGACATTGACGAGGCGCGTGAAAAAGAAGCGTTAGCCGCTGCGGCCACCGTTGCAGGCAAAGACGCCACCACGAGCAACACTATTTCCCCGATAAACGATTCGCGTTTCCTCGACCTTGGCGTCAAGTTTGACATACTCTGCGATCCGGCAACGATCACCAATGAACGGCGCAACGGCTTCATGGTTTCTGCGCCGCTCTTTTTAACCGGGATAAGCTACATCACACGCAAGGGGGAGGATCCGCCGGATAAAATCTGTTCCTACCCCAAAAAGCCATTAATCGGTCTTGTAGGTGGGACGACAGCTCAGAATGAGGGAATCAATGCGCTTCTGATTGCGCATGAGCTTCCCAAATTCGAAGACGCGCTAATCGATTACTTGCGCGGCGATCCGCTGAATCCGGATTCAAAGCCTTTGTGCGGAGAAGGTACTGAAAACAGGGTCAAGTCCTATAGCGGGTATACAGCCGCGGCAAACGCATTCTGCCATGATGATTTTCACTATTTCGTGGGTGATCTCGAAATCATTACCGAAAACGTCAAGATGATCCCGGGATGCGCGTATGACAATGGCACGAGGACTTATACTAACGATCGCTACGCAGTCTTCGGGAAGGCTAGGCCCGAGAATGACAATAGGGGTACCGCGCGTCAGTTACTGGTCGCCAGTTTTTTTGAGTTTCTTTCACAAAAGGTCGTGTTCAACCCCTCCATCCTCGACAAGGCTTTCGGTGATACGTTCCAAGGCGCAACTCCCAGCCACAAGCTCGACGTATTTTACTGGAGTGTCCGCGGGGAGCGCGAATAAGACGCCCGTCACCACGACAAGATCCCCATCGCCAGCGGGATGACTCGTGTGAGGTCCAAGTCATTATCAATATCGGTCGATCCGGAGGTAAAACACCCGGCTCTACGTCCGCATTTCACTGGCGCGCCTTAGTGCTTCAATTCCCGCTCGAACGCTTCAATCTGCCGGAGTACCCATGGATCATCGGCGGAATAGTGAACAGTCTCCTGCTCCGCCCGCTTCCAGCGTCGGCCCGAGAGCCAGTCAATCAAAGCGAGAAGCAGCCGCATGCGAGTTATCCGTGCCGTTCAGGGAATTGAGAGGCCCGGCCGCCTGCCTCGTGAGCTGTCAGCAGCCGAGCCTCAATCAACCGCAAGGCGTTGCGGCGATTGTTTATTTGCCTTCCGCTAAATGAATGTTAGCTGAACAAATATACAGCTTATAAGAGAATATTTATATTCGTCATGGAGATCGATGAGGCATATCGCCCCTCTCGGTCTAGGGTCTGGTTTCAAGCGCGATACCTTCCAGGTCTGGTCTTACGGGCATCTTGTTCTAGGCTCTGGGCTGTGCCGGCTCTTCTTGAGATCGATGAACGTGTGCCAGAGGACGGTGGCAAGAATGATGGCGCCGCCGACGAAGGTGGCAAGCGGCGGTTTTTCGGAAAAAAACAGCCAGACCCAGAATGGCGTGAGCACAATCTCCATCGTCCCGATAAGAGCGGCGTCCGCGGGCGGCATGCGCTTCGCGCCGGCGAGAAACAGGACGAGCGCAAAGGAGAAATTGGTTGCTCCAAAGGCGGCAAGCACCAGCCAGTTGTGCAGATCGAGCGAACCGACCGAGCTGAACGGTGCAAAGATGACGAGTGTCAGGAAGGCGCCGATGATGGTCGGCGGCAGGCTCGGTACACTGCGGTCGATGCGCGGAATGATGATGACTAAGGCGAATGAGGCCGTCATCCCAAGTGCTAGGAGATCGCCGAGACCGGTGCCGCCGCCGATCGAGGAGGCAACGATGATCGCCACACCGAGCAGGCAGACGCCGCCTGCAATCAGCGTTCTCCGCGGCACCCGCTCCTTCAAGATCGCCCAGCCGAGGAAGGCGGCGATGAAGGGCGCCGTGGCATAGATCATGGTCACATTCGCGACGGTGGTCATATAAAGCGCGCCGATGAAGCAGGCCTGGCTGAAGGTTTGGCAGGCGATCATCGCAAGCCCCGACGGGTGAAAGACCGAGCTCCATTGGCGACGCGAGAATCCGCCTTCAAGAAAGAAGCTCGGGATCAGCAGGAACAATCCGCCGAACAGGGACCGCCACGCGATCGCCGTCCAGAGATCCGTCGTCAGCAGCCGCGCATAGACGCCGCTGGCGCTCCAAGCGAGCGTTGCCGCAACGACGAGGGCGACGCCCTTTTCGTACTCATTGGCAGAGAATGATCTGGCGGGGGCCTGAATGGTCATGTGCGGTATCTCGGAAGCGAAGCACCTGAACGGATCGCCCCTGTGTGCGCCGATATTTGACATCAGACAAACGAATAGTAGAGATATATGCCATCGGAAATTTTTGTGGCTTGCCCATGCGCGAACCCATCGAAAGCGATTTGCTCCGGACGTTTCTCATCATCACCGAGACGTCGAATTTTTCCGTTGCCGCACAGCGCATTGGCCGCACGCAATCGGCCGTCAGCGCCCAAATCAAGCGTCTCGAAGAAATTGTCGGCGAGGCGCTATTCGAAAGAAGCGCACGTGGGGTCGTGCTGACCCGGCCGGGAAATCAGTTGCTGCCCTACGCCCGACGGATCGTCGACCTGTTAAACGAGGCTGCAGCAACGATCCGCACCAAACCGTTGAATGGACCTGTGCGGATCGGAATTCCCGAGGAATATAGCCAAACCGTCCTGCCCGCGGCGCTTGCCGCCTTCGCTGTCCGGCACCCGGCCGTCGAAGTGACCGTTTCCTGCGACTACACCGCTCGAAATCTCAGCGCGCTGGAGAAGGACGAACTCGATATCGCTGTGGTCTTCGACTGGAGCAATCAGACCACTGGCGAGGTGCTCTGCATCGATCCGACAGTCTGGGTGACATCATTGGTGCACCGCTTGCATGACGCAACGCCGCTGCCTGTTGCGACATACCGGAACTCGACCTGGGCGCGCGACTTTGCCCTGCGTTCCCTGGAGCAGCAGGCGCGGCCCTATCGCATCGCCTTCGTTGCCGATACCAGTTCCGGCCTGAAAAACGCCGTCTCCGCCGGCCTTGCCGTTACGACACTATCCCGCAGCAACATTCCGCATGGCTGCCGGGAGCTGACGAGCGACGACGGCTTTCCGCCGGTCGATTCCTCGCGCGTCGTGCTTCGCCGCAATCCCTATCATTCCAGCGAGGCGATCCAGGAGCTCGCGGAAATGGTGCGGGAAGCCTTCCAGCCTATGTCGGCTCTGCTGCAGCCGTAGAGCGCCCGCGCAGGCGCCGCCGCGTGCCGGAGGGACTTTCCGAAAAACTGGCGCGATAGCTTCGGGAAAATGCCGAAGCCGAGTTGAAGCCGGTTGTCGCGGCAATCTCAGCGAAAGAATCCTTGGTCTCGATCACCTTGCGGCGCGCGGCGTTGAGCCGAAGGGCGAGATAATGCACATGTGGAGGCGCGCCGATGCTTTCCTGAAAGAGCGCCTGGAGATGGCGAGCGCTGAGGCCGATGCGCCGCGCCAGGCGCGTCAGGACCAGCGGTTGCTCGATGTTTTCCTCCATCAGACGAATGGCCTGTGCAACGCGCGGGTCGCGCATCCGCAAGCCGGCGGTCGAGGGCGAAAGCTCAGCCGCGCTCCGCGTATTGGCCGGCTCGTAGATAAAAAGCCTGCTGACTTCGAGCGCAAGTGAATAGCCCTGCCGCCGCCGGATGATCTCCAGCATCAGGTCGACGGTCGGCAGCGAGCCGGCGGTGGTGATGCGCTTGCCGTCGATCACGAAACGATCCTTGACGGCACGGACCTGCGGATAGGCTAGCGCGAAATCGTCGAAATCCTCCCAATGAACAGCCGCCGAAACATCGTCGAGAAGGCTTGCTTCGGCGAGCAGCCAACTACCGGATTCGATGCCCGCCATCATCGAACGGTAGCGCGCCGTCTGCGACAACTGCATCTTCAGCGCCTGCGTCGCGCTGCGCCGCCAATTGTAGCTCGCCAGCACGAAGAGCGGAGTGGTGTCGCTTGTGGGGCGGAAGCCGCCCGACGCAGGAACCGGGATATGGCTCGTCGTTTCGACGGGCGCGCCATCAAGTGTAAACAAGCGCCAGCGATAGATCTCGGCTCCGGAGATACGATTGGCCCCACGCAACGGTTCGATCACCGAAGCAATCAGGATCAGGTTCGTTTCCGGAAGCACCAGCAGATCGATGTCGAGTGGTGTGTTGGACGAAGTCAGCACGGGCATTCCCTGATATTTCCGGTAATGTATCGTTCTCTTCCGAAAATGCAAAGCATTGGAACGTCGCATGCCTCGTAATGGGCTCAATACGAGGGAGAACAAAAATGCCTCTTGCGATGAACCGCGATGTCTTCATCACCTGCGCCGTCACCGGCGCCGGCGACACGGTTTCCAAATCCAGCCATGTTCCGATCACTCCCAAGCAGATCGCGGAATCCGCGATCGATGCCGCCAAGGCTGGTGCCGCCGTCGTCCACTGCCATGTCCGCGACCCCGAGACCGGCGCCGCGAGCCGCCGCAACGATCTCTACAGGGAAGTGACGGATCGCATCCGCTCTGCGGATGTCGATGTGGTGCTCAACCTGACCGCCGGCATGGGCGGCGACCTGATCTTCGGCGATGTTGAAAGCCCCCTGCCCCTTAACGCCCGCGGTACTGACATGGCAGGCGCCTCCGAGCGCGTCAGCCACGTCGCCGAATGCCTGCCGGAAATCTGCACGCTCGATTGCGGCACGATGAACTTCAGTCTCGGCGACTATGTCATGACCAACACGCCCTCCATGCTGCGGGCGATGGCAAAGAAGATGACGGATCTCGGCGTGCGTCCCGAGATCGAAGCTTTCGATACCGGTCATCTCTGGTTTGCCAAGCAGCTTGCCGAGGAGGGTCTTATTGAGGACCCGGTCCTCATCCAGCTTTGCATGGGCATCCCCTGGGGGGCGCCCGATGACCTCAACACCTTTATGGCGATGGTCAATAACGTTCCCGAAAGCTGGACCTTCTCGGCCTTTTCGATCGGCCGTAACGCCATGGCCTATCCGGCGGCGGCGATCCTTGCCGGCGGCAACGTTCGCGTTGGGCTCGAGGACAATCTCTATGCCGGAAAGGGCATGCTCGCGACCAATGCGCAGCTCGTCGAAAAGGCGGTGCAGGTGGTCGAAGGCATGGGCGCGCGCATCATCGGCCCCGAGGATGTCCGCAAGAAGCTAAAACTGACGAAGCGCTGAGGCCACCATGACCAGGATCAACAAGGCAGCCTGCATCGGCGGCGGCGTCATCGGCGGCGGATGGATTGCCCGCTTTCTGCTGGCGGGTATCGATGTCGATGTCTTCGACCCGCATCCGGAAGCGACCCGCATCGTCGGCGAAGTTCTGGCGAACGCGGAAAAAGCCTATGCGATGCTGACCGGTGCGCCGTTTCCGCCGCGCGGCAAGCTCACTTTCAGGGACACGCTTGAAGCGGCCGTCGGCGATGCCGACTGGATCCAGGAAAGCGTGCCCGAGCGGCTCGACCTCAAACGTAAAGTCCTGACGCAGATCGATGCGGTAGCAAGGCCCGATGCCCTGATTGGCTCATCCACTTCGGGGCTGCTGCCAACCGATCTGCAACGCGATATGCGTCATCCGGAACGCCTCTTCGTCGCCCATCCCTATAACCCCGTCTATCTGCTGCCGCTCGTCGAAATCGTCGGCGGTGAAAAGACTTCGATGGAAACGATCAAGGCCGCCATGGCCCGACTGCCGCCAATCGGCATGAAGGGCGTGCACATTGCCAAGGAGATCGAAGCTTTCGTCGGCGACCGTCTGCTGGAAGCCCTGTGGCGCGAGGCGCTTTGGCTGATCAAGGACGATATCTGCACGGTAGAGACGCTGGATGACGTCATCCGCTATTCCTTTGGCCTGCGCTGGGCGCAGATGGGTCTGTTCCAGACCTACCGCATTGCCGGCGGCGAAGCGGGTATGCGGCACTTCCTGGCGCAGTTCGGCCCGGCCCTGCAATGGAACTGGACGAAGCTGATGGATGTCGTCGATCTCGACGACGCCCTTGTCGAAAAGATCGGCCAGCAGTCGGACGAACAGGCGGCAGGCCTGTCGATCCGCGAGCTGGAGCGCATTCGCGACGAAAATCTCGTCGGCATCCTGCAGACGCTGAAGGGCAGCCATGGCGACAAGGGCTGGGGCGCCGGCAAGCTGCTTAAGGAATTCGAGCACGGCCTCTGGGCCTCCGCCGGCGGCGGCAAAATGCTGTCGGATGTCGCGCAGCCGTTGCGGCTTATCGAAACCAAAGTCAGCCCGGCATGGGTGGACTACAACGGCCATATGACCGAACACCGCTATCTGCAGGTCTTCGGCGATACGTCTGACGCGCTGCTGCGCCTGATCGGTGTCGATCTCGATTATGTCGAGCGCGGTCACAGCTACTATACGGTGGAGACTCATATTCGCCATCTTGGCGAAGCCAAGCTCGGCCAAGCTATCCATTCCACCTGCCAGCTTCTGTCCGCCGACGAGAAGCGACTGCACGTGTTCCATACGATCTACGACACGATAACCGGCGAAGCGATCGCCACCGCCGAACAGATGCTGCTGCATGTCGACGCCAAGGCCGGCAAAGCCGCTCCCGCACCGGAGGAGGTGCTGAGCAAAATAAGGCCGATTGCCGAGGCCCATGCAAAACTGCCTGCGCCTGAAGGCGTCGGGCGTCATGTCGGACAAAAGCGCTAGGAGGAAGCGATCATGAATTTCGGGCTCAACGAAGAGCAGGAGATGATCGTCCAGACGGTCCGCGACTTCGTGGAGACGGAGATTTATCCGCATGAGAACGAGGTCGAGCGCACCGGCCTCGTGCCGCCTGAGCTTGGCGACGAGATCCGGCGCAAATGCATCGAGCTCGGCTTCTATGCCTGCAATTTCCCCGAGGAAATCGGTGGCGCCGGGCTTGATCACGTCACCTTCACCCTTGTCGAGCGCGAGCTGGGTCGGGGCTCGATGGGGCTCACCGTCTTCTTCGGCCGCCCTTCCGGAATTCTGATGGCCTGCGAGGGCGAGCAGCGCGAACGCTATCTTCTGCCGGCCGTGCGTGGCGAGAAGATTGACGCGCTCGCCATCACCGAACCCGACGCCGGCTCCGACATGCGCGGCATGAAATGCGCAGCCCGGCAGGATGGCGACGATTTCGTTCTGAACGGCACCAAGCATTTCATCTCGCACGCCGACATCGCCGATTTCGTCATCGTCTTTGCCGCAACCGGCGAAGAGGAAACGCCGAGGGGCGTGAAGAAGAAGATCACCGCTTTCCTGGTCGATCGCGGCACGCCGGGGTTCGAGATCCTCAAGGGCTACGATTCAGTTTCCCATCGCGGCTATCACAACGTCATACTGAGCTTCACGGATTGCCGTCTGCCTAAATCCCAAGTGCTTGGCGAGGTGCATCGCGGCTTCGATATTGCCAATGAGTGGCTTTACGGGACGCGTCTGACGGTCGCCGCGAGCTGTGTCGGGCGCGCTCGCCGTGTCTTCGATCTGGCGCTGCCCTATGCGGCGGAGCGGAAACAATTCGGCAAACCGATAGGCGCCAATCAGGGCGTGTCGTTCAAGCTTGCCGACATGATCACGGAGATCGACGCCGCCGACCTGCTGACACTATCCGCCGCGTGGAAACTGGATGCCGGCATCCCGGCCAATCGGGAGATTGCGTCCGCCAAGCTCTACGCCTCCGAAATGCTTGCCCGCGTCACCGACGAGGCGATCCAGATTTTCGGCGGCATGGGCTTGATGGACGACCTGCCGCTTGCCCGTTTCTGGCGCGATGCGCGCGTCGAACGCATCTGGGACGGAACCTCGGAAATTCAGCGTCACATCATCAGCCGCGATCTGCTGCGGCCATTCGGAGCGTGATCGGATGACGCAACGCCCGCTCGATCGCCTGATCAGACCGCAAACGATCGCCGTCTTCGGCGGCCGTGAGGCGCGCCGGGTCATCGAACAATGCGATCGCATGGGTTTTGCCGGGGACATCTGGCCGGTGCATCCGACGCTCGATAACGTACTTGGGCGCCGCTGTTATCGATCGGTGGAAGACCTGCCCGCCGCACCGGATGCCGCCTTCGTCGGTGTTAACCGGATGCTGACTATCGATATCGTGCGCGCGCTTTCAGCCAGAGGCGCCGGCGGCGCCGTCTGCTACGCCTCCGGCTTCAGCGAAGCCGTCGCCGAACTGGCCGATGGTGCCACTTTGCAGGAGGCCTTGGTCGATGCGGCCGGCGACATGCCGATCGTCGGGCCGAATTGTTATGGCGTGATCAACGGTCTCGATGGCGCCCTGCTCTGGCCCGATCAGCACGGAATGGTGCGTGTCGAACTCGGTGTTGCCATTCTCACCCAATCCTCGAACATCGCCATCAATCTCTCCATGCAAAGGCGTGGCCTCCCCATCAGCTATCTGATGACGGCAGGCAACCAGGCGCAGATCGGATTGTGCGATCTCGCCCTCGCCGTCCTGGAAGATCCTCGCGTTACGGCGATCGGCCTGCATATCGAGGGGTTCGGCAACGTCCAGACCCTTCAAAAACTTGCCGTGCGTGCGAGGGAATTGCGCAAACCCGTCATCGCTCTGAAGGTCGGCAAATCCGAACAGGCGCAGCGCGCCGCCGTTTCCCATACGGCATCCCTGGCCGGCAGCGATGCCGTTGCCGATGCGGTTCTCGCTCGCCTCGGCATCGGCCGGGTCGCGACCCTGCCGGAACTCGTCGAAACGCTGAAACTGCTGCACGTGACTGGCCCACTGCAAAGCAATGCGATCTCTTCGATGAGCTGTTCCGGCGGGGAGGCCTCGCTAATGGCCGATGCTGCGACCGGCCGGGCGGTGGATTTTCGCGCTCTGAAACCGGAGCAATTGCCGGCCTTGCGGCACAGCCTCGGCGAGATGGTGACGCTCTCCAATCCTCTCGACTACCACACCTTCGTTTGGGGCGATCTTTCACGCCAATCGGAGGCCTTCACCGCCATGTTCGAAGGCGACTACGCGCTCAATCTGATCGTCCTCGATTTTCCGCGCGACGATCGTTGCGATGCAGCGGACTGGATGACGACGGTTGCCGCCGTTGCTGCTGCGGCAAAACGCACTGGCGCCCGCGCTGGCATCCTGGCGACGCTGCCGGAAAACATGCCGGAAACGATTGCCTTGCAGCTAATGCGGGATGGCATAGTGCCTCTCTGCGGCATTAGCGAAGCCATCACGGCGGCGGAAGTGGCAAGCCGGATCGGAATGGCCTGGCGTGCTCAATCCCCGCTACCGCTGCTCGATATTCCCGTGATCGCAGGCGAGATCGAAACCTTGAGCGAGGCGGCGGCCAAAGCGGAGTTGTCCGCCGCCGGTCTCGCCATTCCCCTAGGCGAAACGGCATCCAATCCGAGCGAGGCCGCAGAACAGGCGCGCCGTATCGGCTTTCCTGTTGCCCTGAAGGCGTTGGGCGTCGAACACAAGTCCGAGGTCGGAGCCGTCGCACTCAACCTCTGGGATGTGGAGGCGGTGCAAAGAGCGGCGCAGCGGATGGTTCCGATCGCCTCCGGATACCTCGTCGAACGGATGGTCGAGCGCCCCGTCGCCGAGTTGATCGTCGGCGCCGTGCGCGATCCCGTCGTCGGATTGGCATTGACGATCGGCGCGGGTGGAATCCTAGTGGAATTGCTTGAAGACTCCGTTATTTTAGCCCTTCCCGTGACGAAGACAGACGTGTTGGACGCCATATCGCGGCTGAAGGTCAGGAAGTTGATCGAAGGCTATCGTGGCGGGGCGAAGAGCAGTCTCGATGCAGTTGCCGACGCCGTCTTATCAGCGGCAGAATATGTCGTAAAAAACGCCGCACGACTGGAAGAACTGGACATTAATCCATTGATGGTTCTGCCTGAAAATCGTGGCGTCATTGCCGCGGATGCCCTCATCCGGCGAAGGAGGTAGCGGAAGTTGCACAGCCCCATTGGCACAAGGCGCGACAACGGTATCTTGGAGGTCATCATCGACCGACCGAAGGCGAACGCCATCGACCTTGCGACAAGCCGCGAGATGGGGCTGATCTTCCGCGATTTCCGTGACGACCCCGATCTGCGCGTGGCGATCATTTCCGGTGCCGGCGAGAAGTTCTTTTCGGCCGGCTGGGATTTGAAGGCGGCTGCCGCCGGCGATGCGGTCGACGGCGACTATGGCGTCGGCGGTTTCGGGGGTCTGCAGGAGCTTCGCGATCTCAACAAGCCGGTGATTTGCGCCGTCAACGGCATCTGTTGCGGCGGCGGCTTCGAGATTGCTCTTTCCGCCGATCTGATCATCGCCGCCGAGCATGCGACCTTCGCGCTTCCCGAAATCCGCTCGGGAACTGTCGCAGACGCCGCATCGATCAAATTGCCGAAGCGCATTCCCTATCATATCGCCATGGACATGCTCCTGACCGGCCGCTGGCTTGACGTTGCCGAGGCTCATCGTTGGGGCTTCGTCAATGAGATCGTCGCTGCGGATCAATTGATGAGCCGAGCCTGGGAACTTGCCCGGCTTCTCGAAAGCGGCCCGCCGCTCGTCTACGCAGCCATCAAGGAAATTGTCCGCGAAGCGGAGGGAACGACGTTTCAGACTGCCATGAACAAGATCACCAAACGGCAGTTTGCGACCGTCGATGCCCTCTATTCGAGCGAGGATCAGTTGGAAGGCGCAAGGGCATTCGCGGAGAAGCGAAGCCCAATCTGGAAAGGAAAGTGAGAAGGCGGCGACAACCGCATTATTTTCCCGCATGATCGCGGGCAATCGAGCTTCCGGCGGAGAGGAAACCGCATCCGAAGCTTTGCCCGAAAGTTCTATCAACGCATCAAGAAGAAGGAACAGGGGAATGAAAGATTACACGAAACACTTGGCAAGCCGTGTGACCTCCGGCGGTCTCAGCCGTCGCGAATTCATGGGGCGCGCCATGGCGGCCGGCATGACATTGGCACTTGCCGATCAGCTTTTCACCGAAAGCGCGATGGCAGCCGAACCGAAGCGCGGTGGCCATCTGAAACTCGGCCTCGAAGGCGGTGCCGCAACCGATTCCAAGGACCCGGCAAAATTCCTGTCACAGTTCATGTTCTGCGTCGGCCGTTGCTGGGGCGACATGCTGGTGGAATCTCATCCCCTGACCGGTGCCGCCGTGCCGGCACTTGCCGAATCCTGGGAGCCGTCGAAGGACGCGGCCACTTGGACCTTCAAGATCCGCAAGAGCGTCAAGTTCCACAATGGCAAGGAGCTGACCATCGACGACGTCGTCGCCACCCTCAAGCGCCACACCGACAGCAAGTCGGAATCAGGCGCGCTCGGCGTCATGAAATCGATCAAGGAGATCAAGGCCGATGGTGACAATCTCGTCCTGACGCTGACCGAAGGCAACGCCGACATGCCGTTGCTGCTCTCCGACTACCATCTCGTCATCCAGCCGAATGGCGGTAATGACGATCCCCTCGCTTCGATCGGCACCGGTCCTTACAAGCTCGTCAGTTTCGAGCCCGGCGTGCGCGCGACGTTCGAGAAGAACAAGGACGATTGGCGTACTGATCGCGGTTATGTCGACTCGATCGAAATCATCGGCATGAACGATGCGACGGCACGTATCGCCGCGCTGTCGTCCGGTCAGGTGCACTACATCAATCGCGTCGATCCAAAGACCGTGGACCTGTTGAAGCGCGCGCCCAATGTCGAAATCCTGTCGACCGCCGGCCGCGGGCATTACGTGTTTATCATGCATTGCACCACAGCGCCCTTCGACAATAACGACCTTCGCCTGGCGCTGAAATATGCCATGGACCGCGAAACCATGGTGAAGAAGATCCTCGGCGGTTACGGCAAGGTCGGCAACGACTTCCCGATCAATAGCACCTACGCCCTCTTCCCCGAAGGCATCGAGCAGCGTACCTACGATCCCGATAAGGCAGCCTTCCACTACAAGAAGTCCGGCCACAGCGGCTCCGTGCTGCTGCGCACATCGGAAGTCGCCTTCCCGGGCGCCGTCGACGCCGCGGTCCTCTATCAGGAAAGCTGCAAGAAGGCCGGCATCAACATCGAGGTCAAGCGCGAGCCGGGCGACGGCTACTGGACCAACGTCTGGAACGTCCAGCCCTTCTCCACCTCCTATTGGGGCGGCCGCCCGACGCAGGATCAGATGTATTCCACCGCCTATCTCTCGACGGCGGACTGGAACGACACCCGCTTTAAGCGTCCGGACTTCGACAAGCTTCTCCTGGAAGCCCGCTCGGAACTCGACGAAGCCAAGCGCAAGGAGCTTTATCGCAGCATGGCGATGATGGTCCGCGACGAGGGCGGCGTCATTCTGCCGATGTTCAACGACTTCGTGAACGCCTCCACCAAGCAGGTGAAGGGCTATGTCCACGACATCGGCAACGATATGTCGAACGGCTACGTCGCGACCCGCGTCTGGTTGGAGACCTGATGCCCGAAGCAGGGCAGAAACGCCCTTATCTCTAACGGAACCGGGATCGCGGAAAACCTTCGCGGTCCTCCAGACGTTTCAGCGCGAGGCATCAGTCATGTCCAATCTACAACCCAGCACAGTGCTGCCCGGATTGCGTTTCAAGCAGCGCTTTCCGCTGTTGTCCCTCATCATCGAGCGTTTCCTGCTCAGCCTCGTGCTGCTTTTCGCGGTCTCGGTCCTGATCTTCGGCGGCCTCGAAGCCTTGCCGGGCGATTTCGCGACCACTTATCTCGGCCAGTCGGCGACACCGCAGGCCGTCGCCAATATCCGCACCGAACTCGGCCTCAATCGGCCTGTGACCACCCGCTATGTCGAATGGCTCGGCAACGCCGTGCAGGGCGATTTCGGTACATCCTGGGCCAGCAAGAACTCCGTCAGCGAACAAATCGGCAAACGTCTCGGCAATTCGCTTTTCCTTGCCGCCTTTGCCGCAGTGATCTCCGTGCCGCTTGCCGTCGGGCTCGGCATGCTGGCCGTGCATTTCCGAAACCGTTTGCCCGACAAGATCATCAACGTGATCTCGCTGGCGGCGATCTCGTTGCCGGAATTCTTCATCGGTTATCTGCTCATTCTGTTTTTCGCCGTGAAATTCGGGGTCGCGACCTTTCCGGCGACCGTCTATGACGGCATGGGATTTGTCGACCGATTGAAGGCCATCGCGCTGCCGACGGCAACGCTGGTGCTCGTTGTCCTCGCCCATATGATGCGCATGACGCGGGCCGCGATCCTCTCGGTGATGTCCTCCGCCTACATGGAAACGGCGGAATTGAAGGGCCTCAGCGCCTTCCGCGCGATCGTCAAACATGCCGCCCCCAATGCGCTGGCGCCGATCATCAACGTCGTGGCGCTGAACCTTGCCTATCTCATCGTCGGTGTCGTGGTGGTGGAAGTCGTCTTCGTCTATCCCGGCATGGGCCAGTACATGGTCGATGCCGTCACCGTGCGCGACATGCCGGTGGTCCAGGCCTGCGGCCTGATCTTCGCCGCCGTCTACATCCTGCTCAACATGGTTGCCGATATCCTGGCGATCGTCGCCAACCCGCGCCTGAGGCATCCACGATGAGATTGAGAGACATCCCCATCACTGCCTGGGTCGGCATCATCGGCATTCTGCTGGCTTTCATCTGTGCGATCTTTGCCCCCCTGATCGCGCCCTATGGCGAAACCGAAGTCGTCGGCAACGTCTGGCAGCCAGCCGACGCGCAGTATTTCTTCGGCCTTGACAATCTCGGCCGCGATATCCTTTCGCGGCTTATCTACGGCGCCCGCACCACGCTGTTCGTGGCGCTGGCCGCGACGATCATTTCGTTTTCGCTCGGCATCATCCTCAGCTTCACCGCCGCTGTCTCGCGCGGATTGATCGACACGGTCTTCTCGCGTTTCAACGATCTGATGATGTCCATCCCGACCTTGATCTTCGCGCTGGTGGTGCTCGCCGTGCTACCGCAGAATCTCGCCGTGCTCATCCTCGTCATGGCGATCCTCGATTCCACGCGCGTCTATCGCCTCGGCCGCGCCGTCGCGCTGGACGTCGCGGTCATGGAGTTCGTGGAAGCCGCCAAACTGCGCGGCGAAGGCAAGGTCTGGATCATCTTCCGTGAAATCCTGCCGAACACGCTCTCGCCATTGCTGGCGGAGTTCGGCCTGCGTTTTGCCTTTTCGATCCTGTTCCTGTCGACGCTGTCATTCCTCGGGCTCGGCATACAGCCGCCGTCGGCCGATTGGGGCGGCATGGTCAAGGACAATAAGGACGGCATCATCTTCGGCATTTCCGCCGCTCTCGTGCCGGGCTCCGCGATTGCGGCGCTCGCGGTCTGTGTCAATCTGGTGGTCGACTGGCTCTTGAAGCGCACCTCCAGCCTCAAGGGAGGACGTGGCGATGCCTGAGCTTCTTTCCGTTCGCGATCTCAAGATCGAAGCGACCAGCTATCCGCCCGGCGAGCCGCCGAAGCGGGTCACAATCGTCGACGGCGTCTCCTTCGACCTAAAAAAGGGCAAGGTGCTCGGCCTCATCGGCGAGTCCGGCGCCGGCAAATCCACCATCGGCCTCTCGGCGCTCGCCTATGGCCGCGGCGGCGCGGAGATCACCGGCGGCGCAGTGCTGCTCGACGGCGTCGATATTCTTCCGCTCGGAAAATCGGGCATTCGGAGGATTCGCGGGGCACGCGTCTGCTACGTCGCGCAATCGGCTGCGGCTGCCTTCAATCCGGCCCACAAGCTTGGCGAACAGGTGATCGAAGCCTCCGTCAAGCATGGCTTGATGACGAAAGACGAGGCGAGGAAGCGCGCGCTTTACCTCTTCCGGGTCCTCGGCCTGCCCAACCCGGAGACCTTCGGCGATCGTTTTCCGCACCAGGTCTCGGGTGGCCAGCTTCAACGCGCGATGACGGCGATGGCGCTCTGCTCCAATCCCGAGCTGATCGTCTTCGACGAGCCGACGACCGCACTCGACGTGACGACGCAGATCGACGTTCTGGCGGCGATCAAGCACGCCATCGAGGAGACCCATACGGCAGCCCTTTATATCACCCATGACCTTGCCGTCGTCGCGCAGATCTCCGACGACATCATGGTATTGCGGCACGGCAAAAAGGTGGAATACGGGCCCGTGCAGCAGATCATCGAGGCGCCGCGGGAAGACTATACCCGCGCCCTCGTCAACGTTCGCCAGACCGCACGCGAGGAGGCGGTCGATCAATCCGACACGCTTTTGAAAGTCGAACACGTCAGCGCGCAATATTCGAACGGTTTCAAGGTGCTGCACGATGTTTCTCTACATGTACCAAAAGGTCAGACGCTTGCCATTGTCGGTGAATCCGGCTCCGGTAAATCGACGCTTGCCCGTGTCATCACCGGACTGCTGCCGCCCAGCGATGGCGGGATTTCTTTCGACAAGAAACCGCTGACTCCAGCCCTCAGAAACCGCTCGCGCAACGAGCTGCGGCGCATTCAACTGATCTACCAGATGGCCGATACCGCCATGAACCCCCGCCAGACAGTGCGCGACATCATCGGCCGTCCCCTCACCTTCTATTATGGCCTGCGGGGCGCGGCAAAGACGGCGCGGGTGAAAGAGCTGCTCGAAGAGATCGAGATGGGCAATGGTTTCATCGACCGTTATCCGGCCGAGCTTTCCGGAGGCCAGAAACAGCGTGTCGCGATTGCGCGTGCCCTGGCGGCCAAGCCGGAACTCATCCTCTGCGACGAGCCCACCTCGGCGCTCGATCCGCTTGTTGCCGAAGGCATCCTGAAACTGCTGATGCGGCTGCAAGAGGAATCCCAGCTTTCCTACATCTTCATCACCCACGACATCGCTATCGTGCGCGCCATCGCCGATAGTGTCGCGGTCATGCATCGCGGCAAGCTCGTGCGCTTCGGGCCGAAATCGAAGGTGCTTTCGCCGCCTTTCGACGACTATACGGATCTGCTGTTGAAATCGGTGCCGGAAATGGAGATCGGCTGGCTGGAGCGTGTCCTGACGACGAGAAAGATGGAAAGCGCCGGGAATTGATAGCATGACGTTCGCTCCCCATGGCTTTAAAATCATCGCGCCAGCAATATCGGCCAGCAATATCGGAATGAGCCCGTCATGACCGACCGCAGCTTTACCACGATCGAAAACCATTGGATCACGCTGAACGACGGCACGCGTCTTGCGGCGCGCATCTGGATGCCGGACGGTGCGGAAAGCGATCCGGTGCCGGCCGTTTTCGAATTCCTGCCTTACCGCAAACGCGATGGAACGAGCCCCCGCGATGAATCGACTTACCCGGTGTTTGCCGCAGCCGGCATCGCCGGTGTTCGCGTCGATATTCGCGGCTCCGGCGAATCCGATGGCGTTATCGACGGCGAATATACGGAGCTCGAACTCGCCAATGCCTGTGAACTGATCGCCTGGATCGCAGCACAGCCCTGGTCGAACGGCTCCGTCGGCATGATGGGCATTTCCTGGGGCGGGTTTAACAGCTTGCAGGTCGCGGCGCTGCGCCCGCCCGCGCTCAAGGCAGTGATATCGATCGCCTCCACGGTCGACCGCTATAATGACGATATCCACTACAAGAATGGCTGCCATCTCTCGGCGCAGCTCTCCTGGGCTACCACCATGCTCGGTTATCAGTCCCGCTCTCCCGACCCGGAGATCGTTGGCGACCGCTGGCGGGATATGTGGCTGCAACGCCTGGAGAATGAGCCTTTCTTCATGGAGGAATGGCTCCAGCATCAGCGCCGCGACGATTTCTGGCGGCACGGCTCGATCTGCGAGAATTTCGCCGATGTCGAAATCCCCGCCCTTGTCATTGCCGGTTGGGCGGATGGCTATCGCAACACGCCGCTGATGGCCGTCGAAGGTCTCGGCGATAGGGCGAAAGCGCTGATCGGTCCGTGGGTTCATAAATATCCCCATTTTGCCTGGCCGAAGCCCCGCGCCGATTTCCATGGCGAGGCGATCGCCTGGTGGAACCGCTGGCTGCGCGGCGACAAAAATGGTGTAGAGGGCGTGCCGCAGGTGCGCGCCTATATTCTTGATGCTGTAAGGCCTGCGCCGCGCCGTGATTTCGACCCCGGCTTCTGGATCGCCAAGCAGGATTGGCAAAAGCCGGAGATGCAATGCTTCTATGTCGAACAGTTCGGCACGCTGATGGAAGGCATGCCGATCCCGCATGCGCCGGAACATGCCGTCTATCTGCGCTCGCCCCTCGATACAGGGACGACTTCGGGCGAATATTTCACGCTGAAACCGGATGCCGAAATGGCGATCGACCAGCGCCTCGATGACGCCGGTTCGCTGACCTTCCAGACCACGCCGCTGGCCGTCGATCATGACTATCTCGGCCGTCCGGTCGTCACTCTGTCGCTACGCTGCGATGCCGAAACGGCCAATCTTTGCGCCAGGCTCATCGATCTCCACCCGGACGGCACAGCGACACGCGTCTCTTTCGGCGTGCTCAATCTTGCTCATCGAGAGGGCAATGCCGAACCGCAGCCCCTGAAGAAGGGCGAACGCACCACCATCAGGCTAACGCTGGATGCCTGCGGTTATCGCTTCCGCAAAGGCCACCGCATCGCTCTTTCGCTCTCCACCGCATACTGGCCAATGATCCTGCCGCCGCCGGAAAATCCGGGTCTGACGATCGACATCGCCTCCATTGGTTTCGGCCTGCCAAAGCTCGGTGCCTATGAAACCATCGATATCAAGCAGCCGGATAATCCCGATCCGCTGCCGAAATATATTGAACATGCTCCGGCCGCGACGAAGCGTCAGGTCGTGCGCGATCTCTCCGCCAACAAGACCCATTATGAAATCCGTGAGGATACCGGCCTTTTTGAACATCCGGGCACGGGTCTTTCCACGCGCCAGCTCCGCGAAGAGGTCTGGTCCATCGCGCCCGACGATCCGCTGTCGATGAGTGGAACCTCGATCTGGACATGCGACATGCGGCGGCCGGGATGGTATGTCCGCACGGTGGCGACGGCGACGATTTATTGCACGGCAGCCGAATGGATCATCCGTGCGTCCGTCATCGCCTTTGAAGGCAATACGCAAATTTTCGAAAAAATTTTCGAGGAAAAGCGAATTCCGCGCGATCTGATGTGATCAGTTCGATCCCGCAAAACGGCTCGCTGCCTCGCATATGGCGCGAAAACCGGCGCTCGCGCCATCGCTCATATGCCGGGCACGCAGCCAGGCATGCACCATCTGCGGCTCCTCGCGAAACCAGACCTCGACACCCGCCGCGGCAAGCCTTGCCGCATAATTGCGGCCATCGTCCCGCAACGGATCGAAATGCGCGACTGTTATGAAGGCTGGCGGAAGGTCGGCAAACGACGATGAGGCAAGAGGCTCGGCGACCGGATCGCCGGCGGGTGCCTGCAACACGCTGCGATAATAACCGACGTCGGCGGTCGTCAGCCCCGGCGCATTCGCCATCTCCTCATAGGAACCGGAAACAAGATCCCCGCCGAGCGCCGGATAGATCAATATCTGCCCGACAATGCCGGAGAGCCGCTCACCCTTAGCCCGAACGGCGAGCCCCGCCGCCAGATTACCGCCGGCGCTATCGCCGATCAGCAGGACGGTCTTTCCTTCGGCAAGCAACTGCTTGAGAACAACAAAACAATCGTCCGTCTGCGCCGGCCAGCGATACTCTGGCGCCAGATGATAATCGACCGACGTCAACTCCGCACCGACATAGTCGGCGATCTCAGCACAGATCGCATGATGGCTCTCGAGCGAACCGACCACGAAGCCGCCGCCGTGAAGGTAGAGCAGGCAGGTCGAGGTCCGGATCGTTGCCGGCTGATAATGCCTGACCGGGATTCTGCCCGCCACGACTTCATCCCGTGTGTGCATCCCGTCGGGCAGCGGGCGGTCGAAACGGCTGCAAAGTGCGTCATACCATTGGCGCTGCTGCCCTATGGACGCCGCCACCGCATCAGGCGGATAGAAGGAATCGCAGATCTCCATGAATTGCAGAATGCCCGCCTCGGTCGGTCGGGGTTGCGGGGAAGAATCCATGGAATATCCTCAAGATAAGGCTCGTCCTGCAACGATAACATCACCGGCGACTAAACGGTATGTCCAGGCACGGCCCGCGACACCGCGACGGCGACACGAGCACAAAAGCTCCGGCCGTCAGAGGGCAACCTGGTGGCCGGGTGAGATCTCCACATATTTCAGCGGCTGCATCGTGTGGTCCGGCGACCGGATCGGGCTTTTCAGCTCGTCAGCGGCGATGCCGTGCTTCAATCTCCGCCGGGCCGGGTCGGGAACGGGCACCGCCGACATCAGCTTCTTGGTATAGGGATGCTGCGGGTTCTCGAACACCGCCTGCCGCGGCCCGATCTCGACGATTTCGCCGAGATACATCACCGCGACCCGATGGCTGACACGCTCGACGACGGCCATGTCATGCGAAATGAACAGGAATGCGAGGTTCAGGCTTTGCTGCAGGTCGAGCAGAAGGTTGATGACCTGCGCCTTGATCGAAACGTCGAGGGCCGAAACGCTCTCATCGGCGATGATCACCTTGGGATCGAGGGTGAGCGCGCGCGCAATACAAATGCGCTGGCGCTGCCCGCCGGAAAACTCGTGCGGATAGCGCATCGCCATATCCGGCGAAAGGCCGACTTTGACCAAGAGGTCGGCAACCTTGTCGCGCGCCTGTTTCGCCGTTCCCATCTTGTGTTCGAGATAGGGCTCGGCGACGGCAGCGCCGATCGTCATTCGCGGATTGAGGCTCGCGAAGGGGTCCTGGAAGATCATCTGCACCTTGCGGCGCATATCGCGCAGACCCTTGCGATCAAGAGCCAGCATCTCCTCGCCGTCGACAAGCACCGAGCCGCTCTGCGGCTCGATCAAGCGCATGATGGCGCGGCCCGTTGTCGACTTGCCACAACCGGATTCACCGACCAGCGACAGCGTCTCGCCGGCTTGCAGATCGAAGGAGACGTTTTCGACGGCATGCACCCTGCCCTGTAGCCGCCCGAAAAGACCGGAATGAATGTCGAACCGTTTGCAGAGGTTTTTCACCTCCAGCACCGGCCGCTGCGCCGCCGAGACGGTATCGGCCACCTCCGTCAATGGCTCAGCCTGACCGGTCTCGCTGTTGAGTACCGGAAACCGCAGGGGTCGCTCGCGCCCCTTCATGGATCCGAGCACGGGGACAGCCGAAAGCAGCGCCCGCGTGTAGGGATGCTTGGCGTGGAAGAACACCTCGCTGGTCGCGCCCGTCTCGACCTGCTCGCCGCGATACATGACGATAGTGCGGTCGGCGATCTCAGCGACCACGCCCATGTCGTGGGTGATGAACAGAACAGATGTTCCCTGCTCTTCCTGCAGCATCTTGATGAGATCGAGGATCTGGCCCTGAATGGTGACGTCGAGCGCCGTGGTCGGCTCGTCGGCAATCAGCAGCTTCGGGCGCGAGGCGAGCGCCATGGCGATCATCACGCGCTGGCGCATGCCGCCGGAGAAGCGGTGCGGATATTCGTCGAAGCGCGAGGCGGCCGATGGAATGCGCACGCGCTCCAGAAGGCGGATCGTCTCGGCCTTCGCTTCGGCCCTGGACATCTCGCCGTGGCAGAGCAGCGCCTCGGAAATCTGGTCGCCGATGGTGAAGAGCGGATTGAGGCTGGTCATCGGCTCCTGGAAGATCATCGCGACATCCTTGCCGCGGACTTTGCGCATCTCCGCTTCCGACAGCGCCAGAATATCCCTGCCGCCGAGCGTGATGCGGCCGGTGATCCGGCTCATGTCCTGCTGAAGCAGCCGCATGATCGACAGCGACGTGACGCTTTTGCCGGAGCCGGATTCCCCAACAATCGCCACGGTTTCACCTGGCGCCACGGTGAAAGACACGTCACGCACCACCGGCTTCCAAGCCCCCTCTGCCAGGAAGGAGGTCGTCATTCCCTCCACCGAGAGCACTGGCTCGGTGAGCTGTGAAGTCTGGGCGTCGCCGCTGGCCATCACCATCCCCTTATTCACCATCTCAATCCGGCCAGCGCAAAAGACCGTCGAAACGGCGGCGGCTGCGATCTTCCAACGATGTGGCGATGATTTCGTTTGAGGCTTGCGCCTTGTCGAGTTCTTCGCCGATACGGGAGGCCACGATTATCTCCTCGCCCGGATGCAGATTGCAGGGATCAAGGTAGAAATAATGGTGCTCTACCTCGTGGTCGCGAACGATGATCGGCGGGGTTCCCCGGGCCAAGGCGTCGGCGAGGTCCCAAGCGGTGATGTGGGCCTCGCGCGCATCGATGGTGAGACGCAAGCGGTCGAGCGGATTGTTGGTCGGGTCGGGTTCGATCACGGCTTTGATGCCGGGGCGGCCGTCGAAGCGGTCGTGCCAGAGATGGAGATAGCCGGTCTCGCGCTCGCGTATGCCGGCATGGTCGCGCGTCTCCCAGGCTTCGAGCGCCGCCATGACGCCGAAGATGCTTTCCTTGCCAACCTTCATACCACGGCCGATGCCGAGGTTCTGCAGGAAGGTGTTGCGCACCATGTCCTTGCGTCCCGCGACGATGCCCGAGGTCGGGCCGCCCAGGAATTTGTGGCCGGAATAAAGAACAAGATCCGCGCCCTGCTCCAGAAAGATGCGCAGATCATATTCGGAAGCTGCATCGACAATGACAGGCACGCCCTTGGCATGGGCGATCTCGCAGAATTCCTTGAGGCTCAACAACCCGTAGTCAACGACATGATGCGAAACGACATAAAGGGCGGCCGCCGTCTTCTCCGTGATCGCACCTTCCAGATGATGCCGGTAGGTCGAGGTCGCCTGGCCGATCAGCACGACCTTACCACCCGCAAGCCGCACCGCCTGGTCGACCGGCGCACCATAGCTCACCACATGTCCCATCTGAACGATGACTTCGTTCTTGTCGCCGCGGACGTCGGGCAGACGCTCGATCGCGGCGAGATCGTTGCCGGTAATGGCGGCGGCGACTGCCAGGCTGATGCCTGCCGAGCAGGAGGCCGTAACGAATCCCGCTTCGCCGCCGGTCAGCCGCCCGATGACCGCACTCACCTTGCGCTGCAGGTCGTTGATCTCCACGAACTGCGGCAGGATGGAGCCCATTGCCGCAATCGCCTGGGGAACAACGATCGATGCCCCGAGGCTCGTCATCGTGCCCGAGACATTGATGACGGGGCGAAGTCCGACGGACGGACGAATGTCTTCATTCGGCATGAGAACCTCCAGATTTTTTTGCTGGCGGGGCGGCGCTTGCAGTACCGGACCATCGACAGCTATGCCATAATTATGTAACAAACCACCGATTTGAACGGGAGTTCGGTTTTTGGACGCAAAGACATCACCCATCGGCTACTCCGAGAGCGAGACGGCCAATGAAAACGACGCCGCCGCCGTCAAGGGAGCGCGGCGCTCGCGCGTCAGCGGCATCGACCGGGCGCTGCAGGTCATCGATCACCTCTACGAAACCGGCACGTCTTGCGGTGTCTACGCGGTCGCCAAGGCGATCGGCGCACCGCTCTCGACCGTCTACGTCATCGTCGACGACCTCGTTGAGAAGAACCTGCTTAGCCGCAATGCCGATGGCACGATCTGGCTCGGCTCCCGTCTTTACCACTACGGCCTCGCCTATGCCCGATCGCTCGATTTCATGAGCGTTGCCACCCATGAAATGCACGATCTCTGCCGGCAGGCCGGCGAAACCGTTCAGGTCTGCGGCCGCGACGGCGACCATATGCTCGTTCTCGCCATGGCCGATGGTCCAAGCCACTTCCAAGTCGCCTCGCGCGTCGGCACACGGGTGCCGCTCAATTGGACGGCGTCCGGCCGCCTGCTCGTCGGTCATCTGCCGGAGGAAGAGCGCATCGCGCTTTTCCGGCACTGTGCACGCACCTCTCCGACCGGCCGCGCCGATGTCGACCCGGTGACGCTGTCGACGGCTGCGGCGAAAGCGCTGGAAGCCCGTCTGTCGATCCAGGCCGGAGAATCCGACTATGCCGTGGCCTGCATTGCTTCGCCCGTATGCGACCGCGATGGCCACTGCGTCGCCACCATCTCCATCGTTCTGCCGGAGCAGAAAGCCTTTTCCGACGAAGGTCACTACGTCGCACAGGTTCGAAGCTCGGCGGAAAAGATCGAGAGATTGATGGGTTGGCGTGGCCATTGACGTTCTGTCCCTTCCTCAGCCGTGCAAAGCCACGATCGCTTCGATCTCGACAGTGATATTGCCCGGCAACGAGCCGAAGCCGACAGCCGAGCGTGCATGTTGGCCGGCCGCTCCGAAAACCTCGATGAAGAGGTCGGAACAGCCGTTGATGACGCTGGGATGATCGGCGAAATCGGGCGTGGCGTTGACCATGCCCAAAAGCTTCACCACGCGCTTGACGCGCTTGAGATCGCCAAGCGCATCCTGCATAACGGCCAGAAGATTGATGCCGGTCAGCCGCGCATCGGCGTAGGCCTGTTCGATGCCGACCTCAGCGCCGACCTTGCCGAAATGCAGAGTGCCGTCGGCCTCGCGCGGCCCCTGGCCGGACAGATAGAGCATGTTGCCCTCGCAAACATGCGTCACGAAGTTGGCTATCGGCGGCGGCGGCGGCGGCAGCACGATGCCGAGGGTGGAGAGACGTTCATAGGGCGAACCCTGTGCGCTCTCGGCGGTGGCGGAAGACTGGTTCACGCAAACTCCTGTCGTACAATCATTAAATTCGGAACTCAGCTATTAATGGCAGTGGCCATGGGGCGTCATTTTTCGCGCCCGCGGGATGTAACGGCTCGCGGCAAAGGCGTCAGCGCCGATGACTGCGTAGTGCGGTTCGAAAAGCTGTTTCAGCACGGCCGCATCCCCCATCGAATCCACCGCTTCGATATCGGACTCCACAAGGTCGAAGATCGTGAATTCGGCCCGCTCCCCGACCGCGAGCCGATCGATAAGCGGCAGCTTGATGGCCGAGGCCGGCGCATGCGTGACCGCTTCGATCACCTTCTCGAAGGGCATGCCGACCGACAGCAGCTTCGACATGGTCGTCGCGAGATCCCAGACCGGGGAATTCAACGACCGGTTATGCAGATCGGTGGAGATCGAGAATGGCAGAAGCCCGCGCTTGATGGCGGCCTCGCCGACACGGAAGGAGAAAGACGCGCCGCCATGGCCGATATCGAGGCGGACACCTTCGCTGGCGCAACGTTCGGCGAGATTGAAGAGATCCTCGTCCTCTATGAGACTGCTGCCGGCCTTGCCGTTGAAGCAATGCGTAATGATATCGCCGGGTCCGAGGATCTCCAGCACCTCGTCATAGAGCGCCGGCGGCTCGCCGACATGCACCATCATCGGGATCTTCAGTATCTTGGCGATCTTCTTACCAAGCTTGACGGGCGTGATGCCCCAGGAGCCAGTAATCACATGGCTCGCGCGCACCTTGATGCCGACAATATGCTCGCTGTTGTCGGCATAGACCTGCAGCATGCGGTCGAAATCGATCGAACGGATGTCTATCAATTCGCTGACGCGATTGCAGGCGACGAGACCGATCGAACCGAGATTGAGAAACGCCTTGATGCGTTCGCGCGCCGGCTCGATGATATATTCACGGAAGCCATGGAAATTCGCTTCACCCGCCGAGCCGGCGTCAACCAAGGTCGTCACGCCGCGTTCGACGCCGCATTCCGATGGGCGGAGGGAAATGTCGGTCCCGCCATGCCATATATGGACGTGCAGGTCGATCCAGCCCGGCGACATCCAGGCACCCTTGCCATCGATCCTTTCGACATCGGCCGAGACGGCAAGCGATGGTCCAACCTCGGCGATACGCCCATCCGCGCCGACCAGCACGTCAGTGACGCCGCCTGACGTCGCCTGCCCGAAAGCCATCGGCTTGACGTTGGCGATCAGCAATGGCCGCTTCGGTTCATATCCGGAAGACATGGGCTACAAGTCCTTTCGAAGTCTGGGATCGAGAATGTCGCGCAATCCGTCGCCGACCATCTGCAACGACAGGACGGAGAGAATGATGGCAAAACCCGGGAAGAGCGTCATCCAATCGGCCTGATCGAGATATTGCCGGCCGGCGGCGATCATCGTTCCCCAGGTCGGAATATCCGGGCTCACGCCAAGGCCGAGGAAGGAAAGGCCGGCTTCGGCGAGCATGGCGTTGGCAAACAGGAAGGTGCCCTGCACCAGGATCGGCGACAGCAGGTTTCTGAGCACATGTCGTGTCATGATATGCAGGGTCGAGACGCCGAGCGCGCGCGCCGCCTCCACATAGGGCAGTTCGCGGATAACCAGCGTCGAGGCGCGGACGATACGCGCCAGCCGCGGCGCGTAGACGATGCTGAGCGCGATGATGACCGTCGTCAGCGACGGCCCGAGGGCCGCGACCAGCGCGATCGCCAGCAGGATATCGGGAAATGCCATCATCGCATCGACCAGCCGGGCGATCGGCGTATCCAATTGCTTGAAAAAGCCGGCGAGCAGGCCGAGCGTAACGCCGATCACCGCAGCCAGCGCGACGACCGCGCCACCGACCAGCAATGACAGACGGCCGGCATAGATGGTGCGGGTGAAGACATCGCGGCCGAACTCATCGGTTCCGAAGAGGTGGATGAAGCTTGGCGGCTTCAGCCGGTTGACGATGGACAGCTTGCCTGGCGCATAGGGCGCAATCAACGGCGCGAAGACGGCGAGCAGCACGAATATCGTCAGCACGGCGACACCGAAGACGACGGTTTTGCGCTTGAAGAGACGTCTGGCGAATTTGCGGCGCTCGGCGCCGGCGCTTGTGTCTGAAATCGCGGCCATCAGTAGCGCACCCTCGGATCAACCAGCAGATAGAGCATGTCGATCGCAAAATTGATCAGGACGTAAAGCCCGGCAATGACGAGCAGTGCGCCCTGGATCACCGGATAGTCGCGTCGGAGCACGGCCGACACCACGAGATTACCAATGCCCGGCAGGCTGAAGATGGTCTCGGTCACCACCGCGCCGGAAATGAGCACCGCCGCGGTCAACCCGATGACGGTGAGGATCGGGATCAGCGCGTTTTTCAGCGCATGCTTCAGGATGACCTTGCGCTCGATAAGCCCCTTGGCGCGGGCGGTGCGGATATAGTCGTCACCGAGCACGTCCAGCATCGAGGCGCGGGTGAAGCGCAGGATCAGCGCCGAGGAGACGACGCCGAGCACGATCGAGGGCAGTGCCAGGTGATACATCCGGTCCACGAATGACGAACCCGGTCCGCCATATCCGGAGACGGGAAAGATACCGTGGCGAACGGCAAAGGACTGGATGAGGATGAGGCCGAGCCAGAAGCTCGGAATACTGGCCGCCAGCATGGCAAGCGCCGTCGCCGCCTGATCAAACAGCGAGCCGCGGCGATAGGCGGAATAGATGCCAATCGGCAGGGCGATGATGCTGGCGATGACCAGCGAGAACACCGTCAGAAAGAAGGTGGGCTCGGCGCGCTCGACCAGCGCCGAGGTCACCGGCTCGTTCAGAAAGATCGACTGACCGAGATCGCCCCGCAGAAGCTGACCGAAGTAATAGAGGTATTGCAGGGCTAGCGGCTGATCGAGGCCGAGCCTCGTTCTGAGGCTCGCAATGTCCTGCGCCGTCGCATCCGGACCGAGCATGACGGCAGCCGGATCGCCGGGAGTGACGCGCACGATCACGAAGACGATCGTGACCACGAGGAACATCACGACGATCATGCCGAAAAGGCGCTGGAGGATATAGCGTATCATGTCTTGTCCGATCCTCCGGCCGCTTCCATCGCGGCCGGAATGACGAGCCTATGGGCTGCTACTTCTTGATCGACGCGTTCCAGAAATACGGCCAGGGCGCGGCCTCGACCCCTTCGAGCTTCTGCGATTTGGCAGCCAGCGCATTAAAGTCGCCAATCTTGATCAGCGGTACTTCGTCGTACATCACCTTTTGGACATCAGCCCACAGCGCTACGCGCTTGTCGGGATCAACGGCGGAATTGAAAGCATCGACCGCGACCTTTCGGGCCGGGGTGTCCCACCAGCCGGGCGCGCTCGTCGACATCTGCCCCATCAAAGCCGGCTCGGGCAGGAAGGGGCTGTGGGAGATATAGATGTCCCACAGTTTTGGATCGGCACGGCGCTGCGTTAGCGTTGCCCAATCGACAACCTGCAAATCGACCTTGAAGCCGGCCTGCTTCAGATATTCGGCGGCAACCTGCGCCATCTTGTAATGGAATTCGTATTGACGGCTGGTGAGGATACGCAGCGGCTCGCCATTATAGCCCGCCTTCTTCAGCAGAGCGCCGGCGGCCTCGGGATCGGCGACGTTATAGGCGCCGCTTGTGCCGGCATCCGTGTTCCAGGCGTAGGACTTTGGATAAAATGCAGCATCGAGCGCATAGAAATCGGTGCTGCCGAAGGCGGCGGCGAGCATGTCCTCCATGCTGAGCGCGGTGCGTACCGCTTTACGGATCTCTATATTCTTGGTGATGCCGTTCGCTGTGTTGAAGACGAAGACCGGATAGCCGAAGGGTTTCAGCATGACCGGCTGGGACGCCGCCGAGCCCTTCACGCGGTCGAAAGATTCGACCGGCAGTGAATCGACATAATCATATTGGCCGGCAACTGCCGCCTCGACGCGGGTATTGGCGTCGGGAACGGGCACGAAACGGATTTCATCGAGATATTGATGCCGGGCGCCGCCATAACCATCGGCCTCGCCGCTGCGGGACTTATAACCATCGAAGCGCACCAACTGAATATATTGGTCAGCCTTGCGCTCCTTCAGCATATAGGGACCGGTGCCGATGAAGGCGGTCATCGGGTCTTCTTGATGCTTGGCCGGAATGATGATCGCGGCCGAATTGTTGAAGGCGAGCAGGGAGAGAAGCGGCGCATAGGGTTGCTTCAACACGATCTTGACCGTCGAGGGATCGACCGCCGAGATGCTGTCGATCATAGCCGCGGTCTGCTTGCCGCGTGAGGCGATCTTGGTCCAGCGATTGAGCGAGGCAACGACATCTTCCGATGTCATCTCGCTATTGTCGTGGAACTTGATGCCGGTGCGAAGCTTGATCGTATAGGTTTTGCCGTCAGCGCTGATGTCGGGCATGCTCTCGGCCAGAAGCGGCGTTACCTTCCAATTCTTGTCGAAGGTAAAAAGCGTTTCGAAAATATGCTGCGAAACGATGCCGACCAGATCGGCCGTCGAAACCATCGGATCCAATGTCGGCGGCTCACCAATTGTCGCGACATTGATCACGCCGCCCTTTTCTTGCGCCAGAAGCGCCGATGGCATGATGAGAAGAGCTGCTCCCAGCAGAAAGGCAAATTTGCTTCGCACGATATCATCCCCTTGTTTATTCCGTTATTACGGAACATTAAATTTTATAATGGAATGATAGCGGTGGGACAGGTGATGTCAATACAGCCCGGAACATTGGAATGCGTGATTGAAGTCGTGGCCGGGAGCGAGTGACGCCGACATCGATCGGTGTTCCTCATCACCGCGATCTCGACAGCATCTATGTTGGAAAACCCAAGGCTCGCGGGCGCTACGAATCTCGGCCATGCGGCGGAGGCGAAAGCCATCAAACGTAAGAGATAAAGAAGAGTAATACGCTATGGGGGAACACGTCACCACCGGAGTGCTCGCCAATGGGAATATTAGTGCCCCCGCTGGTCGGCTCTTGCTGGGGGGCAAGGCCGACCAGATTCTTTCAAAATTAAACCGCCAGGAACGCTGACGGCGGAAGCTGAAGTGCAGTGGCGATCCGCTTCAGTTTAGCCGGATCAATATCTGCGCCATCTTCGATGCCTATGATTTCCTCATTGGCGAGACCACAGGTCACCGCCAGATCTTCAATGCTGTAGCCCACGGTCTCACGGGCTGCCTTCACACGCGCCGCGACATCGTCCGCATGCACGGCTTGCGGTGGAACCTCATTGAAATTATTGAGTGAAATGGACATTATCGTCTCCTTCTCTACATAGATTCTTGCGAAGTCTTTTTTGAGTCTTGGGACAGGCGCCTGTTAACGCGCCGATAACCTTTTATTTCAGCAATGTAATATGAACAAGCAAAAATCGTCGCGCAGCGCCGGTCGGGCCTATGGCCACGCGCAGACGCTGGTCATGCGTCCATGGACGAGATCTGACGAACGATGACCAAGCAACGGATAGTTAACGGATTTTTCACCGCTCACCGAGCGCGAAGTAACGGCAATGGAGAGGTCGGCGCCGGCTTATCGTTCCCGGAAAATCTGTGAATATGGAGGGACGGGAAAACGATTTAATGCGCAAAGCCGCCCGGATGGCTTGCCTTTTCCAACGTCATCCGCCTCCGATTCGCTAACGTGAAACATCCGCTCAGCATTCGCTAAACAGTCTTGAGGGCGCTAACCTTTGGCCTTGGGCGCGCGGCTTGGCCGGCGAACGGCTCTCACCTTACCGCTGCCGCCTCCGCCGCAGAAGAACTGATCTCCGCCATCGGACTCCATTCCCGACACACCCATTCCAGCCGGCATGTCGAGCCTTTCCAGGACCTTTCCCGTTTCGGGATCGATCCGCCGCACATCGCTCTCGTCACCTTCCCAGGTGCCGTGCCAGAGTTCGCCGTCGACCCAGGTGACCCCAGTAACGACGCGGTTGGACTCGATGGTGCGGAGGATTGCTCCCGTTTGCGGATCGATTTGATGGATCTTCCGGCCCCGATGCTGCCCAACCCAGAGCGTCCCCTCGGCCCATGCGAGCCCGGAGTCGCCGCCATGGCCAGGCGCCGGGATCGTGGCGAGCACGCGACCGGTCTTCGGATCGATTTTCTGGATGATATTCTCGGCGATCTGAAACAGATGCTGACCGTCGAAGGCCGTTCCCGCATGAGAGGCGACCTCGATCGAATGCAGCACCTCCTCCCCTTTTGCCGGATCGAAGGCGCTCAACCGGTCTCCGGAGGCAAACCAGACGTGCCGGCCGTCGAAGGTGACGCCGTTCACGCGGTCGGCGCCGGGAAAGGGTCCATATTCACGAAGAATTTCGGCTTGAGATCGTTTCATGCTGTCATCCTATTCATTCGGCAGAGGACCGGGGAGTAACAAGATTGTCGGGAATCCGAGCACGGGCGGGGTCATCCAGCGGCGTGCCCTCCCAAGACCCAGCGACTGTACCTTACCTGCTTCCGCAAGCTGTTCGAGCGCACGCTGTACCGTGCGCGGGCTCGCTCCAAGTGCAATCGCCAGCGCAGAACTCGACCAGGATTCGCCGTCGGCAAGAAAGGCGAGCAGCGCCGCATGCTGTTCTTCGACGGGCGGCGCCAGCACGGCGACCTCGCTTGCGCGGCGCGGCACCAACGCAAAGCCACGTTTCGTGGCCCGAACATCCGCCAGCGTCCTGAGCTCGGCGCGAAGCCGCCCTATTTCGACACGCAGTCTTGCACGATGCGATTCATCGGCATGTTTGGCCCGAAAGGCGCGGGTGAGAAGTGTGCTTCTCGGCACATCTGCGGGCCAGGCTTCGCCCAACGCGCGTGCAAGCGCGAACAGGACCGGGCGCGTCGCAAGCGAAACCACCGCCCCTGCATTCCGGACGACGTTACGACATGCGTCCACCACCAGCGTCCCCGACTCCAGAAGCGTTTCCACCTCTTCAAGCAGGAGCGGGCGCTCCTCGCCACGCAGGATCAGGCGCGCCGCAGCCGTGTTCAGCACGAGCGAGGCGCTTTCGACCTCCGCCGTCAGCGCAGGAATATCCGCTGCACTTGCGGCCTGCCCTGCCCGCGTAAGTGCTGCACGCGCTGCCTTCGTCTGCAGGCGGCGAATGGCGATGCCGGCAACGACCAGCTCGTAAGCCGCCCTCGAAGCGGGAGGAAGCGGTGTCGGGTCAAGCTCGGCGAGCACGCGCTCGGCTTCGTCGAGATGGCCGATCAGGAGCAGGCGCCGGACTTCGAGATTCCGGGCATGGGCGGCATTCACGCGGTCGCCATGTGCCTCGAGGGTCGCCCGCGCCGCGGCAAGCGCTCTGGCGGGCCAGGTAAGGTCGCGCGAGACGAGTGCGATCTCCGCTTCGGCGACGACACACCGGGCGCGGGCCATGCCCTCCTTTGGCCCGAAGGCGCGCGCCGCATTCTTGAGGAGCACCTTTGCGCGGCCGAGATCACCGAGTTGCGCCATCGCGATGCCCCTCAGCGCGAGCGCCGGCGCATCATCGCGCAGGGCAACTCGCTTCAACGCGCCGAGAGGATCGCCCGCCGCAAGCGCATAGGCCGCAGCGGTGATCATCGAGTCCATCGAAATCCCGTCAAACTTGTAACTCCCATCAATTCGATAGCCGGGCGTAGTTTACTCGCGACCACCAAACAGCACGTCGCATCTTGAATGATACGGCGGCAGATAGCCAAGGGAGAAAAATGATGACCGCACATATGACAGCGACACGCAAAGAATGGCTGGCTGCACGGTTGGACCTGCTCGCGGAGGAGAAGGAGCTGACGCGGCGAAGCGACGAATTGGCGCTGCGTCGGCAAGCCCTCCCCTGGGTACGGATCGAAAAGGACTATCGTTTCGAGACGGAGAATGGCAGAGCCTCGCTCGCCGATCTCTTTAAGGGACGCTCGCAGCTCCTCGTCTACCACTTCATGTTCGGTCCCGACTATACGGCCGGCTGCCCATCCTGCTCTTCGATCGCGGATGGATTCAACGGCTTCGTCGTCCATCTCGAAAACCACGATGTCGCCTTCTCGGCGATATCGCGCGCACCGCTTGCAAAGCTGCAGGCATTCAAGCAGCGAATGGGGTGGACCTTCCCCTGGGCGTCCTCGTTCGGCAGCGATTTCAATGGCGATTTCAGCGTCTGCTTCACCGAGGACCAGCAGCGCGAGGGCGGCATTGAATATAATTTCAGACGCGAGGCGCCTTCACCTCAACCTCGGCAGGAGCGCGGCAGCGAGAAACCGGTCTCGCAAATGGCGGCCATGACCGGAACCAACGCTGCCACATTTACGCGCGAAAGGCCGGGCCTCAGCGCCTTCGCGCTCGATGACGGCGTCGTTTACCACACCTATTCCAGCTACGCGCGCGGGCTGGATGGCCTCTGGGGCATGTACCAGTGGCTCGATCGTGCCCCCAAGGGACGCAACGAGAATGGGATCTGGTGGCGCCATCATGACCAGTACGGCCGGAGCTGACGTGTCGATGTTTAGTGAACCCACCCCTTCGAAAGACGGCTTTCTCGCCGGCGGCGGGTCTGCCGGTGACGCTGTCGCCGTTGGCATCTCTCACTGGCTGTCCCTCGCCGCGGCGCCGACATTCGCGATCATGGCGCTGCTGACCGCCGCTGTCGGCGATCAGGATGTGATCTGCTCGGCCATGCAGGGGGCTTTACCACTTGGCGGAATGGTCCCGATGTATTTGCTCATGAGCGTCTTCCATTTGGCGCCTTGGCTGAGGCTTCTCTCCCGCCAACAAAACGGTGCACGCCCGCTCTGATCCGGCGTGCACCAGACCGAACACCACGAAACCCGATTATTGACCCGTAAAGATTGGATTCAATCTTTTTTGGTAATTCTCCATTAGCAATTCATGTCGGCGGTTTTCGAGCGACATGGATTCTGCCGTCGACTGTTGTTTTGCGTGCGGGTTCATATGCGTCTAGCGGCTGTGTCAGCAATCTTTCTCACCTCCCTGATTTTGTCGGCATGCGCCGCCAGCTCCGGTCCGGAAGACGTCCCGGTCGCGCCGCCGTCGCAGGAGACGACAAATTCCATCACCCGCTCAAGCGGGCCCGTGCCGACCGCTGAGGTCGGCAGCACCGCTCCGCAAGTGGTCAAACAGCAGCAGCAACAGCAAGCGCTGACATGGACGGAAACGCCTCCGGAGCCGCAGGCGTTCGTGCCAACAGCCAAGACCGACGGCGTGCCCGTTCCCGCGGAAAAACCGGTCGCTCTGCTCATGCCGGTGAACCCAGCGATCAGCGCCGCGCCGCAAACGCGAATGCAAATCTACAGCCGTCGCTTCCGGGACGCCAAGCCCATCAACTTCGGCAGTTCCTCACCCAGAAAACTCGCCGTGCACGGCGTCGACGTTTCGCGTTGGCAGGGTGACATCGATTGGGAGAAGTTGCAGGCGCAGGGTGCGAACTTCGTCTATTTGAAGGCGACCGACGGCGGCGATCATCTCGATCCCATGTTCAAGAAGAACTGGCGCCGGGCCAAAGAGGCAGGGCTGAAGCGGGGTGCCTATCATTTCTTCTATTGGTGCCGGACGGCCGGCGAGCAAGCCGATTGGTTCATGCGTAACGTTCCGAGGGAGGCCGGCGCTCTGCCGCCGGTCATAGACGTCGAGTGGAATGGCGAGTCGAGCTGCAGGAGAAAACCCTCACGCGAGCACGTTCTGGAAAAAATGCAGGTTTTTATGGATAAGCTGGAGCGGTATTACGGCCAACGCCCGATCATCTATACCGCGCCGGATTTCTACCGCGACAACTTGCGGGGCGAATTCACCGACTATCCCTTCTGGCTACGCTCGGTGGCCGCACATCCCTCCCAGGTCTATCCGGGGCGGAAATGGCTCTTCTGGCAATATTCCGGTTCCGGCCTCACGCATGGGGTCGAAGGGCGGATTGACCTCAATGCTTTCCACGGCAGCGAGGAAGAATGGCATAGCTGGTTGGCGTCGCGGTCGAATTGAGCCGAGGGCGGATCATGACTCGATCCAAAAGCTTTCAGCCTAGTCGCACCCAATCTGCGGCTTCGAGCACATAGGAAGCGAACAGGAAATCTCGGATCTCGATGATCCGGTTTTCCGACCAGCCGACCAGGACGAAATGCGCAGGTCTGTCCATCGGGCCGGTGCTGTCAAAGACCAGCATGGCCGGCTGTCCTTCAATGGCACCGAGGGCGAAGCGCCATCTCGTCTCTTCCGCATAGCGCGTGAAATAGATGCCAATCTTGTCGCGGCCTTCCAGCCGGAGCCGGTTCACCAGATCCAGCTTCACGTCGTCGGCGAGCATGGCGCGGATCGCGTCGAAATCGCCACTGCGAAACAGATCGACGTAAGCGGTGATCTTCCGCCGATCCGGGTCGGATATCAGCGGCAATTGGAGGTCTTCGGGCTCTTGTGCGAGTTGCCGTAACGCCGCTCGCCCGCGTTGGAGCGCCGATTTGGCGGCGGCCGGAGAACACTCGGCAATGCCTGCAATCTCCTCGACCGAATGACCGAGGACATCCTTGAGGATCACCGCGCAGCGCTGAAGCTCAGGCAGCCGCAGAAACGTCTGGAAGCTGATCGCTACGATGTCGGCCTCGGGTATGGGCGCCGCTTCCATGTCTTCGGTGAGCGCAACGACCGTCTTGCGAGACCTGTCACGCAGGAAATCGAGGCTCGCATTGTGGGCGATGCGAAACAGCCAGCCCTCGAGATTATCCACCTCGGCGCCCCGGGCCCGCGCGTGAAGAGCCTTGACGAGGGCATCCTGCAATACATCCTCGCCGTTGACCGCCGACCCTGTCATGCGCGCGCAGTAGCGATGAAGGCGTGGCCGCAGCGCTCTCAAACGATCTTCGAATTCGTCGGTGCTCATGTGTCGAAACCTACTGCGCTTCCGCGCGCAACTCTATCCCACGCCGAACGGTTGTGCCAACCATTGCGGATGAGGACCAAAATTACTTTGGTTGCTGGCATCGCTCAGTCCTTTTTGCCTGATTTGCGATCTTTGCGACCTGTATAAGCGGCCACCATCGTTTCCCCTCGCCCGCGGGACGAGGGGGATGGGCTCAAACTTCCCGGTTGTCGAAAAGGAACATTTGAACGCCCGAGTCATCAGGCGCAAAAAGCTGGCGATCCGCCCTGGTCGCCTGTCCCTCCGGGCTGGCAAATGCCCTTTCGATCGCCGCGAGGTCGTCGAAATACAGCGTTCCGATCCGATGAATCGTGGAGCCTCCAACCACCGTTGCGATGGGTCCGTCGCTGACCTCGTATTTCCTGAGACCCGGAATTTTCTTGGCGAGGGGCACGTGGACTTCAAAGTAATGCCGATCAAATTCCTCAATGTTCTTCGGTGTCGGGTAAATAACAACCATCCGAGCCATTGCAGTTCTCCTTAGTTGCTTGTTTGACGCAGATTTACTTGTGCGTTCATCCTTATCGGGTTTCGTTCAAAACCACCGAGCCTACCGTGGAGTCCAAGCTCGCCAACTCAGCAATCTTCGGAAAATAGGCTTGCATGCGCGGATCGCCGCGCATCGCCTCAATGGCGGCGGAGGTCTCCCACTCGGAATAGATGACGACACTAGCGCCGTCCTTTGCCGCGATCAGCCGGGTCGTCTTCCAGCCATGGAGCGTGCGGATCACTGTGTCGATGTTCTGCTTCAAGAGCGCGATCAGCGCCTCCTTCTGTTTCGGACACAGCAAAGACGACTCCAGGGACCGAAACGGATCGCCGCGTAAAAGATTTTTTCGGAAAATCGGCGCCACAGACGTGGTTCGACCGACAATCGGATGCTGCCATCCGCAACGAACTTGTCGACCGCGTATTGCCACACCCTCCTGCCGCTACATCTAAAAGGCGAAATAATCAGTCCGCTCATCCTCGAGCGCTCAAGAAATCCCATGAAATTTTAGGAGAAACAGCCATGGTCGACGAAAAACAGCTCGTCTCTAAAATCACTTGGCGTCTGATGCCCTTTTTGGGGCTCCTGTATCTGGTCGCCTATATCGACCGGCAGAATGTCAGTTTCGCCAAGCTGCAGATGGTCGATGCGCTTGGGATGAGCGAGTATGCCTATGGCCTTGGCGCATCTCTGTTTTTCATCGGTTACTTCATCTTCGAAGTGCCGAGCAATCTGATGCTGGAACGATTTGGCGCCAGCAGATGGTTCGCCAGAATTCTGATCTCCTGGGGCATCGTAACGACGCTGCTCGCCTATACGCAGAATGCAACGATGTTCTACATCCTGCGCTTCCTTCTCGGCGCTTGCGAGGCAGGCTTCTTCCCCGGCGTTCTCTATCTTCTCACGCTCTGGTTTCCGTCCGCCTATCGCGGCACGATGGTCGGGCTGTTCATGATCTTCAGCGCATTCGCCAACGCCGTCGGCGCGCCGCTCGGCGGTATGCTGCTCGATCTCGACGGGCTCTACGATATCGCTGGCTGGCAGTGGGTGTTCATCGCGACTGGTATTCCGGCCATCATCTTGGGCGTGGTGACGATATTCTATCTGTCGGACCGGCCGGAGCAGGCGCACTTTCTCACCGACCAGGAGAAGCGCTGGCTGCAGGATAAGCTTACCTCGGAAAATGCCGGCATGGACAAGAACGCTGATAACGGCTTCAAAGCCCTCGTCGATCCGCGCGTGCTGCTGATGGCGCTCTGCTATATCGCCTTTCCGCTTGCAGCCTATGGCCTCAGCTACTGGCTGCCGACGATCGTGAAAAGCTTCGGCGTCGGCAACACCGAGAACGGTTTCCTGAACATCATTCCATGGATCCTAGTCGCAATCAGCCTCTATGTCGTTCCCGCCATGGCGGCAAAGGCGAAATCGAAGACGCCCTATATCGTCATCCCGGCCTTCGTCGGAGCGCTGTCGCTCCTGCTTTCCGCACTAATCCCGGACCATACGCTGCAGTTCGCGTTTCTGTGCATCGCTGCCGCCGGTATCTTTTCCGGTCAGCCGGTCTTCTGGAGCCTGCCGTCACGGTTCCTGAGGGGCGCCGGCGCCGCGGCGGGCCTTGCGGCCATCAACTCCGTTGGCAATCTCGGCGGCTTCATTGCCCAGAACGTCGTGCCATGGATCAAAGACGCAACGGGAAGCACGATTGCCCCGATGTTCTTCCTGGCCGGATGCCTGGCCATCGGTGGCCTGCTCGTCTTCGTCGTGGAACAGCAGATATCGCGAAAAGAGCGGGTCGCCAGAGAAAGAGAGATCGGGGCCGCAACATCCCCGAAGATCTGATCAACCCATCATCTGTGATTTGGCCGCAAGCACGAAATCGTGCTCGACATCCCAGAAAGCTCCTTGGAAGCCGTATTCTTTTGCGCGTGAAGGATCATTTGTCCGCTTGAACCGGGCAAGCAGGCTCTCCTTCACGCCGAAGACCGCATCGGAATTGATGTAAGGATCATCCGGATCGAAGATGTGTGTCACCAGGGGCTCGAAACCCCTGGCCTTGATGATGTAGTGCAGATGCGCCGGACGGTAGGGATGGCGGCCGAGCTGGCCGAGAAGCTGGCCGACCGGACCGTCGTCGGGGATCGGATAATATTTCGGCTTCACCGCCCGGAACCAGTAACGGCCGTCGGCACCAGTGCGAAAAACGCCGCGCAGATTGAAATCCGGTTGTACGCCCTGCTGCTGGACATCGTAGAAACCTTCATCATTGGCCTGCCAGACATCGATAACAGCGCTTTCGATCGGCCGGCCGTCCGTGTCGAGGATACGGCCGGAAATGAACATGTCCTCGCCCTTCTGATCGAGGCAGATGTTGGCGCCCATCTCCAGCTCTGGCGCGCCATCGATATGGAATGGCCCCAGCACAGTGCTTTCCGAAGCGCCCGATGGCTTGCGGTTGTTGATCGCGTCGACCAGCATCGAGACGCCAAGCACATCGGAGAGCAGGATGAATTCCTGCCGCCACTCATTGCAGATCTGACCGGTGCGGGTGAGGAACAGAATGGCCTGCAGCCATTCTTCCTGTGTCGGCTCGATCTCCTTCACCGCCTCGTGCACTTTGCGGGTGATGACTTCCATCACCTGTTTCAGCCGTTCGTCCTTGGCATTGCGGTTGCGGCCGGTGACGACCTCGACCGAACTCTCTTCGGTGAAGAATCCCTTTTCATGCGCATCCATGTCCATCATCCTCATTGGTCCAAAATCGATGCGAAGACGCGGCGCAGCTCGGCGACCGGATCGTCAGCATGATGTTACTGCGGTCGCCTGCCCTCCCAGGCATCCTGCAACAGGCAGCGAATGGATTGCCGGTCGATCGGCCGCGGGTTCCAATAGGGGTTCTCGGTCGCGATCTGAGCGGCGCGATCGAGATCCGCTTCGCTGAGCCCCAGATCCCTCAGCGCCATCGGGGCGCCCACAGCCCTAGCGAAATCCCAAAGCCCGCCGCCGACCGAGTCGCCGAAAATCGTCGCGGCCGATGCCAGCAGCTCCGGCACCGCGGCCGCGTTGTACGCCGCCGTATGCGGCAGCATGATCGCATGCGTTTCGGCATGCGGCGTGTCGAACGTACCGCCGAGCGTGTGGCAGATCTTGTGATGCAGCGCCATTCCGACCGTGCCGAGCACGGTGCCGCAGAGCCAGGCGCCGTAGAGCGCATCCGCCCGTCTATCGACATCCCCGGGCGATGCGATGATCGCCGGCAGGCCGGTCTTGAAGGCCCGGAGGCCCTCGACGGCCATCAGCGTCGAAATCGGGTTTCGGTCCTGCGCATACAGGGCCTCGATGGCATGCGCCATGGCATTCAGCCCGCTGGTGACGCTCATGCCGACGGGCAGACCGGTGGTGAGCACCGGATCGTAGATCACGACTTCCGGTAGGATGCTTGCATGGCGCACCGTCGTCTTCCGTCCATCCTCGGTCTGGCCGAGGATCGGGGTCACTTCGGAGCCGGCATAGGTGGTCGGGATGACGATCTGCGGCTGGTCGGTGCGAAAAGCGATCGCCTTGCCGAGGCCGGTCGTGGAGCCGCCGCCAAGTGAAACGACGCAATCGCAACCGGTCTGCCGCACGACCTCCATCGCCTTTTCGGTGACATCGACAGGCGTATGCATGACAGCGCCGGCAAAAACGCCCGCCGCAAGTGGCCCGAGACGCGCCGCCAAAGCCTCGGCATCCGCCTTCCGCTGGGGCGTGGAGAGGACGAGCGCGAGCCTGCATCCGAGCTTCTCCACCCACTCTCCGGCAAGCGCGCTTTTGCCTTCGCCGAAGACGATATGGGCGGGACTGCCGCTATAGACGAAATTGCGACTCATGCTTCGGCTCCCTGTTTTGCGCACGCCATGACAAATGTGAATTCGAGCCGCCAGGATGGTGCGCCACCGATGCTCACGCGCTCGAATTCACGGATCAACTCCGGCTTCACGCCGAAAATGGCATCCTCGCCGAGAGGTTGGTCGCTGCCGTCAACGTTCGCAATAGCTATCTAGGTATTAGGCGCATGACTCGGACATGGAGTGTCTAAACGTTCTGGAGCTCCGATCGTCAATTGGCCAATAGGCCTGACGGAAGATCTTCAATTTCCGCCGATAAATCATGGAACGATTGTTCCTTCAGCAGCGTGACAGCCTCAATCTTAAAGGCTGGATTTGTCTGAAAAGCTTGGAGAAGGCCGCGGTCGCACCGTCAATCGATAAGCTTTTTCGACCGCAGATGATTGAGATAGACGGGATCGATATCTTTGATCGATTTTGTCTTTGCGAGCCGTCACCGATGACCTCAAATTTGAGCGCTAGTGCGCTTACTAACCTCATCCAAGAAGAAGGCGCCGAAACTATCTGCAAGGCGTTCACCCGGATTTGCCGCGCCGGTAGCCGGAGTCCACTCAACGACAGGGTACTCGTCCTCAGAGTTTACGACAGAACCATCCAGGCAGAAAATAGGACCGTAACCACTACTCATGATGGTGACATGGGTTTTGGGGTAGCCGGCAAGTTTACGATCCTCCAAAGTCCGCCAAATCATGCTGGGCACCGAACTACCCGGTATTTTATTCGCAACGATCCCATAAAATTCGGCATCATCAAATGAACCAACTCCCAAAGTCGCAAGAAACTTGCTGTAGCTGGGAGGCATCCGAATACCCAACATCTGTTCCGCCGCTTCGACATTATCGTCTGGTGCCGGGCCGAAAAAATCGGAACTCGACGGATTGGCCTGCACGATCGCAAGTGCATTTTCAAAATCAGTTATCGCTGTCATTCTGCGCTCCTAAAAATCCTTTGCTCTCGTCCGCCAGTAATCGGACTTCCATTGATTGAAAGGGCCCCTGTCCATAGATGGTGGCGCGCTACTGTATCTGTGCCAATTGCCAGCACTATCCCGATACATCTTATCATATTGATTTGAATACATATGTAGTACGCGATCATTCTCAGAATGAAAAGTACTCTTCACTTCAGCCATAGCGCCTGGCTCATCTTGCGTTAGATGATGCAAATTAATTTCTTTTCCATCGTCGCCAAGCGGTGCAAGCCCTTTCTCCATACGCTGCTTGTTAGTTCTACCTAAGTCATCAACTTTGTTCGGATCAATTAAATCATCGCGCTGATAGACTCTTCGACCGTTGACATCTTTTCTCACCCACCGACTAAGGCGTGTACTGCGCGCTCCTTCCTCGCCGCTTTCAACCGCCCTCCCGACATTGGCTCCTTCTTCGACAATGTCGTCACCGACTTTGGCCGTCTTTGCGATCGTCCCGGCCTTCCCGATACCGGCGGCGATTGTACCGGCCCCACCGCCAACCGCCTGGGTCATTCCAACGACATTCTCAACGGTCTGCGCCGTCTGAGGCGATCCTCCAAGTGCAGTAGTTATTTGCCCGGCGGCCTGGGCGATCGCAGTTGTTTGAGTTTCCCCGGTCCAAAGCTGCTTTAAGCCGGTTGAGAAATTATCATAGCCGTTGACCGCGAGTGCGGCCCCTCCAATCATGGCTGGAACACCCGGCGCCGCTCCGACGCCGGTTGCAGACGCTGCGCCGCCGACACCAGCTAGACCGGCGCCAGCGACACTCTCCGCAGCACCACCTATGGCCTGCAGCCCTCCCATGCCGCGTGTTATGACGCGACCGTGGCTTTCGTCAAACTCATGGATAGCCTGCCCGGCGTCATGAAGCTTCTCGCCGGTCCAATCCCAAGCCTTTTCGTACCAAGCCTTGTCGCCCTTGTCGTTGCCGTCGGGCGCCTTCTTCGTGTCAGTCGACTGAATATGGACGTATTCGCCTTCGGTATTGCCGTTGTTCAATGTGCAGCGATCGTTGTGGCGCTGGACCCAAATGCCATTTGCACGCACGATTCCCGAGGATCTAACCGGTTCGACAACATCTCCAACCGTGCCGGATTTGCATCCCAATCCCACGCCCGGCTCATCGCCATAACAGCATGAAAACTTGGAATCCTGGCGCTTGATGACCATACCGTTCGAGCGGACATCCGGCGAATAGTTCAGATCGTCTGAGGCTTTGCCCCAAGACATGTAGGGAACCGGCTTGTCCGGTGATTTGCACACGTCCGGCGACAAACAAACCGCAATCGCCTTGCTGTCGTCGGGAATGAGCTCGGGCGGTGGGGGATCGGCAGCGGTGGGACGTGGCTGCTCCACTGCCTTGGTCGCCTCCTTCTTCGGAGGCGGCCAAGGCCCGTCATAGCTGAGCATCGGATTGCTGCCGTCCGGCGTCTTGGTGAGCAAAGTGCCAGACATCGGCGGGCCGATAATTCTCGTATCGGCAGGAAGCCCGTAGAGGGCCGCGAAATCGCCATCATAGATCGGGTCGGGAAATTGCCTCTCGCCCATCAAGCCACTCCTTGAGCGGAACTTGCGAAGACAAGACGCGGCAGTCCGCGGCGCTCCGGCCAAGGGAAGCCAATTCGCCAGGTCAGGAAAACGCGCCCGACACCGGGCCGCATGTCGAAATGGACGCCGTCTAGCACCATGGGACCGCGCGCCGGCCCTGTGCCTCGATCGATCGCGACCTCAAGCCGGACATCGGGCAGGCGGCCGCGAAACACCCCCATTCCTGGCAGGAGGTGATCCAGTTCGAAGGGTTCGTTGCCCTGCAGCCAGGGATTTGCCACCAGGTCAGGATGCGCCGCCTGCCAGAAGGAGAAATCGAAATCGTGGGGAAGCAGCGGATGCCTGTCCTTCAGCCAGGCGTCATCGTAGGTGCCGGCCTTCCGGCTCCGATCCTCCCAGAATGGCGAAAGTGGACCAAGACCCGCCGGCGCCGGCCGGTCGCTGACCGAGCGAATGGGCGCATCAGCATCTTCGATTTGCGGCGCCGGCCACTCCGGTCTTTCGCGAAAGCGGTCCTCGTCGACGAGCCCGATCCCTAGCGGGTTTCGTTCAAATAGCTCGCCGCCCTCGATCCTACCGCCGAAGGCAAACCGCCAGTCGATCGGGACATAGGTCACCGCTTCTCCCGCGGTCAGTTCCCAGCCATCAAGGGCATCCTCTTTGTCCTTATCGACCAGCCCGCGCCAGGTCTTGCGGGTCTTCGCACGCCAGAAACGCGGCCCATGAACGCGCAGACGCTTTTGAACGGGTCCGACTTTCAGACCGCACGTCCACGAAGAAGCTGCCACGCCACCCGGAGCAAAGCCGGCGCCGATAAAGGTTACGTCCGTGCCCGGCTTGAACGGTGCCAGATCCGTGCAAGCCATTTGCGGCGTCTGGTGCGGGTCGCCATCATAAGCATCCGACATGACCAAAGGCCGCTGGACATCATCCACGACCAGCGGGCCGCCATTCGCGAGCTTGAACGTGCCTCTGGCAACAACGACGCCGAGGAGATCGCCCGCCAGGTTGTACTGGCGAAAGGCGAGCGCAGGAAAGGGCGTACGGTTGTCGACCGACATCGGCGCGTCAGCCCTGCGCCGTCGTATCCGACGACGTCGGCGATGCTTCGGCAAAGCCACCACCCGGCTTATTGAGATCGACGACCTTGCCATTGATCTGTGTCGGTCCGGATGCCGTGAAGTTGAAATGCGTCCCCAGAATGATGACCGTGCCGTCTTGACGCATGATGAACTTGGAAGCGCCGCATTCGATGACGAACTCTTCGCCGACGATCACCTTCTTGAATTTGCCGACCTTTTCGAGGGATGTCTGGCCAACATTCGTAACCTTGCTCACCCCGATCTGCTCAGCCCGGGCAATGCCAACAGTGTCCGATTTGAAAGACCCGACAATGGTGTTCATGATCCCCGACAACGGGAAGAGGTCCGATGCGGCGTTTCCGACACCGGTTCCCGATCCCGCTAGCGCCGTACCTGCATCAGCACGGGGACTAGACCCCGAGACAACGCCTTCGCGGCTGCCGAGGCCGCCGGCGCTGAGGAAGCCCAGAGCGGAGGACGCGAGGGTGCCGGCGAATGCGGCAAGGCCCGGTCCGCCACCGCCGGCGATTTGGCCCGCCTGTGAGAGCAAGCCTGCCGTTTGCCCCGAAAGTCCTTGCACTGCGCCCATCAGCGCCATCGCCATCGGCCCCGTGCCGCCGACAACCGTATTCACCGATCCGCCGATCTCGTGCTTCTGGTTGCCACTCACCTCCACCGCGCGGTTGCCGCCGACGGAGGCGACCTCGTGGCGGTCGACGCGTTTGGTCCGGTCGTTGAGAACGCGGGTCGTCTGGTCTTTCTGGGCATGGAAGAACATGTTCTCCCGACCGGCATCATCCTCGAACGTCATTTCATTGAAGCCCGTGCCCTTATGGGTGTTAGACCGCATAACCATTCGGGTCTTGTTGCCGGGCAGATCGTAGGGTACGCCGTTGCTGGGGTTGGGCACGACGCCGGTCACCAGCGGCCGATCTGGATCACCGTCGATGAAGGCGACCATGACCTCCATGCCGATGCGCGGAATGACCTGACCGCCCCAGGTGCCGCCCGCCCAATTCTGCGCCACGCGCACCCAGCAGGTGTCCGATCCGTCCTTGCTGGCCCTGCGATCCCAGGGAAACCAAAGCTTGATGCGGCCATACTTGTCCGGATGAATCTCTTCGCCCGGCGGACCGGCGACGATTGCGACCTGAGTGCCGCGGATACGCGGGCGCTCGGTATGCCGGTGCGGCGTCATCGACACGCGCGACGGCACCGCTTCGAATTCATTGCTGTATTCCGGCTGGTCGATATTGGTTTCGTAGGAAGGGTCGACTGCGACATGCTTTGCGCTGATGACCACATGCTCTTCGTAGACATGGTCCGGATGGGCAACCTCGTAAGGTGTGAAACGCCGGCCGGCTTCGAGAATACGTGAGGTGGAGCGGCCGAGAACCCTGTTATGGTCGGCCTCGCTCGCCTGCATCCTGAGCTTCTGCGCCCTTTCCGCCTCGCCGACGGAGGCGATGCGGGCCGGATATTCATAGAGCTCGCGCTTCATGGCCCCCGGCATCTGCACCAGCGACGGCGTCGTTGCGGCAGGCACCATTTGTGGCGTCTCGAAATTCCAATCCGCGCCGGCTCGTTGCCCCGGCACATAGGCGTAATGCCGCATCCATTCGCTGATGTGGTTGCGGTCGGTGGACCCCTGCGCCAGGCGCACCTGCGATTCACCCAGAGCCGAAGGCGACGGTCCGGCCCATGAACTCGCACCATCGGCAACATGCAGCCGGTGGCTGCCGTTTTCATGCGAGAACCAGTAAAAAAGCCCATCCTCTTCGAAGCGGCGGGTCAGAAAGTCCAGATCCGTTTCATTCCATTGCACGGAGTAATGCTGTGGCGGCGGGGGCGTTACGACACCGGATACGTCAGGTGCGGGTATGCCGTGCTCGGAAAATAGCGTCTCGACGATATCGACGCTCGTCTTGTCCATCCAAATCCGGCAATCGGACCGTTGCGACAGCAGCCACATCTGCGGCTTCAATACCAGCGAATAGGAGCGAAGCCCGCGCGTGATCGGCGGGCCTTCGTGAAGGGCGGTGACCAGCCCGTTGAAGGGGCGGCGCATGCCGTCCCCGCCATCTTCGCCTTGCCGAACCTCGATGGAGACGTCCACCAGACGCCCGATCAATTCTTCGGGCTTCACGACTTCACGCTTGGCGCGCACGGAGAGCTGGATGTCGAACAGCGACGACACCCCCTCTTCGATCGTTACCCGCTCAGGCAGGAGCTGATCCGTTCCAAGCGGCGATATGACCCTGAGATTGCGCGTCGCCTGGATGAAATCGTTGGCCGAAGGCTGATCGTTCATCTGCGCCTCATCCTATCCGCGCGATTGCAGCACCCGTCTTGCCGGCACTGCCGAGCGCCTGCCGGCGTCCGCCCACGAGATAGACCATCTGGAACAATGTGCCATTCGGTAGGGTCTCATGGATGCCCGGCCCATACAGGACCTCAGGCGTCAGGATTTTGCCGATATCGGCGCGCGTCGGAACCGTTCCAAGCAGATAGGCGCCGCGCGCCATCAAAGCCCTGGTCTCGCCGTCGGTGACGGAATAATTGAATTGCGCCACGAAGATCGAATGATGGTTGGTGTCCATCTCGCGGATGATGTGGGCCTCGTTGTTGCGCAGCCATCTTTGCAGCCAGTGCGTCAACGACATCTCATTGGCCTTTTCCGCAAACATCCGGAAAAGCGATGCTGCCGCACCCGCAGCCTGATTGCGTGCCGCGAATTCACGCGGACCGCTCGGATAGGAGAAGTAATCATAGGACGGACCGCGGCCTGCGCGCCTGACCGGCGGAAGGTCGGTCTGTCTCACCGGCTCCATTTGCAGCGCCGGCGAGGAAACGGAAAAATCTACCATGGCGACCTCGATGAAGGAACGTTCTTGAAACGGTGGAAATCGCAGCCGTGACTGCGATCTCGCGTCAAACACAGTTCCGGCGCGTCGTCAGAAACGCGCCGGAAGATGGTGCTGTCATCAAGCAGCCTTGGTCGTTGCCAGATCGTAAGAGGCAATCATCGGCGACTGCGGCGACTGCGAGTCGTCGTATGGCGTGTACTTCACTTCCATCTTGGTGAAGTTGAGCTTGATCGTCTCCACCGGACGATCGCCGTTGGAATCGACCGAATAGCTGGCGATCAGCGTGTTGGTCAGGGTATATTCGATATAGGTGTCGCCGGGATTGCCGGTCGTCACCAGATGGATAACTGCTTGCTTGCCGGTGCGGCCGGAGCATGCTTCCTGGAACAGCTTGGTGGACGAAGAGTCGCTGACCTTGGTCAGAATGACTTCCGAAACAGTCGGCTCGGAAGCTTCACGGTTCGCTGCAGAACCAGCCGAAGTCTTCATGTTGCGCGAAACATTCCAGTGAATTACTTCGATGTCCATCCACTTCTTGTGTTGTTCGTGGGTGGCATCGCCCTGGATACCGTCGATTTGCAGATAAATCGGCATGCTATCAGCTCTCCTGTTGGGATTTAAATCCGCCTTGTTGCGCCAAGGCGCGGTTGCCTTTCCGTCTAATGCCGCATCCGGACAGCATGTCCGTCCGAGGCTGCTTCATTCGCCGCACCGGTTTTTTCCGGATCGACGAATTCGGTGTCGTCCACCGAGCACTCCTCGATGAGGAAGCGATGGTCGTTGAAATTGATGTCGATGCGGGCAACCCTGCGCCCTGCGGAAATCGCATCGAGGAAAAAGGTCGAAAGCGCGGGAAGGAGATCGCGGGCGATCATGATCTCGATGGCGCGCGCACCCAAATCGCTGGCCTTAGCCCGCGCGACAAGCGCTTCGCGGGCTGCTGACGAGAGGGACACGGCGGTGCCGTAGGCGGCACCCACGCGATCACGAATGCGGCCGATCTGAATATCGACGATCCCGCTCAATGTATCTCCGTCGAGCGGGATGAAAGGTAAAACGATCGTCCGTCCGAGAAAGGCAAGTTTGAAATGCTTCTGCAATTCAGGAAGCAGCAGCGTTTCCAGGGCCTCTCCCTGCGGCATCGTTTCCGGATCTGCGGCGAGCGCCGCCAGAAGCTCCGAGCCGCTATTTGCCGTCATGACGATGGTGGTGTTCTTGAAATCGATGTCCCGGCCTTCGCCGTCGCGCAGCATGCCCTTGTCGAAGACCTGGTAGAAGACCTCCTGCACACCGGGATGCGCCTTGTCGATCTCATCGAGCAACAGCACGCCATAGGGCCGCCGGCGCACGGCTTCGGTCAGAACGCCGCCCTCGCCATAGCCGATATAGCCGGGCGGAGATCCGAGAAGCATCGAAACCTTATGCTCCTCCTTGAACTCGGACATGTTGATCGTCGTCAGATATTGGCTGCCGCCATAGAGCAGATCGGCAAGCGAAAGCGCCGTTTCCGTCTTTCCCGTTCCCGACATGCCGACAAGCAGGAAGACGGCCGGCGGCCGACGCGGATCGGAAAGTCCCGCGCGAGCAGACCGCATCGCCGCCGAAATCCGGTCGATGGCAGCATCCTGCCCGATGATGCGCTCCTTCAGCCGAGCATCCAGGGTCTTGACCGTTTCGACCTGATCCGAAAGCAATTTTCCGACGGGAATACCTGTCCAACGCGCCACGATTCCGGCGACGACGTCCTTGTCGACGACGCGGGGGACAAGCGGCGTTTCGCCGGCGACCTTCGCGAGATTGCGCTCCGCCAGCACAAGCGCCGAATGCGCTCCTTCGGAAACCATGCCGTGCAGCGGAAAAGGCGCGACATTGCTGTCGTCTACCCGCGATCCACCTGCCGGCGATGCCCCGTCATCAGCCTCGCCGATCGATGCTTCGAGACGGTCGGCCTCCCGCGATAGCCGCATCTCCTCATCGAACTTGAGCTGCAATTTCTCGATCTCGGACGAGACCTCCAACCTTTCGGCATCGATGATGGCAAGGCGAGCGGCGATCTCGGCAGTTGGCGGTTCGGCCAAGAGCGAAGCGGCCTCGAGCTCCAGCATATCCCGCTCGTTTCTAAGCCCTTTCAGGGCCTCGGGGATCGTCTGCCGGGCGAGCGAAACAGCAGCCGCGGCCGTGTCTATCAAGCTGATAGCCTTATCCGGCAATTGCCGAGCCGGAATATAGCGCGCCGAGAGACGGACTGCGGCGGCAAGCGCTTCGTCGCGAATCCTGACCTTGTGGTGGGCCTTGAAGCTGCCGACGATGCCGCGCAGCATACGAATTGCCGTTTCCTCATCGGGTTCGTGGATGTGCACGAGCTGGAAACGACGGGTCAGCGCCGCATCCTTCTCAATGAAGCGCTTGTATTCGCTCCAGGTCGTCGCAGCGATAGTCCGCAACTCCCCTCGCGCCAGCGCCGGCTTGAGGATGTTTGCCGCATCCCCTTGTCCGGATTGTCCACCGGCGCCCATGAGGCCGTGCGCCTCGTCGATGAACAGGATGATCGGCTCTGCCGAGGCCTTTACGGCATCGACCACACCATGCAGGCGACGCTCAAACTCGCCCTTAACGCCCGCCCCGGCCTGCAGTAGACTGAGATCGAGGAGCAAGATACGCACATGCTTCAGCATGTCCGACACGTTGCCCGCCGCAATTTCCAGCGCCAAAGCTTCCGCAACCGCAGTCTTGCCCACGCCAGCCTCGCCGACGAGGATCGGATTGTTCTGCCGGCGTCGCATCAGGATATCGATGACCTGGCGCAATTCTCGATCCCGTCCGATCACCGGGTCGATGCGGCCTTGGCGTGCATCCGCCGTCATGTCGCGGGTGTACAGGCGCAAAAACTCGTTTTCTCCGGCGGACGGAATCGTGCCGGAAAGCGGCGCCACCGATGCAACGGCGTCCGAGGAAGCCGCGGCGTTCAACAGGTTTTCCAATGCGTTCCGATCGAGATTGCGTAGTGACGGGGCAATGCCGCGCATGACGATGCGCAACGACTGATCCGTCGTCAGAACGGTCAGCAGATCGGCGGCGATGACACTATTGCGGCCACATTGAAGAGACGCGACGATCCACGCCTCCCGCAGAAGCGCAAGCAAATTGGCGGACAACACGAGCGATGTTTCACCGTCACGGGGCAGGTCGGCAATCGCTCCATCAAGCTCTGTCCGCAGCGCGACAGGAGATACGCTAAGTCCTTCAAAAACGGAGCAAACTTCCGGCGCGTCAAGCAGCGATCTTATCCAGTGTGCGACATCCACCATCGCGTGTCTGTGACGTGCCGCAAGCGACGCCGCAGCCTCAAGTCCGACACGCAAATTCGGCTCAAGCGTTCTGATGAGACGATTGAGATCGATGTTGGACACTCAGAAAACCTCCCTCAAAAGTTTAAATCATCGCGTCCTTTGGAGCCGACGAAACAACTAGGGCGGTTAATCGTCATTGTCTAGGCTCAAATATCAATTTTTCCAACGCGCGAGAATTTGCTCGATGTCACAAATCCGTCGCAGAATATACACGGTTGACAAGGCAATATCTCCCCATCAGTATCGCGAATTCCGATGATGTATTCAAAATTTCGGAGTTAACAACCTGCTGAACATTCGCGACATCGCTGCTCCACTTGATAAAAACGCGCCATGCGGAGAAAATCTTCGCGTTAATACTTCAATGCGCGAAATATACTACAGAATAAAAGATGCCAGAAACCAAGCTCGTACTGCTGAACGAGGTATTTCACCCGGCGATAATATTACGCTTTGCTCAGCTTGGACAGATGTAAGCAATCTGGGATTGCAGATTATTTCTTCAAGAAGTAAGGACCTCGAAGTATTAGCATGGCTTGCCGAAGCAGAGTTGCGGCTTCGGGGTTTCGAAGGACTTCGCGATATCTACCTCGCGATCACGTCGCTTTTAGACAAGTATTGGGAGCAACTTCATTCGGTCGGCGATGGCGATCTGGAAGAGCGGCTGGCGCCTTTGGCGGGCCTCAACGGTGTCGGCGGCGAAGGCACGATCATCCAGGCCATCAGGCTCACGCCGCTCGTTCCCGGCGCCAAATTTGCCCAGTTCTCGCTCTGGGATTTCCAGTTGTCGCAGCGCCCCAACGAGGCGAAGCGGCGGGATGAACTCAATCAGGTGGTCATGGAAGCCGGGGTTTCGGCGATGCGCAGTCACCTCGAGGGGGTGAACGGCTGCATCTCCGCATTTGACGGTCTGGTGGCGCTTCTTGGCGAGCGCTGCGGGAGCGAGGCGCCGCCAAGTTCCAACACGCACAACGTCCTTCGGGAGGCGGCAGCCGCTATTCGCACGCTGGCGGGCATCGACCCAGAGACAGATGCGTCCGCAGGCGAGCCGAGACTTCAAGCCGCGAACGCGAACTCCGTGGCAGAAGCGCAGCCGGTTCAGGCCAGACCGCTGAACGCCGATGCGATCGGATCGCGAGAAGAAGCCTTCGAGCTTCTGACTTCCGTCGCTCGTTATTTCCGCCGAACCGAACCACACTCGCCGATTTCATTGGCAATCGAGACGTTGGTCAGGCGGGGACGCATGGATTTTTCCGAACTTCTGGCGGAGCTCCTGCCGGAGCAGCAGGTTCGAAACGCGGTTCTGACCGCAGCAGGAATTCAACCAAAGTCCAACAAAAGCGGGTGAAAAATCTCGCAAAGCATAAATTTTTGCAACCTGATCTTGCCGAATTCAGAGTTGCGACAATTTTAACGTCCGAAATTTGCCGCTGGCATGAAGGAGAAGCTTAATGGCAAGTGTTCATGAGAAGCTGGAGCGGGTTCGCAAGCCGCGGGTCCACATCAAGTACGAGGTCGAAACCGAAGGCGCGATGGTCGTGAAGGAGCTGCCCTTCGTCGTCGGTGTCCTCGGCGATTTCTCCGGCGATCCGACTCAGCCGCTTAAACCATTCGGCGAACGCAAGTTCGTGCAGATCGATCGCGACAATTTCGACGACGTCATGCGCCGCATGACGCCGGGCCTGAACATCACCGTCGAAAACACGATCGAAGGCAACGGCACGCACATCCCGGTCTCATTGAAGTTCGAGAGCATGAATGATTTCGAGCCGGGCTCGATCGTCAATCAGGTGCCGGCGCTGAAGGCCCTGCTCGATGCCCGCAACCAGCTTCGCGACTTGATGAGCAAGGCGGACCGCTCGGAGGAACTCGAACGCTTGCTCGAGGATATTCTGCAGAACAAGGCGGATCTTTCGAAACTGGTGTCCGAACTCGGCGCTCTGCAAAAGCCGCCCGTCAATTGATCGCTCCTGACGAGCCCCGAATAGAGATCGTCCCACCCTTGTTTCGCGCAGCCGATGCCGGTCAGACCAATGCTTCTGCCGAGATCGCTGCTCTTCCTGAAGGATCGAAGAATGAGCGCTGAAACCCAATTGAAGGCCCCCGAGGCCGAATTCGCGCCGGATGAAAACCTCCTGACCCGGGTCGTGGCCGCCACGCGCCAGACCGAACCCGACCGTGCCCAGGACCTTCTGCGAACGCTGACGGACCAAGCCCTCAAGGGCACCGTCACCTACGACCGCAACCTGACGATCACCCTCAACAACGCCATTGCCGAACTCGACAGGACGATCTCCCGTCAGCTTGCCGCCATCATGCAATCGCCGGAATTCAGCAAGCTCGAAGGCACCTGGCGCGGGCTGAACTATCTGGTCAAGAACAGCGAGACCAGCGTCAACCTGAAGATCCGCGTGCTGAACGCGTCTAAGCGCGACGTATCGAAAGACCTGTCAAAGGCCGTGGAATTCGACCAGTCGCGCCTCTTCAAATCCATCTACGAAGATGAATTCGGCACGCCCGGCGGCGAGCCGATGGGCGCTCTGATCGGCGACTATGAGTTCGACAATTCCTTCGAAGATGTGCAGATGCTCCAGGGCATCTCCTCCATCGCAGCCGCTGCCTTCGCGCCATTCATCTCCGCGGCAAGCCCGCGCATGTTCGGCTTCGACGACTATCGCGAACTGGCCCGTCCGCGCGATCTCGAGAAGATATTCGAGACGGTGGAATATGCAAAATGGCGCAGCCTGCGGGACAGCGACGACTCGCGTTTCGTGACGCTCGCCCTGCCCCGCGTACTGGCACGCATGCCCTACGGCCCGAAAACGAACCCGATCGACGAATTCGGCTTCGACGAAACCCAGGGGTCAAGCACCGGCGAGCTGGACCATGATGCCTATTGCTGGATGAATGCCTCCTACGTCATGGGAACGCGGCTGACCGAAGCTTTTGCGCGCAGCGGCTGGTGCACCGCCATTCGCGGCGCCGAGAACGGCGGCAAGGTCGAAAACCTGCCGATGCACATCTTCTCCAGCGACGATGGCGATCTCGACCTGAAATGCCCGACGGAAGTTGGCATTACTGACCGGCGGGATGCCGAGCTTGGCAAACTCGGTTTTCTGCCGCTTTGCCACTACAAGAACACCGACTACGCCGTGTTCTTCGGTGCGCAAACGACGCACAAGCCCAAGCTCTACGACAAGCCGGAAGCAACGGCCAATGCGGCAGTTTCGGCGCGCCTTCCCTACATGATGGCGACCTCTCGCTTCGCGCATTACCTGAAGGTCATGGGCCGCGACAAGATCGGCTCCTTCATGGAGGCGGAGGACTGCGAAAACTGGCTGAATCGCTGGATCTCCAACTATGTCAACGCCAATGACGATGCCGGCGAGGAATCGCGCGCGAAATACCCCCTGCGCGATGCCAAAGTCACGGTTCAGGAAGTTCCGGGCAAACCAGGCTCCTACAATGCCGTCGCCTGGATGCGCCCGTGGCTTCAGATGGAGGAATTGACCACCTCGCTGCGCATGGTCGCTCGCATTCCGTCCAAAAACTAAGCTGGATACCGCGCGGCGCCCAATCGCCGCGCGGATCCTCGGCAGGCCCATGATCGGAACAGCGATGGATTCCAGCACAGCGCGACCGCGTCAGATAGATCGATTGATCGCCATGATCGACGATACGCTCAATCGGCAGGTCAACGCCATCCTCCACCATCCCGAATTCCAGGCGATGGAGGCGAGATGGCGTGGGTTGGCTCTGCTTGTGGAGCAGGCCGATCGCGCCGATGACGTGAAGATCAAGATGCTGAGCGTCGGCTGGCCGCAGCTATCCCGCAACTTCGAGCGCACCACCGATTTCGACCAGAGCCATTTGTTCGAACTCGTCTATAGCCGCGAATTCGGCATGCCTGGCGGCGAGCCGTTCGGCCTGCTGATCGGCGACTATGAATTTTCGCCCGAGGAGTCTGCGGGCAGCGATGCCATCGGTGCGCTGACGCAAATCGGCATGGCGGTTGCGGCAGCGTTCTGCCCCTTCGTGGCAGCCGCTTCCCCGCGGGCAATCGGCCTTCAGCATTTCAGCGAACTCAACCGCGTGCATGATTTTTCCTGGCTCGCGAACGACCCGCAGCGCATCCGCTGGAACGGGTTGCGGGCGCGCGAGGATTCGCGTTTCCTCGGGCTCGTGGCGCCGCGCATTCTGATGCGATCGCCCTATGAGCCTTTCGCGCGCCGACGCGACGATCATTTTCCTTTCCGCGAGAGCATCGCAGCCGATGGCAGCACGCTGCTGTGGGGCAACGGCGCCTTTGCCTTTGCTCTGATCGTCATCCGCAACTTTATCGAGTCCGGCTGGTTTGCCGATATCCGCGGCGTAACGCAGGATGCGGTGGATGGCGGCCTCTTGAGCGCGGAAGAACTGGCACCCTACGACATGGGGATCGAAAGCGACGGCCTCTCGGCCCAGGCACCCGTCGAGATACGACTGACCAGCACGCAGGAGCAGCAACTCTGCGAACTCGGCCTGGTGCCGGTCGCAACCACCTATTTGTCGGCCTCGGTCATCTTCAATTCCAATCAGTCCCTGCACGCGCCGCCGCATTATTCCAGCGAGCAGGCGCGGCAGAATGCGCGGATCGCCGCCATGCTGCAATATGTCCTCTGCGCTTCGCGTTTTTCGCACTATCTGAAGGTCATCATGCGTGACGAGATCGGCCGGCTATCGGACGCCGGCTCGATCGAGCGCAAGCTCAATGAGTGGCTTTCCGGATATACGCTCGGCAATGATGATGCCGATCTTGCGCTGCGCACGCGTTTCCCCCTGCGCTCCGCCGGCATTGCGGTCAGCGAAATTCCGGGCAAGCCAGGGATCTTTTCCTGCACCGTGCGGCTGCAGCCGCATTTCCAGCTCGATGATGTCTCTACGAGCTTCCATCTCATTGCCGAGACCGCGAACACGGCCCAGGCCCTGTCGCGTCCCGCCCTGCCGCAAAGGATGTCCGCATGATGCTATCCGCCAGGATTGCCGAAGCCCTCGGTGAAAATGCACTGGAAGATGCAATGGAACAGGTGAAGGCGCATCTGAAGGTCTCACCGACCGATAAGGAGGCTCGGCACCTCTACATCGATCTGCTGGTGCTCGATGGCGACTACGAGCGCGCTGATGCGCAGTGCAATCTCGCCAACACATTCGCACCGGAAGACACGATGGGATTTACGCTGTTGCGCAACCAGTTGCGGGCGATGGCTGCGCGATCGGCGTGGTTTCGCGATGCGGCAACACCCGATTTTCCGCAGGGACCGAGCGAGCTCGACAAGGCGGCATTGCAGCTCGGCATCGCAAGCCGGCAGGGATCGCCGAAGGAAACGCGGGCAATGCTGGAGGCGCTTGATGATCTGCGCGGCGAGCAGCCGATGATCTGGAACGGCAAGCAGGTTTCTGACCTGCGTGACCTCGACGATCGCGTTCCACACGCCTTGGAAGTCATCATGAACGGCGGCGCCTATCTCTGGGTGGATTTTGCCAAGATCGCGGCCGTCACTATCGAACCCATCGCACGGCCGCGAGACCTCGCATTCCGCCGGGCCGAGCTCGAACTGGTCGATGGCGCAAGTGCGCTCGTTCTCCTTCCGGCGATCTATCACGGAACGCCGGCGGACGGGAAACTGCTGCTTGGCCGCGAGACAGAGTGGATCGACGAACCGACCGGGATCACCACCGGCCGCGGTCAGAGATGTTTTCTGGCAGGCGATGAACTGGTGTCCTTCCACGACACCGTGAAACTCGAGGCATCCGGCTGGACAGAAGAGACGAGGCGCTCGGCCCATGGTTGACCCGCTGGAACGCTACAGGCCACAGGAAAGGACACTTGCGCGATCGATCATCGACCGCTTGGTCGATGCCAATCCGGACCTGTCGCAAGACCCGCCCTTGAGCACGACCGAACAGATCCGCGAGCTGCGCGAAGGGCTTCGCCGCGACCTCGAAGCCCTGCTCAACACCCGACGCCGCCCAACCGCGCCGCCTTCGGCTTGCGAAGAGCTGGGCGATGCACTGGTCTCTTACGGCGTCGATGGCATGGTATCGGCGAACCTCGTTACCGACGAAGCCAAATTGCGCCTTGCCCGCGTCATCGAGCGGCGCATAGCCCTGTTCGAAACTCGTCTTTCCGATGTGCGCGTGACGATCCTTAAAAGCCGCTCCAACGGAGAGCGGGCCCTTCGCATGCGCATCCAGGCCACCTTCCGGGTGCATGAGGGAATGCCGCCGATCAGCTTTGAATCGATGATCGATCCGTCGACCCAGCGTTTTCTGGTGGAGACCGCCAATGTCTGACGGCTTCCTACAGCGCTATAACGACGAGCTTTCCGCTCTCCGGCGGCGCGCGGCGCGTTTTGCCGATGCTTTTCCGAAGATCGCCGGCCGTTTGCGCATGACCGGTGAAATCGCCGACGATCCGCATGTCGAGCGGCTCATCCAAAGCTTTGCCTATTCCGCCGCCCGCGTTCGCCAGAAACTGGACGACGAGTTTCCGGAGCTGACGGACGGCCTGCTGGAAACCCTCTATCCTCACTATCTGGCGCCACTGCCCTCCATGGGCATCGTCCGGTTCGCGCCGAGCAATACGCTCGCCTCGGTCCAGACCGTGCCGCGTCACACTGAAATTTTTGCCGAACCGATCGGCGGTGAAGCCTGCCGTTTCCGCACAACGCAGGATACGGATGTCCTGCCGGTCGAAATCGTTTCGGCTTCGCTTTCCAGCCATCCGATCAGCGCCCCGCCATCGCGGCATGCCGGCGCGGCGGGCTGCCTGCGCCTGTCCATCCGTTCGCGCGACGCCAACAAGCCGCTTGGGGACATCGGACTAAAGCGATTGCGGCTGCATATCGCCTCGGTCTGGCAGCAGGCCGTCGCGCTCCATGAGCTGCTTGCTAACCACACGCTCGGCTTTGCGCTTGCCCATCACGCCGACGACCGCAATCCCATCCTGTTGCCGGCCACCAAGCTTCGGCCCGTCGGTTTCGAGCCGGACCAGTCGATGCTGCCCTATCCTTCTTCAAGCTTCATAGGCTATCGGCTGCTGACCGAGTTCTTCGCACTGCCGCAGAAATTCCTCTTCATCGACATTGGCGGGCTTGATGTCTGGCGTGGAGAAACGCTGGAAATCTTCATCTATCTCGACGAGACGGACACCAAGCTGGAACGGACGGTCTCGGCGCGCGATTTCGTGCTCAATGCCACGCCCGTCGTCAATCTTTTCCGCCAGACCTGCGAACCACTGACCCTCGACGGTACGCGCACGGAATATCGTTTGTTGCCCGATGCCCGGCGGCAGAAGACGCGTGAGATCTATGCGATAGAGCGCGTGCTGGTCTCCGGCCGCGGGGGCGAGGAGGAAGTATGCCCTCCCTTTTTCGGCCGCAGCCAGAAGGGCGGATCCGGATCGCTTTTCTGGCAATGTATCCGCAGTTTCGATGCCGACGATCGCACGTCCGACATGGATATCGCCTTCGTCGACAGGGGACGGAAGGCGCCCGGGCCGCTGGACAGGATTGCCAGCATCGATACGCTCTGCCTGAACCGCGATTTGCCTGAACAGTTGCCGTTCGGCGGCGGTCATCCCTATCTGCAGCTCGCCTCCGGCAGCGAAGCTGTCGGTTCCGTCGAAGCGCTGATGCCGCCGACCCCTTCGGTCCGCATGAACGAACAGCAGGGACGCAACTGGCGGCTCGTGTCGCACCTGCTGCTCAATCATCTTTCCCTTTTCGACAATGAGGGCGCGGCGTTGAAGGATATTCTCTCGCTTTACACCTTCCGGGACAGCCGCGAGACGAAGCAGCTCGTCGATGCGCTGGTGCGGGTGCAAGCCCACAGTTCGACGGCACGGCTCGGAAGCGGCGGAATGGTGCCGGGCACGGATGTCATGCTCGAATTCGACCCGGCAGCGATCGACAGGGCATCCGCCTATCTGTTCGGCAGCGTTCTCGACCGGTTCCTCGGCCTCTACACATCCATCAACAGCTTCACCCGCCTTTCGATCTCGATGAAGGGACAGTCGAAACCGATCGCAGTCTGGCCGGCGCGCGCTGCCGAACGACCGCTTCTCTAGGAAAGGATCGCCACGCACCGATGACGTTGCCCGCGGAGAACAGGAACGATCCTCTCGCATCGCTGCTCGAACGCGACCCCGGTCGCTTCGAGCCGGCGACGGCTTTCCGCGTGGCTCAGTCGGCGACGGATGGAGACCTGTCGGTCGAGTCTCCGATCGGTGTTTCGCCGGCACCGTTGGCTGTGAGCGGCTTCCGCCGCAAAGAGCGGTCTGCGTCAGTGCGCAGCACGATGGCGGCTCTGCTCGGCCCTCTCGGCTCGATGCCGCCCAGCTACAACGAACTGATCATGCGCGAGGAGCGAAACCGATCGCGCGGCCTTGCCAGTTTCTTCGATCTCTTCAGCGCACGCATGACGGAGCTTTTCGTCGATGCCTGCGAAAAATACCGAATTGCCAGGCGGCTGCGCTGGAGCCGCGAACGTAACGGCAATACATTCATCACCACGTTGTTTTCGATCGCGGGTTTTGGTACCGCGCGGTTGAAGGAGCAAGTCTCCGTTGATGATGAACTGATCCTGCGCTTCTCCGGCTTTTTCGCGAGCCGCACGCGCAACGCGGTCAACCTGCGCGCGATGCTCTGCGAATTTACGGGCCTGCCTGTCGAGGTCGAGCTTTTCCGCGGCCGTTGGCTGGAAATTCCGGTCACGGAGCGTAGCCGGCTTGGCCAGCCGCAGGGTGTGCGGCTCGGCGTCAACGCAGCCGCGGGCGCGGCCATCCATGATTTCAGCAGCAGTTTTCGCGTGATCGTCGGACCGCTCGACTACCAGGATTATCTGTCGCTCTCTCCAGGTGGGATGAAGATCGGGGAACTCTTTGCTCTGACCCGGCTCTATGCCGGGCCGGCGCTCGATTTCGATATCCAGGTCGTCCTGAAGAAAGAACATATCCCTTTCTGCCGGCTTGGCGCCGCGGGTGATCCACCCAGGCTCGGCTGGAACAGTTGGGCGCGGGTTGCGAAAGCCGATCGCGACAGCGGCGATGCCATTGTCACCGAAACTCGCTCATCGTCGCAGGTCATGATTAATGGAGGCGGCGATGCGGCTTGAACTGAGGCAAATCGCGGGCACCGAGATCGGCGCCAAATGGTTCTTCGAGCGCGGCAGACGCACGCTCGGCCGTTCGCCGGACTGCGATTGGCAGTTGGCCGACCCCGAACGGCTCGTCTCCAAGATACATTGCATCATTGAACGGGATCGCAACGGCTTTCTGCTGCGCGACCAAAGCGCCAACGGATCGCGTGTCGACGGTGTCATAGTGCCTGAGGGCGAGACGAAACGGCTGGCGGATAAATCCCGAATTGAAATCGGCGGCCTTGCTTTCATAGCCGTCGTCACTGGCGAAGCGGATCGCGAGATCGGCGATCCGGAAGCCGGACTGGCACTCAGCGACGAGACATTGACGATTTCCTCAATTCTGGCCGATGTCGCGCCCGGCGGGCATACCGCCACCGGCATACTTGGCGAGCGTAACGGTGACAACTGGTCGAACGGCTCCGCCGACTGGCGACGGATAGACGCAGCCACAAAATCGATCCGCGACGTCGAGATCGGCTGGGACGGACCGCCCGATACCAGCGGCATCGAACCAGTGCTTCCCAACGATTGGAACGCGGATTTTGACTACGGCAGCCAACTGGAGCATGGCGCGGCAACGCGCGTCTCCGTGCCGGTTGCACGCAGCCGCAATACTGTCGAAGTGGATGGCGGTACGAAGACGATCGTCGCGGCAAACGATGCCGACTTTGCCGATCGGCCGCCGCAAAGCCGGCGCTCCGGCGATGCGGAGTCCTACATCCTCCGGCTGGAGACCATGGTCGATCGGCTGGAACAGGCCTTGGCAGACGGCCTCTCGATATTCGAAATCGATACTCTCCCAGCCGAAGACGAGACCGGTCTTTTCGAGCGGAGCCACGAGGAGCGGCTCATTGCGCGCCTTGGCGCCCTGCTATCGCAACAGGCGCAATTCAACGCTGCGCTGGAAAATCTCGCCGATCAAGCCGGCCAGGCCTTGGAACCCCGCATGATCGAAGCGCGGGTCGATGCGGCATCGCGGAAACTGCCGTGGCAGGGCAGCCATCGGTATTGGCAGGCCTATCGCGCCCAGTTCGAGAAGGACGGCAGGCACCTTTCTATACGCGAGCTATTCGGCGAGGCGATGCGCGCTGGGATAGCCGGCAAGAGCAGGCTTCAGACAGCATGACGAAGAGGACGAACAACGGCCGATGAAAAACGAAAACCGAGTGGCTTGGAGCGAGGGCATGTTCCTTCGCGTACAGCATTTTCAGCAGGCCGATCGATGGACGGAACGGCTCGTGCGAACCACCGCGCGCGGGCTTGCGCCCTATCCCTGGGGTATCGCAGAAATCGGCATCGACCGCAGCGCATTGGCGATCGGACAGTTCGCGCTGTCGAACCTGCGTGGCATCCTGCCGGACGGAACGCCTTTCGAAGCGCCTGTTGACGCCGATCTACCGCCACCGCTCGATCTTGATGAATCGACGAAGAACGCCGTCGTCTATCTGGCCTTGCCCGCGCGCCAACCCGGCAAGGCCGACGTCGCCTTGAATGGCGGCGCAACCCGCAACAGCGTCCGCATCGTCGCCTCTCCTTACGAAGCGCCGGACTCCAATGTCGAAACGGATTTCATGGCGCCGATCGACGTCGGTCGGCTGAGCCTCAGATATCTGAAGGCAGGCGACGAACTGGCAGGTTATGAGCTGATCGGGCTCGCCCGCATCATTGAGGTGCGTTCCGACAAGGCCGTGATCCTCGATCCGGAATATCTCGCGCCGTCGCTCAATTGCGCCGCCGAACCACGGCTGAACGAGCTCGTGACCGAATTGCTCGGCATCGTCCGTCACCGCGCCGAGGCGATTGCCGAACGCATCGGCGATCCGACTATTCGCGGCACTGCGGAGGTCGGCGACTATTTTCTGCTACACATCCTCAATCGCGCCGATCCGATGCTGCGCCATATCGCAGCGAACGCCACCCGGCTGCATCCGATTGTCTTCTACGAGCAATGCATTCAGCTCGCCGGCGAGCTCGCGACCTTCACCACCGACCGCAAGCGGGCCAGCGACTTTCCGCCCTATCGGCACGACGATCTGAAGGCGACCTTTGCGGCTGTCTTCGACGATCTGCGAACATCGCTTTCAGCCGTCCTCGAGCAGGCGGCCGTTGCGATCGAGCTGGCCGAACGGCGTCATGGCGTGCGTGTCGGGCTGATCAACGACCGCTCGCTGCTCAAGGATGCCGGTTTCGTGTTGGCCGTGCGTGCCGAAATGTCGGCGGAAGACGTGCGGCGCAAGCTGCCGGCGCAGATCAAAGTCGGCCCGGTGGAAAAGATAGCCGACCTCGTCAATGTGGCTCTGCCCGGCATACCCGTCAGGCCGCTGCCGGTGCTGCCGCGGCAACTGCCCTATCGGTCGGGAACGATCTACTTCGAGCTCGACACGAAGAATCCGCTTTGGAAACAGCTTGATACGTCCGGTGCAATCGCCTTGCATCTTGCAGGCGACTTCCCGGGTCTGGAGATGGAACTGTGGGCCCTCAGAGAATGAATACGCCACAATCGACGCCCTGGCAGGAGCTGCCGACGATCATCGAGCTGACCGAGGACGGCGCCAGCAAGAATGAATCTGCCCGCAAGATGGCGGCATTGCTGGACGATGCCCTCGCCCCGACGGAACCGCAGGACCTGCGCTCCGTCGGATGGTCGGTCGACGCATTGGTGCGCGATTTCCGTTTCGGCGGCGAGGAAGTGCCGACGATCGTCCGTTCGGCAGCGCCGCTTCTCAATCTCGCCCACAGCCTGCGGAACACGGATGCACAGCCTGACATCACCGAGCTTCGCCGGGTGACCGTCGATGCCGTCGGGCGTTATGAACGGGATCTCGCGAGCGCGCGGATCAGTCCGGAGCGCGCGCGTGCCGCCCATTATGTGGTGTGCGCGACGATCGACGACGTGGTTCTCAGCAAGCCGTGGGGCGTGCGCGCTGGCTGGGCTCGGTCCGGGCTCGTCTCGACCTTTCATATGGATGTGACCGGCGGCGACCGGGTGTTCGATCTGCTCGATCACTTCCACCAGAGTCCGGGAGCCAATAAAGACCTGCTTCTTCTCATCTATCTCTGCCTGTCGCTGGCATTCGAGGGACGCACGCGGGTCTCGGCGCGCGGGTCTCTGGAACTCGGCCGCATCCGCGACAGCCTCTACAAAACGCTTCTCGGCCAATACGGCGTTTTCGAGCGTGAGCTCTCCCCCCATTGGCGGGGTGTTTCCGCGCGGCATAAGCCGCTGCGCACGGCCGTTGCCCTTTGGACGGCGCTTTCCGCCCTCGTCCTCCTCTTCGCCCTTGGCTACCTATTTTTCACACTGTCGCTCAACGAAGCCTCCGACGGCACTTTCGAGCGGCTGGCGAACCTGCCACCGCATGAAACGCCCAGCGTGCTCATCGACGCGCCGAAGCCACCCGTCGTCGTCGCCAAGGTGGAGACGCCGCCCAAACAGCAGCCTCAGCCAGATCCGGTACCCATCAAGCCGACCGTCCCAAGCAGGCTCGACAATCTTCTCGCGTTCCTGCAGCCGGAGGTGGACCGCAAGCTGGTTACGCTTTCGAACGCAAACGGCCGCTTGCTCGTCAGGATCAACAATTCCGGCCTGTTCGATACCGGAAGCGCCGAGGTCAGCAGCCGGTTCCGCGATCTCATCCAGCGGATCGGCGGCGCGCTTGCCTCGGAGAAATATCGCGCCGTGGTCGTTGGCTATACGGACAATGTTCCCATAAGGACGGCGCAATTCCCCTCGAACTGGCATCTCTCCGAAGCTCGCGCGAGGGCTGTCGGCGATATTCTCGCCGCCTATACCGGCAAGGAGGCAATCCTGACGGAAGGCCGTGCCGATAGCGATCCGCTGGCAAGCAATACAACGCCGGAAGGCCGGGAAACGAACCGCCGGACTGAAATCCTGGTGCTGACCGATCCAAAGGAGACGCTCAGCGACGCCAACGTCACCGCGCCTACGGCCGACGGCACGCAGACGGGTGAAACGAAGGCTCCGACAACGGGGGGTTCACCATGAACCCGCTCAGCCTATTTTATACGCTCCGCTCCTATGTCTCAGTCTATGCCGGTCTTCTCGGCCGGCGGTTCATATCGCTCATCTGGGTTGCGGCGATCAGCGTTAGCATTTGGCTTTACGGCTACACGCTCGGTTATGGCGATTTCAAACCGCTCGCCAGCGTCAACGCCCGGATGGTTGCCATAGGCCTGGTCATCGCAATCTGGCTTGTCTATCTCATCGTCTCGGCCTTCCGCGCCCGCAAGCGAGACCAGGCGCTCGTCGAAGGCCTTGAAAAGGATGCGGCGTCCGACGCTGCGAGCCAGCAGGCGGAGGTCGGCGAGATCCATAGCCGCCTCAAGGAAGCCCTCTCGCTGTTGCGCCGCGTTACTAAGAAGCGGTTCGGCTATGTCTATGAGCTCCCCTGGTATGTGATTTTCGGCGCACCGGGCTCCGGCAAAACCACTGCGCTGACCAATTCCGGGCTTAAATTTCCGCTTGGCGATGCGCTTGGAAGCAACTCGGTGCAGGGCGCCGGCGGCACCCGCAACTGCAATTGGTGGTTTGCCGATGAGGCAATCCTTATCGACACGGCCGGCCGCTATACGACACAGGACGATCTGAACGGTGCATCCAAGGCGGGATGGGAAGGTTTTCTCGGACTGCTCAGAAAATATCGCCGGTCACAACCCATCAACGGCGCACTGGTGACGCTGTCGATCGGCGACCTGCTCACCCGTGATCATGAGGCACAGCTCGAAGAAGTGCGCGCCATCCGCCAGCGGCTCTCCGAACTCGACGAATTCCTGCAGGCGCGCATTCCGGTCTACATCGTTCTAACCAAGGCGGATCTGCTGACGGGCTTCGTCGAGTTCTTCGACGGCTTCAACAAGACGGATCGTGAGCAGGTTTGGGGCACGACCTTCGGGCTGGAGGAAAGTTACCAGGGCCAGAATTTGCCCGATCGGTTCATGGAGGAGTTCGCGCTTCTGCAGGAGCGTGTCGGCACCATGCTCATCGAGCGTCTCCAGCAGGAGCCGAACGTTGAAGTGCGCGGGAGAATATTCCGTTTTCCGGCGGAACTTGCCTCGCTGAAGGAGCGCCTGCATGAGGTGCTGACCGAACTTTGCTCGGCATCGAACCTCATCGAGGCACCGCTCATGCGTGGCGTCTATTTCGCCTCCGCCACACAGCCACAAGAGCCTTCCGCCCTATCCGCAGTTTCCGCCCGCATGCGGCGCAGCTATTTCCTGTCGCGCTTGTTCAAGGATGTCATTTTCGACGAGGCTTCGCTTGTGGCGCGGGACCGGCGTCTGTCGCGCCGGCAGACGATCATCAAACGCGCCGCCTATGGCCTCGCGGCCGTCGCGCTGGCCATCGTCTTCACCAGTTGGACCGCAACCTATTTCCAGAACTCCCGCGCAATTGCCGCTGCCGACAAGCGCATCGACAATTATGAGAAGCTTGCAAGCGGCATTCCCGTTCGCGACGTCTCCGATGTTGATTTCCTGCGTATCCTGCCGGCACTGGACAATCTGCGCGCGGTGACCACCGGCTTTTCCGAAGCCAGGGTCTGGCCGACGAGCTTTGGCCTCAATCAGGAGGACAAGATCGCCAGCCGGCAGCGCAGCGCCTATCGGCGAGCGCTCACTTCTCTGCTGTTGCCGCGCATGCTGGTCCAGTTGCAGAAGAACATGGCCAATACGTCCGATGTCGAAAAGACCTTCGACGCCCTGAAATTCTACGGCATGCTTGGCGGCATGGGGCCAATGGACAAGGATTTTGTTTCGCAGCAGGCGACGGACATGTTCGCCTCGCTTTATCCGGACGAAGGGCGAACGGCGACCCGGCAAGCGCTGATCACCCATGTCGAGGCCATGGTTGAGGGTCAGCTTCCGGCGATCGAACTCGACAACCAGCTCATCGCCAAGGCGCGCGACATCATCCGTGCTCAGAGCCTGGCGGCCCGCGCTTACGATATTCTCGTTTATTCGCCGCAGGCGCGCGCGCTCGATCCGTGGGTTCCGGCCGATGCGTTGGGTCCGCTTGGCGAACAGGCTTTTCAGCGAAAATCCAAAGCAACGCTTCGCGGCGGTATTCCCGGACTTTTCACCGGCAAGGGATATCGGACGGTCGTGCTGCCGATGATCACCGAGGCTGCTGCCGAAGCGCTTAGAGAGCAATGGGTTCGCGGAAACGAGAGCAATTCCGCGGGAATGACAACCGAGGTCGTCACCCAGGCAGCCTTGCAGCTCTATTTTGATGCTTTCGGGCGGCAATGGTCGGGGCTGCTCGCCGACCTGCAGGTCCGCCCGTCGCAGAACCTTGCCGATGCAACGGAAACGACACGCATTCTCGCGGCCAATCCAAGCCCGATCGAAGCCTTCCTGAAATCAATCGCCGCAGCGACCGACCTTCGGCCATCAGACGGCATCGAGATCGCATCGCTGGGCGATGCGCCCGATTCGGCCCTTTCATCCGCCTTGGCGAGCGCCGCCAATGCGCCGGACCCATACGGGCCGTTGCGGGCAGCGCTTGATATCCCTCGCGGCACAAAACAGGAAGCCGGTGCGCAGCCGGAAGGCGCCAAGGATGCCGCCCGATCGCAAATCCAGTCCTTGTTGCCGATCCTGCAGAACCTCTACAATCAGCTCTCGCGCGCTTCGACTTCGACTGCGGAGGTCGCCCGCGTGTTCGATGCCGGCGGACAGCTCACAAGTGCCAATCAGGACCTCCTCCAGCAGGCGCGCGGGCTTCCCGCGCCTGTAGACACGTGGATGGCCGGAGTCGCTGCGGACATCGGCGCTCTCGCCGTCAAGACCGCCCGCGACCGTATCAACGACCTATGGGCCACAGAGGGTGCGAACCTCTGCTCGCGGATCGTGACGGGGCGATATCCCTTCCAGCGGGCGTCTTCGCAGGACGTGGCGATGGCGGATTTCGTGCGTCTTTTTGGGCCGGAGGGCCTTTTCAAAACTTTCTTCAAGAGCAGGCTGGAAGCTTTCGTCGATACCAGCGCCCAGCCATGGGGATGGCGCGGCACTTTTGGTGGCGACAGCATTCCGAGTCAGGCGATCGCCCAGTTCGAGAATGCCGACAAGATCGAGCGCGCGTTCTTCCCCGCCGGGAGCGAAAAACCGGCGATTTCCATCAACATCAAACCGGTATCCCTGACGGATTCGGCCAATGCGGTGATGATGGAAATCGGGGGCGAGCGCGTGGTCTACTTCCACGGCCCGATCCAATCAAAATCCATTGCGTGGCCGTCCACAGGAGCCGAAAACCAATCCCGCATCGCCTTTCTGCCCGGCGGCTGGCAGCAGGCGATGACCGAGAGCGGCGATTGGTCGCCCTTCCGGCTTTTCGACGGGGCAAAAATCACCATGCAAGGACCGGATCTCTTCCGGGCGCAGTTCGACAATGCCGGCCAAGCCGCCGAGTTCGACGTACAATTCGGTTCCGTTCTCAACCCCTTCCGACTGCAGGCGCTATCCGACTTTACCTGCCCAACCCAGTTCTAGCGGTGCGGCCGATGAATGAACGCTCTGCTCGCACAGCGCTGCCACAGGAAACCGACATGATCGGCTTCTTCGGTAAACTGCCGACGCATGGGGACTTCGTTTCCACCGCACTGGGGCGGCGCTTCCAGATCGAGCTCGACCGCTGGATCCAAGACGGTCTGGGAGCGATGGAGCCAACACTTGGAAAAGATTGGCGTCGTCTCTTCCATGCCTGCCCACCCTGGCGGTTTGCGATAGCGGGTGGTGTCTGGAGCCCCGCCGCGGTCGCCGGCGTGCTGCTGCCGAGCAAGGATCGCGTCGGGCGAAGTTTTCCGCTGATCATCGCAGCGCAGCTCCATAGATTTACCGGACGTCTGCGCGACATTTGCGAGGATGACATCTGGTTCACCGCAGCCGAAGCGCTTGCCGAGACATCCACGAAATCGGATTTCGACATGCCTCGCTTCATCGAAGGCGTGAGGCGTCTTCGACTGCCGATTCCCAACATTCGGCCGACGGATGACGCGGTTTCGCCCGATATCGGCGCCCCTGCTTCGCTCTGGTGGCGCATGGTCCCGGATACCAGGCACGGCAAAGGCTTCAAGACGGAGGGTCCGCCCACCATTCGGGACTTCCTGAAGCTTGTCACAGTGGAGGAGCCCCGAGGGCCGCCACCGGCAGTTGCCTCCCAATCAACAGAACCCGCCGATAACGTGACCGCACCCGAAACAGGACGACGGATCGAAAGCAGCTACGCCAGCCATTCGGGAACACGCCTATCGCTCAATGCCGACGCTTTGCTGGTATCCGAACGCCCGCGCCTTTTCGCCCTCGCGGATGGTGTCGGGGACAGCACGGGCGCTATCGAGGCTGCGAGAACCGCAACAAGCGTGCTCGCAAGCGTTGCCGCTCAAGAGAGCCTTCAGGCCCTCGTTCAGGACATCAAAGGCAAGCTCGGCCATGCCAACAGTATTCTGCAGACGAAAGCGGCATCCGGCGAACAGCAGCCGCCATTCGCCAGCATCGTGGTCGCAGCCATTTTCGATGGAAAGCTAGCGCTCATTTGGGCCGGAGATGCACGCTGCTATCTGCTGCGCGACGGAATGATGCGCTGCCTCACGCGCGATCATGTGGATATCGGCCTTAGACGTACGCTTGCGCGAGGGGTGGGGCTCAAACAGCAGTTCGTACCCGACACGTTTCTCGACGCTCTTCGCCCTGGCGATCGCCTGATCTTATGCAGTGCCGCGTTGTCCCGCATGCTCGCAGATCGCGTGATCGCTGAGATTATGATCGAGACGCCGATAGAGCGCGCTGCCAATGCGCTGGTCCAGGAAGGTCTGATAGCGAATTGCCGTGAGAACCTCAGCGCCATCGTCGTCGGTGTCCCATGAGCAACGGACTGCCCTCGGATGATCTGGAAGAAATAGCCTCCCGGTTTTCCAGCCTGTTGCGCCTATTGACCCACGACGGCAAGGGTAATCGTCCACCCGAAACGCAGACCATGTTGATCGACCGCATACGCGACGCGTTGGATCGGCGGCTACCACATTTCCCCTCCGACAACCCGATCTTCATTGCTGGCAGTTTTCTAATCGAGGAAACCGTCCACCGCCACGAGTGCACGGAAATCAGCAGGCTTCGTCACCGCGACCTTGGAACGCTTCATGCCCTCAAGACCGTCACGCCAAGCCATGCCAATGATGTGGGTGCGCGCAGACTTCTGCTGCGGGAAGCCGAGATCGGGATGGCGCTTCATCATCCGCATATTGCGCGGACCCAAATCGCCTTGCGGCTTCCGGATGGCCGGCCGGCAATCGTGATGGAATGGGCTGGAGTGCCTCTGTCCCGAAGGCTTGCCGCCGGTGCTATCTCGGCCCGCGATATTGTAGAGATGATGAGCGGCCTGCTGTCAGGACTTCAGGCAATCCACGAAGCCGGCTATGTCCATTGCGACATAACGCCAGCAAACCTGCTTTTGCCTGACAACGATTTTCGCGGGCTAAAGATTGCCGATTTCGGTGTAGCGCTGAAACAAGGTGGTCGGAACCGCGATCTTGAGATCAAAATGGCGGGCACCCCGCCGTTCATGGCGCCGGAACAGGCCGACGGAGCAGCCGCGGATCTTCGTTCCGACCTCTATTCAGCCGGCCGCGTGCTGCATGTTCTTCTCGATGGATGCGAGGAGACAGGGGATGATGTCGAAAATATCAGTGCTTTTGCCGAACATCTCACTCGACCCGACCCATCCATGAGGCCGGCGAGCGCGGCAGCCGCGCTTGGCCTCCTCGGGACATTAAGCGCGGACCCCCTGCGCTCTTTCTAATTTGCACTCGCCAGCCGGAATATTATGCGGCGAATACCTTAGTTCGCAGCGCTGGCGCCGGGCAAAGGCGCGGCGGCTGTCGGAGCGCTCTTCTGGTAAACGGTCAGCAGCTTTGCCGCGTCGACCATGCCGGCATTGCTTGCATAAAGCGTATCGCCGTCCTGCATCTGGAATCGCTGCATCAGTACGAAGTTCGACACATCCTTCAGATTGACGCGGTAGATCTCCGGCTTGACGGACACGACGGCTGGGGCGGCGGCTTTGCCGGCTGCGGCAGCGACCGGCTGTGAGTAGATCTTCTGGTTTCGGAAGACATAGAAATTGCGAGAATCGGCGCGGTCGTCGAGCAGACCGCCGGCGCGGGCAAGCGCCTGCGCCAAGGTCATTTTGCCAGGCTCGAATGGAAATTCGCCGACACTCCGGAAGGCGCCGAGAGCGGTGAAGCTTGGCGAATCGTCGGCCACGAAAAGCTGGTCTCCGGGCAGCAACCGGACATTCTGCCGATCGTCCTGAAGAACACGATCAAGCGGCGCGGTCGCCCGTTTCGAACCGCGTGTCAGCGTCACAGTCGCCGAGCCGGGTGCGGAAGAAGCGCCGCCTGCGAGCGCGATGGCGTCCAGTACGCGCTCCTTGCGCGCCGTCAGCGGGAAACGTCCCGCCGTACGGACCTTGCCGTCAACAGTGACCGCGCTCGAGGGCTTGTCGACAACGGTCACCACGGCCTGCGGATTGACGGCAGATCCCTTGAGCCCGCTAATGATCTGCGACTGCAAGCCCTCTGGCGTCGAATCGACCACCCGCTGTTTGCCGACGAAAGGCATGGTGACGAAACCCTGGGAATCGACGGTGAAGCGGCCGAGATTGAGCGCCTTGCTCTGGGTCGACGAAAGCAGCCCGTCCTCGCCCGTGTCCAAGATTGTCACATCAATCACGTCACCGCGACGCAAACGGGCATCGGCAAAGCCCGCAGACCGGAAAATGCTCAGCCCCTGATCCGTCGGCGCGTAGGACGGCGCTGCCACTGCACCACCCATGGGCGCATCTGCCAGAGGAACGACCGGAATTCTCTCATTCGAATGCGGCAACGTTGCGTTGTAGATATTACCGGCGTCCGGCCCATCCGATGGCCTCGCACATGCGCTCAAGACAACCATGAGTGCAATTGGCGCCAGTTTCCGCATCCCGAATCTCCTATGGGTAATAAAGGCATGGCAGAAATATCAACCATAAGGCGGGAGGCAATATGCGAGAGGATCAAAAAACAAATTATGACAGCTTCGAGCCGGTGGCTGTGACCTATTGGCAACCGCTCGTTTTAAAGATGCAATCTAATATCCTGGAAGTCGCTGGTTCCGCCCCAGGATTCGGGCTTCGTGGCCTGAGACATCTGGATCTGTTGAGCTCCTTAGCTCCTTTAAAAATAATGGAAATCGACAGGGACGGTTTCCACTTACCGTTTGACGACGCTGCCATATATTCATGAAAATGAATGCTCGGCGAACGATAGCGCAGTGTTTGAAGCTTTGGCGACGAATGCCGCCAATCCTCGCCTTGATGCTGGCTCTGGCATCAGCGTTCGGCCTAACCGCCTCACCGACATTCGGAGCAGAGCGCATTGCTATTGTCCTGAAGGTGAACGGCGCCATCGGCCCGGCGACATCAGATTACATACGGCGCGGCCTTCAACGTGCAAGCGCCGATGGCGCAAGCCTCGTCGTTTTGCAGATCGACACTCCCGGCGGTCTCGACACATCGATGCGAGACATTATCAGGGCGATCCTTGCCTCGCCTGTGCCTGTGGCGGGATTCGTGGCGCCAAGTGGCGCCCGGGCCGCCAGCGCCGGTACCTATATTCTCTATGCAAGCCATATCGCGGCGATGGCGCCGGGCACCAATATCGGCGCGGCCACTCCGATCGCCATCGGCGGCAGCCCTTTTGGCGGTACGGAGCCCGATAAGGACACTCCGAAAAAGCCGGATAGCACACAGGGACAAGTCCCCCGCAGCGCCAGCGAAGCGAAAGCGATCAACGATGCCGTCGCCTATATTCGCGGGCTGGCTGAACTGCGCAATCGCAACGTCGATTGGGCGGAACGGGCCGTGCGAGAGGCCGCGAGCCTTTCTTCAACCGCCGCCGTTCACGAGCATGTCGTCGATTTCACGGCGAACACCATCGAAGACCTTTTAACTCAGTCGCAGGGACGCACGGTTCGTGTTGGCCAAACGGATATCCGTCTCGATACCGCCGGCCTTACCCTTCGCGAATTCGAACCGGACTGGCGCACACGCCTTCTTTCCGTGATTACCGATCCGAACATCGCGCTCATCCTGATGATGGTCGGCATCTACGGCATCATCTTCGAATTTCTCACTCCTGGAACATTTGTCCCCGGCACGATCGGCGGCATATGCCTGCTGCTCGGTCTCTACGCTCTGGCATTGCTGCCGGTGAGCTATGCCGGCGTCGGATTGATCATCATGGGCGTGGGCCTCACCGTGGCCGAAGCGCATTCGCCCTCCTTTGGCGCCCTCGGCATGGGCGGTGGGATTGCACTTGTGCTCGGGGCAGCCATTCTGTTCGATACGGATATTCCAGGCTTTGAAGTGTCCTGGGGCGTACTAGGCGGTATCGCTGTCGCAGCCTTTGCATTCAGCCTCGTCGTCGCCCGCCTCGCGATCCTTTCCCGCTGGCGCAAAGTCGGCACCGGCACGGAACAGATGATCGGCATCCCGGGCAAAGTCGACAGTTGGACGGGCACCGCAGGCTACGTCATCGCCCATGGCGAGCGCTGGAAGGCAGTGTCCTCGGAGCCGCTTGCCACCGGTGACGCCGTTACAGTGACCGGCCGCGACGGCCTGACGCTCGAGGTGATCCGCAGCACTTAGAAAAGCGGCAGCTCCGGAAAGCAGGAGGAATAATCATGGGCATGTTTGCAGATCTCGCCTTCTATCTTGTGGTCATCCTGATCTTGCTGCTCGTCCTTGCGTCCGCGATCAAAATATTGCGGGAATACGAGCGCGGGGTGGTTTTCACGCTTGGCCGCTTCACCGGCGTCAAGGGACCCGGCCTGTTCCTGCTCGTCCCCTATGTCCAGCAGATGATGCGGGTCGACCTGCGCACAAGGGTGCTCGACGTGCCCGGCCAGGATGTCATTTCGCATGACAACGTCTCGGTCCGCGTCAGCGCCGTGATCTATTTCCGCGTCATCGATCCCGAGAGATCGACGATCCAGGTCGAGGACTTCATGATGGCGACAAGCCAGCTCGCCCAGACGACGCTACGCTCGGTGCTCGGCAAGCACGACCTCGATGAGATGCTAGCGGAGCGCGACAAGCTCAACAGCGACATTCAGGAGATCCTCGATGCCCAGACGGATGCCTGGGGCATCAAGGTCGCCAATGTCGAGATCAAACATGTCGATATCAACGAAACCATGATCCGCGCAATCGCCCGCCAGGCGGAGGCGGAACGCGAGCGGCGTGCCAAGATCATCAATGCCGAAGGCGAGCAGCAGGCGGCGGCGAAGCTGCTCGAAGCAGCCGAGGTTTTGGCCAAGCAACCGGAAGCCATGCAGCTTCGCTACTTGAGCACGCTGAATGTCATCGCCGGTGAAAAGACGTCGACGATCCTGTTTCCCTTCCCGATGGAATTAGCCAATCTGCTGCCGCCCAAGACGAACAAGCCACAGCAATAACACGCCGCGATCCGGCGCCCGCTATCGCTAGCTGCGGGCCTGCATCTTCCGCGGCGCAAGGAAGTTCTCCATCGCCTCGAAGGAGAAGGCCGAGATCGGCAGCTTCGTCCCGCCTTCCATCGCAAGATCGGCAAGAATTTCTCCGACGACGCTGGTGAATTTGAAGCCATGGCCGGAACAGGGTGAGGCGACGACGACATTCGGCTCGCCGGGCATGAGATCGATCAGGAAATCCTCGCTCGGCAGCATCGTGTAGCGGCAGGTGATGGCATTGACGCGAATGCCCGCGGCGGCTGGCAGGCGCTTTGCGATGAAGTTATCCAGGAGCGCCTTGTCCCTGTCATTGACGGGCTGGTTCGGCTGGTTCGGATCGATCGGCTCCATGAAATGCGCATGGCGGCCAATCTTGACGCCGTCGACGCCGATGGCCGGGAAGCCGAAATAGGAACCGTCCTCCCCCTCGTCGCGGAGGAAGGCGGGCATGCGATGCGGCTGCGTCACGAAGCCGTCGCGCGGTTGATACCAGGCAACGACCTGGCGGATCGGATTGGCATACTCCCTCAACTGCGGCACCAGTTCGGCGATCCATGAACCGGTCGAGACGATCACCCGTCTGGCGCGATAGCGGCCTACATCAGATGAAATCGTCACGCCGGCATCATCGGGCTCGATTGCCGTCACCTTCTCGCCGAAATGCAGGACCGCGCCATCCTCGGCCGCGAGCTTCAGATAGCCCATGACAGCCGCTTCCGGACGGAGATAGCCACCTTGCGGATCGAGCACCGCAACTTCGTCTTCGTCCAACGCAAAGGCCGGAAAACGCGTCGCCATCGCCTTCCGATCCAGTTCCTCGTGGGGTAGCTGATGCAGCTCGCAGGAAGCCAGGGTGCCGCTGACGATCTTGCTATCCGGCTTGCCGATCTGCAGGACACCGGTGATCGTCAGGATGTCGGTGCGCAGCCGCGCTTCCAGCGCCCGCCAGTTCTCATAGGCGCGCCGCAGCAACGGCACATAGGACGGGTCCTCGAAATAGCCGAGGCGGATCAGCCGGCTGTCGCCATGCGACGAACCCAAGGCATGGGCGGGAAAGTGAGCGTCGATGCCGATCGCCTTGACGCCACGCGCCGAGAGAAAGGAAATTGCCGCGCTTCCCATGGCGCCGAGGCCGATGACGGCGACGTCGAACTGAGCGGTCATAAAGCCATCCTATTTGGCAAAATCGGGCGGCAGCGTCTCGCGAACGAGGTTTCGCAAGGCTTCCATATCGCCGCTCAAGGGCCGGTCGTCGCCATAATGCGGAATACGGTCGCGCACCATCTGGTAGATCGCGTCCGTGCCAGCGGCGCGGCCTCCCGCGGCACTGAGGAAGTCATGCGCCTGCGCCGCCGCCATCAATTCTATCGCCAGGATATATTCGGCATTGTCGATCACCGCGAGCAGCTTGTTTGCCGCCGCCGTCGGATGCGCCAGGAAATCCTCCTGCAGGCCGGAGGTCAGGCCGCCGTCGGTGCTGGCGGGTGCCGCCAGCCGGCGGTTCTCATTGGCTAGCGCTGCAGCCGTATATTGCGCGATCATGAAACCGGAATTGCTGCCGGCGTCGCTGGCGAGGAAGGGCGGCAGACCGCTGACGAGCGGATTGACCAGCCGATCCGTGCGCCGCTCGCTCATCGCCGCAAGCTGGGCGAGCGCGATAGCGAGGCTGTCGGCAGCCTGTCCGAGCGCGGGAGCAACCGCATGCGCTTCCGACGAAACTACCGGGTTCTCCGGCGTGCCGGAAACCGCCGGATTGTCGGTGACGGAAGCAAGCTCTTGGTCGACAACATCTGCGGAATTGTCGAAGACGTCGCGTGCCGCGCCATGGGCATGCGGAATGGCGCGCAGGCTGAGAGCATCCTGCGTACGCCGTCCCAAAGCCGCGGCAATCAGGCCGCTACCTTGCATGCGGGCGCGCAGCGATGCGCCGACCGTGGCAATGCCCTTGGAGGGGCGCAACGCCAACACGGCTTCGTCGAATGCCGCCACCTGACAACCTGCGGCCTCCAGCGTCAGCGCCGCGACGGCATCGGCCCAGGCGAGCAGGCGCTCGGCGCGCGCCAATGCCACGCTGGAAAGGCCAGTGGCGCAGGCCGTGCCGTTGACGAGGCTCAGTCCTTCCTTGGCGCCGAGCACGAGCGGTTCAAGACCGATCGCCGCCAATGCCTCACGACCGGACATGGCTTTACCGGCGACTTTGGCACTGCCCTCCCCGATCAGCACCAGCGCTGTATGGGCATTGTGCGTCAGATACCCGGCCGAACCTTTCGAGGGCACGTCGGGAATGCAACCCTTTTCGAGAAAGGCCGCGAGATGACTGACGATCTCCAGCCGCACGCCGGAATGGCCATGGGCGAAATTGGCGATCTGAGCGGCCATGATGGCGCGCACCTCACGCGGCGCCAACAGCTCGCCGACGCCGCAGGCGTGGCTGAGGATGATATTGCGCGACAGGCGGCTCTGGGATTCACGATCGACCACTGTGTCCGAGAGGGCACCGACACCGGTATTGATGCCATAGGCGCGCACGCCGGTCTCGACGATGCGTTCGACAATCCGGCTCGCATAGGTGACGCGCTCCCGGACGGCGGGCGCAAGCAACAGAGGCGCCCCCTCCGCCACGCTGGCGATATCCCGCCAGCCGAGCACCGTTCGAAGCGTAATCGTCATGTCGGGGTTCCGAAATGTCCGATGAACTGGCGGAAAGCCGGCGAGGCGCCGCTGCCGAACATTTCCTGCGGCGGGCCGCTGCTTTCGATCAGGCCCTCGCGCATGAAGACGACGCGGTTGGAGACATTGCGGGCAAAGCTCATCTCGTGCGTGACGACGAGCATGGTCATGCCCTCTTCCGCTAGGGAACGCATGACGCGCAGCACTTCGCCAACCAGCTCGGGATCGAGCGCCGAGGTCGGCTCGTCGAAGAGCATGACCTTCGGCTTCATGGCGAGCGAGCGGGCGATCGCCGCGCGCTGCTGCTGGCCGCCGGAGAGGAGCGCCGGATAGGCATGACGCTTGTCGGCGATGCCGACCTTTTCCAACAACGCTTCAGCTTCGGCGATGCACTCGGCCCGCGGCCGCTTCAGCACATGCACCGGCCCCTCAATGACGTTCTGCAGGATCGTCATGTGGGACCAGAGATTGAAGGACTGGAACACCATGCCTAGCTCGGAGCGGATATGATCCACTTGTTTCTGGCTCGCCGGCTTGGTTTTGCCGCCCTTGTGCACCATGCGGATCTGCTCACCATCGACCCAGATTTCGCCGTCGGTGGCGGTCTCCAAAAGATTGATGCAGCGCAGGAAGGTGGATTTGCCCGAGCCGGAGGCGCCTAGCAGCGAGATGACGTCGCCGTCCTGCGCATCGAGGGAAATGCCGCGCAAAACCTCGTGCGTGCCGAAGCTCTTGCGGATATTACGGACCGAAAGTCGGGTGACGCCGGGCATGATCTCTCCAATCCAGATCTAGGCCAGTTGCCTCACGCCTTCAGCGCCGCCGGAACGGCGCGACGATGGCGGGACAGACGATATTCCAGCAGGCCGAGCGCCTGCAGAATGATGAAATTCAAGATGAGGTAGATGGCCGCCGCGCAGAGGAAGACCTCCATCGTGCGGTAGGTATGCGAGATCAGTCGCTGGGCAACGCCGGTCACTTCCCAGACGGTGACGAGACTTGCGAGCGCCGTCGACTTCATCATCAGTACGATTTCGGTCGAATAGGCAGGCAACGCGTGGCGGAAGGCGATCGGCGCCAGGACACGCCGCACCAGCAGGAAGCCGGACATGCCGATCGAACGCGCCGCCTCGATCTCGCGCGGCGAGACGGCGCGAATGCCGCCCCGGAAGATCTCCGCCGTATAACCGGCGGTGCAAAGCGCCAGCGACAGCACGGCACAGACGAAAGGCTCGCGCAGCAGCGGCCAGAGAGGCCCGTAACGGATGAATCCGAACTGGGCGAGCCCGTAAAAGATGAGGAACATCTGGATCAGCAGCGGCGAACCGCGGAAGATGAAGATGTAGCCCTTGGCGATGGCGGTAAAGACCGGATTGCCGCCGACCCGCATCCAGACGATCAGGATTGCGAGGACGCCGCCGATGGCGATCGACAAGAAAAACAGCGCCAGCGTCGTCGGCAGAGCTTCGAGCAGCGTGAGCATGGTCTGTCCGAGAAAAGCGAAATCCATGATCAATCCTCAGGCCTGGCCCATTGCGGAGGGCATGCTGCGATTGGCGCGCCGTTCGGCGCCGTTGAAGATGCGATCCGACAGGCTCGTCAGGATGAGATAGAGCGCACCGCCCACGATGAAGAACAGGAAATATTGCCGCGTCGAACCGGCGGCGACCTGGCTGGTGCGCATCAGCTCGGCAAGGCCTGTGACGGAAATCAGCGCCGAATCCTTGAGGCTCAACTGCCAGACATTGCCCATGCCGGGAATAGCGTAGCGCAGCACCTGCGGCATGATGATGCGCCGAAATCTCAAGCCTTTATGCATCCCAATCGCCGAGGCGGCTTCAAGCTCGCCCTTGGAAATAGCGAGATAGGCGCCGCGGAACACTTCCGCCTGATAGGCGCCGGAGATGATGCCGACGGCGAGCGCACCGGCCGCAAACGACGGCATCCCCAGAAACCCTTCATAGCCGAGGGATTTGCCGATGCTGGTTATGGCGCTCGAGCCGCCGAAATAGATAAGATAGATGATGAGCAGTTCCGGCACGCCGCGGAAAACGGTTGTATAGACGTTTCCAAGCGTCTTCAGGATGAGATTGCCGGAAAGCTTCGCCGCCGCGATGATAGCGCCGAAGACAGCGCCGATCGCCAATGCGACCGCGGTAACGCACAGCGTCATCAGCGCCCCGAGCAGAAGCAGAGCGCCCCATCCGGTCGAGCCGAAACCGATCAATTGCAATATCGCCATCTCGTTCGTTCCCCGTACCGAGCGGTCTGTTTTCTTGATTAGTCAAACATAACATGCGGGAAGCGGCATTGAAGCCGAGAGCCGGCGCCTCCGTCATCCGGAAGCGCCGGCGAACGATCATTCCTGCGGCGAGACGTCCGTCTTGAACCACTTCATGGAGAGGTTCTTCACGGTGCCGTCGGCAAGTGCCGACTTGATTGCCGCGCTGAACATGTCGCGCAGGTCCGTGTCGGACTTGCGGACGCCGAGGCCTTCGCCGACGCCCCAGATCGGGCCGGCGACTTGCGGGCCGGTGAAGGCGAGTGCGCCGTTGGCGGCATCGAAAGCGGTCTGGAAATAGACGGCATCGTCGAAGCCGAGATCGATTCGGCCGTTCTGCAGATCGAGGTCACGGTCGGCGCCGGTCTTGTATTCGCGGATCGTCGCGACGTCGCCGAAGTTGTCGTAGATGAACTTGGCGTAAACGGTAGCGGCCTGAATGCCGATGGTCTTGCCCTTGAAGGCTGACTTCAGCGCGTCGATCTCCTTAACGCCGGTCTGGCCGGGCGTCATCTTGACGGTTGCGCCGGTGCCGGCAGCATTGGCCAGCGGGCTGTCCTTTGCGGTCGCGAAAGCGGCCGGTGTCGCGGCATAGGGAACGGTGAAGTCGATGACCTGCTTGCGCTCGTCGGTGATCGATAGCGCATCCATGATCACATCGAACTTGCCGGCGTTCAAAGCCGGTATCATGCCGTCCCAATCGGAGGCCACGAGCTTGCATTCAACCTTCGCCCGCTCGCACAGCACCTTGGCCAGCTCCGGTTCGAAGCCGCCGAGCGTGCCGTCGGAGTTTGTCAGGTTCCACGGCGCATAAGCGCCTTCGAGCGTGATGGTAACGGTTTTCCAGTCCTTTGCCTGGGCCGCAGGGCCGGCGAGAACGGTGAGCGCCAGGGCGCTGGAAAGAAGGGCATGTCTAATCTTCATCGATGTTCTCCTCTTGAGATCGAAATAGCCAATTTCTTTTTACGCCAGTCTTCGCCGGCTTGCCGGTCGCGGACCTCATTTGCTGGTCACATCGATCGGATGGTTGTATAGGGTACCATATGTGATATTTTGTGTTATGCAAGTGCCAAGTCGATTTACAATGCGAATTTCGCGACTGCACAAGGATTAGGCAATGAAACGCGCTACCGATCGGAAACGTGAGCTGGCCGAAAACGACTCCGGTCCGCTTTACGCCGGCGTCAAGCAGATGATCCTGGATCGAATCCACAGCGGCGAATGGCCGCCGAAGCATCGCGTACCCTCGGAAAACGAGCTGGTCGTCGAACTTGGCGTCAGCAAGATGACCGCCAACCGGGCGCTGCGGGAGCTTGCCAATGAAGGCGAACTCGTTCGCATCCAGGGCGTGGGCTCCTTCGTCGCCGAGCGCAAAGGGTATTCGGCACTATTCGAGGTGCGCAACATAGCCGATGAGATCGCCGAGCGCGGCCATGTCCACGAGGCCTCCGTCGTCGTTTTGGCCCGGGAAACCGCCTCTCCCGAGGTTGCGGACGCGCTGGAGCTGGAGATCGGGGCGGCGGTCTTTCACTCGCTGATCGTCCACAGCGAAAATGGCGTTCCGGTGCAGATCGAGGACCGTTTCGTTCATCCCGAAGCAGCGCCCGAATATCTCGAGCAGGATTTCACGACGCTGACGCCGAATGCCTATCTGACGGCTGCCGCCCCGCTCAGCGGTTCGGAACACATCGTCGAGGCCGCGATGCCGCAACCCTGGGAATGCAAGCTCTTGACCGTCCTGAAAACCGAGCCGTGCCTGGCGATCCGCCGGCGCACTTGGTCAGCGCGACAGGTCGTCTCCATCGCCCGCCTCGTCTATCCCGGACACCGGTACCGGCTTGAAGCACGCAGCGGCAAGATGTTCGAGGAATAAAAATGCCGATCAACTTGTATATGGAAGATCATGCGCTTATGCGATGAGTGGGTTCGAGAACGCACTCAGCCACCGTCCCGCCTCTCCCTGCTCTTCACGGCCGGATCCGGCAGCACCGTGCCGAACACGTGATCCCAGAAAAGCGACGAGACACCATAATTCCCCTCGTCGGTAGAGGCATGATGCTGCGCATGCCAGCGCTTGGCGCGGTAGAGATAGGTGCCGTGCGGAATCCGCCAGTGATGCATGGCATGATGCATCGTGCCATACGTGAGATAGCCAAGCGTCATGCCGACGGTGAAGCCTGACGCCACGCCGAAGCCGAAAGCCCACCACGACGGCAACAACACGCCCGCGGCCATGAAAGACAGGCTTAGCCAGATCGGCGTGTCGATCAGTTCGGTCGGCGCGTGGTGATGTTGGATGTGCATATCGCGCACATAAACGACATGATGCAGCACGAAGCGGTGGATAAGGTACTCGACCAGCGTCCATGCGGCTGCGCCGATCACGATCGCGGCGAGCCAGATCAAAGGCCGGCCATCATAGCCCCAAGCAAAATAGGCAGCGATCAGTCCGGCAGTGATGATCGGGTAGACGACAAAATCCGTATAATAAGCGATCGCATTTGGTTTTCGCGAGAGAGAGCGCCTCATGTGGCTTGCTCGCTGCATTGACTGCGAAGATTCGTCATAAGATTCTTCTTCATTCTCTACAGGCAGAAACGATTCACGTGCCTCTGTCGCCGTTTGGTTGAGAACGCGCAAAGAAGCGAAAGCACTTTAATATCTGCATATGAGCGGGATTCGCCCTCATGTGCAGGCCGCTTCAAGGTCGAGACAGAGCGGCCAGCCCATGGCTAAACGCATTCTACTCCATTTCGCTCGCAAGAAGCCGGGCGCTGAAACCCGCTTAGCGCGAAGCAGCATAGAAGCATGCCGAACAAGATGTGTCTTAAAAAAATGACAGGCAAGTGACGCACCGCCGAGGTCTGGCGATATAGGCGACATCATATAACGAAAGAGCGACCAACACGATTGGGCGGCGTGTTGGTCGCTCTGCGTAGCGACGGGTGCTTCCGGTTGGGGGGCCTTTTCGCACCCGCCGCAGCGGTTGTTCAATCATCCGGATCTGTTACGTCGTCCGATGGCGCCGGTGTCGATGCTTCCAACGCATCGCGAACCTGATCTATCTTTCCGACGGCGGGGCCGACACCCAGGACATCCTTGGCCTCCGCCAGCGTTCTATCTGTCACGACGCCATTTTTCGAAGCCTGAGCAAGCGCCGAACGAAGCGCGTCGTCACTGAGGGCTGGGTCTGTCGGTATAGCATTGGTTCCGTACTGCATTTCGAATTCGGCATAGTCCCTGACATAGGCCGCGATTGCTGCGAATTTCGGATCCTTGGAATTCATGTAGGCATGATAATTCCGCTTGAGGGAATTGAGGCTACCAAGCTCCGCCGCCTGCGTTTTGACCTTGGTCACGTTATGTTTCTCAAGCTTCTGATTGGCAACAGCCGACTTCGAGACGTGAGGCGCGTGCTTGACGTGGCCCACATTGGTATCCACATCCCCATCCGTGTCGCTTGAATCCGCGTCATCGGACTTAGCATGACTCGAATTGGCGCTGCCGTGGCTCCCGCTATTACCATTACCGCCGCCGTTTCCATGGCCGCCGCCGTTGCCGTTTCCGTTTCCGCCCTTGGCATACGCGAGGCTTGTGAGACCCACAACGGCGCCACCGGCCGGAACAACGGCGAGCGTCACGGCGATAATGGTCGTTCCGAAGACTGATCCGAATTTCATATGCTTCTTCCTTTCATTCCAAACGTGCGCCCTTCCGGTGCTACGCAACGGTGATGAGGGACGAGGGACGAGCAACGGGCAACCACGCCGCTCGTCCCACGCAACCGCGACGCGGGACGAGCAACGAGCAACCGCGTTGATCGCCACAATATTGCTAGAAAAGAAAGTTTCTACATGGGTCAGACCAATGCCATCGGTGATCGGACCTTAGCCTGATCGCCGATATGGCCGAAAGTCTCATCGATTCAACGGGGCTCGGGGGACGTCAATTCCGAGACTTGCCGGTGAGATGAATTTTCGCCATTTGACGCGCTGCCCGGCTACGATAGGTATGCCGTATTGGGTGGTTATCGCTGAAAGTAGCCAGACATGCAGACGAGCCTTAAATCAATGCTGTCGCCGGTTCGTTTACTCGCGAGCTGGAATTCTCAATCGCTGGCAAAACAATTTCTGCTGATCGGCGGTTTCGTTTCCGCCTGCGCGCTGCTTCTCGTCGGCGCTTTCGTCACCAACCTTATCGAGGAGGCTGTCACGCGCAACTCCGCCGCCAGCACCGCTCTTTATGTTGACAGCGTCATTGCGCCTTTGCTCCCCGATATGCAGACGACGGAGGTTCTGGACGATACGGTGACTCACGCTCTCGACGAAACACTCGGCGAGGGTGCGCTTGGCAGCCGCCTCATGTCCTTTCGCCTGTGGCGTAACGACGGCACCATCCTTTATTCCAACGACAAAAACCTCATGGGCAAACAGTTCCCGCTCAGCAATGACCTGAAAACGGCATTTGCCGGCACGATGGTGGCGCAGTTCAACCAGCTTGATGACGTCGAAAGCGTTGCCGAGCGCAACAGTGGCAAGCCGCTTCTGGAGATCTACAATCCGGTCCTCCAGCCCTGGTCGGGCAAAGTCGTGGCCGTTTCCGAATTTTATGAGGTGGCGTACGATTTCGAGCGCAGCCTGAACCAGGCGCGTTTCAGAAGCTGGGTCGCTGTCGCCCTGTTCACGCTGACGTTCTTTCTCATTCTTTCCGTTATCGTCCTTCGCGGAAGCCGAACGATCGAAAGCCAGCGCAGCGCCTTGAAAGCACGGATCGGCGAGCTATCGACGCTTCTGCAGCAGAACGAGATTTTGCACGCCCGGGTTCAAAGAGCCTCACAACGCGCTGCTTCCCTCAATGAAAGCTACCTCAGGCGCATCGGTGCCGATTTGCATGATGGCCCCGCCCAACTTGTTGCCTATGCATCGCTGAGATTGGACAGCGAGGCCCTGATCAATCCACGCACTCCGGCGCGCGAGCGAGAGCGATCGCTTGCCGCAATCAAGTCGAGCCTGGACGATGCGATGGCGGATATTAGAAGCATCTGCAGCGGGCTGGTGCTGCCGCATATCGAATCGGCAAACCTGCCCGAACTATTGCAGCGTGCCGTGCGCTCCCATGAGCAACGAACCGGCATTGCCGTCGGCTTATCCATTTCCGGCAGGACGCAAGAGCTTTCGACATCCACTAAGATATGTATATACCGCTTCGTTCAAGAAGCGCTGAATAATGGCTATCGCCATGGTAAGGGCGCAGCACAGCAAGTAAAACAAACAATCGACGGCGGGCAGATCACAATAGCAGTATCGGATGAGGGACCCGGCTTCGATCCGGCCTATATACCGCCAAGCAGTATCGGTTTGGCAGGCCTGAGAGAGCGGGTAGAAAGCCTCGGAGGCACTTTCGAATTAAAGTCTTCCGAAAGTGGCACCGTGGTTCAAATGTCGCTGAACGCAATGGAAATGGAGCAGATATGACGACGGCAATCAGTCTGGCGGTGATCGATGATCATCCGCTGTTCCGGGAAGGGGTCATTCGCAGCCTTGGCGAGATCGACGGCTTTGCGATCGTTGGCGAAGGCAGCACGAAGGAAGATGCGATCCGAATATCCGAGAACGAACGTCCAGACGTTTTGTTGTTGGATATCTCCATGCCTGGCGGGGGCCTGAACGCACTTCCGCTGATCCTCGAGCGGGTGCCGGGTCAGAAGATCGTGATGCTGACGGTTTCTGAAGCAAACGACGATGTGACGACGGCTCTCAAGAGCGGGGCGAAGGGATATGTGCTGAAGGGGGTAGGATCGAGAGCGCTGGCTGACATCCTCCGCACCGTGGCTTCGGGAGAAAGCTATGTCGCCCCCACTCTTTCCGCTCGCCTGATCTCCGGCGACGGCAACGCCTCCTCGAAAAAAGCGGATCTCCTGCGCGACTTGACAGGCCGGGAAAGCGAGGTCCTTCAGCTCGTTGCGGAAGGATTGAGCAATAAGCATATCGGGCTGAAGCTAGATCTCCACGAAAAGACGGTGAAGCATCATATGACCCAGATTTTCGCCAAATTGGGTGTTGCAAACCGAACGGAGGCTGCGATGGCCTTTCGCGATGCGCTTGAAAACCGGGGTTAGTGAAGGAAGGACTTCAGTCTCCGCTGATCGGCTGCGGTCGCGCTACGATTGATGATGGTGCGACCCTTCGAATCCTTCATGACATAACGTCCATTTTCTATTTCTTCGCTCATGCCGTCATCGTGGCGCACCGTCATCGATGCGTCATCATCGGTTGAGTCGTCCGCGTCGGTTTGGGTCGAGGTAGCGCTTTTTCCGTTGGCTTTACCATTGCCGTTTCCACCGGCATTTCCATTGCTGCCGCCGTTTCCGCTATTACCGCCGCCGTTACCATTGCCGCCGCCGTTGCCATTACCCCCGCCGTTGCCGCCGCCATTACCATTGCCGCCGCCGTTACCATTGCCTCCGCTTTTTGCATCCGCGGTTTGCGCGACAAGCCCGATGGAGGATCCACGAATCTCGACGGTATAAGGCGTTGCCACAAGCACAAGCGTAAAGGATGCACCGAGAAGAACGGCGATCGACTTTCCGCGTAAAGACATAGCTGGCCTCCCACACGTTCATGAACGCACACTGCGCGAAAAAGATCGTGCAGTCACCAAATTGAAAACAGCCTTCCGCCACGACATCACATCGTTTTTGCGGACGGAGCCGTCAACCTTTGTCTCGGCAAAAACGCCAATCTCGGACTTCTGCAATTTCGACTAAGACCTTGGTCCCAGCTTGCTATCGGACAAAGGTCGGAAGGGAGGCTGGACTGAAGCCTGAATGGGGAACAGCGCGATTGAAAGGGTGCCCGCCCTGCGCTTACTACTGCTTGGAAAGATACTGACCACACTGACGAAGGGGTGGGGATGAATGTCTTTCGTCACGCTCTGCGGCAGATGGGAAAGGGGCCATCTGTCGGGGGCACGCTCGACAACTCATTTGTTTTGATCGCAGTCGCAGATGCGGCGCGGAGCACGCATGGCGCCCGGACGGGCGCCAGCACAGAAATTCCCGACGGCTTTTCCGGTTTATATCGAAGGGACCGGGTGCGAAAGGCATCAAAATGACAACACAGTGGAAGACGTACCTGGATCAGACGAAACCGCCCGGCGCCATTGTTGATTTCTCAGCCGCTGCTTTCGTCCTCCAGGTCGCGATCAATCTCCGATTCGCCCTGAACTTTGTCGAAGCGACTCCTGAATGTCATTACCTCGCGGAGCGCGTTATGGCATCTGCGGAAATATATGGCCAGGCGAGACAGGCAGGTTCGGCGCCCTCATTTACCGATGCGGAGAAGGCATTGGCAGAAGCCGTAACGCTTCTCGCCATCGAAATGAAACATTGCCCTTCAGCATCGCACCGTGCCGACGTCCCCTTGAACCCGAGCTATCCAGCCGCAACGTCTCAGCCGACAACGATCGACAGAAATCCATTCGGACACGCATCCTTGTAGCCTCCGTCCCGGGAGTGCGTCGGCAATATCTCTCGCAGTCTTCCATGCCGGCAAGGCTGGTCGCTCCGCCAGCGGAATTTGCATGCTTTGGCTTATCGCCGACAGCAGCAAACCGTTATTCGATGACGCGCGCCCTCAATTCCCTGGATGGCACGAGGCAGGTCTCGTATTTGCCGGAAAGGCGGTATCTGTGTCTGGCGATCAGATCATATGCGGCGTTGGCCAGCCGCCGTGGCATCAGGTTCACCACCGCAAGCAGGCTCCAGGGAAAACCGAGACACCGCATGGCGGTGGCGAAGGCGTCCATCTTCGTGTGCAGGATGCCGTCAACGATCACCAAGTTGGTCGATAAATCCGTCGGATCGAGGCCGTAGTGCCGATAAAGCGCCTGTCCAAGCGGGGACTGCGCGGCCGTGAATAGGAAACGACCGGAAGGGTCATGAGCGAAGACAAAACGGATGAACGACGAACAGAAAATGCACTCGTGGTCGAAAACGATAAGACCCTTTTCATGATCGTGAGGCGGCACGTCTGGGTCGTTCCTGAAACTGTATGAGGCAAGTTCGGTCATCAGCATTATCTCCGAAGTGGAGTGAACGTCGCGCCACCTTTCGCGTCAAGTGAAAGCTGCAGCGGCGCTTCATTTCGGCAAGACCTGACACCTCCAGGCCTACGGCTGACTTTTTCCCGGCATTGAAGGCGACGTCGTCCGGAACGGCGCATCAAACCCAAAAACCTTTCCGATGAGATAATCCAAGGACAAACGTCCCGGCCCCCAGGCCATTAGGCCGAGCGCCAACGCCGCCCAAGTGATGTGAACGGGCCATCCATCGGGAACGGTCAGCTCCACGATGGCGGTCATGGCGAGAAGACCGGTCGCGGCAAAACGCGTGGTAAGGCCGAGCACAAGGAGAGTTGAAAATACGACCTCTCCCGAACCTGATAGGAATGCCATCACCGCCGGTGCGGGATAGGGATATGGCCCGCCTGGAAGATGGAGCATGAACTCATCCGAAAAGAGCTCCACGGCCGTATCGCTCAACTGCAGAAATCCGTCCCATTTGAGGATGCCGGAACGCCAGAATGGCACGGCCAATCCGATACGCAGGACGAGTTGCACCAGGGATGGCTGCGCGATCGTCTGTATCAACCGGCTTGCTTTTTCGAGCAATCCGACGATCGGTGCGAACGGCTTGCCGGCAACCGAAGTGTCAAGTGTTTTCAACATCGGAATTCTCCACGTAAATCTCAGTAAAAGCGCCGGCTTCGATCATCTCGGCGATCATGCCGGCGAGATCGAAGGCAGGATTGACGTTCAGAGCTGCTGCCGCAGCCGATCCGAGGCTACCGCCGTCGGCGAGGCATATTAGGAACGAGGCCCCACCGGGCTGCAGCAGCCGGACCACGACGTCGAGTTCCGGCCGCGTGATCAGCGCGTCCTCGGGAACGACGCACTCGATGCGCTCCACCGGCTCGGAGCCTCGGTTGGCGACGAAGATCGTCACGGCCGGAAATTTGGAAGACAGAATTCTTGTCGCCGGATGGGCGCGAAATCGAAGCTCGGATAACTCGTGCGGCGCGACGGCCGACAAATCATCTGCCGAGATCACCGGGCAATCGGCGGCGTGATAGGCGTCCAGCCAGGCCCGCTCCAGCCGCGCGACATCGCCCAGCCACGGCATCGGCTGTGCGTATTCGTAGGCATCGATGAAAGCGGGAAAGTGGTGACCATATTCGAACAAAAGCGGTGATGTCGGCGGCGTCTCGCGAATGTGGAAGCGCGCCATCGCACGAAAGAAATCCGGTCCCGTTATGCGCTGGGTCGCCGGGAAAATCGCGGCCAGTGCCTCGATTAGGCTCACGGTGACGTTATTGCGGTAGACGTTATAGCGCTTGTCGGCAGCTTTCCCATGCGCGCCGACAAGGGAAGCCGGCGTTTGTTGTTCGGGGTTCAACAGCGACTTGGAAAACGTCGAAGCGAATGACGGGTCGCCGCGCCCGATGGACAGGACTTCAGCGGAACGCATGGGATTTGCCCAAGGTTTGAGATTGCCGATCGAGGATCGCTTGCGCTGCGACAGCCTCGGCCCTCAAGACCGGCCAATCGGGAATTTTGCTGTCCCATTCGACCAGCGAGGGAATCGCACCGCATCGCTCGATGACGATCTCATAGAGACGCCAGACGGCATCCGCGACAGGCCCGTCGTGACTATCGATCAACAGCAGCTCGCCTTCATCATCCGTCTGCTCCGCATGACCTGCGAGATGGATCTCACCGACTTTCGACAGGGGGAAATCGGCAAGATAGTCCAGCGCCGAATAGCCGTGGTTCGTGGCCGAAACAAAGACGTTGTTGACGTCGAGCAAAAGACCGCAGCCTGTCCGCCCTGCAATCTCACCGATAAAATCCGTTTCGCTCATGGAGGATTCGGCGAAAAGCACGTAGGTCGATGGATTTTCCAGCAGAATGGGACGTCCGATCGCCGTCTGCATTTCGTCGATGTGATCGCAGACATGCATGAGCGTGGCGCTCGTATATGGCAGGGGCAGCAGATCATTCAGATAGGTATTCTCGTGGGTCGACCATGCCAGGTGCTCGGACACAAGGGCCGGCTCATATCTCATCACCAGCTCGCGAAAACGCCGGAGATGGTCCTTGTTCAGGGGTTGTGGCCCACCGAGGGACATGCAGACGCCATGGAGCGAGATCGGGTGGTCTCGACGCACAAGCTCAAGGGCGTGATGGGGCGGGCCGCCAGCGCCCATATAGTTCTCGGCATGGATTTCGAAAAACCCTTGCCGTCCTGTTTCCGCGAGTATGGCAGGCAGATGTTCCGGCTTGAAGCTCGTGCCTGCCAAGTCATGAACAGAATAGGAGGGAAAGCGGAGCTCGGCACCCGCTTCGACGACAGGAGCGACGGTTCGATTGTGGGCGTTCATCATGTCTTCTCCGCTTTCCGATAGCCGGGTCGATCAGAGGTCGCGCTTGAGGGGCATTAGCGAGCCGTGGCGGCCGCCGGGAATGTCGAGCGAGGCGCAGGTGCCACCCTGAACAAACTTCCAGGAATTGCCCTGGAAATCGACGGTCGACGTGCCCTGGCAAGTGGTTCCCGGGCCGGCGGCGCAATCGTTTTGGCCCTTCAGCGCAACACCGTAGCACTTCTCCTTGTGAGCCGCGATGGCAGCACTGGCTTCAGCTTTCGTCAGCGGTGCGGCGGCGGCCATGGACGCAAGCGCCGTCGTAACCGCGCCGGCGAGCAGGACAGAACTCACAGTAGCTTTCAGCATGAACTATCTCCATTTGGGTTCGTTAACGCCCCTGTCTTGGGGGCACGTCAGGTACTCGTTCGCAGGAGGAGATTCGTTACAGCCGAGATTGTCACGAAGGCGTGATCGCCGGCACGTCGGCCAATCGGATGGCACGGCGGGCGATTGAGGGATGCTGTTCGGGAAGATTGCCGCGCAATATATTGGCGACCGCGCGCCATGGCGGAGCAGAGGACGACATTGGGCCGCATTGCCTGCAATGGCATAGATGTCGCGAACCGCCGGGCGCGAAACCCGGCGGTTAGGATGTCTCTCTTACAAGCCTACATTCACCCGCTGGCCCATCCCGTGGGCACGCGGCGAACACGTTCCTTGAAGCGTTTATCTGGCAGGACGCAATTGCAGCCTCGACACACCAGCAGCAACGTTAAGTCCCGTACCAGCTTCGCCACTCAGCGGCTGCAGACCGAAATTCTTCGAAGAGCCGCCAACGAGCGCGTTTGCTCCCAAACCGACGCCCACTGCGGCGCCGGCGGATGCGCCGACATAGCTGCCGGCCAAAGCGCCTTCGCCGGCGCGAGTCGGATGGATGCTGTAGACGACCCAGCTCAGATAGGACTTGCCTGTCACGCCGATGTCGACACCGAGCTTGCCGATGGAGCCAACATAGTGTTCTGACGGACCTGAACTTCGCTTGAACCTGCAATCGACGGATTTATTGGAGCCGATAATCATACCGACGCCTCCCGCAACTTGGCAGGAAAGTGTGCCGAGGCGCTCCTTAGGCCCTGCCTCGACCTGTTCCTTGTGGGTGTGTTTTTGCGACCGATGCACCGTCGCTGCGTCGGCGGCAGGAACGGCGAGCCCGAGCGAGACTGCGGTGACAATAAGAGCAAGCTTTTTCATAAGGTTTCCTCCTAGATCATTCGCACCTCCCTCAACGCACCGGACCGAAGTTCGTTCGCAAGATTCATTCCCGATGCGTGATCTTTCGCCACAAACCAGACGGAGGACATCCCGCCATCGGCGTCATATCAAGCCATACTGCTTCGCCTTATTGCGCAGGAATGGCAGGCCGTTGCCCATAACTTCCTCCTCATCCTTGGCGACGGGGCGCCAGACCGACAGCCCGTAGGCCAACTCCGGCGGCATGTTGATGAAGCTTTCCATCGCAAGCCCGCCCTTAAAGCCGATAGCGGCGAGCGTCGCGTAGATCTCATCCCAATCGCAGGTGCCATAGCCGGGCGTGCCTCGGTCGCTTTCCGACAGGTGTATGTATTTCAGGTGATCGCGCGCCGCCAGGATGCCGTTGCCGACGCCCTTTTCCTCGATGTTCATGTGGTAGGTATCGAGATGGACGAACACGTTGTCGGCGCCTACCCGCTCGATCATCTCGACCGCCTGGCGGCCGGTATTGATGAGATGGTTCTCGTAGCGATTGACCGCCTCGACACCGAGCTCGATGCCGCGGCCCTTGGCATGCTTGGCTGCGGCTGTCAAAACCCGGGCGATGTTGTCATACTCCCTTTGCGTCGGGGGTACGCCCGTGCGCTCACCGATGCCGCCGTAGATCACGCCGGACAGGGCCTCACCGCCAAGATCAGCCGTCTTGTCGATCGCGATGGCAAGATGGTCGATTGCCGCTTCGGGGCGAACGGACGCCCAGGCGCGTTCGGGAAGTCCGAGCGAACAAACGGCCCGAAGCTTATGTTTTTCCAGCAACGCCTTGGTATGGGCCGTATCGACTGCGGGCGGATTGAGCATGGGGATTTCGATGAAATCCACCTTGTATTTGACGGCGGCGGCGACGGCCCGCTCGGCCCCTGCCCGGTCCCAGTTCATCGTCCACATGCTGGTATGAACACCGAAGCCTTCCATAGCTCTCATCCTTTTCTATTGTTGAGAAATTTGTAGTGGGAGGCGACCCAGCGCAGGAACATTACGCCGACGAGAAGCAGGCCCCAGACAGCAGTCGCCAGATGCTGGTTGGCTCCCATCAGGTTCAGCCCCGAAGACAGAAGCTGCAGAACGACCAGCGCCACGAAGACGGGGATCACGCGGCCGAAGCCGCCAAACGGATTGACGCCGCCCAGGAAGCAGGCGAGCACCGTGATCAGCAGATAGGATTCGCCGTGGCCGACGCGGACGGAATTGAAACGCGCCAGCATGATGATGCCGGCCACCGCGCACATGGCGCCGGAGAGCGTGTAAACGAGGACGACGACCTTGCGCGTGTTGACGCCGGAATAGCGCGCAGCCTCGATATTGGAGCCGATCATATAGGTATTGAAGCCAAGCTTCATGCGCGTCAGCAGCAGATGCCAGACGAGAACGCAGACGATGAAGATGATCAGGGGCGCGGGGATGCCGAGCAGCGACCCATGCCCCAACGGCCGGATGAAATCCGGAAAACCGGATACGTCACCGCCCCGGGTGAGAAATTCGCCAAGGCCGCGCAGGAAGATCATCATCGAAAGCGACACGAGAATGGGATGGGCGCGCGTATAGGCGATGACGCAACCCATTATCACGCCGCTCGCCGCGCCGGCTGCGAGCGCCAGCACACATCCGAGGGCGAATGCCAAAGGTCCGGCATCCACGCCGCCATTTGCCTGCAGCACCCAGGCAACCGTCAATCCGGCGATATTCGCCGTGAACGTTATGGCCAGGTTGAGCCCGCCCGTCAGAATAGGCAGCAGCATCGCCAGCGTCAGGAGGCCAAGCTCGGGCAGTTGGAAAGCAACCGAACCGAAGGTCGCCTGGCTCAGAAATTGCGGCGAAGCGAGCCCGAAAAAAATCATCACGGCAACGAAGGCGAAGAAGGGGCCAGCCATTTCCGGGCCCAGGCGTTTCTGGAAACTTTCGACGAGAACGGTCATCGTGTCTGCCCCTCCCTGCGCAGGAGCGGCACAAGCTTGTCGATCCGCGTATTCGATAGCGTGATGGCGACTAGAATGATGGCGCCGATGATCATCTTGAACGCAAAAGGCGAGACGCCCATCAGATTGAGGCCGTTCTGCGTGATGGAGATCAGTAGCACGCCGAGAACGCAGCCGAGTACCGATCCCTTGCCGCCGCCGAGACGCGCACCGCCGAGAACTACTGCGGCGAGCACATCGAGCTCACGACCGTAGAGCGCATTCGGGACCACTTCCTGCGCATAATGCGCCTGCACCAGCCCGCCGATGCCGGCCATCAACCCCAGCCAGCCGAATGCGATGAATTGCATCGCGCCGATATTGATGCCGAAACGGCGCGCCCCTTCGGGATTGTCGCCAAAGGCATAGAGCTGCCGGCCGATGGTGGTGCGGGTGATGAGTACCCAGGTGGCGACGACACAGATCACCATGACCAGGACAGGAAGCGTGATCTCGATCCAGGTGCCGTCGGGCATCTCATGCTCGAACAGGACGACCTTGTCCGTGAGCCAGTCGGGCAGGTCGTAGATCGACACGCCCTTAGTGAAGAACATGAGAAGCCCGAAATAAATGTTGAAGGTGGAGATGGTCGCGACGATCGAAATGATCCGGAATCGATGGATCAGGAAGGCGTTGATCGCTCCGAGCAGGATGCCGATCGACCCGGCGATGATGAGGCCCGAAACCCAGCCTCCCCCGCCGATCCAACCAAGCGCGATCGCCGTCACATATTGCACGACGGACGCACCGACGGCGAAGGAGATATCGATGCCACCGGCGATCAGAACGACCAGCAGGCCGACGGCGAAGATGATGTTGACGGCGCTGATATTCAGGAGATCGAAGGTATTGCCGAGGGAGAAGAAATTATCCGTGGCGAAAGACAGGAAGGCACAGATGACGATCATCACTGCCAGCAGGGAACTTTCCGTCGCATGGGTGCTGATGAAATTACGCATAGACGGCAGCCTCGATATCGTGAAGGGAACATTGCCGTGGATCGAACGCGCCGATGATCCTGCCCTGCGCCATGTGCAGCACGCGGTCCGCATTGAAATAGACCTCGGGCACCTCGTCGGAAATCAGGATGATCGCCAGCCCGGTTTCTGCGAGCTTGGCGACGATGTCGAAGATGCCGGCCCGCGCGCCGACGTCAACGCCGACGGTTGGCGCATCGAGGATCAAAAGCTTGGGGTCGGTCGCCAGCCATTTGGCAATGGCGACGCGCTGTTGATTGCCGCCTGACAAGGTCGAAATCGCATCCTCTGGCAACCCGATCTTGATACCGAGTTGGCGGATCCAGCGGGCGACAAGGCTTTCCTTCCTATCCTCGGAGAGGAAGCCGCCGGAGAGTATCTTGCGCAGCGACGAGATCACGAGATTGTCGGCGATCGATTGCGGTTGGATGAGGCCGAGCGACAGGCGGTCCTCGGAAAGATAGGCGATGCCCGCCTGGATCGCATCGCGATTGGAAGAGAAGCGCACTGCCCTGCCATCAAGCGCGATCGTACCGGAATCCGGTCTCGTCATGCCGAAGAGAGCAAGGGCAAGTTCCGTCCGTCCGGCGCCGAGTAGCCCGGTAATGCCGAGCGTTTCGCCACGCCGCACCGTCAGCGAAATATCCTCGAACTGACCGCGCCGACTGAGCGACCTGACATCGAGGACAACGGGCTGCTGATCCTTCGGCGTCGCCCGAACATGTGTGTCGAAGGTCTTTCCCGTCATCAGTTCGGTGATGCGGGATTGTGTCATGCCCTCGGTCGGATAAACGCCGACAAGTGCACCGTCCCTAAGCACCGTCAACCTGCTCGATATGTCGAGCACTTCCGCAAGCCGGTGGCTGACGAAGACGACAGCGACGCCGGAAGCGGAGAGATTGCGGACGATCCCGAGAAGATGATTGGTTTCGGATTGGGTAAGCGAGGCCGTCGGCTCGTCCATGAAGACGATCTTCGCTTCGCCGACCAAGGCGCGGGCAATGGCCACGATCTGCCGTTGGGCGATTGCGAATTCCTTGAGCGGCAGATCGACATCGAGCGCAACGCCCAGCCGTTTCAGCGCGTTCATCGCAAGCTGCCGCATCTGCGCGTAATTGACGAGGCGGGGCCAGCGGCCGAGCACCGTCTGAAACGCGATGTTTTCGGCTACGCTCATCTCTGGAAACAGCGCGAGATCCTGCCAGATGACCTGGATTCCCTTCGCCTGCGCGGTCACGGGCGACATATGGGAATAGGTCTGGCCGTCATATTCGATGATGGCGCCGGGCGCCGGACGATAGACACCGGTGATGATCTTGATCAGCGTGCTTTTGCCCGAGCCGTTCTCGCCGGCAAGGCAGTGAACCTCGCCCGGATGGACCTCGAAGGCCACGTTCTTCAAGGCTTTGACGCCACCGAACGTTATGTTGATGTCGCGAAGAGATAGCAGCGCTCCGCCGCTCGCATTCGCGCTTTCGATCTCAGACATGCGGATCCGCCCGTCATACCTTGGATGGGTGAGGACATGCCGGGCCAGCCGAAGCCGGCCCAGCCTGCCGGGAGAACCGGTCTTGTTTCAGAGGCCCATTGCCGCGAGATCGGCAACCGTCTTCTTGTTGATCGGAACGAGCTGGTCCACGATGATATTGTGCTTTTCGAAATCCGGATGGATCGTGCCCAAGCCTTCGATCTGCTCGCCGTCCTTGATCTGCTCACCCTTCATCAGCTTCTGCGAAAGTGTCACGAACACCTCTCCCGCCTGCTTGGGGTTCCACATGAAGCCGCCGGAAATCGCGTCCGATTTCAGGAGTTTCTGTCCTTGTCCGGGGGAGAACGGGCCAAGCACGAAGATCTTGCCGACCTTGCGACGCTCTTCGATCGCGCGGCCTGCGCCGATCGGACCCTGACTGCCGAAGGCGAGGAAGCCTTTGAGATCCGGATGGGCGGAAATGAGATCGAGCGCCGTGCTGCGGCTCTTGTCGACGTCTTCTGCCACGCCGTAACGATCGCCGACGAGCTTCATATCCGGATAATTCTTCTTGAGATAGGCAATCGCCGCATCGGCCCAGGCATTGTGCAGCGGCACCGTCAGCGAACCGACGAAGACTGCATATTCGCCCTTGCCACCCATTTTCTCGGCGAGAAGCTTGGCGTGCGCTTCACCGAAGCCGGTCGAGGAGGCAAGCTCGAAGTCCCAGTCCGCACCCTTCTGGCCCGGCGATTCATGCGTAATGACGATGATACCCTTTTCCTTCGCCTTGCTGAGAACGGGCTCGAGAACCTTGGCATCGTTGGGAACGACGCCGATGACCTTGACGCCCTGAGCGATCAGATCCTCGATGGCGCGTACTTGAAGCGCCGGATCGGCGCTTGTCGGACCGATCATCGAGGCATCGACGCCGAGTTTCTTTCCCTGCTCCTTGATGCCGGCTTCCATGGCATTGAACCATGGGATGCCGCCGATCTTCACGACGATGCCGACCTTGCCGGTGTCCTGGGCAAAGGCCATTGTGGCGGTCGCAAGCGACAGCGACGCTGCGAGCGCAGCCACGATAAATCTCTTCATGATCTTCTCCTCCACAGTTCCCCTCGGGGAACAAACAGGCGCGCCTAGACCGACGGCCTTCCTCCCGGCGTGGGTGGCGAATAAGTGCCCCGCCTCCCTTTGGCAGCCGCTTCCTCAAACGGCACCATTGCTGTGCACAATCGATCTTTCTTTTTTGCACAATCGATGGTGCAATGAATATCGATGAGATCTATCCTTTCGTCAAGAGGACTCGGACGCTAAGAGAAACCGAGGAGACGCTGATGAAGAAAGACAGTCGAAAGAAGGCCACGATCTATGACCTATCTGTGCTCTCCGGAATTTCTCCCTCGACCGTCAGCGCGGTCCTGAACGGCACCTGGCGCAAGCGCCGCATCAAGGAAAGTACCGCCGACCTCATTCGCGAACTCGCGGAAAAGCACCAGTATACCACCAACCGGCAGGCCCAGGGGCTGCGCAGATCCCGCTCGGGATTGGTGGGGCTGATGCTGCCCGTTTATGACAATCGCTACTTCTCCTCGATGGCTCAGACTTTCGAAGCCCATGTGCGGCAACGTGGCCAATGTCCGATCGTGGTCAGCTCCAGCCGCGACCCCCAGGAAGAGCGCGAGACCGCCGAGAACCTGATCTCCTATTCCATTGACGAGCTGTTCATATGCGGCGCGACGGACCCGGACGGCGTGCACGAAGTCTGCGAAGCCGCAGGGCTGAAACACATCAACATCGACCTTCCAGGCACGAAGGTCCATTCGGTCATCAGCGACAATTACGAGGGCGGCCGCATCCTGACAGAAGCGATCATCCGTCATTTTGCCAGCGACGATCCCTTAAGCCCCGATGAACTCTTCCTGTTCGGCGGGCGAAACGACCACGCCAGCCGCGAACGCATCCGCGGCTTCCGGGATGTTAAACGCGCGCTTCTTGGAGCCGATCCCGAAGCCTCAATTCAACCGACCGGCTATTCCCCCAACACGGCCCGAATTGCCTTCGAGACGTTTTTCGAGAAGGCTGGCCGTCTGCCGCGCGCACTCTTCATCAACTCGTCGATCAACTTCGAAGGGCTGCTGCGCTTCATGTCGGCCCATCCGCACGAAACCTTCGCGGATCTGGTCGTCGGCTGCTACGACTATGATCCGTTCGGATCCTTCCTCCCCTTCCCGGTTATCATGATGCGCCAGGATGTGGAGGGCATGATTACCAAGGCGTTCGAACTGATCGAGGAAACGCGGACACCACCGAAAATCCATCTTATCCGCCCGGATTTGGTGCCGCCGCGAACGGCCCTGACCGGACCGTTGGATGGGCTCAAGGACATCGTCTAAGCTGCCGTATAGTCGATACCCACAGCTCAAAACCTCGGCGGAACGAAGTTATAACTTAACCGTTGGGTTTCATCAGCAGCCGCGGAGGAAAAGGCAATGGGTATCGAGCAAGCACCTACAGAAAAAGGTAGGCAAGCCGCGCGTGGATTGAGGAAGAGCGCAGCGAAGGAAGAGAAGAAAGTGGAAGCCAAAAAAGGTTCGAGCCTTGCAAAAGGTCCCGAGCGCTTCGAGGAACGTTCGAAAAGCTCCGATGGCAAAAGCGTCGGAACAAAGCAACGGCTTTAACTGCCGTTCGGCCTGCGATTGTTTGATCCAGGTTTTTCATGCGCCTGATTGTCAAACCGGAAGGCATGGGCGAAAACTAGCCGCATGACGATCGCAAACGGCAAGTTTCTTCTTCAAGGCCCGGAAGATGCTGGAATCACCATTCTCCTCGCGCATGGCGCGGGTGCGCCGATGGATTCCGCTTCGATGAACGCTGCCGCTGGCGCCCTCGCCGAACGCAATATTCGTGTTGCTCGTTTCGAATTCGCCTACATGGCCAGCCGGCGCAGTTCCGGCTTACGAAAACCGCCGCCCCGGGCGGAAACGCTGAAGGACGAATATCTGGCAGCAATCACGGAGCTCGGCGCCACCGGTCCGCTCATTATCGGAGGCAAATCAATGGGCGGCCGCGTAGCAAGCATGATCGCGGACGAACTCTACGCGGCCGGCAAGATCGCCGGTCTGCTCTGCCTGGGTTACCCCTTTCATCCGCCGGGAAAACCCGAAAATCTGCGCACGGCCCACCTTGCCGAATTGAAGACTCCGACCTTGATCTGCCAGGGCACGCGCGATGAATTCGGCACTCGTGAGGAAGTGGCCCGTTATGTGTTGTCGGATGCCATTGAAATAATCTGGCTCGAAGATGGCGATCATGATCTGAAACCGCGCAAGGCAGTTTCAGGCTTCACGGCCGCCCACCACCTGAGGACAGTGGCCGAGACGGTGCGGGCGTGGGGTGCCGGCCTTGGCAATCGAAAAGCACGCGACTGAGCGCACGCGTGACAGTGAGCTCAGTCAATGGAGCCGTTACGCGGCCATCTCGCCCCTTACGCGGCGCGGCGCAACGGATTGCATCGCAGCCGCCTGCAGCTTGAACTGCGAGACGAGATCGCGAAGTTTGGCCGCTTCCTGAGCAAGGCTCGCCGATGCGGCCGTGGACTGTTCGACCATCGCCGCGTTCTGCTGCGTTGTCTGATCCATGGAATTGACGGCGACGTTGACTTCGGCAAGCCCGGTCGATTGCTCCTTGGCGGAGGTGGCGATCGCGTCCATATGCTGATTGATGCCGGCAATTTGCCCGCTGATGGTCTTCAGAGCCTGACCGGTATCGAGCACCAGCTTCACGCCGCTTTCGACCTCGTCCGAGGACTTCTGGATATGTCCTTTGATTTCCTTGGCGGCTTGAGCCGATCTTTGTGCGAGTTCACGCACCTCTTGCGCGACGACGGCAAAACCCTTGCCGGCCTCGCCTGCGCGAGCAGCTTCGACGCCTGCGTTCAGCGCCAGAAGATTTGTCTGGAAGGCGATTTCATCGATAACGCCGATAATGCTGGAGATCTGTTCTGCGGAGGCCTCGATACGACGCATTGCTTCTTCGGCATGCGACACGACTTCGGCGGATTTTGCGGCGCTATGGTTTGCTTTCGTCGCCTCTGCGCGGGCTTCGTCCGTGCGCTTGCTCGAATTCGACACGTTCACCGTAATCTGATCGAGTGCCGCCGCCGTCTCTTCAAGCGATGCTGCCTGTTGTTCGGTTCGTCTGGAAAGATCATTGGCGCCCGATGCGATCTCCCTGGTGCCGTCGTCGATCGCCGTGATCGCCATTGAGATGGCGCTCAACGTATCTCCAAGTTGCTTCACCGAGCTGTTGAAATCATGGCGAAGGCTCTCGAAGTCCGGCGAGAAGGGCTCATCGAGTTGAAATGCAAGATCGCCGGCAGCGAGCCTCTTCAACCCGGCACCGAGGCCCGATGTGGCGGCACGAAGGCGCGCGCCGGCATCTTCATCGGCCTGCTTTCGCGACGCGATCCGGTCGGCTTCGGCTTCCTCGCGAGCTGCCTCGGCGTCGTGTTCGAGCTGCTTGTTGGCAATTGCTGCCCGTCGGAAGACTTCGACAGCCGATGCCATGGCGCCGATTTCATCCGAACGACCGGCACCTGCGGAGGTGATGTTGGTGTCGCCGCTCGCAAGTTTCTTCATGTCGCCGGAAAGAGCGAGCATCGGCTTGGTGACCGTCTTCCGGGTCAGCCAATAGAGACCGACCGAGAACAGCGCGGTCAGCCCGAGAATCACTTTCAAAAGCGTGTCGACAAGAGCTTGCGTATCAGCGCTCCGCTTTGTGATCTCTTCGGAGACCGCGTTGATCTGATCTCCAGTCTGTTCCATCACAGTTTCCAACGCGGAAAACTGGTTCATGAATTCTGGTAGCGATTTCATGGCCGCGGACTGATCTTTGCCTGCAAGGTCGACCATCTTCTTGGCGCTGTCGATATAGGCAAGGAGCGGCGGCTCAAGACCGGCAAGCACATGTTGCGTGGCCGCATCGGTCGCGAGTGCCTTGTTGGCCGCGATCATTTCCCGGAACGACGCCTCGTGTTCCGCCAGATCCGCCTTCACCGCGTCAGCAGCCAAACCTGACGCGGGCTCGGTTGCCAGCACAGCCGCAAGCACGTCGGCGCGAAGCGCGTCGTGCATCATGTCGGCCTGCATGTGGTTTCGAAGCACTTGTGCCGAACGGGCAACTTCGGCGTTGTTTCCGGATAGGATGGATGTCGACCATACGCCAACGCCCGTCGCGCCGCCCGCCAACGCGAAAATCGCGACGCTTGCGATGATGATTTTATTCTGAATTGACGCCATGGGTGCCTCCCCGTAAAGATAGAATACGAGACTACACAAACATGCTTAATTATTTGTCATTTGCCAATTTTGTTTTGAACTCGACTTGCAGTAGAAAGACAAATACTATCAGTATCGTAAAATCATCCAAAATATTAGTTTATACTGAAGTATAAAGGATACGACCCTAAAACGGTCGCTCGATGATTTTCCGGTCAACCAGTCTGAGGCTGCGATCCGGCTGGATGATATAGGTTTCGAAGACATCATCTCCCCACTGGTCGGTGAAACGGTGCGGGACTTGGCTGCCAATGGGAGATTTCGTGAGCTTCATCCTCGGCTGGCCGCCGTAGGTGATGCTCCCCGGAATTGGCTGCAACGAGCTTGTGCCCGTCTGATCGCATGAACAGGTGATCAGGCCGACGACTGCAAGAAGGATGATGCGCCGCATAGCTGGCTCCTGTTTCTCAAGCCGCGATCCTATGGTAAGTTATAGCAGACCTAGTCGCGCTCTCGATGGAAAACATCAAATCGGCCATCGCAGATTTAGCTGCAGAGCGCTTCGAAAACCTGGGGGGTTGGTCATGGGCGATTCTGAGGGAAGAAGCCCCATTGCTTCGTCAGGCTTCACTATCGGCGGAATCATTAAAACCGAAGTCAGCCAACAGCCACTTCTTGCGCTTGTCGTTTTCGTGCCGGTCGCCATCATTCTGGAGCAGGTTACGCCGGAAGCACATACGCTGCTGTTTCTCATGTCGATCGTGGCGATCGTGCCATTGGCGGCGCTGTTGAGCCGCGCCACGGAAGCTGTCGCGGCCAAGACTGGCGACGCGGTTGGTGGCCTGCTGAACGCCACCCTCGGAAATTTGACGGAACTGGTGATCTCGCTTGCCGCGTTGCAATCGGGTCAATATCTGCTGGTCAAGGCTTCACTTGCCGGTGCGATCGTCACCAATACGCTCTTTATGTTGGGTGGCGCTTTTCTGTTTGGCGGCCTCCGCCATCATGTCCAGGAATTCAACAGGGTCAATGCGCGCTTTCAGGCCTGCCTTCTGTTCCTCGCTACGATCGCCATTCTGGTCCCCTCCCTGGTGAGTGAAGCGGATCGCGCACCGGACACCGCCACTGTCCAAAACCTGAGCCTGGGGCTGGCTCTCCTCCTCATTGCCGTCTACGCACTAGGTATGTTTTTCTCTCTGAGGACGCACCGCGAGCTTTTCGCGAGCGCGAGCGAGGGCCATGAAAGCGAGAAGCTGTGGCCACTTTCGGTAAGCATCATCATTCTGGTTATCGTTACTCTATTCGTCGCAGTGATCAGTGAAATCTTCGTCGGTTCCGTCCAGATCGCCGCCACCCATCTCGGCATGACACCCGCGTTTGTAGGCTTTATCGTCGTCGCTCTCGTGGGGGCAGCGGCAGAAATGACGACCGCATTTTCCGCGGCGCGCGCAAATAGATTGGACCTCAGCGTCAGCATCGCGTTAGGAAGCGCGGCCCAGATTGCTCTCTTCGTCGCTCCGGTCCTGGTGCTCGTCAGCTATTTCCTCGGCCCGGCGCCGATGTCTCTTGAATTTTGGAGGGGCGCGGTCACGATGATGCTGGTCGCGACGCTCGCCGCCACTTTACTATCAAATGGCGGACGCGGCGCATGGTACGCGGGTGTCATGGCACTGGCCGTCTATGCCATCTTCGGACTCACATTGTTCCTTCTGCCCCCCGGCGCGCCGTCTTAAGGAAAAGGAAATAGTACGGCGCACACGGCTCATTGCTGCGACTGGCTATCGGGACGAAAATAAAGCCGTTGAATGACGGCCATCATGAGAGCCGTTGCCCATCCAAATATGATCCAGCCGTTGATTGCCTCGAAAGTGGCGATCTGCCGCCATTCCTTTCCGAGAACTATGTCGCCGTACCCCACGGTTGTGAACGTAACAGTGGAGAAGTAGGCGGCATCTTCAAGATTGGGAAGAGCTGACGACATGTAATAGAACAACGCCCAAATACAAACGTCAAGTATAATTGGAATGATCAAGTAAACAATCCATACCACGGTTACGAATGTAGGCTGGCGGAGCAGGAAATTCCGGTGACTTACTTCCATCCGGCGAAAAACGCTCAGTCCGGCCGACATAAACACGGCTTGAATCGCAACTGTCGCTGCAATTAGCGCGCCAGCGAGAAGAAGTCGAAACAACATAAGTGCCTCCTGACATTCTGAACACGCCTCTCAAGTATATCAGAGTTCGGCGAAGTTGTGCTCGGTGCGTCATTACACTGTATGTCCAGCAGGAATTGTGCCAAGAGGTACGCTGCGCCACAATTTTGAGGCTACATGACGATGAAGAAAATCGGCTTCCTATCGTTCGGGCACTGGACGCCCTCGTCCCAATCGCAGACGCGCTCGGCGTCCGATGCGCTTCTGCAGTCTATAGACCTTGCCGTCGCGGCCGAGGAACTGGGCGCAGATGGAGCGTATTTTCGCGTGCATCATTTTGCCCGGCAGCTTGGCTCGCCTTTCCCGCTGCTGGCGGCCGTTGGCGCGAAGACCAGCCGCATCGAGATCGGCACGGCGGTCATCGACATGCGTTACGAGAATCCGCTTTATATGGCCGAGGATGCCGGCGCTGCCGACATCCTCGCCGGCGGGCGCCTGCAGCTCGGTATCAGCCGCGGCTCCCCGGAGCAGGTTATCGATGGATGGCGCCATTTCGGCTATGCGCCGGCCGAAGGCGAAAGTGAGTCTCAGATGGCCCGGCGCCATGCCGAGGTCCTGTTCGATGTGTTGCGCGGCGAAGGCTTCGCGCAGCCCAACCCGCGGCCGATGTTTCCAAACCCGCCGGGCCTCCTGCGCATCGAGCCGCACTCCGAAGGCCTGCGCGACCGGATCTGGTGGGGCGCCAGTTCGAACGCCACTGCTGCCTGGGCGGCAAAGCTGGGGATGAACCTACAGAGCTCCACGCTGAAGGATGATGAGAGCGGGCTTCCCTTCCACATCCAGCAAGCGGACCAGATCAGAGTGTTTCGCGAGGCATGGAAGGCGGCCGGCCATAAGCGCGAGCCGCGGGTGTCGGTCAGCCGCAGCATCTTTGCACTCGTGGACGACCGCGACCGCGCCTACTTCGGATACGGCAATCAGAATGAGGACAAGATCGGCTTCATCGACGAGAAGACACGGGCGATCTTCGGCCGCAGCTATGCCGCGGAGCCGGATGCACTCATCAAGGAACTGGCCGAGGATGAGGCCATTGCCGAGGCCGACACGTTGCTTCTAACCGTTCCGAACCAGCTCGGCGTGAACTATAACGCGCATGTCATCGAAGCTATTCTGACTCACGTTGCCCCTGCCCTCGGCTGGCGCTGAACCGCGCGGAAAAGGCGCCAATTGATGGTTGGACGGCTTGCCAAGCGTATCGGCGCGATGTTCGACGGCAGTCAAATGTTGGAACCATGTCCCTCCTTATTCGTTGCTTAAACATGCAAGCAAGGAGGATAAGCACATGCGAAGTACAATCATTGGCTGCGCAATGGCAGCTCTCGCTATGGGTTTCGTTGCCGTCCCTGCATTTGCGGACGATGTCATCATCGGCGGTCCTTCTTATGATGACGGCTACTATCCGCGGCACCATCGTGATCGCGCTGGCGTGATCATAAGCAATCACGGCATTTCGATCGGCAGGGTCCGGGACCGCGACCGCTATTACGACGGCGACCGCTGCTTCACCAAGACAGTTACTCGCGTGAATGAAGATGGCGATCGGATAACAAGGACGATTCGTCGTTGCGACTAACCCACAATTAAGGCCCGACATCCCATGCCGGGCCTCATTGATTTCGCACAGTAAATCGCCTCAGGATGAACGCGTCGATGCGGGAGCTTTCTCCCCAAAGTTTGACTGCGTCGCTTGTACTGAACTGGCTGTCAGGAAACCGTCCCAGCCTGCTATTACCGAAATGCCCCCGCCAAACCCTTTTCATCTCCCTAACTCAAGGCCTCAGGAAATGATCGGCTGAGGGGCTGATCTTCGCCGAACTCGACCACCGCGGCAGAGCATGCGCAAAGCATGCTCTGCCTGTTGGTTACATCGGCTCGCGATGAAGTATCATCGCTGCTAGTTGAGAGCCGGGCAACCACGTCTGTTGGCGAAGGCCATGCGGTCGGGACCGCCATCATTCCAGCCACGGACGATGATGCGCCGACCGTTCGACTGAACGGAATCGATGCGCCGGAAACCCTCTTCGCGGGCAGCGCGCATGAGTTCGCGCCGGCTGCAGCCACCGTCCCAATCCCCTCGCGGGCGACCCCAGTCCTGATCCTGGCGATTGTCCCAACGCGGGGGCGGCCTGTAATCCTGGTCGTCGTCGTAGTATTGCGCCATGGCGGCCGACGGTAGCACCGCGGCCAGTCCGACCAACGCAATACAAGAAAATCTTGTCAAACGTCCAAACATCTTTCGCTTCCTCCTATGTCGGCGATATGGGGGGATCATACAGCTCTAACCTGAATGCCACCCGAACGAGCTATTCATATAGCTACTTTGAATCAAGGGCCTCCTTGTATCCTTTATCTACTGCCAAGCCGGGTCCGCAGGACGCGGCGTTCCATACCCTGTTTATAGGTTAAATAGCGCAGGCGCTGGCGGAGAACAGTCATATGGCGTTCGTCACTGCGATCGCGCATCGTCGCAGGCAGCGCGTCAGCGGATAGGAGCGTTGTAAAACCCTTACCTGATGCCATCGGCGATCGTACGCGTGAGAACGAAAAAATAATGGCGGCTATCTCCCCCGACGACCATGGCGCCGAGGAGCCGGTCATCGTCAATTTTTCGGAAATGGTCGATAATCGGCTGCCCGTCATACACCATTGCCGCGCTGGTCTTGCCCCTGAAGAACATGGGCCTGAGAGAGGCGACCGGCCCGTTTGCCCGCCACATTTTCTGCAGATACGAGAACCAGCTACGGGCTATCCTGGTCCGCCCGAAGCGATGAAAGCGCAGGACCAATTTCAGAGGGATCATTTCCGGGTCGATGGCCACGAGCCGGTGAGGTCCCACCGCAAACAACAGAGCATCGGCTCTATGATCAGCGGTGAAGCGCTTGCCGTACCATCCGAGATTTTCCAAGATGCCATCCAGCGGGTGGCCGCACGCCACGCCATGACCTCGCCAAAGACCGGCAAGTTCGGTGACCGACGTCACACTGAGACTGTCGAAATAGTCAAAGGCTTCTGCCTGCGATCGAAAACTGCTTGGAATTTGCCTGGCGGTGTTTTCCACGTCGCTTAACTCGTATGTTCGAATCAAGTTCCGGATCATCCCATCCAAAGACGGCCGAATGCTGTTGCTCGCATAGGTCTTAGGGCTGCTACCCTAAGGCTTGGCTGGCCAAACCGTAAACGCGCGGTCCTTCGCTGCCGTCCTCCGGGAGCCAGGCGCGCCTCAGCGACATGCTCGTCACCGTGTCGTAAACCGGCAGCCCCGATTGCGCGAGGAACTGCGGAAAGGCGCCGGTCTGCTGGCGGGTATCGATTCGCAGGAAGCTGCCCGCATGGTCAGCGACATGCGGTCTGATAACAGCGATTGCCTCTTCGTCGCTTGCTGCGACGACCGGACCGATGACATGACCGCGTCCGAAGCGGCGGCAAAGCGAGAAGGCGGCGATGCGGCCGTCTCGTATAAGCGCCAGACCCTTCGAGACATTTAGGAGGCGCGCAAGCACAGGCATGCGATCCGCACCAAAAGCGGCCAGATCCAGCGCCGCGATCTCTGCAAGATCGGCCTGATCGAGAGCCCGCAGCCGTGTGTGTGGCGGCAGCGGCACGACGGGTGGAGAGACTGCTTCGCCATTGCATTGATAGTCGAGCTTTTCCGCACGGAAGCCGAGTGATTGATAAAGCCGCTTGGCCGCGCGGGTGGCGTTGAGGCCGAGCGCGCGGGAACCGGTTTGCGCAAGGACATGCTCCATCATCCAGCGGCCGGTTCCCAGCATCTGCAATCTCGGAGACGTGATAACCATGCCGATGGTCGTGAAGTCGGGAGCAAAATCGAACCACATGGCGGAGCCGAGCACCCGGCCTATCGCATCACGGGCCACGACACCGCGACCCATCTCACGAACGATCTGCCAGTCCTCGGCGCGATGCGGCCAGCCGACCGACAGCGAGAGCGCATGCAGGGCATCGAGATCGGCGTTCTCCATCTCGCTGAGGGTCAGCTCGAAGGAATCCAGTTGGATCGAACTGGATTTTGCCATGACTATCTCCCCTCCCAACATGCGCGTTCCCGAACCAGCCGGAACGCTTGGCCTATCGTGCAGGATGGACTTTCACGCTTCCACCAGTCGACCACCCCGCTTTGGTTGTAGCGGCGATCACGCAACAGAATACGCTTGAGATCCCCGCGAATTCGAAAGATTCCACCAAAGCCACGGGGCTTTCGGCAGGCAGGGGATAGGCCGCGGCTTATTCTGAATGAAACCTTCCGTTTCCGGATACCTCCCTCCACACACAACAGAGGTCCATCGATGTCCCCTCCCGTCGGTCGCGTCGCCAGCAACCAGGATGTCCCGAAATCCGCCGATGTCGTTATTCTCGGCGGCGGCATGGCCGGTGTCGCAACCGCTTACGAACTCGCCCGGCGCGGAACCTCCGTCGTCCTCATCGAAAAAGGCGTGATCGCCGGCGAACAATCGAGCCGCAACTGGGGTTGGTGTCGCCAGCAGAACCGTGATCCGAGAGAACTACCGCTCGCACGGCTTGCCCTGCGCAGATGGGACAATCTCAATGCGGAACTCGGCGATGAAACCGGCTTTCGCCGCAGCGGCCTTGTCTATGCCACGACACGCAAGGCAGACCTGAACGCCTGGGAGCGTTGGAGCCACGTGGGCCAGGAGTTCGGCGTCGACACGCGAATGCTGACGGGAGCCGAATGTGCCACGATGCTTCCAGGCAATAGCCGTCATTGGAACGGCGGCGTCCATTCCCCGACCGATGGGCGCGCGGAACCTGAGCTTGCGGTGCCGGCATTGGCGCGCGGTGCCCAGCGGCTTGGCGCCGTCATAGTCCAGAACTGTGCCGCCCGCGAGCTCGAAACGGAAGCGGGGCGGATCAGCGGCGTCGTCACGGAAAAGGGTGCAATCCGCGCCGCGGCCGTTCTGGTTGCCGGCGGCGCGTGGAGCGGTATGTTCCTGAGACATCATGGAATCCGCTTCCTGCAGGCATGCGTTAAATCCACATCCTTCTATACCGTCGCTGCACCGGCCGTGACCGATGGCGGGATCGCGATGGAGGACGTGACCATCCGCCGCCGGCTGGACGGCGGCTATACGGTGGGGTTGAGTGGCCTCGGCCAGTTGCAGATCACGCCCTACGGCCTGCTGCAAGCCCGCGATTTCTGGCGCACCTTTCAGACGCGCCGGAAGGGTCTGACCTTTGCGCTTGGCCGTCAATTTATGGAAGGGCCGGAAGCAATCGCCCGCTGGAAGGCGGATGGGATCTCGCCTTTCGAACGCATCCGCACGCTCGATCCGCAGCCGGATGCCCATCTTGTCGAGCGCGGCATTGCCCGACTGGTAGCGACCTATCCTGAACTCGCCGGCATCCGTCCGGCCGAGTGCTGGGGCGGCATGGTGGATTCCACCCCGGATGCCATACCGGTGATCTCGCCGATCGTTTCACGGCCTGGCCTCTTTGTCTCCTCAGGCTACAGTGGTCACGGTTTCGGGATCGGACCCGCCGCCGGCATGCTGGCCGCCGATCTCATTCGCGGTGAGAAGCCCTGCGTCGATCCCAAGCCCTACCGATATGAGCGCATGATAGACGGCACCGATCTCGGAAAGCCAGGGATGCTGTGATGATCGCGATGACAGCGGCACAGATCCTCGAAAAGCTGGTCGAATTTCCCTCCGTGGTCGGTACGCCAAACCATGAGATCGTCGGCTGGATCACCGATTATCTGGAGCGGGCCGGCGCAAAGGTCTTCGTCCTTACCGGGCCTGAAGGAGACCGGTCCAACCTGTTTGCGACCGTCGGTCCGGCCGACCGACCTGGATACCTGCTCTCCGGGCACATGGACGTTGTCGCGGCAGCAGAACCAGGGTGGACAAGCGATCCCTTTCGCTTGCAGCGTCACGGCGCGCGGCTCGCAGGCCGCGGGACGAGCGACATGAAGGGCTTTCTCGCCTGTGCGCTTGCTGCGCTGCCGCCCATTGCCGGACGCTCGCTCGCCCGGCCGCTGCATCTTGCCTTCTCCTATGACGAGGAGGCCGGTTGCCGCGGCGTTCCGCATCTGATCGCACGGCTTCCCGATCTCTGTGCCAAGCCGAAGGGCTGTATCATCGGCGAGCCCAGCGGCATGCGCGCCATCCGCGCCCATAAAGGAAAAGCAGCAGCAAGGGTCGTCATCAGTGGTCGCGCCGGTCATTCCTCGCGGCCGGATCTCGGCCTCAATGCCATCCATGCCATGGCCGACGTTCTCGGCGAAGCAGTCACGACCGCCGAGCGTCTGACCCAAGGGCCATTCGACAACAATTTCGAGCCGCCCTATTCCTCGCTGCAGGTCGGCACTATGCATGGCGGGCAGGCCGTCAACGTCATTCCCGAAGAATGTACCATCGAGCTGGAAGCCCGCGCGATCGCCGGCGTCGATCCAACCAGTCTGCTCGCGGGGATCGAAGGACGCCTGGGCGCCTTGAAACAGCGCGGCTTTACGGCGCGCTGGGAGGTCATAAGCAGCTATCCGGCCCTGTCCCTTACCGCCGACGCGCCGCTTGCCCTGCTGATGGAGGAGCTGACAGGGCGGCCACCGCTCGCCGCCGTCAGCTACGGCACGGAAGCAGGCCTTTATCAGGCGGCCGGAATGGAGGCGGTCATCTGCGGTCCGGGCGATATCGGCCGGGCGCACAAAGCCAACGAATTCATTGAGGAGAGCGAATTGTCTGCCTGTGTCAGCATGATCGAAGCGCTGGGAGATCGTCTCGTCCGTTGATGTTCTGGCGGCATACGTCGTTGGCACGAAAAACGGATCGATATGCGGTTGATTGACCCCACTTCGATGCATCCTGTTGAGACGCCGGCAGCAGAATACCCGGAGCAAGCCAGAGGAAGCCCATGGCCTTTTTATTCAACTCGGATGCAGAGCGGGCGAGGATCTTTGCCGCGGCTTTCGCGCGCGAACTGCCGACCCTCCCCTTCGTCACGGATTCGGCTAGCGTCGATCCGGCAACGATCAAGTATCTGCTGACCTGGACAGCGCCCGCCGATCTCGACCGCTATCGCAATCTCGAAATCCTGTTTTCGATTGGCGCGGGCGTCGACCAGTTCTCGCCGGCCGCACTTCCCGACAAGGTCAAGCTGGTCCGCATGGTCGAGGACGGCATTATCAGGATGATGCAGGAATATGTGACGCTCGGCGTCCTGGCGCTGCATCGCGATCTGCCTGGCTATATCGAGCAGCAGCGGGCGGGCAAATGGGCCTCCCGCCCGGTTCGGCAGGCAGCCGACCGCTGTGTCGGCATACTCGGCCTCGGCAATCTCGGCCTTGCCGTCATCGATCGGCTGCGGCCTTTCGGCTTTCCGCTTCGCGGGTGGAGCCGCTCGCCGCGCAGCATTGAGGGCGTCGCCTGCTATGACGGAACGGATCAATTGCCGGAATTTCTGGCGGGCGTCGATATTCTCGTCTGCCTCTTGCCGCTGACGCCCGAGACGCGCGGCATCCTGAACGCCGATCTCTTCAACGCGCTGCCTGAAGGCGCCGGCCTCGTGCACGCCGGCCGCGGTCAACAGCTCGACGCGGAGGCTCTCATCGAAGCGCTCGACGGCGGCCATATCAGCAGCGCTGTCCTCGACGTCACCGAACCGGAGCCGCTGCCGGACGGACATGCGCTCTGGCGCCATCCCAGGATCGTTCTGACGCCACACATTGCCAGCGTCACGCAGCCGGAGACGGCCGCAAACACCGTCATCGCCAATATTCGCCGCCACGAGGCCGGGCTCGACCCGATCGGTCTTGTCGACCGCAGCCGCGGCTACTGATCATCAATAGGAAAGGAACTCCATGTCTCTCTTGAAAACCATCGACCCGCAGCCGGCCTTCGAGCCGAAACACTCCAAGGCCATGCCGGACCGGCTGATTTCCGGAGATCCGTCCTTCAAGACCTGGGCTCAAGACAGTGCGCGCGACGGCATGATCAACACCGGCGTGTGGGAGGCAACCCCGGGCGAAACGCGTTCGATCAAGGGCGAAACTTTCGAATTCTGCCACATCCTTCAGGGCGTCATCGAATTGACCGATGAGGGCGGGACATCCGTAACCTATCGCGCCGGCGACAGCTTCGTCATGAAGCCGGGATTCAAGGGCGTATGGCGGACGATAGAGACGGTCCGCAAGATCTACGTGACGGTTGGCTGATGATAAGCCTTGCGGACTTGCCGGTCTTTGAGGCCGAACATGAGGGCTATACGCTGAGCACGGATCGCGCTCGCCTCGATGTCGATCGGATCCATCGCTATCTCTCGGAAGAATCCTACTGGGCGCGTGGCCTCGATCGCGCTCTGCTCGAACGGGCGCTCGCCGGTTCACTGCCGGTCGCTATCTATGCGCCGAACGGCGATTTTGCCGCTTTTGCACGCGTCGTCACGGATCTCGCTATCTTTGCCTATCTGCGCGATGTCTTCACCCTGCCGGACCATCGCGGCCGGGGCTTGGCGACGTTTCTTACGGCGGTGATCCAAAGCCATCCAGAGCTGAAAACGGTGAGCAACTGGATGCTGGCGACGCGTGATGCGCATGCGGTCTACGCAAAGGCCGGCTTCGCGCCAGTCCCACACCCGGAATATTACATGAGCATCCGAAAACCCACTGAAAGCCCATAACCAAGGGTTATGGATTGCGCTGCTCTTGTTACTGGCGACCGTGAGGCTCACCCGCCATTCTGCTCCGGCCAGAACAAGGAAACAGCACATGGGCTATCGTATCGGGGTCGACGTCGGGGGATCCTTCACCGATTTTGCGGTGTTTGATGAGGCGAGCGGACGCATCTCCACCCTCAAGGTCTTCTCGCGGCCGGATGAGCCGGGCGCGGAAATCACCGCAGGTCTTTCGACGTTCAAAGCCCGCGACGGCCTCGATCCTGCTGGGGTCGATTATTTCACCCATGGCACCACCGTCGGCGTCAACACGGTCATTCAGCGCAACGGCCACGACCTGGCTTTGTTCACCACACGGAATTTCGAGGACGTGCTGCAGATCGCGCGCCTGAAGATCCCGCAGATCCACAATCTCTATTCGGTGCGGCCGGAGCCGCTGATTGGGCGCGATCGCGTATTCGGCATCCACGAGCGAACCGCCGCTACCGGCGATATACTCGAGGCTCCGCATGAGGCCGACGTGGAGAGGGCCGTGCGTGCAGCCGAACGGGCCGGCTGCAAAGGTATCGTCATCGCCTTCCTCAACGCCTATCGCAATCCGGCCAACGAACTTGCCGTCAAGGCGATGATCGAAAGGTTTGCCCCGGGCCTGCCGGTCTTTTCCTCCGCACAGACCTGGCCGATCATCCGCGAATATGAGCGCACCATTACGGCCGTCATCAGCGGGTATGTGCAGCCGCGCGTCTCCCGCTACCTCGACCGTTTCGAAAGCGTGCTGAGACAGGAGGGACTTGCCTGCCCTCTTCTCATCACGAAAAGCAATGGCGGCGTGATGGGCATCGACCAGGCGCGAAACGACTGCGTGCAGATGATCCTCTCCGGCACCGCTTCCGGGGTGATTGGGGCAGGCTATCTCGCCAAGGCCAGTGGTTTCGATCGTATTCTAAGCCTCGATATTGGCGGCACCAGCGCTGATGTCGCCGTCATCCTCGATGGCCTGCCGCAATATGGTGTGGGCGAGCTGATCGGGGATTTCCAGATCCACATCCCCTCCGTATCGGTCAGCTCCGTCGGACAGGGTGGCGGATCCGTTGCCTGGGTGGATGCCTTCGGCATGCTTCAGGTCGGCCCGGACAGCGCCGGCTCGACGCCGGGTCCCGCCTGCTATGGACGCGGTGGAGTTCGGCCGACGGTCACCGATGCGGTCGCGGCCTGCAATCTGATCGGCCACATGCCGCTCGGCTACGGTGCGGTTGAGGTCGACCGCGCTGCCGCCCGCGCGGCGATTGCTCCCCTTGCAACGACGCTCGGCGGTACGATCGAAGCGACGGCAAGCGACATCCTCAACATCTCGGTTTCGGGCATGTATGCCGAAGTCAGCGGCCTGATTTCCCGCTTTGGGATAGACCCGCGGGAGTTCCATCTCTTTGCGTTCGGCGGCGCCGGCGCCATGCTGGCTTGCTTCCTGGCGCGCGAGCTCGACATGAAGGGCGTCGTGGTTCCGCCCACTCCCGGCGTCGTCTCTGCCCTCGGCGGCCTGATCGCCGACCTGAAGAACGACTTCATCCGTACCGTCTATTGCGACGTCACGAAGGAGGCGATGGCCAATGTCGTCGCACCCTACCGGGAACTGAAAGCTGAGGCCGAACATTGGCTGCGGCAAAAACAGAGTTTCGCCGGGCCTGCATTCGTCCAGGCCTTTGCCGATATGCGCTATCTCGGCCAATCCTACGAGATCGAAGTCCCGCTTCAGGGCGATTGGCTCGAAGAGATCGATGCCGATGCCATAGTCAATGCCTTCCATGCCGAACATGCGCGGCTTTTCGGCCATGCAGCCTCAGCTTCGCCGGTGCAGATGATCAATCTCCGCCTGACCATATCGGGCGCGACGCCCAAACCGTATCCGGCCGAACTCGGCCCCGCATACGAGCCTGTCCGGCCCCACTTCTCGGCCGAAGCCTGGTTCGACGGCCGTCTTGCCATGACTGCAGTCTATCACCGCAGCGATCTGAAGGCGGGACATCGCCTGACCGGGCCGGCAATCATCGCGCAGGACGATACGACAACGGTCATCCCGCCCGATTTCACCGTCGATGTCGACAGGTTCGGTAATCTTGTCATCACCCGCAGGGAGGCCTGAGATGGCGATCGATCGCAGAAATCTGAAAGTTCTCGCCAACTTCTGTGCAGCCGCCGCCGATGCCATGGCCTTCACCCTGATGCGCACGGCGCACTCCGCTTTCGTCAAGGAAACGGAGGACTTCTCCTGCCAGGTGGTGACGCGCGAGGGGCTTGCCTTCGCAAGCCCGCGTCAGTTCGGAGCGCCTTGGTATAGCGGCATCGACTACCGCCCGCTCCTCGACATGTTCGATAGCTATGCCGAGGGTGACATCTGCATCACCAACGATCCCTATAGCGGCTTCGTCGCGACCCATTCTCCCGATATCCATATCTGGAAACCGGTGTTTCACGGCAGCGAGATCGCCTGCTTCGTCGTCGGCCATATCCACAATACCGATGTCGGCGGCGCAGTCCCTGCCTCGCTGTCGCGCTCGCTCACCGAAATCGAGCAGGAAGGCTTGCGCATTCCGCCGGTCAAGCTCGTCGAGAACGGTGTGCTGAACGATTTCGTGCTGCACACTGTCAGAGCCAATGTCCGCCTGCCGGATCAGAACATCGGCGACCTCAATGCCCAGATTGCTTCCGTCAATATCGGCGAGCGCAAGCTGAAGGAGATCATTGCCCGCTTCGGCTTTGACGATTTCATCAATGGTGTCGGCCAGATTCTCGATTATGCCGAGGAACAGACGCGCGCCATTCTCAAGCGCATACCGGATGGCGACTATTTCTTCGCGGATTATGCCGACGAGGATTCGGTCGGCGGCAAACCTTGCCGTGTGGCGCTGACGCTGCGCATCCGCGATGACGAGATCGAACTCGACTATACCGGCAGCGATCCACAATTAGGGTCGTCGCTCAATATGCCCACCGGCGGGCGCGAACGCCATCCGCTGGTGATGGTGGGCCTGACCTATGTCTTATATACCCTCGACAATTCGCTGCTGCTCAACGCCGGAACGCTCCGACCGGCGCGCGCGGTGCTTCCCGAAGGAAGCATCGTCAATTGCCAGCGTCCCGCCGCCGTCGGCATGCGTTCCCTGACCTGCGCCATGACCCAGATCGTCACGGTCGGCGCCTTCGCTAAGGCGCTTCCGGAGCTGATGCCGACCGCCTCTCCCGGTGGCAATGCCATCATGAACATCAAGACCAGCGCCAGAAATGGCCGGCCGGTCATGGCCTCGATCGGCCCTGTCGGCGGCGGTGGCGGCGGAACACCGATCGGCGACGGAAGCGACGGCGCCGGCGGCGCCACCGGTTTCCTGCGCAACACGCCGATCGAGATCAGCGAGGCGGAAGTGCCGATCCGCTTTCTGCGCTACGGATTGGAGACCGATACGGGCGCGCCCGGTCGCTATCGCGGCGGCCTGTCGGCCGTGATGGAATTTCAGGTCTCGGCGCCGGAAACCGTAGTGACGGCGCGCAATCGCAATCGCTCGGTCATGCCCTGCTGGGGTCTCGCAGGCGGTCATGCCGGCACCATCTCACGCTTTATCCGCAACCCCGGCAGAGACGACAAGATTTCGCTCGGCAATACGGACATTGTGCACTGCAATCCCGGCGACGTGATCCGCGTCATTGGTCCAGGCGCCGGTGGCTACGGCGATCCGTTCGAGCGGCCGGTCGAAAAGGTCATTCAGGATGTGCGCCGCGGCGCTATCTCAATGGAAAGTGCGCGACGCGACTACGGCGTGGCGATATCGCGTGGCGCGGTTGACAGCGAGGCGACCGCAGCCCTACGCGCCGACCGATCGCCAAAGACCGCTCCCATCACCTATGCCGCAGAGCGAATCGCCTTTGAATCGGTATGGACGGAAGAGCGCTACGATCTGCTGACCGGCTTTCTCGCCAGCGTGCCGGTCGGCTGGCGATTCTTCTTGAAGCACAGGATCTTCGACGCGGTCGCCTCCGGCTTGAATAGGTCGGGCGATGTTGCCGAGGAGATGCGCGCCATCTTCGCCGAGATGCGCGAACGCTACGGCGTTTGACAGTCTGCGGCGATTGGTTATGACATCCATAACCTAAAGGCGGATCTCATGAACGCACGCCAGCTAGAAATCTTCCGGGCGATCATGCGCGACGGTACGCTGACCGCAGCCGCGAATTCGCTTGGGATATCGCAGCCCGCCGCCAGCAAGTTTCTCCATCACCTGGAAAGCCAGCTCGGCTACACGCTGTTCGATCGTATCGGCGGGCGGCTCGTGCCGACCATGGAGGCAAACCTGCTGTTTGCAGATGCCGACAGGGTGTTTCGTGAGATGGAAGCCCTGAAATCGCTGGCGCGGGATATCGGTGCGCAGAAGATCGGTTTGCTGAGGCTCGGGATCAGCCTGGCGGTCACCTATTCGGTGCTGCCGAAGGCACTCCTGCGCTTTCGTGCGAAGCATCCGGAAGTGAAGGTTCATCTCCATGCCCTGCCGAAGCGCGAGATCGCCGAGGCGCTGCTTCTCGGCGACATCGACCTCGCCGTCACCTTGTCTGTGATCGAAGCCCCAACCGTTCGCAGCGAAATCCTCAGCGATGTCCCGATCGTCGCGGTAATGCGGGCCGATGATCCCCTGGCATCCAAGGCAAGGATCGGCCCCGCCGATCTCGACGGTTTGCCGCTGATCTCCTACGGCGCCCATGCGGAAATCGGCGCGGCGATGGACGAAGCTTTTTCGAGCTGCGGCCTGCAGCGCGAGGTTGCCATTCAGATTGCCTCCTCTGTTGGCGCTGTGCCGCTGGTGCGCGAGGGGCTCGGCATCGCCCTGGTCGACGGGCTCGTTGCCTGGCATGGCTTCGAGGGTCTGGTGGCCCGCCCCTTCGAACCGCGTCTTGCCATGCAGATGGTGGCCGCCACCAATGACGCCCGGCCCGCCTCGCGATTTGTGCGGCCCTTTCTGGCTACATTGCGTGACGTTCTCTGAAACGCCGAATCTTGCGCTGAAACACTGAGGGCAAACGGGATATTCCGTCGCGACGGCGAAAGCATCAATCGAAACTGCCAGGGTGCAGCCGATAGACTTGCCCGACCCGACGGTAAGGAACGGCCATGACCCTTAGTTTCGATCCAAATTCGCTCGATCTCCCAAGCGGACATTTCATCGACGGCCGCTATGTCGCAGCCATGGGCGGCATGACCATGCACCGGCCGTCGGATGGTGTCGCTTTCGCGGAATGTCCGGTGGCCGGAAAGGACCTGGTCGACCGCGCCGTCGAGGCCGCGAACCGGGCTCTGAAGACCAGCGGCTGGTCCTCCCTCCGGCCGCGCGAGCGAACCAAGGCGCTGGTTCGTTGGGCTGACCTGATGGAAGAAGAGGCCGTGACGCTCGCCCGTCTAGAAGCCGTATCCTCGACCCGCCCGATCGGCCAGCTCGTCGCCGGCGATATCGCCATTACTGCCGAGCAGATCCGCTTCTTCGCGGAGTTCGCTGACAAGGAAGGTGGCGATCTGGTCCCGACTGACGACCACAGCCTCGGCATGATCATGACCGAACCCTACGGGGTCGTCGGCGCGATCACCCCCTGGAACTTCCCGATTTCCATGGCCGGCTGGAAGCTCGGCCCCGCATTGGCAGCGGGCAACGCCGTGGTGCTGAAACCCTCCGAGATGACGCCGTTTTCGACGCTCTACATGGCGGAACTCTCGGTGCGCGCCGGCATTCCCGCCGGTCTGATCAACATCGTTCTCGGCGACGGCCCGACCACCGGCGCGGCGATCACCAGCCACCCCGGTATCAGCAAGATCAGTTTCACCGGTTCGACGGCAGCCGGTGCGGCGATCATGGAGAATATCGCCCGCAGCGGCGTCAAGCCGATGACGCTGGAACTCGGCGGCAAAAGCCCGCAACTCGTCTTTGCCGATGCCGATCTCGATCAGGCCGCCGAGGCGATCGCCCGCAACGTCCTCGCCAATGCCGGCCAAGCCTGCGTGGCGGGTTCGCGGCTGATTGCCGAGCGCTCGATTACCGAACCTCTCACCGAGGCGATCCTCCGGCACATGCATCAAATCAAACCGGGCCCCACCTGGGACGAGAAAAGCCTCTATTCGCCGGTTATCTCGGAGCGTCAGATCGGGCGCATCGACAGCATCGTTCGGGCTGCGATCGGCGTCGGCGCGGAATGCCTGACCGGCGGTTCGCGGCTGGATCGGCCAGGCTACTTTTATGCCCCGACGCTGCTTGCCGGGGTCGATCAGGCCTCGCCGGCGGTCACTGAAGAAATCTTCGGGCCGGTGCTGACGCTGCAAACCTTCGAGACGGAGGAGGAAGCGCTCTTGCTTGCCGATCATCCGACCTATGGGCTTGCGGCGGGCCTATTCACGCGCGATCTTTCCAGAGCCGTCCGCGTGACGCGCCGCCTTCAGGCCGGAACCGTCTGGGTCAATCGCTATGGGCGTTCCCGCGACCATATTCTGCCGACTGGCGGATACAAGAACTCTGGTATCGGCAAGGACCTTGGCCGCGATGCCTATCTCGCCAATCGTCGCAGCAAATCCGTGCTGATCAACATCTGAGGAGCTGACATGAAGACCTATAGGATCGCTCTCATCCCCGGCGACGGCATCGGCAAGGACGTTACCGCCGCAGCGTGGCAGATATTGGAAAAAGTGGCCGGGAAGGCGGGCTTCGGCCTGGAGCCGACCAGCTTTCCCTGGTCCTGCACCTACTACAAGGAAACGGGCACGATGATGCCGGCCGATGGCATTGCGACGCTGCGCAAATTCGACGCCATCCTGCTCGGCGCGGTCGGCTGGCCGGCCGAGGTGCCCGATTCCGTTTCGCTGCACGGCCTGCTTCTGCCGATCCGCAAGGCCTTCGAGCAATATGCCAATATCCGGCCGCATCGGCTGCTGCCGGGTGTCGAAGGGCCGCTGAAGACACGCAACTTCGATATTCTCTGCATTCGCGAGAACACTGAGGGCGAATATTCCGGGGCCGGCGGACGCGTGCACCAGGGCACGGCAAACGAGGTCGCCGTCGAGACTTCGATTTTCACCAGAGCCGGCGTGGAGCGCATCCTGCGCTTCGGCTTCGAACAGGCCCGCGCACGCCGCGGAAAGCTCGCCTCCGTCACCAAATCGAATGCGCAGAAATATTCCATGGTGTTCTGGGATGAGGTCACGGCGCGGCTCGCCGCCGACTATCCGGATGTCACCGTAACGAACTATCACATAGACGCCATGGCGGCCCGCATGGTTATGGCGCCGGAAAGCCTCGATGTCGTCGTCGCCTCCAATCTGTTTGGCGACATCCTGACCGATCTCGGCGCCGCCATCCAGGGCGGGCTCGGCTTTGCCGCCTCTGCCAATCTCAACCCGAACCGCACGGCACCGTCGATGTTCGAACCGGTGCACGGCTCCGCGCCCGATATCGCCCATCTCGGCATCGCCAATCCGATTGCCGCCATCTGGTCGGCCGCCATGATGCTGGATCATCTCGGCGAAAAGCCAGCCGCAGCCGAAATCATGCGTGCGATTGCCGCGACAACCGAAGCCGGCATCGGCACCTTCCCCGGCAAGGACAAGACCGACGCCATCACCCATGCCGTGCTGAACGCACTCGTCTGAACGATAAGGAAACAACAGCAATGATCGACCTCAAGGACCGGAGCCTATTGCGCCAGCAGGGCCTGATCGATGGACTCTGGCGCAATGCCGCCTCCGGCAAGACCGTCGACGTCATCGATCCGGCCACGCAGACAGTAATGGGCACGGTTCCCGACATGGACGGGACGGAGACGCGCGCCGCGATCGAAGCCGCCAGCGCCGCCTTCCCGGCCTGGCGGGCGAAGACCCATGCCGAGCGGGCACAACTGCTGGAAGCTTGGCATGATCTGATGATCGAACATTGCGACGATCTCGGCCTGATCTTGACGACCGAGCAGGGCAAGCCATTGACCGAGGCACGTGGAGAAATCCGCTACGGTGCCTCCTTCGTCAAATGGTTCGCCGAGGAAGCGCGCCGGATCGGTGGCACGACCATACCCTCGCCGACCCGCGACCGACGCATCGTGGTCCTCAAGGAACCGGTCGGTGTCTGCGGCATCATCACGCCCTGGAACTTCCCCAATGCAATGATCACCCGCAAGGTGGCCCCGGCGCTCGCCGCCGGCTGTACGGTCGTCATCAAGCCATCCGACCTCACGCCTTATTCGGCGCTGGCGCTCGGTGTTCTGGCCGAACGCGCCGGCATCCCTTCGGGCGTCATCAACATCGTCACTGGCCTGCCGACCGAGATTGGCAACGAGCTGATGCGCAATGAAGCGGTCCGCAAGATCTCGTTCACCGGCTCGACCCGCGTCGGCGCACTGCTGATGCGCGGCGCCGCCGACAGCATCAAGCGGCTCAGCCTCGAACTCGGCGGCAACGCGCCCTTCATTGTCTTCGACGATGCCGATCTCGACCTTGCCGTCGAAGGCGCTATCGCCTCCAAATTCCGCAATGGCGGCCAGACCTGCGTCTGCTCCAACCGCATTCTGGTGCAGGATAAGGTCTACGACGCCTTTGCCGAAAAACTGGCGGCCCGCGTTTCCGCCATGAAGGTCGGCCCCGGCACGCAAGCGGGCGTCGACATCGGTCCGATGATCAATGCCGCCGCCATCGAGAAGATCGAGCGCCACGTTGCCGATGCCGTGGAGAAAGGCGCGACGATCGTCGCAAAGGCTTCGAATCTGCCGGAAGGCCGGCAATATGCAGCCCCCGTCGTCCTGTCGGGTGCTACCACCGACATGCTGCTCGCCAGCGAAGAGACCTTCGGGCCGGTCGCACCGCTATTTCGCTTCAAGACCGACGAGGAGGCGATCGCTATTGCCAATGGGACGCCCTTCGGGCTCGCGGCTTATTTCTATACCGGAAGCCTCAAGCGCTCCTGGGCCGTCGGCGAAGCACTGGAATTCGGAATGGTCGGGCTGAACACCGGCGCGATCTCAACCGAAGTCGCCCCCTTCGGCGGCGTCAAGCAATCCGGCCTCGGCCGCGAAGGCTCGCAAGTCGGCATCGAGGAATATCTCGAGTTGAAGACCTTCCACATCGGCGGGCTTGGCTGAGCCTGTCAAAGACAACAAAAAGGGCGCGGCAAAAGCAGCGCCCTTTTTCGTTTCGTTGTCAAAACCGCTGTTACTGGAATCGATCAAGCGTCTTGTAATACATGCCGACGAGCGGCAGGAACCAGGGCTTGCCGAAATGTCCCGGCACCGCCGGCCACTCGAGGCCTTTGACGGGATTGCGATCGGCCTTTCCCAGGATGGCGTCGGCAATCATCATGCCCATATGCGTCGCCATCTGTGCGCCATGGCCGGAATAGCCCATCGCATACCAAAGCCCATCGACATAGCCGGCCCGCGGGAAACGGTCCTTGGTCATGTCGACAAGACCGCCCCAGCAATAATCGATCTCGATCTTGGCAAGGTGCGGGAAGATTTCCGCGAGGCTGGCGCGCAAGATCTCGCCGCTCTTGGCGTCGGATTGCTGATCAGACGTTGCGGAAAATCGGGCTCGGCCGCCGAATATGAGGCGATTGTCCGACGAGAGCCGGAAATAATTGCCTATGTTGAGCGAAGTCACGCAAGTGCGGTTGCCGGGCATGGTCGCGGCGACCTCCGCCTTGGTCAGCGGACGCGTGGCAATGATGAAACTGCCGACAGCAACGATGCGACGGCGGAAATAGCTGAAGATGCCGGGCGTATAAGCGCCCGTTGCCAGGAAGACATTATCTGCCGAGAGTTTGCCGCGCGTGGTCGTCAGTTCATGCCGGCTGCCGTTGACCTTCCTGTCGGTCACGGTGGCATTCTCGAAGATTACCGCGCCGCTACGCACTGCGGCTTCTGCAAGACCGACCGCATAGCGCCCCATATGCATCATTGCGCTCTTCTTGGAGAGCATTGCGCCGTGAAACGACGTCGATCCGATTTCCGCCTTGAGATTATCAGCCGTCAGCAGCGCCGTATCCGGGTCGATCTCGCGATGGACCGCCTCGAAATTCTTGGCGATGCTGTCGAAGTGAGCCGGCTTGGAGGCAAGCTTCAGCTTGCCCGCACGGCGGAAATTGCAGTCGATCCCCTCCTCCGCGATGATCCGCTCGACTGTGTCGACGGCATCATCGAAGGCGCGATAGAGTGCCTTTGCCCGCTCGACCCCGAGTTCTTCCTTCGCCGCGATGAAACTATGGGCGATGCCGTTATTGAGATGACCGCCATTTCGGCCGGACGCGCCGGAGCCGACTGTGCCCGCCTCCAGCACGACCACTTTGGCGCCGGCCTTGGCGAGCTGAAGCGCCGCCCCTAGTCCGGTAAAGCCGCCGCCGATCACCGCGACGTCATAATGACCTTCGAGCGGAGCCGTGCTCTGCTTTGCGAAACGCGGGGCTGTGTCGTGCCAATAGGACTTAAATTGCATGGCGGCCTCCCGTCAGAGCCCGACGACGCCGGGCAGACCGGAAATATCCTTGATCTCGGTATATTCATAATAGGGATTGGCGGGTTCGTGACCCCGGTTAACCCAAACCTTGTGCTTGATACCGAGATCATAGGCCGACATCAGATCGTAGCGGAAGGATGAGGAGCAGTGCAGGATGTCTTCCGGATTGCAGCCGAGCATATCGAACATATATTCGAACGCCTTGAAGCGCGGCTTGTAAGCATTGGCCTGCTGCGCCGTGAAGACCGCATGGAACGGCGCACCGAGCTTTTCGACATTGTACATGATCTGCTCGTTCATCGCGTTCGACAGGATGACCAGCGGGATTTCCTTGGCGACCTTCGCAAGACCCGCCGGCACGTCCGGATGCGGCCCCCAACTCGGCACGGTTTCATAGATGGAGCGAGCGTCTTCGGCGCGGAAGATCACGCCGTTCTTGCGGCAGGTCCGCTCGACGGCATTGTGGAGCACTTCATTATAGGGTTTCCAGTCTCCCAGAATCTCGTCCAGCCGGTAGGCTGCGAAATTCTGGATGAACTGCGCCATACGCGGCTGGTCGAGCTCGCCGCCATAGATCTTCTGAGCAGCCTCGGCCATCTGGAAATTCGTCAGAGTGCCGTAGCAGTCGAAGGTGATGTATTTCGGCCGGAACTTCGTCATGTCTTGGATCCTTGCAGAATGCCGCGCAGGCGCTGATGAATGAGAACATCATAGGCAGCCTTCTTCCATCGGTTCACCGCATTTAGGCCGTCGCGAAGCAGAAAGTTTTGTATCGCCGCTCCGCTTTGGCAGAGAGTTGCGCGTCGTCATAAGCGCGTTGCCGCCGAAATCCGCAATCGCAGCCCGCAACGCCAACCGCCCCGGCATAAGATGCGGCGGGTATGCCGACGGACGGTGGAAGATACCGCTGCCGCCCTTTCGTCGGGACGATCTTCTTTCGCTACGGGTCTATCAAAAAGAAAAGCAACGACGGGAGAAAAAGCCTGTGCAGGCAACCGGGATCGATCTTCGCCCCCTCGACCACTCTCACCTTCAATCGGCTCTGACACTGTCCCGTCAGGCAGGCTGGCCCCACCGACTGGAAGAGTGGCAGATGCTGCTGGAGCTTAGCCGCGGCCTGGTGGCCGTCGAGAACGACCGGGTCGTCGCCACGATCTTCGTCACTCCCTATGGCGATGACGTCGCAACGATCAATATGGTGATCGTCGATGAATCGATGCGCGGGCGTGGCATCGGCCGCCGGATCATGCAGGCGGCCCTCGATATCGTTGGTGATCGTGAGTGCCGGCTCGTGGCGACTGCCGACGGTCTGCCTCTTTATGAAAGTCTAGGGTTCAAGAAGACCGGCGAGATCGTTCAGCACCAAGGCCCGCTGCTCGCGTGCATTGCGCCGCCGACGGTGGATTGGGCGACAGCCGCCGATATCGAGCAGATCGTCACCCTCGATCGCATCGCTTTCGGAGCGGATCGCGGGCCACTCATCCAAGCCCTGGTCCAGGCCGGCCGTCTGGCGGTTCTACGCGAAGCCGACGCGCTGCGCGGTTACGCGGCCTTGCGGTCCTTCGGCCGTGGCGAACTCTGCGGCCCGGTCGTTGCCGGAACCACTGGTGAGGCTCAGGACCTTCTGAGCTTTCTGTTCGCGGCCCGGTCAGGCGCATTCATTCGTGTCGATACCGGGGCCGAGACTGGCCTTGCTCCCTTCCTCCTCGAACATGGCCTTGCCCATGTCGGCGGCGGCATCACCATGCATCGTGCACCTTCGTCTACCCCGTCATCCGTTCCCAGCGTTCACACATTTGCCCTGGCGAGCCAAGCCTTGGGCTGAAGAGAGACATCATGCTGAGCAATTCCCTTATCGAACTCGATCGCGCCCACCTCGTTCACCCCGTCGCCTCCTATCGCGGTCACGAACAGGCCGGCGTCCGGGTGTTGAAATCCGCCAAGGGTGCTACCGTGACCGATGCATCGGGCCATCAGATGATCGACGGCTTTGCCGGTCTCTGGTGCGTCAATGCCGGCTATGGCCATGACAGTATCGTGGAGGCGGCAGCCCGTCAGATGCGGGAGCTGCCTTATGCCACCGGCTATTTCAGCCTCGGCTCGGAACCCGCCATTCGGCTCGCCGCCGAATTGGCTGACCGCGCTCCCGGCGACCTCAACCATGTCTACTTTACGCTCGGCGGTTCCGATGCCGTCGACAGCACGGTTCGCTTCATCCGCTATTATTATCACGCACTCGGCAAGCCCACGAAGGATCAGTTCATCTCGCTCGAACAGGGTTATCACGGCTCGTCCACCGTCGGCGCCGGCCTGACGGCACTTCCGGTCTTCCATGCTGGTTTCGGCATGCCGCTCGACTGGCAGCACAAGATTCCCACCCATTATGCCTATCGCAATCCCGTCGGCACCGATCCGCAGGCGATCATCGCCGCTTCGGTCGCTGCACTTCGCGCCAAGGTCGAGGAGCTGGGCGCCGAGCGTGTGGCGGCCTTCTACGCCGAGCCAATTCAGGGTTCCGGCGGCGTGCTGGTTCCGCCGACCGGCTGGATGAAGGCAATGCGCGACCTATGCAGCGAACTCGACATTCTGTTCGTTGCCGACGAGGTGATCACCGGCTTTGGCCGTACCGGCCCACTGTTTGCCTGTGCTGAAGACGGCATCGTCCCTGATTTGATGACGACAGCGAAAGGGCTGACGTCCGGCTACGTGCCGATGGGGGCCGTCTTCCTGTCGGAGAAGGTCTATGGCACGATTGCCGACGGCGCCGGCGCCTCCGCGATTGGCCATGGTTATACCTATTCCGCGCACCCCGTCAGCGCCGCCGTTGGCCTCGAAGTGTTGCGCCTTTACGAAAACGGCCTGTTGGAAAACGGCGTCAAGGCTGGCGCGCGTCTGATGGCCGGCCTTCGCGATCTCCGTTCCCATCCGCTGGTCGGCGACGTGCGCGGGCGCGGCATGCTTGCTGCCGTCGAACTGGTGGTCGACAAGGAGCGCAAGACGCCCTTGCCTGCGGCTGCCGAGCCCGCGCGGCGGATCTTCGATCGCGCCTGGAATAATGGGCTTGTCATCCGCGCCTTCGGCAACGGTGTTCTCGGCTATGCGCCGCCGCTCTGCTGCACCGATGGGGAGATCGATGCGATCATCGAACGTACGCGCAGGACTCTGGACCAGACACTGGAAGATCCCGACGTACGGGCGGTGCTCGCCTGAGCGCAAAACGGGGCCTTGGCGGTATCGGTGAAATACCGCTTTGCCCTCATATTCGCAATTTTGTGCCGCCACAGCTCTCCCATTCAGAGAATCCGGCGAGCCTTTACTGCGAAACTGAACTGACTAAAGGCGCTCAATGCCCGAAAAACGGGGATTTTCGGCAGATACGAGAAAATCCTCGGTAGGAACAGGACAGCATTTTCTTCTGCATTCAGCCGGTGATCGGAACTGGATGCGCTCGATCAAGAACTGATATTTGGCGAGGGCAGACACTTGGCAAAGAGCCTAGCGGATTTCAAATACTTCACCTTTGACGTCGTCGGAACCCTGATCGACTTCGAAGGCGGTATCAAGGATTGCCTCGCCGGGATTGCCGAGGAAGCGGGCGTCTCGATCGATGGCGAGGAAGCGCTCGCCCTCTATCGCGCCGCGCGCTATTCCGGAGATGCCGGGCTGTTTCCCGATGATCTGGTGCGTGTCTATCTCGTCATTGCCCCGACATTGGGATTGCCGGCCGAACAGGCATACGGCGAACGCCTGCGTGATTCCGCCAAGAGCTGGAAAGGCTTTCCGGACAGCGCCGCTGCTCTCCAACGCCTTTCGCAGCGCTACAGGCTGATCGCCATGACGAATGCCCGCCGCTGGGCGTTCGAGCACTTTTCCAGGGAACTCGGCAATCCGTTTTATGCCGCATTCACCGCCGACGATACGGGCACGGAAAAGCCCGATCCGGCCTTCTTCGAGCAGGTCTTCGCCTTCGTCGCCAAGGACGGCTGCTCGAAAGACGACATTCTGCATGTCGCGCAAAGCCAGTATCATGACATCGGCATTTCGCGGCGGCTCGGCATGACCAATTGCTGGATCGAGCGACGCCATGCCCAGAAGGGCTACGGCGGCACGATCGAACCCAAGGAATTCACCAGGCCCGATTTCCATTTCACCTCCATGGCAGGACTTGCCGACGCAGTGGAGGCAATCAGGGCCGCTTGAGCGACTATCCGGTATCGACCTCGCGGAAAAAGACGAGGCGCGCCAATCAAACCTTAACAACAAGGGGAACGCAGATGAACGACAAGATCACGAATTGGACCAGCGCAGACGATGCCATGGTCGAAAATGCCATTCGCCGCGGCGCCACCCGCCGCGATCTCCTGCAGATGCTGCTTGCAGGCGGCATCGCTGCCGCAGCCGGCGGCGCAATCTTTGGGCGCGCCTCGGCGGCTTTCGCCGCAACCCCCGTCTCGGGCGGCTCGCTCAAGGCAGCCGGCTGGTCGTCGTCGACGGCCGACACGCTCGATCCGGCCAAGGCGTCGCTCTCGACGGACTATGTCCGCTGTTGCGCCTTCTACAACCGCCTGTCCTTCCTCGACAAGGACGGCGTCACGCAGATGGAACTCGCCGAAAGCATTGAAAGCTCCGACGCCAAAGTGTGGACCGTCAAGCTTCGCAAGGGCGTAACCTTCCACGACGGCAAGACCCTTTCGTCCGCCGACGTCGTCTATTCGCTGAAACGCCATCTCGATCCGGCTGTTGGCTCGAAGGTCAATGCAATCGCCAAGCAGATGACCGGCATCAAGGCTGTCGACCCGCAGACCGTTGAGATTACCCTCGCCAATCCGAACGCCGATCTTCCGACCATCCTTGCCATGCATCACTTCATGATCATTGCCGATGGCACGACGGATTTCAGTAAAGCTAACGGAACCGGCGCATTCGTCTGCGAAAGATTTGAACCCGGTGTCCGGTCCGTCGCTGTCAAGAACAAGAACTATTGGAAGTCAGGTGGCGCGCACCTGGACTCCTTCGAGTTCTTCGCGATCGAGGACGATTCTGCGCGCGTCAACGCGTTGCTTTCGGGCGATATCCAGCTCGCCGCGTCCATCAACCCGCGCTCGATGCGGCTTCTGGACAGCCAGAAGGGCGTGACGCTCTCGAAAACCACGTCCGGCAACTATACGGACCTCAACATGCGCCTGGATATGAACCCAGGCAGCAGCAAGGACTTCGTGACCGGCGTCAAATATCTCCTGAACCGGGAAGTCATTCAGAAGTCGGCTCTGCGCGGACTTGCCGAGATCGGCAACGACCAGCCGGTGCCGCCTTCCAACATCTACCACAATGCCGATCTGAAGCCGAAGGCCTACGATCCGGAGAAGGCCAAGTTCCACTTCCAGAAGTCGGGTCTGCTCGGCCAGTCCATTCCCGTCGTCGCCTCCGACGCTGCGACCTCCTCCGTCGACATGGCGATGGTGCTGCAGCAGGCCGGCGCCGAGATCGGCATGAAGTTCGACGTCCAGCGCGTACCCTCTGACGGATACTGGTCGAACTACTGGCTGAAAGCGCCGATGCATTTCGGCAATATCAACCCGCGTCCGACGCCGGACATCCTCTTTTCGCTGCTCTATTCCTCCCAGGCTCCGTGGAACGAAAGCCAGTACAAGTCGGAGAAATTCGACAGCATGCTGGTGGAAGCGCGCGGTCTGCTCGATCAGGCCAAGCGCAAGGCGATCTACGGTGACATGCAGGCAATGATCGCGGAAGAGGCCGGCACCGCCATTCCGGCCTATATTTCCAACGTCGACGCGATCTCCTCGAAGCTGCATGGCCTGGAGGCCAATCCGCTCGGTGGCATGATGGGTTATGCCTTCGCGGAATATGTCTGGCTCGACGCCTGATCCTCGCCTTTGTACCCGACCAGTGGTGCCACGGCACCGCTTGTCGGGTACAGTGCCGTATAATCGGCACATCCGTTCTCGCGATGGGGATCTGTCATGAACCGCCACGTTCTTTCTCTCGTGCTCGGCCGTGTGATCGTAGCCGTGATCACGCTGCTCATCGTGTCGTTCACGGTGTTTGCGGCAACGGAAATGCTGCCCGGCGACGTGGCGCAGATCCTCCTTGGTCAAGCCGCAACACCGGAAGCGGTCGCGGGCCTGCGTGCCGCGATGCATCTCAACGATCCGGCGATCCTGCGTTTCATTCGCTGGCTTGCCGGCCTTGCCACCGGCAATCTCGGCATTTCCTACGCCAACAACATGCCGATCGCCGATCTGATCGGTGCCCGGCTCGGAAACTCGCTGAAGCTTGCCGCAGCCACCACCCTGTTTTCCGTGCCGATCGCGCTGACCCTTGGCATTACCGCGGCCATGCTGCGCGGCTCCCTCTATGACCGCATCGTGACGGTGGTCTCGATCGGCGTGATTTCCGTGCCCGAATTCATGGTCGCGACATCCGCTGTGCTGATCTTTGCCGTCTATCTCAAATGGCTGCCGGCGCTCGCCTTCGCCAATGAGATCCACTCCTTTTCCCAAATGCTGCGCGTTTTCGCGATGCCGGTCATCACACTGAGCTTCGTGATATCGGCGCAGATGATCCGCATGACTCGGGCAGCCGTCATCGAGACGCTGAATACGCCCTACGTGGAAATGGCACTCCTGAAGGGCGCCTCGCGCCCGCGCATGGTCCTGAAACACGCATTGCCGAACGCGCTCGGCCCGATCGTCAATGCAGTGGCACTTTCGCTGTCCTACCTGCTTGGCGGCGTCATCATCGTCGAAACGATCTTCAACTATCCCGGCATAGCCAAGCTGATGGTGGATGCCGTCGCCACCCGGGATCTGCCGCTCATTCAGACCTGTGCCATGATTTTCTGCCTCGTCTATCTGCTTCTGATCACCATCGCCGACATCATCGCCATCATGTCCAATCCGAGGCTGCGCTGACCATGGCTCTTACCGCACTCACCCCTCGCCGGTTCGGCTTCCGATTTAACATCGTCGGCATGCTCGGCCTTGCCGTCATCCTGGCCTGGGCGCTGGTCGCTATCTTCGCGCCGCTGCTGATCCCCTACCCGATCGGCGACATCGTTGATTTCGATTATTTCGGGCCGATGTCTGCCAAGTTCTGGCTCGGCACCGATTATCTCGGCCGTGATATTTTCTCGCGTATTCTCATGGGTGCGCGCTACACTGTCGGCATCTCGCTTGCCGCCGTCTGCATTGCCTGCTTCGTCGGCGTCGCGCTCGGTATGATCGCAGCGGTGATCGGCGGCTGGTTCGATAGCGTGCTCAGCCGCTTTCTCGATGCGCTGAACTCCATCCCGAGCAAGCTCTTCGGCCTTGTGGTCGTCGCCGGCGTCGGCTCGTCGATCCCGGTCCTGATCATGACGCTCGCCGTCATCTACACGCCGGGCGCCTATCGCTTCTCGCGGGCGCTTTCGGTCAATATCAACACCATGGATTTCATCACGGTCGCCCGCGCCCGCGGCGAAGGGGCGCTCTATCTCATTCGCTCCGAAATCCTGCCCAATATCCTTGGGCCGGTCATGGCCGATCTCGGCCTGCGCTTCGTCTTCATCGTGCTGCTTCTGTCGGGGCTCTCCTTCCTCGGCCTCGGCGTGCAGCCGCCAAACGCGGATTGGGGGGCGCTGGTGCGCGAAAACATCGGCGGCCTGCCCTTTGGCGCCCCCGCGGTCATGTTCCCGAGCATCGCGATCGCTAGCCTGACGATCAGCGTTAACCTGCTGATTGACAACCTTCCCCAGAAGATCCGAGACCGGAGCAATTAATGGCCAAGCTCGTCGACATTCGCGACCTAAAGGTCGAGGCCAAGACGGATGCCGGCCGCCAGGTCGATATCATCCGCGGCGTCAGCTTCGACATCCAAGAAGGGGAAATCGTTGCCCTCATCGGCGAAAGCGGCTCCGGCAAGACGACGATCGCGCTGACCCTGATGGGCTACACGCGGCAGGGCTGCCGGATCAGCGGCGGCCAGGTCCTGCTCGCCGGCAAGGACATGGCAAGCCTGCCCGAAAAAGCCAGGGCTCGCATCCGCGGAACCGAAGTCGCCTATATCCCGCAAAGTGCCGCGGCAGCCTTCAATCCGGCGCAGACGATCATGGAGCAGGTGATCGAGATCACCCGCATCCACAATCTGATGCCGGCCGAAGAGGCAAGGACGCGCGCCGTCGAACTCTTCAAGGCGCTGAGCCTGCCGAACCCGGAGACGATCGGTGCGCGCTACCCGCATCAGGTTTCGGGAGGCCAGTTGCAGCGCCTTTCAGCCGCGATGGCGCTGATCGGCAATCCGAAACTCATGATTTTCGACGAGCCGACGACGGCACTCGACGTGACGACGCAGATCGAGGTTCTCCGAGCTTTCAAATCGGTGATGAAAAAGGGCGGCATCGCCGGGGTCTACGTGTCTCACGACCTCGCTGTCGTGGCGCAGGTCGCCGACCGGATCGTCGTTCTGAAGGGTGGCGAAGTTCAGGAAATCGGCGAGACCGAGCAGATCCTCTCCGCACCCGCTCATCCCTATACGCGCCAGTTGCTGGGGGCCTTCGAACCCAAGCTCTATGCCTCCCCTGTGTCGACAGAGCCGGAAAAGATACCCGCCCTGCTGGAGGTGACCAACGTCGTGGCGGGTTATGGTCCTATCCAACCGAACGGTCTGCCGGCAGCGACGGCTCTCAAATCCGTGAGCCTCAGACTCGAAGCCGGCCGCAATCTCGGCGTCATCGGCGAATCCGGCTGCGGAAAATCGACGCTTGCCCGCGCCATAGCCGGCATCCTGCCGCCGGTTTCTGGAAATATCACCTTCAACGGAAAACAGCTTGCCGCCGATGCCCGGCACCGCAAGCGCGAAGAGCTGCAAAAGCTGCAGATCGTCTTTCAATTTGCCGATACCGCGCTCAATCCTGCCAAGTCGATCGGTGAAATACTCGGGCGCCCGCTTACCTTCTATCACAATCTCGGCCGCAGCGAGCGCGAGGCCCGCATCGACCAGCTCCTCGACATGGTCCACCTGCCAAAAGCCCTCAAGCATCGGCGCCCGCCGGAACTGTCCGGTGGCCAAAAGCAGCGCATCAACCTTGCGCGGGCACTTGCGGCCGAGCCGAAGCTCATCCTATGCGACGAGATCACATCAGCCCTCGATACCGTCGTTGCCGCTGCAATCCTCGACCTCCTGAAGGAACTGCAACGCGAACTCGGGCTCTCCTACATCTTCATCAGTCACGATCTGTCGACGGTGCAAGCGATCTGCGACGAGATTGCGGTGATGTATGCAGGCGAGAAGATCGAGCAACTCGCATCCGCCGATCTAGCAGGCGGCGCCAAGCACCCCTATTCCAAGCTGCTCTTCTCCTCCGTGCCGAAGCTCGACACTGGCTGGCTGGATAGCCTGGAAGAAAATCCCGAGCTGGCGCACGCCTTTGCAAAACGCTGAGGTGCGGTTCGGCACATCGACCGCCGAGAGATGGCTCAAACCGGAAACAGGCTGGTGAGCGGCATATGCGCTTTGACAATCGGCGATTTCAGCACGACGAAGCTGAAATATTTGTCGATGCCGATTTCCATGTCGATCAGGCGTTCCATGGTCGTCTGGTATTCGGCAATCCCGGCGGTCACGAACTTCACCAGATAGTCATAGCCTCCGGAAACGAGATGGCATTCCACCACAGAATCCACCTTCTCGACCGCCGCAAGAAAGCGCGCGAAATCGATCTGGCGATGATTCTTGAGGGTGACCTCAGTGAACACCGTGAGCGTCTGCCCGAGCTTGGCGATGTTGATCTGCGCCGAATAGCCAACAATGTAGCCTTCCGCCTGCAGTTTCTTGACCCGCATCAGGCAGGGACTCGGCGAGAGGTTGACGAGTTCGGCAAGTTCCACATTGGTGATGCGGCCGTTTTTCTGCAATTCGTAGAGGATCTTGATATCGATCCGGTCGAGTTTCATCGGCGCGCTCCAATTTTCGCGGCGGCAGGTGCCGCCTGGCGGAATAATCTTTTGTCATCTTATGCGGAAAGCCTTACTTAGCAAGCGGAATTGAACCTTTCCGCGCTGATTTAACCTCGTAAAATCCGGATCTTAGCACAAGAATTCGCCTTAACCGCGTGCGACAGAAGGAAATGCTGTCCGCTGGCAATCTGCAGCATTTGCGCGGGGAAAGCTCGACTAGAATGCTCGCTTGTAACCTGGAGAGTGCCATGCCCGCCCCGCTTCTGCACATCGAAACCACCCCCGCACTGCCCGAAAAGGCCGATGTCGTGGTGATCGGCGGCGGAATCGTCGGGACCTTCGCCGCCTACTATCTCGCGCGGCGGGGCTTGAAGGTCGCGCTTCTCGAAAAGGGGCGGATCGGGGCCGAACAATCCAGCCGAAACTGGGGATGGTGCCGTCAGCAGAACCGGGATGCCCGCGAACTGCCGATGGCGACGAAGAGCCTCGCTCTCTGGGAAGATTTCGGCAAGGAAAGTGGCGAGGATACCGGCTTCAGCCGCTGCGGCCTGCTCTATCTGAGCAACGACGACACGGAGCTTGCCGGCTGGGCGAGCTGGGGTGAATTTGCCCGCGGCGTCGGCGTTACCACCCATATGCTTGATCAAAAGCAAGCAAGCGAATTCGGATCGGCGACCGGCCGGCGCTGGAAGGGCGGCGTCTTTTCCCCGACCGACGGCACCGCCGATCCGTCGCGCGCTGCCCCGGTGGTCGCCCGCGCCATCAGGGCGCTCGGCAGCAGCGTTCATCAGATGTGCGCTGCCCGCGGTCTTGAGACCGAAAGCGGCCATGTCAGTGCCGTCGTCACCGAGAAAGGCACGATCCGAACCCGGATGGTGGTGATGGCCGGCGGCGCCTGGGCATCGTCCTTTTGCCGGCAGCTCGGCATCCGCTTTCCGCAAGCCTCGATCCGTTCCTCGATCCTGTCGGTCGCACCTGGCGCCCAAGGTCTGCCGGCGGCGCTGCATACGGCCGCGGTTTCGGCCACGCGCAGAGGCGACGGCGGTTACACGCTTGCGATCAGCGGCCGCGCCCGCGTCGATCCGACATTGCAACAGTTTCGTTTCGCCCGCCATTTTGTGCCGATGTTCGCCAAGCGCTGGCGCAGCCTCGCTGCCGGCGGCTTTGAGGGTCTAAAGGGTGGGCACGAAACTTTGTCGCGCTGGCGGCTCGATCGACCGACCCCGATGGAGCGGAACCGCATTCTCGATCCTCGTCCGGATCGGAAGCAGATCGAATTGACCCTTGAGCGAGCACGAGCGTTGCTTCCAGCGCTTGCCAACACCCCCGTCTCGGCCGCATGGGCCGGCTATATCGACAGTACGCCCGACGGAGTTCCCGCGATCGGCGAAATCCGGGCACTGCCCGGACTGGTCCTGGCAGCAGGCTTCAGCGGCCACGGCTTCGGCATCGGCCCAGGCGCCGGCCATCTCGTCGCGGACCTTGTCACGGCCGCAAAACCGATCGTCGATCCAAAGCCGTATCATCCGGATCGGCTGAATGGCTCGTCCTGGGGCGAGGTCGCGGAATTTTGACAGCTTCACAGATGGGCTAGCGGCGCGTAATATGACCCGCCGCCGGCACCGGAATTGTGCCCGCAAGCATCAGCGCAGAAAATGTGAACGCCAGTAGCCGTAAGTCCCGCAGCCTGACGATGGTTGCTCTTTGACGTGGCGTCGTCGCAAGCAGCTCGATCTATAATCCTTGCTGACTTGCCTAGCTTTTTCGTGCGGAGATGGAATTTTTTGGTCTCACTCTTGGAACCGAGCGGCACGACCATCGTTTGCCTAACTTCACCTGAAGGACAAAGGAGGATCAGAATGAGCGCTCTCGCATGGGAGGCACCCGTCTCCGTCATTGTCAGCAGTGGGAAACAAAAGGCCGTCAAAGGCCCGGCCGAAGCTGTGGGGTGCCTTGAAAGGGAATGGCCCATAGCCGACGGCGTGTTTCTAAGGGAAGCCAAAAAGGTCTGCAACGCCGCGCTCGAGCACGAATGTACGGCGAGCGAAGCGCGTGACGCCTTTGAAATGGCCTCGATCGAGGCACTTCTGGTTCGCCGCTGAGGCTATTTGCCGATCGCTCTCGCGCCGCCAACGACACGGCAACCTGTTCAAGCTTCACCGACATCTCTCCCTCATAGCATGAGCTTTGGCCACACTAGGTCGAGCCACGCCATGTCGCTGCCGCTGTTATCGGGCGTCGGCGTAGTCGATTCTCCGGCATCATGCTCCGGCTATTTTGGCCACTATCGGGAGGCAACTAGATCGGGCCGCCTTCCGCGGAACGTTTTTTGCAAGGTTACCGAAGTCTTTATGTTTCGGAGGTAATGCGTTTTGAAACGAAACACCTTGCGGCCCTTCCCCGCCGTGACGCTCGTGATGGGAGGCGCGGAGGGCTATCGGCGCGTCAATTCGGTACAGGATGCGACCGAGACGTTGCTGGAACACTGGCCGATTGAAGATGGCGAAGAGTATGTGACCGCCGTACGAATATGCCTCGATGCGATGATGGGTGTGGTCTGTGTAGAAGCCGCGCGAGAAGCATTCATTAAGGCGGCGAAAGAAGCCGGGGTAGCTCTATTGCAGTGAGATCAGGGGCCGCTCCTCATTTTGTGGGGGCGGTCTGCTCTGTCGCATGCAGCCATCAGTGCGGCTGTGCGAATTGTCGCACGACATGAAATCGCGGGAACCTAAGCGCTTGATATTGGTTTCCTGCTTGCGGGTTGCTTGCCCGTAGCTCACGGTGCACCACGCCGGCCACTGGAGCGTGAGCCCGCCGCGACTACCGACTCCCGGTCTGCGGCGGGCTTTTGTTCGCGGCTATCGGCTCTTACGAAAGCCGCAGCCGGATTTCACGGGGCAGCCCCTCATTCGCCAACCTTTATCCGCGTCAAGGCTGTCACCGCTATCGTTAGGCCCCGTCTCTGCTGGGCCGCCTACGATTGAGTTAGAATCACCAAGGTCTCCGGCAATACTCCGTCATACTCCATCGCATCCGCCGCTTGCTTGGACTTCATAAATTCCGCCAGGCGGCCCATGTCGGGAACGTCCATGACCAGGCCAACTCGGTTGGACGCTTGTGGATCAACAAACGTACGAATGTTTGTGCAGCCGAGGGGTTCGAAAACCTCTTTGCGGCGCGGTGAAGTGAGCCAGTGTTTGACGTCTTTGACGTCGTGATAGGCCAATATGGTAGGCATAGCATCCTCCTCTCAAAGCCAAATAGGAACACTACGCCGCGATTGATCACATTGATATTACCCGGATGGGCGGGGGTCGTCGTCCGCAAATGGCAAAGATGTCGATGTTCTCGTCTGCTTGCGGCCCATAGCGGCCGTAGACCAGTCACCAAGGAGAGCTTTCGCGCCTAAAAGCGGTCATGATCGCATTTGCTACCGAACTCCGTTCATTTGATGCTCAGGAACGAACAGCTTGTGATTGAGCAATGCGATCATTAGCCGGACAAACTTTATAAAAAGCTGAAATTAACGTCACAAGGGGCTGTGCTGCGCTGCGGAAAATGTTATCCCTCTAACGTAAGTACGGAGGAATATTGGCTCTGTTGGAGGAGACAGCCGAGCACAACGGAAGAGGTTTCCGATGCCCAATTCAGTTCTCAATGCATTAGGCCAACCGCTCTATTACAGCGGAACTTCGACAAGTTGGTTTTCCGCCACGGGCTCCGGTCCGACGCTTTACGGCACGGCTGGAAATGATTCGATCTGGGGTGACGCCTCCGTCAATGTCACGATGGTGGGCGGCACTGGAGATGATATCTACTATCTCTATTCCAGCATCAACCACGCGTCCGAGGCGCCCGGTGGCGGCGTAGATACCATCAATACGTGGATGGACTACACTCTGCCTGACAATTTCGAGAATCTCACGGTGACCGGCAATGGCCGCCATGCCTTCGGCAATAGCGCCGACAACATCATCACCGGCGGTACGGGCAGCCAGACCATCGATGGCGGTGCAGGCAATGACGTTCTGACCGGCGGAGGCGGCGCCGACACCTTTATCTTCACCAAGGGCAATGGCAGCGACCTCATCACTGACTTCAGCAGTGACGACAAGGTGCGCCTGAACCAATACGGGCTGACGTCCTTCGATCAGGTCGTCAGTCACCTCAGCCAGCACGGCGCCAATCTGCAACTCGATCTCGGCAACGGCGAGAGCCTGGTTTTTGCCAACAAGACTGCTGCCGACCTGAGCGCGGACCAGTTCCAGCTCGGACTCGACCGCTCCGCGCTCACGCAGACCTTCTCGGACGATTTCAACACGCTTTCGCTTCATCAGGGCACGCAAGGCACCTGGGATGCGAAATACTGGTGGGCGCCTGACAAAGGCAGCAGCATGACCGGCGAGTTGCAGTGGTATATCAATCCCTCTTATGGCCCGACCGCATCGGTCAACCCATTTTCCGTTTCCAACGGTGTATTAACGATTTCAGCCCAACCGACGCCCGATGCGCTGAAATCACTTCTGGACGGGCATAACTATACGTCCGGCATCCTGACCACCCATTCTACCTTCGCCCAGACCTATGGATATTTCGAGATGCGAGCCGAGATGCCGCATGATCAGGGCACATGGCCGGCTTTCTGGCTTCTGCCGGAAGACGGTTCCTGGCCGCCGGAACTCGATGTCGTGGAAATGCGCGGGCAGGACCCGAACACGGTCAACGCCACGGTTCACTCGAATGCAACGGGCCAGCACACGATACAATCCATTCCGGTGCAAGTTCCCAGCACCGATGGTTTCCACAATTACGGTGTGCTGTGGGATCAGGATCAAATCGTCTGGTATTTCGACGATGTGGCCATCGCGCACACCGCAACACCAGCCGATATGCACAGCCCGATGTATATGCTGGTGGACCAGGCCGTTGGCGGCACAGCCGGCACTCCGACGGCCAGCCTGACAGACTCGGAGATGAAAATCGATTACATCAAGGCCTATCAGCTAAACGACCATCTCACGCAGACGGCCGCGGCAGCGGCTGCCCATACTCCGGACTGGCATATCTGATAGGACTTTAAGCTCAGCGCAGTCGTTCATAACGGCTGCGCTTCTAATTGGCGCATTCGCTTATGCAACGCCTCAGAGGAACGCCTAGTCCTCTCTGAAGGCGCGCTTTATCTGATCGGTCATCGGCTTGGTCAGATAGGCCAAAACGCTTCTTCGCCCGGTCTGCATGAATGCTTCCACCGGCATGCCCGGAAGGGGCGTCAGCTTTCCCAATCGATCCCATTCTTCCTTCGGTACTTTTGCGCGAACGATGTAATAGCTAAGCCCCGAGTGCTGGTCGGTCGTCAAATCCGCCGAAATGGTTTCGACGTGCCCATTCAGTTCGGGTGTAATGCGCTGGTTGAAGGCGGAAAATCGCAACGCGACCACCTGGCCAACGGCAATCTGATCGATGTCCTGCGGCGCAAGCTTCAGTTCGGCGACCAGCGCATCCTTATCGGGAACGATCTGCATGATGGTTTCCTTCGGCCCGATCACGGCGCCGGCCGTATGGACACTCAACTGGTCGACAATGCCTGCCTGCGGCGCCCTTATGTCCACTCTTTTGAGATCGTCCTCGGCAGCAATCAGCCGTTCCGAAAACTGACCGGTATCGCTTTCGGCCTGCCGCAGCTGGTCGGAAACCTCGGAGCTGTGGTCATCATCGATCTGAATGATCTGAAGTTCGGTTTCGGTAATTTTGCCGTTGGTTTGGGCGATCGAGGAAACAAGGTTTCCAAGCTCTCCCGTCAGCCGAGCGCTGTCCCTTTGCAGCGAATAGACCTTGGCCGCCGGAACGATGCCTTGATCGAACAGCCGCTGAAGACTGTTTAACTCCTTGTTGACGAGCTCAATCTCGATCCGCTTTCCCTTCTCCTGCGCGACGAGACCATCCACTTCCTGTTTCAACTGCTGGATTCGCTCGCGGAGCTGAGACTTCTGGCCCTGTCGCGATGCCAACCGGTCGCTGAACAGTTGCCGCTCGCCGGCAAGCATGCTCGCCACGCCATCGTCGCCGGCGCTGGACAGTAGTTTTGCCGGAAAGCTGATCGCACTCTTATCGTCGCGCTCCGCGGCCAGACGCGCCGTTCTGGCGGAAAGCTCATTCAAACGCTTTCTGATGATGCCGAGATTGGCTCTGGTTTGCGTGTCGTCCAGGCGGACCAATATCTGGTCGGCATCGACACGATCGCCATTCTTCACGCGGATTTCGCCAACGATCCCGCCCTTGAGGTGCTGAACGCTCTTTACATAGCTGTCGACGACCAAGGTGCCGGGGGCGATGACCGCCCCCGAAATCTTCGTTGCTGCCGCAAGACCGCCCAGGACGCCAAAAAGGAGCAGAATTGTCGCGAGCACAAACATGGAAAGGCGGCGGATCGCGCGCTCGGTGGAAGGCAGACCTCTGTTTTTCATCCGCTCACATCCTCGCCGGCTATCATCAAACGCACCGGTCCCGGCCCCGAATGCCTCGCGGATGTGCCAAGAATCTCATCCTTGGGTCCGAATGCCTGTAACTGGCCGTTGGCAATGATCGCGACCTTATCCGCGGCGGCCAGAGCGCTCGGCCTATGAGCGACGACGATGACTATGCCGCCCCGCGCCCGGATGCCCAGCAAGGCCTTGGTCAAGGATGCCTCGCCTTCGGCATCCAGATTGGAGTTCGGCTCATCAAGAACCACCAGGAACGGGTCACCATAAACGGCTCGCGCCAAGGCGATACGCTGCCTCTGACCGGCGGAAAGTCGCGAGCCGCCCTCCCCGATGACGGTGTCGAAGCCATCCGGCAGCTTGACGATCATGTCGTAGACACCCGCCGCCTTCGCCGCCGCGATAATCGGTCCGGGCTGCATGTCATTCGCGAAGCGGGAAATATTTTCGGCTATCGAGCCGTCGAATAGACCGACATCCTGCGGCAGATATCCGATATGCCGTCCCAGATCGCCTTGCTCCCACTGCGACAAGGCTGCCTGATCGAACCTGATCGAGCCGATGACCACCGGCCACAATCCGGTGATCGCTCTGACGAGCGACGATTTTCCCGAGGCGCTGGGGCCGATCACGCCCAGCACCGTGCCCGCCGATATCTGGAATGAGACATTCCGGAGGATGAAATCGCGGCTGCCGGGGGAGGTAAGGCTTATATTTTCGACGCTGAGGTCCTTTTGCGGTGCCGGCAGGGCCATGGCCCGATGCTCGGTGGGGATCAGATCCAGCAGCTTGGCAAGGCGCGACCAGCTTTGGCGGGCCGCGACAAAACCCTTCCACTGTCCGATTGCAAGCTCCACCGGCGCAAGCGCGCGGGTGACCATGATCGAACTGGCGATGATGATGCCGCCTGTCGCCTCCTGTTTGATGACAAGGATCGCGCCGACGGCCAACACGGCGGATTGCAGCATCATCCGCCATATCTTCGCGATCGTGGTCAGCGTGCCGACGATATTACCGGCGGAGAGCTGATTTCCCAGATAGTCCTCGTTCATGGCCATCCATTTCTCGATCAGGCGGCCGCTGAAACCCATTGCGACCACCGCCTCCCAGTTTCGTCGCGCGGCTTGCGCAAAGCTGAGACGAGCCGCGGAAGACTTTGCAGCCTCTAAGGCTGGCTTTTGTGAAAGGATCTCCGCCAGCGCTGTCAGGACAATGAGCAGGATGGCGCCGCATAGGGCGGTTAAGCCGATCCAGAAATGAAACAGAAAACACAGGATGAGATAAAAGGGCATCCAGGGCAGATCGAACAATGCCGTCGACCCGCCGCCGGACAAGAACGATCGGACCTGCTCCAAATCGCGGACGGACTGCAGCCCATCATCGGGCGCCTGCATTTTTGTCGGCAGAAGAATGAGCGAGCCAAAAACCTTCCGATTCAGCCGTTGATCGAGAGAGACGCCAACGCGCGCAAGCAGCATCGAGCGCAGCAATTCCAGGGCTCCCTGGAATATGAAGAGGGTCGCGGCGATGATCGCGAGGCCCGTGAGCGTTGGAAGGCTGCGGCCCGGAATGACCCGATCATAAACCTGCAACATGAAAAAGGAGCCGGTCAGCGCCAGCATGTTGATCGCAGCGCTTGCAATGGCAATGCTGAAAAACGCCTTTCGAAGGGAAGACAGCATCAGCAGGATGAATTTCTGTGGCGGTTCTTTCGGGACAGCGGGCACGTTGCTTAGATCCTTAACTTATCGTCGCACGCGGCAGAGATGCCCCTGAAGCTTCTCAACGCTGTTCTCTTGCCGGGTGTCCGAAGCTTGGAATGCGCGCGACGAACCGGGCAGCATTCCGATGAGAACGACGGCACTTACGCCGTCGCGATTAAGCCTACAGTCTAGAAATCGACTGCTTCAAACCAAAGCTTCGACCATCCTTCGCATTTTACGAAGTCCAAATTCGCCTCGCTTTCAAGCTCGGTAAATCCCATCCTAGCGTTTCGCACTATGTCTCCTTTCGACACATGGTTCCCTTGCGTCAGGTATGCGGTCAGACATGGCCTAGCGGCGCTCGTCGTCAAGGCTGCAGAGCGCTTGAGCGGAGATCATGATGCGGACATTGCGTTGATTTGCCGCAGACAGGAGCCTCTTCGAAATCCATTGCTGTCGCTCCCTCAGGTTTTCGACCTCCGTCTGCTCAAGTCTGTTAAACTGGAATGGACTGGGCGTCGGCATTCAGTTCGACCGGGCATGAAAATCAGACATCAACTGCGGGAGGGACAAGCATGAAGACCTTCGACGCGATTATCGTCGGTGCCGGGCAAGCAGGGCCATCCCTGGCCGGACGTCTTGCGGCTGCCGGCATGACGGTGGCTCTGATCGAGCGGAAATTCGTTGGCGGGACCTGCGTCAATGCCGGCTGCATGCCGACCAAAACTCTGGTTGCCAGCGCTCGGACCGCCCAAGTGATACGGCGAAGCGCGGACTACGGCATCCGCACGGATGGCGGGCTACTGACGGATATGGCGACCGTCGAGAAGCGCGCGGCTACCGTCACAAACAACGCCAGAAATTCGCTCACGAACTGGCTCACGTCAACGGACGGAATTTCCTTGATACGGGGACACGCCCGCTTCGAGAGCGCAAAGACCGTCCGCGTCGGGGACGAAACACTGACCGCGCCGCGCATCTTTCTCAACGTCGGCGCAAGGCCGGCCATTCCTCCGCTGCCTGGCCTTTCAGACGTGGAGTACCTGACCAGTACCTCCATCATCCATCTCACGGCTCTGCCACGCCATCTCGCCATCATCGGCGGCGGCTACATTGGCCTCGAATTCGCACAGATGTACCGGCGCTTCGGCGCGGACGTCAGCATCATCGAACGCGGCCCGCGATTGGCCCCGCGGGAGGATGACGATATCTGCCAGGCGATCGGTGATGTTCTTCGCGCCGAAGGCATATCGATCCATACGAATGCGCAGGATATGAAACTATCGAAGAGCGGCCAAAACATCCGCATCTCGACGGCGAACGACAATCCGGATGTCGAAGCAAGCCATCTCCTCATCGCCACGGGACGCCAGCCGAATACCGACGATCTTGGCCTCGCGGAGGCCGGTGTGGCCCTGGACAGCAAGGGCTATATCGTCGTCGACGATCATCTCTCCACCAATGTCGACGGCATATGGGCGCTTGGCGACTGCAACGGCCGCGGCGCCTTCACGCACACCTCGTACAATGACTTCGAAATCGTCGCGGCCAATCTCCTGGACGGTGAAGACCGGAAGGTGAGCGAACGCATCCTGGCCCATGCGCTCTATATCGACCCGCCACTCGGACGCGTCGGCATGACAGAGCGGGAAGCGCGAGCGACCGGGCGGGCGATCACGGTGTCGACCATGCCGATGAGCCGAGTGGGCCGCGCCATCGAAAAGGGGGAGACACAAGGCCTAATGAAGGTCGTCGCCGACGTGGAAACCGGACAGATCCTGGGCGCCGCAATCCTCGGCGTCGAAGGCGACGAGGCAATCCACGGCTTCATAGCCGCGATGCATGCGCGCACGCCCTATCCGGTTCTCAAATGGGCCGTGCCGATCCATCCCACGGTGTCCGAACTCATTCCGACGCTTCTTGGCGGGCTGAAATCGGCTTAGCCGGTACGAACTCAATTCGTAGCGGCTGGGAAACGACCCATCCGCTGCGAAACATTGGAAGGCAAAAATCCTCCATCCTCTCCAACAGCGAACATGCCGCAGAGAGGCTGAACGTCCGCCTACTGCAGCGCTTTTTCCATGAGCCGCGCCAGCCGCTCGGCGAAGGCACGGGGATCGGCCGGTTTGTCGCCGTCCAAAACGCGTGCTTGATCGAGCAGCAGGAATGCCGCGTCGTCGCGCAGGGATGGTTGATCGCTTCTGGCGGCGATGGCCTTCACGACCGGATGATCCCCATTGATCTCCAGGATCGGCTTTGCGCCGGCCTGCAGACGGCCGGCGCCCTGCAGAATTTTTTCGAGCTGGCGATCGTAGCCCTGTTCAGGAGCGACCAGGCAGACGGCACTTTCGATCAAGCGGTCCGACGCACGCACGTCCGACACTTGGTCGGCGAGCTTCTCCTTCGCAAAATCGATGAATGCCTGAACCTCAACCGGTGCCGTCTCACTTGCCGGCGCGCCCTGCTCGACCTTGCTGAATTGCGCCAGATCGGCGGACCCCTGCGTGATCGACTTGAAGGTCTTACCCTCGAATTCCGGAGCATTGGTGACCCAGAAGCTGTCGACGGAATCCGTCAGCAGCAGAACCTCGATGCCGCGGGCGCGAAAACCCTCGAGCTGCGGCGATGCCTTCAACTGCTCCAGGCTGTCGCCGACCAGATAATAAATCGCCTGCTGGCCATCCTTCAGGTCTTTGACGTAATCGGCAAGCGAGCGATACCCCTCGCCGGACGCGGTCGTGCGAAAGCGGGACAGCGCCATCAGTTGGGTGCGCCGCTCGAAGTCTTCATAAATGCCTTCCTTGATCAGGCTTCCGAACGCTTCCCACAGCTTGAGGAACGCATCACTGTCATTTTCGGACAGCTTTTCGATGGCCGTTATGATCCTGTTGGCAACGCCTTTGCGGATCGAGGCTAGGATTGCGCTTTCCTGGATCATTTCGCGCGACACATTCAGCGGCAGGTCGGCGGTATCGACAAGGCCGCGCACGAAGCGGAGATAACGGGGCAGCAATTCCGCCTCGTCGGTAATGAAAACCCGCTTCACATAAAGCTTCATGCGGCCCTTCCGATCGGGGTCGAAGAGATCGAACGGCTGCGAGTTGGGCACGAAGGCGAGTGCGGAATATTCGTGGCGGCCTTCGGCACGGAAATGCACCGTGAGCGCCGGTTCGTCATATTGGCCGGAAATCCCGCGATAGAAGTCCGTGTACTCTTCGCTGGTAATCTCGTTCTTCGATTTGGTCCAGAGTGCGGTGCCGTCGGTGAGCTGCGTTGCTTCAGAACCGGGCTTCTCCGCGATCCTGATCGGAACCGGCACATGGCCCGACTGCTCCTTGACAATCCGCTCGATGGTCCAGCGGGATGTATAGCTCTTGGCGTCGTCCATCAGATGCAGGGTAATGCGCGTGCCGCGCGACGGCGCCTCGCTAATATCGATCGGGCTGACGCTATAGCCGCCCTTGCCGTCGGAAGACCAGAGCCAGGCATTGTCCGCGCCCGCACGGCGCGATACGACATCGACGCGATCGGCGACCATGAAGCAGGAATAGAAGCCGACGCCGAACTGTCCGATGAGTTGCGCGCCCTCGCCCTGCTTGTTTGCCTCGATGCGCTCCATGAACGCCCGCGTTCCGGAGCGAGCGATCGTTCCGAGCGCTTCGATCATCTCGTCGCGGCTCATGCCGATGCCGTTATCCTCGACGACTACCCTGCCGCCCTCCTCATCGAGCGTCAATACGATGCGGCTGTCGGGATCGCTGGCCACCAGTGCCGGCGTGGCGATGGCCTCATATCGAAGCTTTTCGCAGGCATCGGCCGCATTCGAAATCAGTTCCCGTAAGAAAACATCCTTATCCGAATAAACCGAGTGAACCATCATGTGCAGAAGGCGGGCAACGTCGGCCTCAAAGACGTGGCTCTCGGCGGAATTTTCTGCGGTGGTCGTCGTCATGGTGCGTCTGGTCTCCTGAGAATGTTAAAAGTCGCGCCGAAGAGGTGGCGGAAGACGCGCAAAAATTCAAGAGCCGTCATCCGCGCCACCTGGCGAACCAACCGCCGATTTCGGCCGCGATTCGCCTGCTTGGCGGTTCTCTTCCTGCATCTCAGTGAAGTGTTGGCTGGATGGACCCTGTGATAGGAAATTGCCTGATGAAGGGATCTTTTCGGCCATAAACGAAATAGGTCAGCAACCTCTCGTAAATCTCTGCATTCTCTCGCGGATTACAGTGCCACATCGCTTGTTCCAGCACGTCGCCGATCGCTGCCGGTCGCTGACTTCTTGCCGAAATCGAAGAGAAAAATTGTTTGGCGATCGTGTGGAACAGGTTGAGTTGCGAATTGTTTTTCAGCTTGCCGGTCTCGTCCAGATCCTCGAAATAACCCTGGACCATATCGAGACGATGCGCCTCTCCCTGAATGTAGGCTATCATCACCTGCGCAATGACAACACGTTCATTCGCCCAGTGCGGAAATACTGCGCTTTCTTCCGGCAAGGCACCGCTGACGACATAGATGGTCCGCATATCCGGTCCGAGGACAATCGTCTTCATCTCGTAGCTGTCGACGATCTGGTGTGCCATTTTCATCGATCTACCTAGTTATCTGCGGTAACCTATAGCCGCCGTCTGACAGCGACCTGAATCACGGGCGGGCTGGTCCGACCGGCAAACAAGAGCTCTGGTAAGCTGCTTCGGCAACATGGCGATGAAGCTGTTGTAGCGTTCGGTAAAAGGACGGCTATGGCTCCAGTTGCGGGAACGATCGTCAATGAAGAGAAGCGCCGGCATCCTGATGTATAGAAGGACACAAAGCGACCTGCTGGTATTGCTCGTTCACCCCGGCGGTCCCTTCTGGAGCAAAAAGGACGAAGGCGCCTGGTCCATTCCAAAAGGCGAATATCCGGAGGACGAAGCAGCCGAAACGGCCGCCCGACGCGAATTCGCCGAGGAAATGGGCCGTCTCCCCGAAGGCAAGTTGCAGCCGCTGGGAGACCTGCGTCAGAAAGGCGGAAAACGCGTGACCGCTTTCGCCCTCGAAGGCGAATTCGACGTGGCCACCCCGAGCAGCAATCTGTTCGAAATCGAATGGCCACCTGGCAGCGGACGCCTTCAGTCGTTTCCCGAAGTCGATCGTGCCGAATGGTTCACTCTTTCCGATGCCCGCCGGAAGATCCTCGGCAGCCAACTACCGTTCCTGGAACGCCTGGAAGCGCTCAGCCTTCCGACGGCACAAGACTCCGCAGGCTGAAGGTGCGAGCACCTCATCGCAACCGCAACATCCGAGGCCGAACCAACATGAGCCGAAGAAGCAAAGGCAACGACATATGCAGTTGCCTTTGCCGTCATTTTCCTGAGACAGCTCAGTCGTTGAGCGGCTTCAGCGAATTCATGATGCCCTGCACCGCTTCGTCATGCTTGTCCTGAGTTTCCTTCGATCCCCAATAGGTGACGACCAGAAGCTTGTGCTCAGACGGCTGAAGCAGGCCGAGTTCGACATCGACCGGGCCGTCCTTGTCTTTGCCATCCCATTCGAGATGCGCCATCTTCATGCCGTTGAGCACGGAATCCGGAAATTCATGCTTGGACTTGGCGTCGATGTCGACACCGTTTTTCGACAGGAAATCAATGACGTCGTCGAGGGTCTTATCAATCGTCTTGTCGCTGGCGATATCGATCGAGAAATAGATCGCGGAGTCCGGAGACGTTGCGTCGACGCCGGTTTCCGTCTCTTTAGGGCCCCAGGTATGCGGAATCGAAACCTCGGCGATCGGCTCGTCGCTCGGGAACTGTATGGTTTCGGCGTGAGCAAGAAGCGGAAAAGCTGCTGCGAATGCCGCGGCGATGAGAAGCGTTTTTTTCACGGAGAGGTCCTGTCAGCGTCGGTTGTATGCTGTTTTGTCAGCGGCAAGCGTGAGACTCACGTTGCTAGGGCAAAACTATCGGCAAGCCATTACGAACACGAGACAAAGTTGGATCGCCCCAAGGCTCAAAATTGGGTTGTTTTCCGATAGCGAGTGTCCTCCTTCCCGCGGACCTTCGCCAACCAGCGCGCATTGCCATAGGAATTTCGCTGATATAATAACTTGAGTTTATGACGAAGGATTTTAGAGCAAGGTGGAGCTGGCAGCTCGGATGACGTTTCAGCCAAGGATGCAAAACAAGATCGGCGGTTTCTCCGTCATTGGTGGCGTTCATCGGCGCCGGTGGAACGGTATCGTTGCCGACGTCTGGAACGTCAATTGCGCTGCGCGCGCGGGCGGCTACTACATCGCCGAAGATCCACGGCTCTTCATCCTGCTCGATCAACGCGGCTCCGGCACGAGTGGCGTCCGGCTCTCGCCGCGCGTCCAAAACCGGCGGCAGGAGTTTGAGCGTGAAAGGATTTCCTACATTCCCGCGGGGATGGAGCTCTGGGCCGATCTCGACGGAATCGATTTCGTCCGCCATCTCGATATTCATTTCGATGCCGAGGTTATCGGCCAGCGGCTGACGCAGGATCTGGACCCGGCCCGTCTCGAGAGTCCGCGCCTGCATTTCTCCGATCCGCAGCTAATGGCAGTCGCCGAGTTGATTGCAGCCGAATGCGAGAATCCGGAGCCGCTGCATGATCTTTACGGCGATGGCCTGACGCTTTCGCTGCTGATCAATGTGTTGCAGCTTCGAGGATCACAGCCGCGCAGACGCAGCGAACTCGCCTCCTGGCAATTGCGCCGAGCGGTCGACTACATCGAGGAAAATTGCCTGCGGAATATCCGCCTGGAGGAGCTGGCGTCGCTGACCGGCCTGTCTCAATCGCATTTTAGCCACGCCTTCAAGGCATCGACCGGCCTGCCGCCGCACCAATGGCAGACCAAGGCACGGCTCGAACGGGCCAAGCAATTGCTGCTGAAGGGCGATACGCCGCTCACCAATGTCGCCGTCGAAACCGGCTTTGCCGACCAGGCGCATTTCACCCGCGTTTTCCGCAAGAATGTCGGCACGACCCCGGCAAGCTGGAAACGCAGCCAGATAGCCTAAAAGCCACACTCCGCGGGCAATTGCCGGCATTGTGGAGAATTGCCCAAAAACGTTCAATTTCCCGCATTCGAGACAAGCCGTCGCGTTTAATATGAGTTAATTGCTCATCTTATTGTGAAGGAAGACACCTGGCTTGGATGCCGGGTGCCGCGAAGTTGGGGCTGGCTACGGAAATGCAGGAATTGACTGGTGTATCGATGAAACGGGTTTTGGCAGCAGGTATTGCCGTTGCGGCATTGGCGCTTGGCACGCAGGCCGCCGCGCAGGAAAACCCGACGGAGCTGAAACCGCTGGTCGTCCAATCCGGTCAGGAAAACAGCGAAGCGAGCGGCACTGCCCCTGTCAAAGGCTATGTCGCCACCAAAACGACCACCGGCTCAAAAACCGATATGCCCATCACCGAGGTGCCGCAATCGGTCTCCGTTGTCGGCCGGCAGGAAATGAACGATCGTGGCGTCACCAACAAGGTCGATGAGGCGCTGCGTTACACGCCTGGCGTGACGACGCAGCCCTTCGGCAATGACGGCGATACAGACTGGTTTTATATCCGCGGCTTCGACGCCACTCAGACGGGCGTTTTCCTGAACGGGTTGACTCTCTACAGCTATGGGTTCGGCGGCTTCCAGATCGATCCCTTCATGCTTGAACGCGTCGAGGTGCTGAAGGGGCCGGCTTCGGTGATCTATGGCGGCGCCAACCCGGGCGGCATCGTCAACATGGTGCGCAAGGAGCCGACCGACGATCCCTATTATTATACCGAGATCGGCATCAACAATATCGGCAACGCCTTCCTGGGCTTCGACTTTTCCGACAAGCTCTCGGCCGATGGCGTGTATCGCTACCGCCTGACCGGCAAGATCGCGGGTGGCGATACCTATAGCGACTACACCCACGACAAGCGTGGCTTCATCATGCCGCAGCTCACCATTTCGCCCGATGAATCCACCAAGCTCACCGTCTATGGCATGGTCAGCGGCCTTGATGAGGTTCACAGCGGCAACGGCTTCTTTCCCTATGTCGGCACGGTGGTCGATGCACCCTTCGGCAAGATCGACCGCAAGGCTTTTTACGGCGAGCCGGATATCGACAACCTGAAATACGCCCAGCAGATGCTCGGTTACGAGGTCTCGCACGAATTCGATGGCGGTTGGGCCGTGTCGCAGAACGCACGCTACGGCCATCTCTACAAACGCGAGGAAGGCCCATATCTGAATGGTTACGAGAACGGCAATCCGCTCGATCCATCCTATGACGATCCGGACTTCCTGCTCGACCGCATCGGCTTCTACGAGCGGTCGAAGGTCGATACCTTCTCGGTCGATACCCGCGCACAGAACGAGTTCGATACCGGCGCGGTCAGTCATAACTTCATGATCGGCTCGGACTACTCGATCTATCGGCTGGATCAAATCCAAGCCTGCTGCGGCTCCAATCCGATCAGTGCCACCCACCCGGTCTACGGCACGCCACAAGGCGCCAATTTCGTCTATCTCGATCAGGTGCTGACGCAACAGCAGCTCGGCATCTACACCCAGGATCAGATGCGCTTCGGCGGCGGCTGGCTCGTCACGCTCAACGGCCGCTATGATTTTGTCGACACCAATTCCGATGCCATCGTCGGCACCACTTATAGTTCCAACGATAAGGCGGCGAGCGGCCGGGCGGGTCTCGCCTATGAATTCGCCAACGGCATCACGCCCTATATCAGCGCCGGCACCTTCTTCAATCCGAAAGTCGGCACCAGCGTCACCGGCGGCGGCCTGGTACCCGAAGAAGGCGCGCAATATGAAGCCGGCGTCAAATATGAGCCCGAATTCATCGATGGTCTGTTCACGGCGTCCATCTTCCAGATCGACCGCAAGAATATGGCGTTGACCGATCCGGTGACTTTCCTGCAGCGGCAGATCGGCGAAGTACGCTCCCGCGGCGTCGAATTCGAAGGCAAGGTCAACCTCGACGATAATTGGAAACTGCTCGGCTCCTATTCCTACACCGACCTCGAAATCACCAAGGACATCGATTCCTCCGTCATCGGCAATTCGCCCTATCTCGTGCCGAATTCCACGGCGTCGCTGTGGCTCGATTATTCTTTCACCAGCGATGCGCTTGACGGCCTCAGCATCGGAGCGGGCATGCGTTATCAAGGCAAGTCCTGGGCGGACGAGGCAAACACGCTGCGTGTGCCATCGGCGACACTTTTCGATTTAGGCATCCGCTACGAAAAGAAGGGCTGGGGCGCCTCGCTCAACGTCGCCAACCTGTTCGACAAGGAATACGTCTCGGGTTGCGCCGGCGAGAATGTCTGCGGCTATGGCGACGCTCGGACCATCACTTTCAAGCTCAGCAAGAAATGGTGACGTTGGATGTGCGACAGAGGGAAAGAGGATTGTCGAATAGCAATCCTCTTTCCTCGCTCTAAAGGCAAGGTGCCTTTTCCATTCGCATGTACGCGAACGATATCTCTCACTTTGAGGCAGCCTTCGCGGCCTCCTCGATCAGCTTTGCAACCTCATTCGGCTTCGACATAAACACGACATGGCTCGCCTTGACTTCATAGGTCTTGCTTCCGGCACGTTTCGCCATGCTGCGCTCGAGGTCCGGATTGATCGACCGGTCTTCGGTTGCAACAAGCGCGAAGCTCGGCTTCTTTTTCCAAGCCGGCTCACCCGCCTCAGCACCGAATACCTTCTGAGAGGCAAAGACCTGCGAGCGGGCGATAAAGTCGGCTTCAGCTTGCGGCAGATCGGCGGCGAATGCCTCGTGCACCGCCGCGGGATCCAAATAGAGGAAACCGTCCGCCGTTGCCCTGATGCTGTCCTTCCTCATGTTCTCGACAGGCTTGCTCTGAGCGAGCGTCGCCACGCTTTCCCCCTTGTCGGGCTCGAATGCCGCCACGTAGACGAGAGAAGCGACATTGTCGGCGTTTCCGGCATCGCTGATGACCATGCCGCCATAGCTGTGGCCGACCAAGACGCTCGGACCATCTTGCAAATCGAGGACACGTTTGGTCGCGGCAACATCGTCAGCAAGCGACGTGAGCGGCTCCTGCACGATCGTAACCTTGTAGCCGTCCTTCGCCAGGATATTGGACACGGCGCGCCAGCCGGAACCATCGGCAAAGGCGCCGTGAACGATGACGATGTTCTTCACTTCGGCAGCGGTGGCAATGGACCACGGCGCTGTTGTCGTTACCGCGAGAGCCACAGCCGCCCGGAACAGAATGTGCTTGATCATAAGGAAACCCCTTTGTCAGATAGATTGCGCGATATTGATTACGACGCAATCTATCTGCCGTGCCTCGCCGTATGTCCAGGCGCGTCTGCCGGGAACAGGCAGCCAATTTGTCCGCCAATGTGTACGGCGGGCTTCCTCATACATTGACTTACAAATTTCCCGGCAATGGACCTTATGGGCCCCCTTTGCCGTTGCGATTGCGGCAAACCGATCGTAAGGAAGCACGCGCAGCTCCGGCGTTGAACGGCGCTTCAACCTGTGAGCTTGGGCCGGAGGCGATATGAGACGATGAAATCCCATACCCTTGCCGTATTGGTCATTGACGAGAACCGCATTCGCGCATCGATCATCGAAGCGGGATTGCGCGAGGCCGGGTATGGGAACGTTACGATCGTCCATGACATCAACGGCATTGCCCGCAGGATCAGCGAGATCAATCCGGATGTGATCGTCATCGATCTGGAAAATCCCAATCGAGACATGCTCGAAAACATGTTCCAGCTCTCCCGCGCCGTGAAGCGGCCGATCGCCATGTTCGTCGACAGATCGGACGAAGCCTCGATCGAGGCGGCCGTCGATGCCGGCGTTTCCGCCTATATCGTCGACGGGTTGAAGCAGGAGCGCGTGCGGCCGATCCTGAAGATGGCCATCAGCCGCTTCAACGCCTTCGCGCGCCTCAACCGCGAACTGGAAGAGACCCGGGGCGAGCTGGAAAACCGCAAGGTGATCGACCGCGCCAAGGGCCTGCTGATGAAATCGCGGGGCATTTCGGAAGAGGAGGCCTATGCGCTGATGCGCAAGACGGCCATGAACCAGAACCGCAAGATCATCGACATCGCGCAAAGTCTGGTAACCGCGATCGGCCTGCTCGATCCAGGAGAAAATGCATGATGGAGAAACACCAGATTGTCGCCGGGTTCCTGCCCCTTCTCGACAGCGCCCTGCTCGTCATTGCCAAGGAAAAGGGTTTCGCCGAGGCCGAGGCGATCGATCTTCAGCTCGTGCGGGAGGTCTCCTGGGCCAATATTCGCGACCGGCTCGCGGTCAGCCGCTACAATGTGGCGCACATGCTCGCCCCGATGCCGATTGCCTGCAATCTCGGACTGACCCCATTGGCTCCCCGGATGATCGTGCCGATGGCGCTCGGTCTCGGCGGAAATGCCGTGACGGTATCGTCAGCGCTTTGGGACCAAATGGCTGCCGCCGGCGCGACGGATGACCTCGATGCCGGCCGCAACGGCAAGGCCCTGCATGAGGTCGTCCTTGCCCGCGCCGAACGTCCGTTGCGTTTCGCCGTCGTCCATCCCCATTCCGGGCACAATTACGAACTGCGCTATTGGCTCGCGGCATGCGATATAAATCCCGATCGCGACGTGGAGATCATCATCCTGCCGCCACCGGAGATGGCCGATGCGCTCGGTGCGGGCCAGATCGACGGATATTGCGTCGGCGAACCGTGGAATACGGCCGGTGTCCTTAGCGGCAAAGGCCATATGGCAACGGTCAAAGCTGCCATTTGGAAGTCCAGCCCGGAAAAGGTGCTCGGCGCCAATGCCGGCTGGGCGGACGATCACCCAGAGGCGATGGCCGCTCTCCTGCGAGCCTTGTACCGCTCGGCTGTCTGGTGCTCCGATCCGCAAAACCGGGAAAGCTTGGCGTCTTTCCTTTCCAAGCCCGCCTATATCGGCCGCCCCATCGATTGGCTGCTCCCTGCCCTTTCAGGCGATCTGCAGGTCGGGGGCGGGCGGATTACGAGCATCAAGGACTTCTTTGTTCCCCGTGCCAAGGCTGCCACCTTCCCGTGGAAAAGCCATGCGCTCTGGTTCTATACGCAAATGGTGCGCTGGGGACAGGTGGCTCACGACGAACACAACGAGACCATCGCCCGGAACACCTACAGGCCGGATATATACCGCTCGGCGCTGCAGGCGCTTGGTGTGCCCTTGCCAGGCGCCAGCGCCAAGGTCGAAGGCGCTCTTCGCGTGGAAACGCCGGTTGGCTCCACCGACGCCAGCCTGACGCTCGGTCCCGATGGCTTCTTCGATGGCGGCCTGTTCGATCCCGACAAGATCGATGCATATATCGATGCGCAGCGGCAGCCGAGGGCGGCTGGTTAACCCACTCCGACGATATGAGCGCCAAGCAACAACTTTCGGGCTAAGGAGGCCCGAGGCTCAAACCTTTGCCAGGTTCGAATTCAGATGATCGGCCAGCCTTATCGCAAAGGCCAGGATCATCAATGTGGGGTTTGCGTGGCCGCTGGTTGGGAACACGGATCCACCGGCAACATAAAGGTTGGATACGCCGTGGACCCTGCAATTCTCGTCGACGACGCCCGTCTTCGCGTCGGCCGACATGCGCGTCGTGCCAAGCGTATGCGCCATATCGATGATGACGATGTCTTCTGGCCGCCGCTCACGCGCCCAATCTTCCAGTATAGGAGCAGGCAGGCCGGCGCTCGTCAGCGCTTTGCGTGAGAGCTCGGCGATCCTGAGCAGCGTTTGACGTTCGGCATCGTTGATCCGCCAGGCGACTTTGGCCAATGGCACACCAAAACGGTCCTTCCGCGAACTGAGACTGATCCTGCTCTCCGGGTTCGGAATCTGTTCGGAGATCGCTTCGATCCTCAGACCGACCAGCTTATGGGGCACGCCCTGGTTCTGGAATTCATTGGCAACCAAATTCGGGGACATCCTGATTGCGCTGTTGACCACAATATCCTTGAGAGCCTTGGGCGTGCGACTGTCGGAAAGGACCCTCATTCCGAGTCCCTTGACGATAAGCCCGGAGCCTGCGGCAACCGAACGTAGATCGCGGCCGACATCTGGGCTGTGTCGGCGCAGCAGCCGCTTCAACGCATCCCATGGGTCGTCGGGCGCGCGCTCGGTGGCGAAATAGACAGCGGCGTTCAGCAGCTCCTCGCGCTCCTGTATTTCCGGGGTCAGCGCCAAGCCATGCATGAACATGTGCGCTCGGCCATGGTGATGAACACCGAAGAAGCCGAAGAGCTTGGTGAGCACGGCCATTTGATCGGTTGGGATTGCACCGATGCGAGCGCCCGGATGATCCATGAGATATCGCCCGACGACATCGTTGTGATTGCCAATTCCATTAAAATGCACGTCGTTGGATACGAGCAGCAGCCTGGCATTTTCAATCCCGCTCGCGGCCAGCACGCACATGCCGGCCTCGATGCGTGCGCGCTTGCCGTCCATGCTGGCGACCTCGAGGTCTGAAAAGCGTGATCCGTCCGGGCTCAGGCCGACATGCGTCACGGTCGCATCCAGAAGAACATCAATATTATCCAGCCGTTGCGCCATGAACTCACTGCCGAAGCGCATGACGTCGAGCCGGTCTACGCGCGAGCGGGCAAACTGCCAATAAAAGGAATGAAGTCCCTCCTGGTCAAAGCGGCCCGGTGGTTCCTGGGGGCTGAGATTCAGCACCTCCATTGCACGCAGGATATAAGGATCAATTTGCTCGCGATCGACCGGCCAGCCGGAATGGGGCACCCAGGAGCGAGCCTTGAAGTCAATGCCACTAAAAGGTGCAGATTTTCCCGCCCAGGCATGCGTCGATCCGCCCAGCGCGCGGCAGCGAACCCCAAAGGGCTGAACCTCCTGAGACCAGAACCTGGCCTGCGGGCTGTGAAATTCGATCCGCTTGCGGCATTGCGCTTCCGATTGGGGCTGGCCGACGCTCTCGACTTCGTTGAGTGCCGAATGCTCCGAGTTTTCGAGTTCAAGCCCGCTTTCGACGATGAGTACTTTTCTGCCCGCCTTCGCACATTGGGCTGCGATTGTAAGCCCCGTGGGGCCGCCGCCCACAATTACGAGGTCCGCTGTAATAATCGAATTGTCGTCATAGTTGGACAGTTGCTCGATTTTCATCAGGGTCGGCTTTCTTTACTGCAAACAGGTAATCCGACATCAAAACGATCAGACCCGCCTTCTGCGAAATTTCGATCGATACGCAAGAAAGTGAAGGCCCCGATGCCTATATATTATGATGCGTCGGGGCCTCGCGTGGAAGATCATCTTGCGCGCCGAGATTGAAAAACTTCACAATCAGAAGCTGGCCTCTTTGACCACCCGCCAATTAGGAAGACCATAGGGTTTTGGCCAAGGATAGAGTTCCTTGTCGTTGAAGTAGACAACGGCTGTCAGGTTCGGAAATTCCGGATATCGCTTGGCGGCGTTCGCAGCCCAGTTGCTGACATAGGTGGCGTCGCCTTCATAACCGAGCTCAGCGACGGCGACAGGCTTCTTGAAGCCCTGGACCAGCCTGTATTTGGGCGTGAGCAATTGGGCAAACGTCCGGTCTGCACCGAAATGATCCTTGTCATACTGCTGCAAGCCGAACACCGAAAGACCGATGACATCGACAACGTCATCGCCGGGATAGAACTTGACGAGGCTCGGCTCGCCTTTAGGCGACCACATATATTTCGCCGATTTATCGTGCTTGCGGCAGACATTCACCATTCGCCGATAGGCGGCTATGTAGCTGCTGGGTTGCCAATGGGACCAGATGAACTGGTTGTCGGTTTCGTCCATCTCCTGCGCCCAGCGAATGGTCACATCGCTCTTCAGCGTGGCTGCAGTGTCGCAGACAGCAGCCATGTTGCGATCATACTTGCCGGCCAGAATGCCCTGGAGCAGCTCTTCGGAAGTCGATCGCCGATCGACTGCCCAAGACCACGGTTCCACGGTAATCAACAGCTTCCGCCCCCGTTTCTGGGCGTAGTCATCGGCAAGCGAGAGCGTTGCCAGATCGACATCTTCCCAAGGAAGGAAAAGATGCTCGATCTTCGAGTTCGGGTCGTCCCTGAAATCACCGTGAGGGTCATAGGCACCGAAGGTTACCGAGTCCGGGCCGATCTTCGGCCGCTTATCGGTAATCTGTCTTGCATGGGTCCCTTCGCCGGCCGGGATTCCGCGGGGAATGCTTGCCGCAAAGATTGTTCCAGTCGTCGCCAAGGTTGCAAATAAGGCGACCATAGCTGCTTTGGTTTTCCTGTTGCTCATTGGGTTTTCCTCCTGTCAACATCAGCAACTCTGCCTGCTATTCTTCCGTGATCTTCAAGATCTCGGATTTGATGCTTCTTCTTGCGGAAGCTCTTTATTCGACGTGTCGGCTAACCAATGTGGCTTGAATGTCAGCTTTTGGAGGTCCTGCCTTCCAAAGCCGGCGCCGGCCACCGCATATTGCGTTTCATAGAGCCTCAGGCGGCCGGTGCCCCACGTCAGAGATGCCAGTCCTTCCGTTCCGCGCTCAATGGTGGCGAATCCGGGAGCTGCGATGAGGCAAAGAAGGCTCATAGCCATTGCCGGCCGATACGTTCTTGCGCGAATTCTGACGACATTCTCCCGAGCGTGCTGGATGACGATGATCAGCAGCAAAAGGGTGTAGAGCACGGAGTTGATAATCGCGAAGATGTAGAAACCCCGCGTTTCACCAGCCCGGTCGACAAGCAGAACCGGCAGCACGGAAGCAAGCGACAGAAAAGCGTAGGGCAATAGAACGCGCCAGGGCAGCGGATCCACTTCAGACGCACCTTTGGGCGTGATGCGGAAGTCGACATAGGAGTCGGTCATCCAGTCCCGAACGGCAGCGATCGTTCCAGCCACCGCCCAAGGCCAACGGGCGAAGAGGAAAAATACCCCCTCCCAGCTCAAGATCTTGGCATCGAACGGCCGGAATGAGCCGCTGGCACGCCACCGATAGGCCAGCAGCATCAACGTGATGGAGAGCGGCGCGCAGTGGGCGAAAAATTCGGGATAGGTGACTGCAACAAAGTTCTGATGGAAGGCGAGTGCCAGAATTGGCATGACGAACATCAGGCCCATGAACAGCGCAAAGAGCGGATACCACAACTGCGAAAACAGAAACTGGCATTTCAATCTCAGCGGCAGGCGCGCAACATAGGTCGGCGAATACCGCAGCAGCAACATGACAAGGCTGCGTGACCACTGGAATTCCTGGGTGACGAGATCGGCAAACGTGCGGGGGCCGTCGCCATGCGCAATCGCATCGAGCGCATGCACGCCACGCCAGCCATAAGCGTTCATCATCAGCGTTGTTGAATGATCTTCCGCAAGTTCCGGCCCCAGCCCTCCAATTTCTTTGAGGGCGACAGTGCGCACGGCATAGTGCGATCCGATGCAAAGGGGAGCGAGCCCGTCATTATAGCCGGCCTGGAGGGAGCCATGCATGCTCGCTTCGGCATAAAGCCGCCCGCGTGCAGCCCAGCTTTCCGACGCGTTACGATCGCAAATGCTGGGCGCCGAGACATAACCGACCTTAGGATCGGCAAACGGGCGCAGCATCTCGACGAGATAACCGGGTTCCGGAACATGATCGGCGTCGAGCTGCACGACGAAATCATAGCGATCGTAGCCGAAGTGATCATAGAAGAAAGCGAGATTGCCCTCCTTGCATCGTGTGCGGCGCGGCCAACTGGTCCGGTGATAGTCGGGCCTGTTCTTTCGCGTTGAAACGAGAACACCATGCTGCCGGCACCAGTTCAGCGTCTCCAAAGTCGGATCTTCGTCCGCGAGCCATGTATCATGCGCAAAGGATTGATCGAGCATCGCCTGCAAGGTCGTCGCCACGACAGAGAAAGGCTCGGACGGCGCTTTGGTCACGACCATGGCGACGCGGCTGCCGGCGGGAAGCCGCAACGGTCCGTTCGGCTTCTGCGCGCGATAGAATATTGCAATGAAATAGGCCGGCAGAAGAGTGACCCAAGCCAGTATGGCAGTCACCATCGTGAAGCGCCAAAAGCCGATATAGTGCTCCGGCTTCAGCCACCAGGCCCAGAAATAGATGAGCAAGCCTACCCAGATTGCAGCTCCGGCCAGATATTCCAGCCGATCGCGACCTTGAAGAACCCGGATTTGCAGCGGTTCGGCCGTTTCTTTAGCCTTCGTGTCGGTCGTGTTCCTCATGCCCGTGACTCCAGGCCGAAGAAGGGAGCGGCGGTCTTGATGATGGTGTCGATGTCGGAATATGCGGGCGAGAAGCCAAGCGCCTCGCGCGCGAAGGTCGGGTCGGTATAAAGAGCGGGCGGATCTCCAGCGCGTCTTGCATGCATCTCGAGCGGGACGTCGCGTTTGGTGATACGGCCGATGGCTCTCACAATCTCGTTGATGGACGAACCGCAGCCGGTTCCGAGATTGACCGAAAGGTTGCCGCCGCCGTTGACGAGGTGCTCGAGTGCCAGAACATGGGCACGCGCCAAATCCGTGACGTGAATGTAGTCACGAACGCAGGTTCCATCCTCGGTGTCATAGTCGTCGCCGAAGACGGCGAGATGGGGGATTGCCCCGCCGGCCGCGAGCAATGCTCTCGGAATGAGATGCGTCTCCGGCTCATGCCATTCGCCGAGTTCTCCGTCCGGATCGGCGCCGCAGGCATTGAAGTATCGCAGCGCGACATATTTCAGATCATAGGCTGCCGCGTAGTCCCTCAGGATCTGCTCAGCAATGAGTTTCGTCCGTCCATATGGATTGATCGGCAGTTGCGGCGTCTTCTCGGTTATGGGGAGCGACTCCGGAACGCCATAGGTTGCGCAGCTCGACGAGAAAATGACCTTATCGATTCCGGCATGACGGCAGGCGTCCAGAAGGGATAGCGTGCCGCCGACATTGTTCCGATAGTATTTCGCGGGGTCTTCGACGGACTCTCCGACATAGGCGGATGCGGCAAAATGCACGACCGCATCCGGTTTGTATTGCAGAAGGGTCCGTGCCAGGCTGCTGGTATCAAGGATATCGCCATGCACGAACGGTCCCCAACGGACGGAGGAACGATGCCCCGTAACCAGATTGTCGAAGACGATCGGCTCGATATCTTGGGAACGGAGCAGCTTGGCCGTGTGGCTGCCGATATATCCAGCGCCGCCGGCTACCAGAACTTTTCGCTGTGCCATCACGCAGTCCCCACCCATTCATGTGCTTCTTCGGTCAGGAGACGGTCGAAATAGCAGATCGTCTTTTCCAAGCCGGTTGATAGCGGCACTAGCGGCTGCCAACCGAGCTTCTGCTGGGCAAAGCTTATGTCGGGACGACGCTGGCGCGGGTCGTCTTTGGGCAATGGCTTGCAAATCATCTTCGACCGGGAGCCGGTGAGCCTGATCACCTGTTCGGCGAGTTCCAGAATGGTGAATTCACCTGGATTTCCGAGGTTGACAGGCCCCGTGAATGTCGGGTCGGTCGCCATCAATTGCTGAAAGCCCTCGATGAGATCATCGACGAAACAAAATGACCGCGTCTGCGAGCCATCGCCATAGATGGTGATGTCCTGGCCCTTCAGCGCCTGCACGACGAAGTTCGAGACGACACGGCCGTCGTCGGGGCGCATGTGGGGGCCGTAAGTATTAAATATCCGCGCAATCTTGATTTCCACGTCGTATCTTTGATGAAAATCGAAGAACAACGTCTCGGCGCTGCGCTTGCCCTCGTCGTAGCAGGACCGGGGGCCGAACGGATTGACATTGCCCCAATAATTCTCGACCTGCGGGTGCACGAGCGGGTCGCCATAGACTTCGGAGGTGGATGCCTGGAAAATGCGGGCGCCGGTACGTCCGGCCAATTCCAGCAAGTTGAGTGCACCGAAGACAGACGTCTTCATCGTGTGGATCGGATCGGCCTGGTAGTGAGGCGGCGATGCCGGGCAGGCAAGGTTGTAGATTTCATCGACCTCGATGTCGATCGGATCGATGACGTCATGCCTGATGACGCTGAAGCGGTCGAAGTTGCGGAGATGGCGGATATTGCGCTCAAGTCCGGTTGAAAAATTATCAACGCAAATGATGCTGTGCCCCAATTTAAGGAGACGCTCACAAAGATGCGACCCAAGAAAGCCCGCACCACCGGCTACAAGAATGTGCCGAGGTTGCTGTTTTGAATGGAGAACACGTATGTCACCGAGAATGGTATTAATGTCGGAGCGATCAGTTGTTGGACGCATTACTTTCATCTTCCTGACCCCATAATTTGCCTATTCTTTGCCTAAGTAAAAACACTGGAAATGTGCTTTCGAGTTAGATCAAAGCGTTGTACATCGGCGTTGTTGTTGCTGTTTTTATACTTAAGGAGTCATTAACTGTCGTTAGCTGCGCATCCTGAAATTTGCCGCAGCGTCCATATTTGCAAACGCTCATACAACCGGCCGTAATTTTCGGGACAGACACCGGATCGCAGTGACCTGTTTGGGGGAGGTCTGGTCAGATCGAAGATGGGTGCGCTCGGTTAAGCCGCCGTCGCGGCATTGGGGCGTAACCCCAGCCAGACGCCGGCCGCAACTGCGCTTCTATTTAATGTCCGAGGGAATTCAGCCAGTCGCCGAATGGGTTTGCGCCATCCTTCGTGTCCGCGGGTGAAACCGCGCGTGCAAGAAAGGGCGGAGCGGCGACATTTCGGGCCTCGCGAGGAGTATAACCAAATTCCTTGCTGAACGCCCGGCTGAAGTGGGCCGCAGAGGTGAACCCGGTTTCTGTGGCGATCTCCACGATCTGCTGCCGATTGACGGTGTTGCTGAGCGCGACATGCGCCGCAAAAAGGCGACGCTTTTGTATATAATGGAGAACGCCGCCGCTCGACTCGAACAACTGGTAGAGTCGGGTGCGCGAAATGCCAAGCTCCCGGCATAGCGCATCCGGCGTGAGATCTTGCGAACTCAGATTGCGCTGAACAAAACGGCGGACGCGCTCCATCAGAGCCAAATTACTCTGCTGCTTCTCGGGCCCGGAATGGTCCGCCGATGACGAAATGCATGTCACCAGCATATCGTGCATTGTTTGGACGACGCGGGGCAGGTCCGCCGCAGTCATGCTGGATAGCTTCGCCTCGACGCTGTCGAGATAATCGATCAGCAGCTTCGCGTAGGTGTCGGAGAATATCGTATTGCTCTTGATCTCGTTGAACGCGGGCATGTCCAGAAACAATTCCCGGGGCAGGTAGACGGAGAGGCTTTGCGCGTCAGTAGCCCTTCCCCGGAACGGATGGCCCAACGACCGCAGCTCTACTCGCCCGGGCGCGCCCTTCGACACGTTTCCATCAACCTCTGTCCAGCTTTGGCCGGCGCGCAACAAGACGATATGCCAATGGTCGATTGAATTCGATCGCAGCTTTGTCACCGAACGCGAATAGGAATGTGCCGGCACCGATTGCTGGACGACCAGCATGCCGCCAAGATTCCAGGCTGTGTGATCGGCAGGAAAGCCAGCTTCCTCCGACACACCTTCCGGTAGCCTGATATCGATCAGAGACGCCAAATACGTCTGCCAGGCCGCGAATTGATCGCCCTGCGGCAAATCGTGCGTGGAGAACCGCAGGGGTTCCAGGGCCGGCGGCAAAGGCGGATTTGTTTCTTGAATAGTATCCGACGTCCGAGGCCAACGCCGGCGCTCGACTTGGAATGTAGGGTGCGTGCTCGCCTGCCCGTCTTTTTGTCCTTCGACGGGAGCCTGCGACGAATGCCCTTTCTGAGGTGAGTCAGGCAATATTTCCTCACAACTTTCGGGAGGCCATTTGTACCACTCTAAGTGTCTATCAGCAAATGATTTAAAACCAAATCGTTAATGATGGATGACGCATATATCTATTCAATCTGACGGGGAAACTAAAATGCCCTTTTGAGCCCGAAATTTTCGCGCCAATGCCGTTTCGTCTTCTTCAGAATCATCAACCACATCAGAATAGCCAGATCGTTGACCTGCGGCCATCGCCTTCCGTCGCAAACCCCAAGCTCAATTCAAGAACCTCGCTTTCTCTGAAGATCTCGGCAGGCAGCTCATCGCGATCGGCCGAGAGATAGCCATCCGCAACAGGGCCCTCGTTTGGAGAACTGCTCTCCCTTCCCATCCACGCTTGGATGCGGCGTAGCCGCGACATCCGCCGCCGCGAAGGAATCGGCAGCTTGCAAGATCAACCGCAAGCTGCTCAAATCGGCGAACAGGCGGCCGGAATCTCCATTTTTACAAAGCCGCTCTGCCGTAGTTCATTCGCCGACAGACAATCAACAGACAGGAGGAAACCAATGACTGTATTCCGAACGCTGTTACTATTGGGCGTTTTTGCCGTGACCAGCACCGGTGCCTTTGCCGCCAATACCGCGCAAGATAAGATGAAAAAACCTCCAGCCATGTCAGTGCCGCTGACTGCTGAAAACGTGTTTCAGCTTTATTACAATCGTACCTGGATCTGGAAAGACGGCGCAGGCTATTTTGCGGCGAAAGCGCGCGAATTCAAGGCCTGGTCTGGGGAGGGAACGGGTTCCTATGGGGTTGGCCGTTGGTTTGTGACGGACGCGGGCAAACTATGCTTCAGGGCCACGTGGTACGCCAAAACAGGGAAAGCCTTGGCGTTGACGTGTTTCAGTCATCGCAAGAAAGGCAATACCATATTCCAGAAGCGCGAACCGGACGGAGATTGGTATGCATTCAAAACTCCGGCCAATGTCGACGACGAATATCATAAAGTGCGGCCAGGAGATTACGCGACAGCGGGATACAACCGCATGCGGATCAAATTGTCGCAAAACAAATAGATCGATCACGCCTGCAGGGCATTGACCCTACTTGACGAGGCCGTCTGTATTTGTGCTCCTTCAGGAGCGGAACGGACGGCTTCTCTGACTTTATCGCAGGGCGAACTTGATGCTGAGGCGGGTGAGGAAGCCATTCACCTCAGGAAGCATCTAGACGTATGTCCGAATCCGCTTGGCGTACAAATGTACGGCGCCCCGCCGAGATAAATCGGCTTTGCGGTTTTTGCCGAAACGTTTTTGCTCTTGATTGTTTTCTTTTTTGAATCGGCCGGCTTCATAACGTTTTGATCACCCCGCTCAGCCGAGATTGATTGCGCGGCCGCCATATTCATTGGCATGGCTGCACAAACGGCGACAATCAAAGCGGGCGTTACTATCTTCAGCAATAACTTCATTCTACTGTTAGTAAACATCCCAAATCTCCCCCATAATTTGGAAGTGTTTTATCCAAGATGTATTGCAGGACGTTTAACGAATATCCTGACGAACCTTACGATTTATAGGGCAATGCTCATGTTTGGCGTCACCATGCCAAGACTGGCTAAGCCTGCCAAACTGAAGCAATCCCTGAAGGGGACGGTAGGTTGGCGGTGACGCCTATCCAAATCACATAGATATGCTGCTGTTGTTTTCGTGTCGGCTATTGCGGAGGCGCCGCCACGCGGCTCAACTGAGGGGCTGTCTCACGCGCATTGGAATCCAGTTTGGGCTGATTGCCGACAGCCTCCACGGCTGCATCGAGGAGCTGAAAAGCGTACTCCAGGGCAGCATCAGTGTCTTCGCCGCACAGCCCTGATTTCTTGCATCGATTTTGAAGTGCTTGCTTGATCCCCCGCCTTATCGAGGACAACGGTTCAGTTTCTGGTCCGGCGAGAAGTTGACGCAAGCAATTTGCGGCGACGATTTCCGAAACGATGAGTTTCCCCTCGATTTCACCGAGCGTTGGCATTGCAAATCGCTCTCCACCTCTTCGGCATTCCCGATCTGTTGTCAGCATCGTTTTTCCTCCCGTGGATTCGTTTTGACCTGCGTCCTCATCGAAGGCTCTCCCAATCCGCATGAAACGATGGAGCATGCCTTCTAATGGGCAGTCTTTCGTAGGCGTTTCCTAAATCAAGAACGATAGGCTGGTAATCGTAGTGCCGATCCGCATGCCCGGCATCGTGGCGCGGAACGGTACTGGTGTGGAGCGTGCAATTGAAGCCGCCGCCATTGTTGTCAGGCGGTAACCATCATCCAGCATCGGCACTATGATCCTTACATCGAATTTTTCCAAGGCCAGATTTTAGCTCTGCCAAGAATTCGCATCCGATGCCTTCAATCTTCATTGTTTCGCTTCAATCCGATCGACGTGCACGCAACATTTCGCATGGTGCATGATCTGATCGACGGTAGATCCGAAGACGCGATCGAGGACATCGGGCCTATGGCCCGCGACGACGATCAAATCCGCTTTGACTTCGGCTGCAATCGCCAAGATCGTATCCCCGGCACGACCGGGGCGAACATGGATAAGTGCAGGAACCGACAGTTGCTTGCAGAGCTGTGACAGCTTCTTCTCAGCCTCGTCGATAACCGAGACGGCCCAGCCGTCCGGTTCTTGACTGGTGATGGAAGGAAAACGTTCCACGACATGAACGACATGCAAGCTGCCATCGGTCTCGAGAAGCGATTGAGCCGTGCGCACCAGATGCTCTGCTCTCTCCCGTGATCCAAGGCCTACGGCGCAGACGATCGTCTTATACATATTTCACCTCAGAAGAGATCTCTGCCGCTTCCGCCGACAAGTTCGGTTCGAATCCCAGAGCATGTGCTTGTTTCAAAAATCGGTCCGCGCTCAGTATATCCACTTTGAAGCCGTTGCCTAACCGTAGGCTCAGAGGAACGCACAATTCATCCGGATCATCGATGAACTCCGGAGAGCAGCGAACTAAATATGCTCTCGCGGTTGATGATGAAACGCTCCAGCAAGAGGGGCGGCACGCCGCCTCCGAAGGGTATCATCGCGTCATCATCAACGGGACGGGCGCGGCCTCCAGCATCGAGCGCGTGGTTCCCCCAAAAATCCGCTCCCGCATTCGCGAATGTCCATAAGCACCCATGACGATCAGTTCGGCGCTGATATCCACGGCATGTTGCCGCAGGACTTCGGCGACGGTCCTGCCTCCGCCTGACAGAATATCGACTGAGACATTGACGCCGTGTCGTGCAAGGAAGGCGGCGATATCCGCGCCCGGCTCCTCGCCGTTGCCGCGGGTCGATGCGCGTGGATCAACAATGACGACATGCACGTTTTCGGCTGCCGTCAGTTGCTCCATTGCAGCGCGAACGGCCTGACTTGCCTCGTTGCGGGAATCCCAGGCAACGAGCACCACGCGCGGCTGAAGCGTGGCGACGCGCCCTCTCGGTGTAATAAGAATCGGCGCCGCCGAATGAAACAGCGCACCATCCAATACGCGCCACCGCATATCATTTTGGGCCAGGAGACCGCCGCCGACGAGCGTCAGGTCGGCGTAGCGAGCGCGTTCGCCAATTTCATTGTCGACCCATCCGTACTCCGTTAGCAGACTGTCCACATCAAACGAAATATTGCTCGATTGCAGCAGAGTTTTTGCGGTTGCCACCTGCTGGCTGAGGCTCTGCACCTCACGCTCGCGCTCTTCGGCCCATGCGGAGGAAGAGACTTCGCCGTATCCGCCGACAGGCGCTATCGCAAGCGCTGTCACCAGCACGGAAAGATGCGCCCCCGCCGCACGGCATAGCTCGATCGCCGAACGCAGATCCCCGTTGTCTTGATTGATGCCTATGATGCTCAAAACGGTTTTGGCTCGCATGGTCACACCTCATGTTTGAAGTTGTTCGATCAGCGCCATTCTAGGCCGATCTTGGCGCTCCGCCTTGATCCTGGTCAAGACCGTGACTAGCGCAGGACGCGGCGCCTCTCGCATGCCGGCTGCAATCAGCGGGCGCCGTTTGGAATACCGCCACACTTGTTACTCCCACTGGCCGCTCTCCGGTGCCAGACTATCTCACGACGAACAAGGAGCGTTAACCAGCGAATGAAATCGTGCCTCAACCACGAGCGCGGCAATTCGCCCAAGCCAGGAGATTCAAAGCCATGACTACATCAGCCGAGAATGGTCGGAATGGTGGGCAGCCTGCGATGCACGCACCACCGGTCGTGTCGTCGCAGGAATGGGAGGCGGCCCGCCAAAAATTGCTCGTGAAGGAAAAGGAGCAGACCCGCGCCCGGGACACCCTGGCCGCCGAGCGCCGGCGAATGCCGTGGATGGAAGTGAAGACGGACTACGCATTCGAGGGGCCTTCGGGCAAGGTAAGCCTGCTCGATCTCTTCGAAGGTCGGCGGCAACTGATCGTCTATCGCGCCTTCTTTGAGCCGGGCGTATTCGGCTGGCCCGACCATGCCTGCCGGGGCTGTTCCATGGTGGCCGACCAGGTCGCCCACGTTGCCCACCTGAATGCGCGCGATACCACCCTCGTTTTCGTCTCGCGTGCGCCTCAGGCGGATATCTCGCGGCTGAAGGCGCGGATGGGCTGGAAGGAGATTCCTTGGTTCACCATCACGGACAGTTTCGATACTGACTTCGGCGTCGGCGAGTGGCACGGCACGAACGTATTCTACCGTGACGGCGACCGCGTGTTCCGCACCTACTTCATCAACAACCGCGGCGATGAACAGATGGGAGGTACCTGGAACTACCTCGATATCACGCCTCTTGGTCGGCAGGAGGTCTGGGAGGATTCGCCCGAGGGCTATCCCCAGACGCCGACCTACAAATGGTGGAACTGGCACGACAGCTACGTCGCGGACGCGGCGCCCGACAAGAAGTGGGTCGAGGTGTCGGACGCCGGCGAGGCGGCGTTCCGAAACCAAGACACAAATACCAGGCCATGAGCCAAGCCTGTTCTGGTGGATCGGACAGGCGGCCACCATTGGTCTAGGAGATCCGCGATAGTGCTAATCTCTGGCGCGAATAGCTGGAACCAGCCGAAGAGAGCCGTCACGGCAATCCTGGCTGGTTCCCGCCAGCGGCCTTAACGGCTGTTCGATGCAACAGGACCAATTACCGGCATCACTGGAAGTCGAAGACGCTGAGCCCGGCGGCCATTTCATCGAGCCCGAGAGGCCGCGTCACCGGCGGCTCGGCCCTTGCAAGACAACCTTGACGCTCGCAGAGACGGCAGGCGGTGCCGATTGCGATCGGAGCCACGGCAAGAGCCTTGCCATAGACAATTTCCTCCCGAAATCCGAGATCGCAGCCGACGAGAAGCGCGGTGCGGCGAACTCTTTCGCCGAAATTGGCCTGCGGACCCTCGATCGTGCGCGATATCGTCAGAAAGCCGGTACCGTCTGGCATTTCGACCGCTTCGACCAGAATCTGCCCAGGCTGCGCAAAGGCAGCATGGACATTAAGCTTGGGACAGCCGCCGCCGAAGCGCGCCTGCGGAAAGCCTTGAGCCCCCACCTTGCGCAGGCGGTGCCCTGCCCCGTCGATCTCCATCAGGAAAAAGGGAATGCCGGCTGCACCCGGCCGCTGCAGCGTCGTCAGGCGGCTGGCCACCTGCTCATAGGATGTGCCGAAACGGGCGCGCAGCGCGTCAATATCGTAATGCAAACGTTGCGCCGCGTTGTGGAAGGCGCCGTAGGGCATCATCAGCGCATGGGCGGCGTAACGCCCGAGTTCGAAACGGGCAATGCGGTTTGCTTCCGGCGTCGACAGCGACAACAGCTCGAGCTCGGCATGAATTTCCTCGCGCAACGCCAGCAGCGAGACTTCGGTCGCAACCTCCTGCAACTGATCGAAAGGGGACAGACGCTCCGACAGAAAGAGCCGCATCGAGTGGCGGTCATAGCGCCGGCGCAGGTTCGGCATGGCGTGGACCGGCAGTGTGCGCACGGCAATGCCATGCTCGCTGCGAAGCCATGCCTTCAGCGCCGCCGCTAGGTCGTCTCCCGGTGTCAGCTTCGCATGAAAGGCCTCAGCCGCGCCTTCGATGCCAGCGAAGAAATTCGCACGATGCTCCAGCTTGTCGTGCACTTCATCGAGCGGCAAGCGCGGGCCGGCTAGCGCCGGAACACGGCCCTCCCGCGCGAGAAGCTCGGCTAGGTCGGACAGCCGCGCCGCCTGCTCACGATAAGCGCGGTAAAGCCTGATCATGCCATTCGCAGCATTCGGCGCCGCTTCGGCAACTTCGATCAGTTCCTGTTCTCCCGGGATTTCTCCCGCCAATAGCGGATCTGCAAAGACCTCGCGCAACTGTCCGGCGCCGCCTCCGGCCTCACCCCGGAGCTCGTCGAGATCGACCCGGTAAACCGAAGACAGCTTCAAGAGAAGCTGTACGGTCAGCGGCCGCTGATTGCGCTCGATGAGATTGAGATAAGAAGGGGAAATCTCCAGCGCCTGCGCCATGGCCGTCTGCGTCAAACCGAGGCCATTGCGAATGCGCCGCATCCGGGGGCCGGCAAAGATCTTGCGCTCAGCCATCTGTCATTCCTTTTACAAATTTTTCCGACCGCAAAGATTTACAGTTTTGACAAATTTACTGCGCCATCTTGTCAAGCGCAAGACATCCTAACCCTTTTCAATTCAGGATTCAGCCATTTTTATTGGCTTCACGCCGCACTGCAATGTAAATTTAGTCACATCACGAAACGCAAGCGGTTGGGAGAAGGAAAACTGCTATGACTGATTTTTACAAACTCATTTCGGCGGCGCCTGCTGGCCGCTTCGACGGCATAGAGCGGCCCTATACGGCTGACGATGTCAGGCGGCTGCGTGGATCGATCTCTATTCGCCATAGCCTAGCCGAGATGGGAGCGAACCGTCTTTGGCAGCTCATCCACGAAGAGGATTTCGTCAATGCGCTCGGCGCGCTGTCAGGAAACCAGGCGATGCAGATGGTTCGCGCCGGTCTGAAGGCGATCTATCTTTCCGGCTGGCAGGTTGCGGCCGATGCCAATACGGCGTCCGCCATGTATCCCGACCAGTCGCTCTATCCGGCCAATGCCGGGCCGGAGCTCGCAAAGCGGATCAACCGCACGCTGCAACGCGCCGATCAGATCGAGATTGCCGAAGGCAAGGGCCTTTCGGTCGAAACCTGGTTCGCGCCGATCGTCGCCGATGCGGAGGCTGGTTTCGGCGGGCCGCTCAACGCTTTCGAGATCATGAAGGCCTATATCGAGGCTGGCGCTGCCGGCGTGCATTTCGAAGACCAACTCGCTTCGGAAAAGAAGTGCGGTCATCTCGGCGGCAAGGTTTTGATCCCGACTGCGGCCCATATCCGCAATCTCGATGCCGCTCGTCTGGCGGCCGATGTCATGGGTGTTCCGACACTGGTCGTCGCCCGCACCGATGCCGAGGCAGCCAAGCTTCTGACCTCCGATATCGATGAACGCGATCGTCCTTTCGTCGATTACGAAGCCGGCCGCACCGTGGAGGGTTTCTATCGGGTCAGGAATGGCATCGAGCCCTGTATCGCCCGCGCCGTCGCCTATGCACCGCATTGCGACCTGATCTGGTGCGAGACATCGAAGCCGGATCTGGAGCAGGCGCGAAAATTTGCCGAAGGCGTGCACCGGGTTCATCCGGGCAAACTGCTCGCTTACAATTGCTCGCCGTCCTTCAACTGGAGCAAAAACCTCGATGACGCGACAATCGCCAAGTTCCAGCGCGAACTCGGAGCGATGGGCTACAAGTTCCAGTTCATCACGCTCGCGGGCTTCCATCAACTGAACTACGGCATGTTCGAGCTTGCCCGCGGCTACAAGGCTCGCCAGATGGCGGCCTATTCGGAACTGCAGCAGGCGGAGTTCGCGGCGGAAACCAATGGCTACACCGCCACCAAGCACCAGCGCGAGGTCGGCACCGGCTATTTCGACGCCGTCTCACTGGCAATCACCGGCGGCCAGTCTTCGACTACCGCCATGCATGAATCGACCGAGCACGCGCAATTCAAGCCGGCTGCGGAATAAATAACCATCAATCGGAGGAGAACGACAATGCCATCCATCGCACGCATCAGCGAAAGAACCGAAGAACAGTCTTCGAGTATGAATGCCGACCAACAGGCTGTTATCCGCATGCTGGCTAATGAGCTGCATCGCCTCAACCAGGTCGTTATGGATGCGGTCGAGGCTGGAGTCTCCGTCGAGCTGGTACGTTCCGCTCGCCATCACAGCGGCAACGGCAACTGGGGCGACCTGTTGACCCCCGTCATCGTCGCCAACGGTTCTCACACCGCCTAGCGCCCTGGGTTTTAACGCATACAGGCTGCTCTTTGAAACCAGAGCACCCCGCTTTCGGTGGTCCACCAGAAAGCGGGGTGCTCTGAATAGATGCTTATTGAAAGCATCCGATATTTTACCGGCCATATCAGGCCTTGGGACCGAGAGCCGATCTGCCGTTCAGGGCGAAAGGAAGGCTCTTAATCGCAGACGCGCACGCGCTCGTAATGATATCCGTCGTCATATTCGTTCTGAACAGGACGGCTCTCATGCCAGCATCTCGGCGGCGGCGGTGCAGGCTCATACACTCCACCACCATTGGCGATTGCGCCGCCGATTATGCCGCCGATAAGCCCGGCTGCCACGCCGCCAGCGATTACATTTCCATCATGGTGATGATGATGACGCCGTTCCGGAGGCGGGCCGTCCCGCCAGTCATATTGCTGCGCTTGGGCAAAACCACCAATCAATGTGCTGCTTGCAAACACTGCAGTAAAGAAAACCGAAAGAACTGTCTTTTTCATCATGACCACCTCCGACGCCGCACGCCATACGATTCAAGTCTTCGACTCAGTTAAGGAACGCTTTCAAACATGATAATATTTGCCTGAATATGGCGTGAACGCGTCGTTTTGATTTAATTCATCGAAATCTCGAAGGGGTCATGATGGTATTCCGGTCATAAACCTCGCGGGCTGCTCCTGGCTCAGAACCGCTGCGGGGCCGCCGGCTTGTTTCCGGCGATGGCGTCGATACGAGCCAACACCTCGGGTGTCAGCTTATCTCTGTGTGCCAGCGCTGCCAGGTTGTCCTCCAGTTGGCTCATGCGCGAGGCGCCGAGGATCACCGTGGACACATGGGGGTTCGAAAGGCACCAGAGCAGAGCCATATGGGTGATCGAGATGCCGATCTCTTCCGCGAGGTCAGCCAGTTCCACCACCTGGGCAAGCCGAGCGCGGCCGGCGTCGCTCGCCCATCTCTCCTTCAGCCATTCATAACCCGGCAGGTTCATGCGGCTGTCGTTCGGCACCCCCTTATTGTACTTGCCGGTCAGAACGCCCGATGCGAGCGGCGACCAGATCGTGGTGCCCAAGCCCATCAGGTCATAAAGCGGCAGGTAATCACCCTCGACCTTCTGGCGTTCGAAAATATTGTATTGCGGCTGTTCCATAGTCGGCGGCGTGATGCGCAGATCGCGGGCTACTGCATAGGCTTCGGTCAATTGCTGGGCTGACCATTCCGACGTACCCCAATAGAGGATTTTGCCCTGGGTAACGAGATCGTGCATGGCGCGAACCGTTTCCTCGATCGGCGTATCGATGTCGGGCCGGTGGCAAAAATAGAGATCGAGATATTCCACCTGCAGGCGCTTCAGCGCAGCGTGAGCGGCGTCCGTAACATGCTTGCGCGACAGGCCCCGTTGGGTCGGCTTCTGACCACCCCAAAACACCTTGCTCGAAACGATGAAGCTATCCCGGCTCCAGCCGAGGGTTTTCAGGGCTTCGCCCATAACGATTTCGGACTTTCCGCTCTCATAGCCCTCGGCATTGTCGAAGAAATTGATGCCGCTGTCATAGGCACGTGACATCAGACTTACGGCATCGCTGCCTTCGACCTGTCGGCCGAAGGTAACCCACGATCCGAACGAGAATTCGCTGACCTGCAGGCCCGACTTTCCAAGACGACGATATTCCATGGTGCAACTCCTCCGGGGCAATCGATGCGGCAACATAGGCGCATAGCAGCAACAAAGACAATCACCTTCCCGTCAGCTTTCGTTGAATACAAACGCCGGATTTGCCCGTCGTCCTCCCCATTCAGCGAACCACGTTCGCGGTCGGCGCAAAGGGTGATCGGAACGACAAATTGCCGAGAAACTATCTGACAAGCAGAATGACGAGCACATGAGACCCCGCCGCGTGTTCCATGCCATATGGGCTTTGCGACAGCATCGCATGGCTCATTTTCGCACAACCTCTTATACTATCAATAGTTGTTATACTTTTGTTAGCCAGATTCTAACGCACTGTTTTAGATAGATTCTTAGTTTAATTCTAAAGTTGATTATTTTCATCATCTTTTATTGACTGCATCTTAAAAGGGTGTAAGTTCCCGCTCATAAACGATCCGGCTTGCGCTCTCGCAAATCATGACGTCGGGGAGGCGTGAATGAAAACGAGCATTGTTCAGTACCAGCTTCTCGACCCCAGGAGGCTCATTCCAACCGAAGAAATCGACAGTGACAGGGTAAACGAGCTCGAACAGGAGATCGTCCAATCCGGCCGGTGGACGCGGCCGATCACCGTCCATCGCGGCGATTGGTTCGTCATGGACGGGCACCACAGGCTCACCATTGCGCAACGCCTTGGCTTCAAAGTCCTGCCAGTTGTTCTTTTGGACTACGACACCGTCCGGGTGGAAGCATGGCGGCTGGGTGAGACAATCACTCCCGACATGATTTTCGAGATGGCGCGCAGCGGCCGAAAATTCCCCTGCAAAACGACGCGCCACATTTTCGAAGGCCCGCCGCCGGCTTGCGATATTCCTTTGAGGGATCTCCGGCATCCCGACCCCAGCCCAAGCGCCAAACATTCAATGGCTCCCTCCTAAGGCGAGAGGCCAAACGGCCCAGCGCAGATCCTCCCATCCCGATGGTTGGGTGAGCGAAACGCTCGCTCAGCGCCGCCCCTTTTTTCACCTCACATCACATCGGCAACATCGAAAGGCATCGACGATGACCAAGACGTTCATGCACACGCCTGCCATCCATATCCTCACACGTTCCGACCTATCGGATATCGAGCTGCCGCCGGCGGAGGTCATTCGACTCGTCGAAGACGCCTACTTGTCCTATGCCAACGGACAGTCGCGTTGCCCGACCAAGCTTATGATGCCGCTCCCGAACGAGCAGCGGGATGCGGTATCCTATTCGATGCTCGGATATGATGGCGCGCTCGAACAGGTCGGGTTCAAGACCTCCTATCGCCAAGGCAGCGAAAGCGCCGAAAAATACTACACCACGATCAGCCTCTATGACGACGCGACCGGGCTTCCCTTCGCGTTCATGGATTGCCATCGCGTTGGCGGTTCGCGCACTCCGGCGACGACCGCGATCATTGCCAAGCATTGCGCCAAGGAGGACGCTCGATCGGTGCTGATGATCGGGACAGGTGCGCAGGGCATCAATACGCTACCATATCTTCTGACCGCCCTGCCCCGCCTGCAAACCCTGCGCCTCTTTGGCACGCATCCCGACGGGATTGCCGCGAGCCTCTCCACATTTGCCAAGTATTTTCCTGATCGTGAGATCGAGTTGGTGAAGGATGTCCCGGAAGCTGTCGCAGCGTCCGATATCGTCGTGGCCGCCTCCGGCCGCGCCGCCCACCCCAAAGTCCAGACCAAGTGGCTCAAGCCCGGTGGTCTATTGATCTCGGTTGCCAGCAAGGGGGTTGAATCGGGCGCATTGCACGATGCGGACTATGCGATTGCGACGAACGAGGGTCAGTTGGGCGTCACCGGAAAGAGGCTCGCCGGCGCGGACGGCGTTGCCAAGATCGACGCAGAACTGCCTGAAATCGTCGGCGGCCGCAGGCCCGGGCGCAACACTCAGGAGGACCGCGTGTTCGCCTTCAGCAGCGGCATGATCATCACGGATATCCCTGTCGCCCATGCACTGGCCACCAGAGGGATTGCCGCCGGTCGCGGCAAGCGGGTCGAACTATGGAACTAGGGATCAATTCGATGCGCGCTCGTGAACAGGCCTGGGCGACCGCCGTCAGGCAAGACATTGAGCTGCTGAGCCAGATACACGGCGCCACGGATGGCCCGTTTCATATCATCCATCCCGAGAGCTTTGCCGACAATCTCGCGGCCTTCCAGCGCATTTTGCGGGAAAGGAACGTGGCAGGACACGTTTATTTCGGCAAGAAAGCCAATAAGGCGGGCGCATGGCTGCGTGAGGTTGCAAGGCTGCACGGATCAGTGGACGTCGCCAGCATACCCGAATTTGTTCATGCGCTGGCCAACGGCGTTCGGGGTGAGAATATTGGCGTGACGGGCGCCGCCAAGAGCAACGAACTCTTGTGGCTGGCTTGCCGCCACGGTGCAACCGTTGCCATCGACGCCCTGGACGAACTGGAGCGGGCGATCGGCATCGCGGCGGACACCGCTCCCTTGCAAATCCTGCTGCGTGTGCTGCCGCCCTCCGGGCAGAACAGCCGCTTCGGACTCAATTCAAATGACCTTCGCGTGGCGCTCGAGCGCTGCGCGAAGGCCGGAGCCCACCTGATCATGGATGGCTTTTCCTTCCATCTCGACGGCTACGCGGTGCTGCCGCGCGCCGAATTGGCATCGATGTTGATCGACCAATGCTTGGAAGCACGCCGACAGGGCTTTCCGGCATCCGCCATTTCCATAGGCGGCGGCTTTGCCTGCGCCTATGTCGAAGAGCCCGATTGGAAAGCCTTTAGGGAGTTGGTGGATCCGGCTGATTTTCACGCGGAAAAGAGCTTCAGCCACTTCTATCCCTACTACCAGGCCCCCACGGGCGCCGCCATGCTCGACGCGATCCTGCAAAGCCGAGATGCAGAGGGAACGCTCGCATCGAAGCTGATCGCAGCGGACGTGCAATTATACCTCGAGCCAGGTCGAGCCCTTCTCGACGGTGCGGGAATCACGGTCTTTCCGGTGCAGGGTTTCAAGAAAAATGCAGAGCACGGCATCGTTACCGTCGCCGGCCTCAGCATGAGTTTGTCGGAACAATGGAAAAACAGCGAGTTTCTGCCGACCCCTGTTCTGGTGCAAAGGGGAGAAGCCCGCCCGCAGGAGCCCGTTCGAGCAGCGATCGGCGGCTCCAGTTGCATGGAATACGACGTTCTGACCTGGCGCAAGATCGCATTTCCCGCGGCACCTCGGTATGGCGATCTGATCATCTATCCCAATACCGCTGGCTATCAGATGGACAAGAACGAGAGTGAGTTTCACCAGCTCGCCTTGCCGCCCAAGATTGTTGTGGCCCGGCAAGGCGAACGTTTCACCTGGAGAATGGATCAATGACCAGACACATTAGCCGGCCTGCTGAACGAGTGGTAACCACATGCTCCGAGCTGATTGGCGACACGCCGTTGCTGGAACTTGCCCGGACGGGATCCGGCAGTCGATTGCTGCTGAAGCTGGAACAGTTCAACCCGACCGGCTCCTGCAAGGTTCGAATGGCGCGGGAAATGATCCTGGCAGCCGAGCGGGACGGAAAACTGAAGCCGGGCGGCTGCATCGTCGAGCCGACCTCGGGCAATACCGGAACGGGCCTGGCGCTTGCGGCGATCGAACGGGGCTATAAGTTTACCGCAGTCGTAGACAGCCACGCATCGCGCGACAAGCTTCGGGCGATGAAGGCCATGGGCGTCGATCTCGTTTTTATCGAGGGCAAGGGAGAAGGCCCAAGCACTGTCGAGCGGCGGCGCGTCGCGGGGGAAATTGCCAAGGAAACAGGTGCATTCTGGCCGGATCAGCACCATAACCCCAACAACAACAATGGCTATGTTGGCCTCGCGGCCGAACTGCTGCGTGACCTTGGCACGGATGTCGACTATCTCGTCGGCGCGGTCGGCACCGGCGGCACTCTATGCGGAACGGTAAGGGAGTTGCGCCGCCTCGGCTCGCAGGTAACGAGCATCGGCGTCGAACCGACAGGATCGATTATCTTCGGAGGACGACCCGGCAAGTATTGGCAGACCGGCGCCGGCGCGCCGGGCGGATTTACCGTCGGCCCCAATGTCGATCACGCTCTGATCGATGAGGGACTGACGGTCGGCGACATCGATGCGTTCACTGCTGCCCGTGTTGTCGCTCGCCGAACGGGAATGCTTGTCGGCGGCACCGCCGGCGCCGGGATCCATGTGGCGCTCAAGCGTTTGGCCCTTATCGAGCCGAACAGCACGATGGTGGTCCTGGTCTGTGACGCGGGCGAAAAATATCTCGATACCATCTACGACGATGAGTGGCTTCGGGAGCGTCATCTGTTCGACGAGACAGCACATCGGCGACTGCATCGGCTCTTCGATGCGTACCGGGAATCGATATATCTGGCATCTCGAACCGCCGCAGCGTTGGGAGCATAACGACGTGGCCACAATGCAATTTCGGAATTATCGGGAAATCATCGCGCTCGCCGCCCCCATTGCCGGCATTCAGTTCGCTCAGGTCGCTCTTACCAGCACCGATCTCCTGATGATGGGCTTCATCAGTGTTCAGGCGGTTGCTGCCGGCGGTCTCGCGATCCTGCTCTATAACCAACTGCGTACGCTGTGCGTCGGCATGGTGACGGGCGTCGGCAACATGATTGCCGCCTCGGTCGGCCGAGGAGAAAAAAGAACCGGCACCTCATCCATTGACACCACTGCGCATGACGAAATTCGTGATTTGCTCCGGGCGTCCATGCTGCTTGCGACGATCGTCGCGATCGCCGCGGGCATGGTCCTCGTCGCGCTCAGCTATTGCCTGGTCTTTCTCGGGCAGAGCAGCGAGGTCGTCGAGCTTGCGAAGCCGATTATGTTGACCCTCGCACCGGGCTTGCTGCCAATGCTGTGGCTCAATGTCCTTCGTCAGTTTGCGGTAGGAATGCGTCGCGCTGGCTCGCTCTTGCGGGTTACGATCATCTCGATCGGCGTCAACGCCCTGCTCGACGGGGCTTTCATTTATGGATGGCTCGGCTTGCCGAAACTGGGTCTTGCAGGCATCGGTCTGGCGACCACGCTTGTCCAGATATGGACCTTTTTCGTTTATTTGCGTACGGTCCGGCGGGACGAAAAACTGAACGCCCTCCTCGCGCTGGATGGATGGCGGGCGCAGCCTGCGACGATAAGAAAAATCGCCAGGATGGGAACGCCGATCGCATTGACCTACGGTTCCGAAGCGGCAATCACCTCGATCGCGACCGTCTTCATGGGGACGTTCGGTCCGGTCGCTCTCGCCGCTTCCAACATCGTCAATCAGCTCGCCTATATCGTCTACCAAGCCAATATCGGGCTGTCTCAAGGCTCGTCGATCCTGGTGAGCCGCACGGCCGGAAAAGGGCAGACTGGTGAAATCGGCGCGGTCGCGAGGCGCACCTTCACGATCAGCTTTTCCATCATGACGGCTGTTGGGCTCCTCTACGTCTTGCTTCCGCAGGCGGTGCTGCGCCCCTTCCTGGGTGATGAGGCCGATCCGGCCGTGCTCGCCGCCGCAACGACGCTCCTCTGGTTCGCCATAGCCCATCAGTTCTTCAAAGGTTCTCAAAATATCTGCATCGGGCTGCTGCGGGGGCTCGGAAACACGAAGGCTGGGCTGACAAACACGCTCATCGGCTACTGGTTGATCGGCATCCCGGCCATGGCGGTCTGCGGATATTGGATCGGCTGGGGCAGTTACGGCATCTGGTTCGGCCTTTGCGTCGGATTTGGAGCGACCAGCTTTCTGCTGTGGTGGCGTTTCATTGCGGACCTGAGAATGGCATCGGCTACGTCGCAAGACCCTGAATATCGGGCACCCGCCAGGCTTGGCGGAAAGGCATGACGATATTCCGCACACCATACTAAAAGATGATTGTATTCATCATGTTTTGTCGTTAAAGCAGACAATCACGATCAAGTTTTTCAGGCAAAAGCGCTGAGATGTCGTTTCTCCTTGAGCGGTGGAAGCGACGGATAGGCTGTGCCTGTTGAATGAACACTATGTTGTAACAAATATTGACCTGGAGGATTCGCCATGAGGCGGCGCGTGTTGAGCGTGTGTAATATTGCAAGCATTATTGTCATGTTGATCTCGGGAAGCGCTTTCGCAGAGGAAAAACAGACGCTTTCGATCGTGGATGATCGTGGTGTGAGCGTGCAAGCGCCAATCAATCCGAAGCGGATCGCCTCCGTTTCCTACCTTGCGGTCGATGTCGCGCTTGCCCTCGGCATCAAGCCTGTCGCGACCACCTACATGACGGCCGGACGCCAACCGGACTACCTTCTTGGCCTGACAAAGGACATGAAGCAGATCGGGCAACGGGCAAAGCCCAATCTCGAACTGCTGTCGGAAGTCCGGCCCGACGTCATCATTGCCATGAAACGCTATACCGTCGGCAACGCCGCACAGTTCGAGAAGATCGCGCCCTATGTCGCCTATAACATGGAGCTTCTGAGCCAAAGCTATCAGGAGGTCAGCGACCTTTCGAAGCTATTCGGAAATCCGCAGCGCGGCGAAGAACTGAACGCCGCTTTCAAGAAGGATCTCGAAGATTTCGCCGCGAAGGCGCCGAAGGATGTGCACCCGCGTTTCCAGATCATGTGGGCGGGCGATACCCCCTTCTCCTTCCATACTGAAAATACCGCGGCGTCGATCGTTGCAGCGCTCGGAGGCGACAATATTGCCGGCCCGATGACGCAGAACGGTAAGTTCGGCCAGGAACTGAGCCTCGAAACGATGCTGGAAAAAGATCCGCAGGTGATCTTCGTCTATGACAGCGGACCGGATCGTCCGCATGAGAACAATCCCATCTGGCAGCAGCTCTCGGCAGTCAAGAACGGTCGCGTGTTCTATGTCGGCGACGAATGGGTGGAGACCAATGGTCCGATCGCCCGTGAGCTGGTACTGCGTGAGGCCGCCCATTACCTCTATCCTGACACCTTCCCTGCCGTCGATGTCAAGGCGGAGGCGGCCAAGCTGATCCCGACCGAGCTGCAGAATTGATGGGGCTCGCGGCCGATGCGCGGCCACGGAATGATCTTCGATCGCTGGTGATGACAATGATGATCGTGGTCGCTGCCGCGATCGTCGTCATCGGCGGGCTTCTGATCGGCGCAAAGCCGCTTCAGCCGCGTGCTCTTTGGACGGTCCTGTTAGCTCCCGACGGGAAAATCGATTCCATTCTCGTATGGACATTGCGGCTGCCGCGCAGCCTTGCGGCTTTCATCGGAGGCGCCGGTCTCGGCGTCTCCGGTTATCTTCTGCAGACCCTGACGCGCAACCCGCTTGCCGGGCCGGGCCTGACCGGCGTGACATCCGGAGCGGTGACACCGATCGTTTTCTGTTTCGTCTTCGTACCGTGGCTCTCGTCCGCATATTATCCATTGGTCGGACTGGCGGGTGGTTTGGCGGCTGCGTTGTTGACCTTCTGGGTCTCACGCGGGGGCAGAGGACAACCCTTGCATCTAGCCCTTGGCGGCATCAGCATCTCTTTATTCCTCAGCGCGGTCACGACCTACGTCCTCTTGTTGAGCGGACCGCAGGTGCCGTCATTGCTTTTCTGGCTGGCCGGAGGCTTTCAGGGGCGTTCGTGGACGCAGCTCGCATACATGACCCCATGGGTTTTTCTAGGCACAGCCGGCGCATTGACATGCCAGCGTGTGATCGGCCTTCTCGCTCTTAGCGAACAGGCGGCGGCCGGGATGGGATTGCAGCTCTCGTTTTGGAAGCCGTTGCTGCTGCTTCTCGCGGTTTTCCCCGTAGCGGGTGTTACGCCGGTGGCCGGTCCTATCGCGTTCGTCGGTTTGGCCGCGCCGCATATCGCCCGGCTTTTGAGGCCGAACGGTCCGGGATGGACCATTGCCCTGACCGCAGCGCTCGGCGGCCTGATGGTCGTTGCCGCCGATGTGATCGCGCGCAGCATTGCCGCTCCCCAAGAACTTCCGGTCGGGATCGTCACGGCGCTGATAGGAGGGCCGTTGTTCATCTACCTCGTGCAAAGCCGCAGCTTCTCGCTCAAGGGAGAAGCGTGATCATGGCCACTTCCTTGCCGCTCCGAAACACCGGCAGCACCGGGTTCCTGCTCGCCTTTGTCTTCATCGCGCTCCTCTCCTTCGTGCTGGCGGTGTTCGTTGGGGTGGCCGATATTCCGGCATCGGATGTCCTCGCAGTGTTCACGGGAGGCGGCTCGCAGCAGGCGCACTCGATCATCATGGACATCCGCCTGCCTCGTATCATCACGGGAATACTGGCTGGCATTCACCTCGCTGTTTCCGGCCTCATTCTTCAAAGCGTTACCCGCAACCCCCTCGCCGATCCATCGATCATGGGTGTCTCTCAGGGGGCAACGCTTGCAGTCACCATCTTCCTGCTGTTCACAGTCTATATTCACTATACGGGATCGACGACTGTCGCCGAGCTCCCCCTTGAGTGGCTGCCCGCCGTCGGCACGGTGGGTGGTCTTCTGGCCGGCGGCATCATCTATATGCTGGCGTTTCGCCTCGACCTGGGGGCGCTTCGCATTACGCTTTGCGGCATTGCCGTGGGAGCCGTCCTGCAAGCGCTCGCCATCGGATTGATCGCAGGCTGGGGCTCCGCGCGGATCGAAGTGCTGCTGGAATGGCTTTCGGGCAGTCTCTACGCGCGGAGTTGGGAACATGCCGCCTTTCTGTTTCCATATACGATTGCCGGTCTCGCCGTCTTGCCCATGATCCGACGGCCACTGGAACTCCTGCGTTTCGAAGCCCCGATGGCCCAATCCTTCGGGCTTTCCTACAAGCGGCAGTTTTCGCTTGCTCTGCTCCTGTCTTGCGTCCTCGCAGCAAGCGCGGTTGGCACGGTTGGCCCGATCGTCTTCATCGGGCTCATCGTGCCTCACCTAGCCCGCTTTCTTGCCGGCAGACGCAATGCCCTCATTCTGCCGTTGACGGTCGCCCTCGGCGCGGTGACCGTGACCCTTGGAGATCTTGTCGGCCGGCTGATAGGGCAGGCCGACGAAATCCCGATTGGCATCGTCACGGCGATCTGTGGCGTTCCTGTGCTCATCGCACTTCTTCGCAAAACCCCATGAGGATGCCATGCTGCTGTCCTGCTCCCGCCTATCCGTCGCCTATGGTCCTCGAAGAGCGCTGAACGGCCTAGATCTCTCCTTCAGGCCAGGCGAAATCCGCGCGCTGATCGGACCCAACGGCTCCGGAAAGAGCACGGCGCTGCAAGCCCTTTCCGGTCTGATCAAACCGGCCGATGGGAACGCGGAGATCGATGGCAGGCCGATCACATCCATGTCGCGGCGACAATTGGCCAAACGGCTTGCCTTCCTGCCGCAGCAACCGGCCGCGCCTGACGAGATGACCGTGGCGCAACTGGTGCGGCAAGGTCGCTTCGCGCATGTCGGCCTGTTCAAAAGCTATGGTCCGCGGGATGAGGATGCCATTCGCTGGGCGCTGGAAAGCACAGGGCTCCACGGCTTTGCCGACAGGAGCCTGCGGGAACTGTCCGGCGGCGAGCGCCAGCGGGCTTGGATTTCGGCGGCGATTGCCCAGGAAGCACGGATTTTGCTGCTCGATGAGCCGACCTCGTTCCTCGACATAGGCTACCAGGTGGAGGTTCTCGATCTCGTCCACCGGCTCAGCCGGGAAAAGGGTGTCACCATCATCATGGCGATCCACGATCTCAATCAAGCAATGTCGGTTTGCGATCAGATCTCGTTGCTCGATAGAGGCAATCTGGTCTTCGACGGTGATCCCAAGGTCCTGGCCGGCACTGGGCTCATCGAAAAAGTGTTCCGGGTGAAGGGTCGTTTTGTGCCGATCACCTCCGATGGACCCCCGCATTTCGATGTCGAGCTTGCGCATCGATATCACTAGGACGAGCGGAGTTGCAGTGGCTTCGGAGGCCGATGGCAAACATCCAATACGGAGCCGCGAAAATGTATCCGGAAGACCATGATCCGAACGCATCCTCCCAGGATTGGCAGGCGGCCGCAAACAAGAAAGCCCGCTTCCATATCTTGTCCGGGCTTCTGTATCGCATGCATGTGATGCAGTGGCTTTTGGGCAATCTGCCCGCTCGCACCGGAGGGGATCGGCGATCCAGTCCCGACTATGCCCCCGGTGAACTTCAAAACAATGAGTTGGCAGACACTGAGCTAAGCGATCTGCGCCAGAAGGCTTTCATCTCCTCGATGCTCCATGCCGCCTCTTCCCGTTGGAAACGCTGCTGACGGATGGCAACGATCTTGCCGACACACGGAACAGGCAGGCGCAAAGGCGAACTTCCCGCCAACTTTTAATCGCAAGCCGCGTTCCTATATATACCGAACAAGTCATCTTTCTGCCTAAGGACAGGAGAAACAATGCCCGGTGCAGTTCCGCGTTTCACTCAGCTTGCAGTCATCGTCGCCCTTGCCGTTGCTACGTCCCTTGCGAGCTTCAGCGATGCCGATGCGCGTCGTGCCGGCGGTTTTAGTGGATTCGGCAGCCGCGGGACGCGAACCTTTGACTCTCCGGCGATAACCCGCACAGCTCCGACGCAAGCCGCTCCCATCGACCGGACCATGACGCCCCGGCCGCAGACCCAAACCCAAACGCAGTCGCCGATCAATACGCAGCCGCGTCCCAGCCTCTTCAACGGTTTCGGCCGGTCGATGATCGGCGGATTGATAGCGGGCGGTCTTCTCGGCATGCTGCTCGGACACGGGTTCGGCGGCGGCTTCGGTTTCCTTGGCATGCTGCTGCAGATCGGCCTGATCATCGCGGCCATCAGCTTCGCCATGCGGTTTTTCGCCAACCGGCAGCGAACCTCTTATTCGGCATCGGGATCGAACGCGTCATACAATATGAGCGCGCCGCGGCCTTCTTCCTTCTCCATTCCGACGATAGGCGGTGGCGCTGCGAGCCAGGCGCCGCAAAGACATGCCAATGACGAGATCGGGCTGTCGCAAGCCGATCTCGACCGTTTCGAACAGCTTCTGACGGAAGTCCAATCGGCTTATGGCGCCGAGGACTACAACACCCTACGCCGTCTAACCACGCCGGAGGCAATGTCCTATCTTGCCGAGGAGCTCGGAGAGAATGCAACCAAAGGCGTCCGCAACAGCGTTTCCAACGTTCGTCTGCTGCAGGGCGATATTTCAGAAGCCTGGCGCGAAGGCAATGCCGAATATGCCACTCTTGCCATGCGCTATTCGAGCGTCGACGCGCTGCTCGACCGCACGACGGGCCGACTCGTCGACGGCGACGATCGCAATGCGTCTGAGACCACCGAAGTCTGGACCTTCGTGCGCCAGCCCGGTTCCGACTGGAAGCTTTCGGCTATCCAGGGAACAGAACTCCATCACGCTTGAGCCTGCCTCGGCAGGCTCAATGCCTTGTTCTGCACAGCAATGATGACCAGCCGATCATAATAGTTGTCCATTTGCCATCTGGTCACCTCCGAACGTCAGACCGTCAGGTAGGACAAAGCGTCTGACGCGGAGCTGCTCGTCGTCAACGCCGCGAGCTGTGCCGACGTCATGGAAGCGAGCTGACCTGACGTAAAGGCTTCAGCCTGGGACGTTGACAAGGCGGCCAGCGCACTGGTGCTCAGTCCCGAAATCGCGCTCGTGCTCAGAGAGATGATCTGCTCGGTTGAAAACGCGGCGAGGTCGGTAGCATCCAGTGCTGCGGCCTGCATGACGTCGAAGGAGCCGACCTGCGATGTCGACAGCGCTTCGATTTGCGCAGTGCTCATTGCCGCCACCTGGGCGTAGCTCAGCGAAGAAATCTGGCCTGTCGTCAAAGCCGCAATCTCGTCGGAGGATAGGGACGCGATGGCGGTCGTGGACAATCCTCTGATCGCCGTCGAACTAATCGCCGTAAGTTCCTCCGTCGAGAAGGTTTCCAGATCCGTGGTGGTCAACCCGGCAAGCCCGGTGGAACTCAATGCGGAGATCTGACTGGTGGAAAGCGCTTCGACCTGCTCCTCGCTAAGAACTGCGACTTGGTCGCTGCTCAATCCCGCAACGCCTGCCGTGCTCAAGGCCGCAATTTCGGTGGCGGAAAGCGTCACGATAAAGTCCGTAGATAGCCCCTTCATCGCGCTTGAGCTAATCGCACCGAGTTCTTCCGGTGAGAAAGTGTCCAGCATATCAAGGGTCAGGCCCTTCAGCGCCTCCGAACTCAATCCAGCGATCTGACTGGTCGAGAGCGTTTCGACCTGCTCAACCGTCAAGGCGCCGGCCTGCGCGCTGCCGAGGCCTGCAACAGCCGTCGAACTTAAGGCGGCGATTTGCGCATCCGAAAGTGAGGCGATGTCGACGGTGCTCATGGCCGCAATCTGCTTGGAGGTGAGAGCGCCGACCTGAGCGGTCGTCAGGGCATCCACCTGATCGGTGCTGAGGACTGCGATCTGGTTGGTGGTCAGACCCGATATGGCGGCTGTCCCCAGGGCTGCGACTTGGGACGCCGTCAGCGAGGCGACCGTTGCCGTTGACAAGCCCGAGACCGCGCTTGAACCGATCGCCGCGATCTCGGTCGTGGTGAAGGTATCCAGATCATCCGCGCTGAGGGCGGCAATCTGCTTCGAGCTGAGCGCGCTGATCTGCACGCTTGTCAGTGCCTCGACTTGATCGGTGCTCAATACCGCGATCTGATCGGTGGTCAAGCCCGCTATACCCGACGTGCCAAGTGCTGCAACCTGCTCCTCCGAAAGCGAGGCGATGTCGCCGGTGGTCATGGCCGCAATCTGCTTCGAGGTCAGAGCGCCGACCTGAGCCGTCGTCAAAGCGTCCAACTGATCGGTGCTCAGCACTGCGATCTGATCGGTGGTCAGACCCGAAATGGCGGCCGTACCCAGCGCTGCGATTTGGGCGGCCGACAGTGAGGCGATCGTTGCCGTCGACAGGCCCGAAGCCGCACTCGAACCGATTGCCGCAAGCTCGGCTGAGGTGAAGGTATCCAGATCCTGCGCGCTAAGGGCGGCAATCTGTTTCGAGCTGAGGGCGCCGATCTGCACACTGGTCAGCGCCTCGACCTGATTGGTGTTCAGGGCAGCAATCTGGCTGGTGGTCAGACCCTCTATCCCCGCCGTGCCAAGTGCCGTGACCTGTTCCAGCGAAAGCGAGGCGATGTCGGCGGTGCTCAAGGCCGCAATCTGTTTCGAGCTGAGTGCGTGCATTTGTGCCGTCGTCAGGCCGTCCACCTGATCGGTGCTCAGCACTGCGATCTGATCGGTGGTCAACCCCACTATGGCCGCCGTACCCAAGGCCGCCATCTGGGTCGCCGATAGCGAGGCGATCGTTGCCGTCGACAGGCCCGAGACCGCGCTTGAACCGATCGCGGCCATTTCGGCAGTGGTGAAGGTATCCAGATCGTCCGCACTGAGCGCCGCGATCTGCTTCGCGCTGAGCGCGCCCACTTGGGTACTGCTCAAGGCTTCAACCTGATCGGTGCTGAGCACCGCGATCTGATCCGTGGTCAGACCCTCTATCCCCGCCGTGCCAAGTGCCGCGACCTGTTCCAACGAGAGCGAAGCGATATCGTCGGTGCTGAGGACCGCAATCTGCTTCGAGGTGAGAGCGCCGACCTGCGCGGTCGTCAAAGCGTCCAATTGAACGGTGCTGAGCGCCGCGATCTGATCGGTGGTCAGACCCGATATGCCCGCCGTGCCAAGTGCGGCGACCTGGGTCGCCGACAGCGAGGCGATCGTTGCCGTCGACAGGCCCGAGACCGCAATCGAAGTGATTACGGCTATCTCCGCAGCAGTGAAGGTGTCGAGATCCTCGGCGCTGAGGGAGGCAATCTGTTTCGAGCTAAGTGCGCCGACCTGGGTGCTGGTCAGGGCCTCGACCTGATCGGTGCTGAGCGCCGCGATCTGATCGGTGGTCAGACCTGCGATGCCCGCCGTGCTCAAAGAGGTGATCTGGCTTGCCGAAAGGGTAGCGATGTCGCCGGTGCCCAAGGCCGCAACCTGTCGCGAGCCGAGCGCGCCGACCTGAGCGTTGGTCAGAGCGTCCACCTGATCGGTACTCAGGGCCGCGATCTGCTTGGTGCTCAGTCCACTGACGCCGACCGTGCTCAGCGCCGCGATTTGAGCCGTCGTCAAGGAGGCGATCGCGTCCGTCGACAGGCCTGGGATCGCATTCGAACCGATCGCCGCGATCTCCTTCGTCGAGAAGGTCGCTATATCGTCAGACCCCAATACCATAAGCTGTGTGGAACTGAGTGCTCCGATCTGGGTGCTGGTCAAAGCCTCCATCTGCGCCGTGTTCAGGGCCGCGATCTGCTTGGTGCTGAGCACATTGATATCTGCCGTACTCAACGATGCGATCTGGGTCGTCGTCAGGGAGGCGACGGTGTCTGTCGACAATCCGGCGATGGTATCCGAACTGATCGCCGCAATGTCCTTGGTCGAAAACGTTGCTATGTCGTCCGTGCCGAGGGCTCCGATCTGCCGTGAGCTCAGCGCGCCGACCTGGGTGCTCGTCAAGGCCTCCACTTGAGCGGTGCTCAGCGCTGCAATCTGCGCTGTGCTCAGGGCGGCAATACCCTGCGTACTCAGGGCCGCGATCTGGGCTGTCGTCAGGGAGGCGATCGTCGCCGTCGACAACCCCGGAATCGCACTCGAACTGATTGCCGCAATGTCCTTGGTCGAGAAGGTTGCTATGTCGTCCGAAGTAAGCGCGGCAATCTGTGTGGAATGGAGAGCGCCGACCTCGGCGCTGGTCAAGGCTTCAGCCTGACTGGTGCTGAGCACCGCTAGTTGCTTGGTGCTCAATCCCGCAACGCCAGCCGTGCTGAGGGAAGCAATCTGGGCTGTTGAAAGAGCCGCTATGTCGTCTGTGCTCAAAGCAGCAACCTGCGCCGAACTCAGCGCCGCGATCTGCTTGGTCGACAGAAGCGCAATCTGATCGGTGCTCAGGACGGCGAGCTGCTTGGTCGAAAGTCCTGCGACGCCAGCGGTGCTCAGTGCCGCGATTTGGGTCGTTGAAAGCGACGCTATGTCGCCCGTGCTCAGCGCCGCGATCTGTGTCGAGCTGAGTGCGCCGATCTGGGTACTGGTCAGGGCGTCGAGCTGAGCCGAGCTCAGGGCGGTAATCTGATCGGCAGTCAAGCCCGTAATGCCCGATGAACTCAGCACGGCGATCTTGTCGGTGGACAAGACTGTAACATCGTCACCCAAGGCAGCGACTTGCGACGAAGTCAGCGCCTTGACCTGCGCAGCGGAGAGGAGGCCGACCTGAGTGCTGCTCAAGGCTTCGACCTGATCGGCCGTCAGGCTCACAACTGCGCTGGTGCTCAGGGCAGCAATCTGATCTTCGCTGAGAGATGCGACAACATCCGTGCTCAAGCCCGGCATGGCCTTGCTCGTGATCGACGCGATATCGGCGGTTGAGAAGGTCGCGATGTCCTCTGCGCTCAGGGCCGCAAGTTGCGTTGAACTCAGCACCTTCACCTGGGCCGTGGATAGTGCTTGGACCTGAGCTGTGCTCAAGGCGTCGATCTGGTCGGCCGTCAGGCCTACAACCGCGCTGGTGCTCAGGGCAGCAATCTGAACAGTCGACAGGGCTCCGATAATATCTTCGCTCAGGCCCGATATAGCCTTGTTCGTGATCACCGCGATATCGGCGGTCGAGAACACAGCTATGTCCTCTGCGCTCAGGGCCGCAAGTTGCGTTGAAGTCAGCGACCGCACCTGCGTCGTGGACAGAGCTCCCACCTGATCGGTGCTCAAAGCCTCGACCTGGTCGGCCGTCAAGTTTGCAACCGCGCTGGTGCTCAAGGCAGCAATCTGAACGGTCGACATGGCTTCGATCTGGTCGGCGCTCAGGGCCTGAAGCTGTACTGTCTTGAGGGCATTGATCTGGAGCGTGGTCAACACGGCGATCTGATCGTCGGAAAGCGCCGCGACGGTATCCGTGCTCAAGCCTGTCAGGGCTTTGCTGGTGATCGCCACGATATCCGCGGTGGAAAAGGTCGCTATGTCCTCCTCGCTCAGAACCGCAAGCTGCGTCGAGCTCAGCGCCTTGACCTGCGTCGGCGACAGAGCCTCGACCTGATCGGTGCTCAAGGCCGTAAGCTGTGCTGTTGTCAGCGCTGCGACCTGAAGTGTCGTCAATACAGCGATCTGATTGGTGCTAAGCGCTGCGACTGTGTCCGTGTTCATGCCCGGGAGGGCCTTGACCGTGATCGCCGCAATGTCCGCGGTCGAGAAGGTCGCTATATCGTCCGCGCTCAGGGCCGCAAGTTGCGTCGAGCTCAGCGACTTGACCTGCGTCGGCGTCAAAGCCTCGACCTGATCGGTGCTCAAGGCCTGGAGTTGCACTGTCGTGAGCGCGCTGAGCTGGGCTGTCGTCAATGAAGCGATCTGACTTGTGGTAAAGGCGGCGACAATGTCCGTGCTCAGACCGGGCATGGCCTTGCCGGCGATCGCCGTGATATCGGCGGCCGAGAATGTCGCTATATCCTCTGCGCTCAAGGCAGAAAGTTGTGTCGAAGTCAGCGCCTTCACCTGGGTCGACGACAAGGCCTCGACCTGATCGGAGGTCAAAGCCTCGATCTGCGCTGTCTTGAGGGCAGCGATCTGGACCGTCGTCAATACGGAGATCTGCTTCGTGGAGAGCTCTGCGATGACGTCCGCGCTCAGGCCCGGTATGGCTTTGGCCGTGATGACAGCGATATCAGCGGTCGAGAAGGTCGCTATATCATCCGTGCTGAGAGCCCCAAGTTGCGTCGAAGTCAGAGCCTTGACCTGCGCCGAGGTCAGAGCCTTGACCTGATCGGTGCTCAAGGCTGCGATCTGATCGGTCGTCAGCTTTGGAACCGCGACAGTGCTCAATGCGGCGATCTGAGTGGTGGTGAGGGCTTCAAGAATGCCCGTACCCAGGCCCAAGATGCCTTTGCTCGTGATCGCCGCGACATCGGCGGTCGAGAATGTCGCTATGTCATCCGTGCTTAGGACCGCCAGCTGCGTCGAGGATAGGGCCTTGACCTGCGCCGGCGACAAGGCTTCGACCTGGGCGGTGCTCAAACCGGCGATCTGATCGGTCGTCAGGCTTGCAATTGCGGTGGTGCTGAGGGCAGCAATCTGGGCGGTCGACAGGCCATCGAACTGATCAGCGTCCAAGGCCTCGACCTGCGTTGTTTTAAGCGAGGCGACCTGGGCTGTCGTCAACACGGCAATCTTGTCGGAGGAAAGCGCTGCGATAACTTCCGTACTCAAGCCTTTCACGGCCTTGCTGGCAATTGCCGCGATATCGGCGGTGGAGAACGTCGCGATGTCCGCCGTGCCCAAGGCCGCGAGTTGCGTCGAGCTCAGCGACGCCACCTGCGCCGACGACAGGGTTTCGACCTGTTCCGTGCTCAATGCCTCAAGTTGCTTCGTCGTGAGGCCGGTGATCTGAAGCGTCGTCAATGCGGCGATCTGATCGGTGGAGAGCTCCGCGATGACGTCCGTGTGTATTCCAATGAAACCGGACGGGGTTTCCGATCATTGACCGGACGCTTATTCCAGCGTTTTACCGGACGCGATTCCGAGGCGAAGCCGGACGGTGTAGAGCGTCTCTGGGCCTGAGTTGATCATTGTCGGCGAATATCAGGCTGGTCAAGCCTGAGTTGCATCCTCGGCTGACAGGTTTCGATGTTTGCGCAGGCTCTCACCGGAAAGTTCGATGCGGTAGGCGTTGTGGACGAGGCGATCCAGCACGGCGTCGGCGATCGTGGGATTTCCGATCATATCGTACCAGTGGTCCACGCGGCGTTGCTCGTCGCTGAGCTTCTCGGGGCCCCAATCATCCAGGATCAGGAGATCGGTTTTGGCCAAGCTCTTGAGCACCTTTGCGTAGCGACCGTCGCCTCGTCCCAAGGCAAGCGCGGCAAAGAGCCGGGGCACGCGGTGATAGGCGACGGAAAGATCCTCACGGCACGCCTTGTGGCCGAGGGCGCAGGCCAGCCAGCTTTTGCCGACGCCGGCTGGTCCGATCAATAGCAAGGAGTGCCGCTGTCTGATCCAGTCGCAGGTCGAAAGCTTGAGGAAGAGATTACGGTCGAGACCGCGTGCTGCACGGAAATCGACATTCTCGACCTGGGCGTCATGACGGAGCCTGGCCGCGCGGGCTCGTGCCTCGAAGCGTTTCTGGCGGCGCGTGGTCTGCTCGCGTTCGAGCAAGATCGCGAGCCATTCGCCATGCTGAAGGCTTCTCGCTTCCGGTTGCTTCTCCAGGTCCTGGAAAGCGGTGGCCATGCCGGAAAGGCCGAGTTGGTACAGAGTATCGACGGTGGGATTGGTCAGCATTTTTGATTGTCTCCTAATGAAAGTAGGCTTTGCCGCGAAGATTGGCATGCTCACCGACGGCGGCGGTTTCGGCGGAATGTCTTGGTGCCTTGTAGGTGCTGATGAGGGCGCTGATGCTTTTGCAGGTCAGTCCACCGATCTCGACGGCACGGGCGGACACCGCTTCGGCCTGCATCGTGGGAATTGCCCGATAGAGCTTCAGCACGCCGAGGCAAGTTCGAAAGCCTTGTTCTGGATGAGGACGGTTGGCCAGGATGGCGATGATCAGCCCCTCTGTGTGAGGTCCGATGGATGCACCCCAGCGCTGGAAGCGTTCGGGAGACCATTCTGCGTAACGGCGGTGCGAACTGGGCATATGGTCGGGGTCGGTTCCGTGGCGGGAACCGCCGTAACGGCGTTGGTGGGCCGCAACCCTCTTGCCTTTGAAGAAGACCTCGATTGTGCGGCTCGTGGCCCGGATATCCACCTGCTGGCGGATGAGCGCATGGGGCACGGAATAGAAATAGTGCTCGAACTCGACGTGATAGTCAGTCGACACCCGCGCCAGCTTCCATTCGGCGTATTCGTAAGCCTCCGCCGGAAGAGCCGCCAGTGCCGGGCGTTCCATGGTCTCGAACATCTCCTGGCGGGTTTTGCCAAGCCGCTTCATTACGTGCGTGTTGATCCGCTCGACGGCTCCGCGGATCGCGGCATTGGCTTCCTCCAGTGAGAAGAAGGTCTGATTACGCAGCCGGCCGAGGATGCAGCTTTGGGCAAAACGAACGCCGGCCTCGACCTTTGGCTTGTCTTTCGGGCGCCTCGGTCGTGCGGGGAGGACACCGACGCCGTAATAGGCGGCCATGGTGCCATAACTGCGATTGATCTCTGGATCGTAGAAGCTCGCCTTGTTGACGCCGGACTTCAAATTATCCGGAACGATAAGGCGCGGCACGCCGCTGAAGAAGGCGAACATGCGCACGTGCGAGCCAATCCAATCCGGTAGGGTCTGGGTCCAGGTTGCTTCTGCAAACGCATAACTCGATGCGCCAAGCACGCCGACAAAGATCTCCGCCTCGCGGATCTCGCCGGTCTTGCGATCGACGATCGGCAGCTTCTTGCCGGAATAGTCGACGAACACCTTGTCGCCGGCGATATGGATCTGCCGCATCGTTGGCGTCAGACGTCGCTCAAAGCCGCGGAACAGGTCGCAGAACCGGCTGAACCCGTAGCCATCCGGATGAATCGCCCGGTATTCCTCCCACAGGATCGTCAGCGTCACGCCGGGCTTCTTCAGCTCGACCGCAATGACGCTCCAATCCGGCTCTGGTAGTCGCCGCACCCCTTGTTTGGTGCCTCGCCGGGCGAAAAGTTTGCCTTCCAGGACGTCGTCAGTCAGATCGGCAGGCAAAGGCCATGACAGCCCTGCCGTCGCAGCCCGCCCGATCCCGTCCTGCACCGTGCTGCGGGCAATCCCGAGCAGATCGGCAATATCGCGAACGCTCACGCCGTCTGATCGCAGTCGAAGCAAATGTCGTAGTTGTCTCATGGTCAGCCTTCGTCTCTTCGACATGCCATCTCCTCAAGTTCAAAAGGAAATGCATGCCAAGGTTGCTGACCCAGGGGCACTGCTTACGTTGAAAAACTGTCCGGTATCAAATCGGAATCGCGTCCGGCTAATTCTCGGAATCGTGTCCGGTTTTTGATTGGAACGCCGTCCGGTAAATCATCGGAATCTACA
>NZ_JAQJCK010000071.1:0-1037 GCF_030182455.1 Rhizobium cerradonense
ACAAGGGGCCAGCCTCAAGACCAATTCGTTCCATCGCCGCGCCCTGCTCGCCAAACCAGGCGATCAGCGCATCGGGTTCACTGTGGACCTTTGCCTCGCGCACGATGCGGCCATCCGCATCCACCACGCACACACTCGAGTATTCCAACGAGACATCGATTCCGGCATACTGCTTCATGGTCGTCTCTCCGTGATGCTATGGAGCAGGCCACTCCTGACTCCGCGACACCATCATTGTGAGGGACGACCACCAAGCCTTCAAACTCGCCTGGCTGGGATCCGCCCGTTACACCATCTATCTTATGCAGGCCGATCCATCGCTGGCGGCGGATCTCACTAAAATCGGAATCCGACTTGAGGTTGCCGACACCACGGACAAAACGGTACCCGCATCGTTGCGCTCGGCCCAGGATGCTTCTAGTACCGTTCCGCAGAGATTCTGACGGGTTGAGCTATCGCAAGATTGGCAGCGCTTCGGGTTGTACGAGCAATTGAATGCTTCGCGCTACTCCAGGCTGGCGTTGAATGAGCCCGGCCTTTTCCAGGGTTATCACCATCTGGTGTACAGACGGTGCGGTCACCTCAAAGTGGCGACGCATGTCCGCTTCTGCCGGGGAGCGTTTGAAGATCCTGGTATAGGCATAAATGAAGGCCAGGTATTGGCCCTGCAGCTGCGTGAACTGTGGCGCTCCGGCAGGAGGCTCTTTGCCAAACGTTTGATTCATTTGAGTTTAACCTATGTTTCATCGCATCAGGAGGCTCAAATGAATATAAGATATCATGTGGAACTCAACCAGCTTGAACGTGAGCAACTGAACGCTCTTTTGAGCGGTGGCCGTCACTCGGCGCGCAGGCTCAAGCGTGCACAAATCCTGTTGGCGGCGAATGAGGGTGTGAGCGACGAGGTCATCGCTGCGACTTTGAATGTCAGCGGATCGACCATCTATCGCACCAAGCGCCGCCTGGTAGAGGCCAATCTCGAAGGCGCGTTGAGTGAGGAGCCACGGCCCGGCGTTGCCCGCAAACTATCAGCCAAG
>NZ_JAQJCK010000072.1:0-1011 GCF_030182455.1 Rhizobium cerradonense
TCAAGGCGACAGAGGTGGTATCCTATCTTGCGACCCATCCTCTCGACCGTTATACTGTTTTTGAAAAACAGTATAACACCGGAGTCGAGCTATGAAGTCCATCGACCTCATGTATCAGACGATGCTCGCCGAGCTCGGTCAGCGCTCGCTCGATGCCGCTTGGACGGCCGATTTCCCTCCGGAGGGTCGGTTCACCCCAGCGAAGGTTAAGGGGCGCACGTACTGGTATTTCGACATCCCGGATGGACATGGTGGTACGAAACGTCGTTACGTCGGTTCCGCTGATGATCCGGTTATCGCGCAGCGCGTAGCTGATCATAAGCGGGACAAGGATGATCTACGCGCTCGCAGGCGCTTGGTAAATACCCTGACCCGCGAGGGCGGGATGATCGCCCCTGATGCCATGTCGGGCGATATCGTCGAGGCTCTTGCCGATGGGGGTCTCTTTCGGCTCCGGGGTGTTCTCATCGGCACGGTGGCCTTTCAGTGCTATTCAGGACTGCTGGGCGTCCGCCTTCCCATAGCTGCGATCCTGACCGGCGATGCGGACATTGCCCAGGACTATGCTATCAGTCGGGAGGTTGAAGATAGTCTGCCTCCGATCCTTGAGCTGCTGCAGGGCGTCGACGCTAGTTTCCGGCCAGTTCCACACCGATCGGGCTCCGCGGCCTCGTCGGCGTTTCAAAATGCCGACGGCTACAGAGTTGAGTTCTTGACGTCGAACCGTGGTTCGGATGACTACATCGATCAGCCGGCGAAGATGCCCGCTCTTGGCGGCGCCAGCGCGGATCCACTGCGCTTTCTCGACTTCCTCATAAGGGAACCCGTCAGGACAATGTTGCTCCACCGAAGCGGTGTCCCAGTCGTCGTCCCTGATCCGTCCCGGTATGCGGTCCACAAGCTCATAGTCGCCAGCCGCCGAAACACCGACGGGCAGGGGCCGGCGAAGCGTGAGAAGGATATCCGACAAGCTGCGCTGCTCTTCGAAGCTCTGCAGCAGACAAGGCGATC
>NZ_JAQJCK010000073.1:0-852 GCF_030182455.1 Rhizobium cerradonense
GATAACCGGATCATCAGCGGAACCGACGTAACGACGTTTCGTACCACCATGTCCATCCGGGATGTCGAAATACCAGTACGTGCGCCCCTTAACCTTCGCTGGGGTGAACCGACCCTCCGGAGGGAAATCGGCCGTCCAAGCGGCATCGAGCGAGCGCTGACCGAGCTCGGCGAGCATCGTCTGATACATGAGGTCGATGGACTTCATAGCTCGACTCCGGTGTTATACTGTTTTTCAAAAACAGTATAACGGTCGAGAGGATGGGTCGCAAGATAGGATACCACCTCTGTCGCCTTGAGCGGACTCGAACTGTCGGCATTATATTTGTCTTCGCCACTTCGAATTAAATCAACTGCTTAGCCTTGGAATTGGAAGACGGTCTATTCTCCAAACGGAAGTTCAATTTCTTCGCGGTTTCTTTTTGCGCCCTCGGTGAGGACCGTGTTGAGTCGCTCTGCATCTTGTGCCGGCAGCATTCCTGCCCCGGTTCGAATACCTTCTCGCCATGTAGGCCCGCGCTTCCATGCTTCGTTGTAGACGAGCGCCAAGTCGGCAGATCGCCTTGTCTGCTGCAGAGCTTCGAAGAGCAGCGCAGCTTGTCGGATATCCTTCTCACGCTTCGCCGGCCCCTGCCCGTCGGTGTTTCGGCGGCTGGCGACTATGAGCTTGTGGACCGCATACCGGGACGGATCAGGGACGACGACTGGGACACCGCTTCGGTGGAGCAACATTGTCCTGACGGGTTCCCTTATGAGGAAGTCGAGAAAGCGCAGTGGATCCGCGCTGGCGCCGCCAAGAGCGGGCATCTTCGCCGGCTGATCGATGTAGTCATCCGAACCACGGTTCGACGTC
>NZ_JAQJCK010000074.1:0-848 GCF_030182455.1 Rhizobium cerradonense
TGTACAAAGTCAAGCTTAGAGGCTGCCTCAAAAAGAGGTGGGTGATTTCAACAGGTTATGATTCCTTCGGATTTGCGAGATTCGATGGAGAACACGATGGCCTGGACCAAAATCACCCGTCGGCAATATGCCCGGCGAACGGCACGCTACGCAAGCGATATGACGGATCGGGAATGGGGTCTGGTTCAGCCTTTCCTGCCAATGCCGCGCCGCTTGGGCCGCCCGCGGACCACGGATTTGCGAGAGGTGGTGAATGCCCTGCTTTACATCGCCACAACTGGTTGCCAATGGCGGATGCTGCCGAAGGATTTTCCACCCTGCTCGACCGTCCAGCGCTATTTCTATGAATGGAGAGCGTTGGGACTTTGGCCACGCATCAACCATCGTCTCGTGATGGAAACGCGCGAGTTGGAGGGCAAGGAGGCAAGCCCGACGGCCGGTGTGATCGATAGCCAGAGCGTCAAAACCACCGAAAGCGGCGGCATCCGGGGCTATGACGCGGGCAAGAAGACCAAAGGCCGCAAGCGCCATATCATCGTCGATACGCTCGGCCTGATGGTCGGTCTCATGGTGCACAGCGCCGACATCCAGGATCGCGACGGTGCTCCCGATCTCCTGAAATCCATCCGCCACAGGTGGCCATGGTTACTGCATGTCTTCGCCGATGGTGGCTATGCGGGCGATAAGTTGAAGCGGCGACTGAAAAAGATCGGGCGCTGGACGATCGAGATCATCAAGCGCTCAGACAAGGCGAAAGGCTTCGAGGTTCTGCCGCGTCGATGGGTGGTCGAACGGACCTTCGCCTGGCTTGGCAGATGCCGCAGATTGGCCAAAGACGTCGAACGCTC
>NZ_JAQJCK010000075.1:0-823 GCF_030182455.1 Rhizobium cerradonense
AAGGACGCCGCCCAGGCACGACGTTTGTTGGCGCTCGCGTCGATCTATGACGGAGGCTCGCGTTCCGATGCCGCCCGTCTCGGCAATGTCACGCTCCAGATCGTTCGGGACTGGGTCATGCGCTTCAACGAGCGTGGTCCCCAAGGCCTGATCAACGGCAAGGCTCCCGGTCCGCAGTCGCGATTAAACGATCAGCAGCGTGCGGCCTTGGCACAGGCCATCGAGCGCGGACCGACGCCCTATCTTGACGGCGTTGTGCGTTGGCGTCTGTGCGATCTGGTTCAATGGCTTTGGGAAGAGTTTCGCATCTCGGTGAGCGAGCAAACGCTGAGCCGTGAGGTGCGAGCCATGGGCTATCGCAAGCTTGCCGCACGGCCCAAACATCACGCGCAAGACCCCCAAGCCATTGAGGAATTTAAAAAAAGTTCCCCGCCGCGGTGGCAGAAATTGCCGCTGGAGCGGCACGAGGCAAGCAAATAGAAATCTGGTTCGAGGACGAAGCTCGCATCGGTCAGAAGAACAAGATCACGCGCCGGTGGGCCAAGCGCGGAACGCGACCTTCAGCGCCGCATGATCAACGCACCAGATCGGCCTACATCTTTGGCGCAATCTGCCCGAAGCTCGGCAAAGCGGCAGCGCTGGTCATGCCGTGGTGCGACACCTACGCGATGACGCAGCATCTGGCCGAAATCGCCCGTCATGTCGCCGATGACGCCCATGCCATCCTCATCATGGATCAGGCGGGATGGCACATGTCCAACAATCTCGTCGTGCCCGAAAACATAACGATCCTGCCGCTCCCGCCGAAATCGCCAGAGTTGAA
>NZ_JAQJCK010000076.1:0-802 GCF_030182455.1 Rhizobium cerradonense
CCTGCCGGTTTCCCCTGTCAACGCTTCGACGCATACCTCGCGATGTGCGCCGCATGACTCGGGGTCAGAGTGATTCGCCACTTCTTCTCCGTACTGAACTTTCATCAACTATCTTTCATCGGCTTTGCAGCCGCACTAAGCGCGCAAATCGCTGCACCTGTTCATTGACTGAGCGTTGAGCGAATCTGTGTCCACAACGGAGACTGTGGACAATGAGACTGGATGGCGCGGGATTTTCAGGAGAGCTTCGGGTCGTCAAGGTTCTTCGCAATGGCAAGCGGCGGTTTGATCCGGCTCTGTGTCCGGCACGCTGGAGTTTCGAAGGCGTTCCCTCCGACTACACCCCTTCCCTCCATTGCCTCCGCAGGATCATCTCCCTTGTTCGGCAACTTCCCCGGTACTATGGGTGTATCCGACTTCTCATCAGCGTCGATGACTGGCTTGCGGTCAACGACCTTCCCAGTCCCGTCCAGTCCATTTGCACTGGACACCGATGAGATCTCGCTGCTTCCGTATGAAAGACTTCCCGGCATGCACAGGGTCTCCGACCGCGCGGGATCGGGGCATGGCTTGCGATTGACGCCATGCACCGTGTTGCCTTCCGCTTCGCTTAACAGCGTCGGCATCCCGGATTTTTCATTTCGCGGCTCTATGGCTGGCCTGCCGGTTTCCCCTGTCAACGCTTCGACGCATACCTCGCGATGTGCGCCGCATGACTCGGGGTCAGAGTGATTCGCCACTTCTTCTCCGTACTGAACTTTCATCAACTATCTTTCATCGGCTTTGCAGCCGCACTAAGCGC
>NZ_JAQJCK010000077.1:0-791 GCF_030182455.1 Rhizobium cerradonense
TTTTGCGGTGCACCGCAAAACGTCGATTATGCTGAGAGTGTGATTATGCGGAGTGCTGATCGCTGAAGGCTGGATTTCTCGACGATAGCGGCGGCTTCTGCTCCGCATAATTCCACTGGTGTGGAAGAGGCGCCCCGCCGTGAAGCGGAGCGCCGATGTGCTGGTCAGCGCGACCAGATGAGCTTGTGCTCGCCCTTGTCGCCCTGGACCAGGGAGGCGTAGACCGGGGCCGTGAAGGACGGATCGTCGAGCTTGAGCGAGAGGTATTCGGCGCCTGTTTCGCGGGCGGTGCGGGTCCAGCCTGCTCCGAACTCGACACCGCCTGCAGTGACGCGGAAGTCCGGGGCGCGGTCGTTATCGCGGTCGCAGGGCTTGATGGTGGCCTTGACGTTGAGGGTGAGGGTTTTGATGGTGCCTGCGTAGGTGCCGTTTTCGTCGCGGGTGAAGGTGCCGATCTGAGCCATTGTCTTATCTCCTGAGGTTGTCCGAAGCCACCCGATGCGGCCTCGATGGCGGTCGAGAGGCGACGGATTGGACGGAATGCATCTGCAGGACCGCAGCGTGAGCGTAGGACGGCGGCAGCCGAGCTTGTTGGCTCGCGAGGAATGGCCGCTTGCGGTCAGGGGAAGAAGGTCGGCGGAGCCGTTGCAGGCCAGGGCCGGTCCGGTGCCAGACCAGCCCAAAAGAGAGGCCCTATCGGGGGCTTTGCGCCGTCAGCAGAGAACGACGCGAATGATCGGTTGTCGCCTCATCGGCATGATCAACGGCGCCGCCGGCGCCATCACCTCTCC
>NZ_JAQJCK010000078.1:0-781 GCF_030182455.1 Rhizobium cerradonense
TCACGCGCCGGTGGGCCAAGCGCGGAACGCGACCTTCAGCGCCGCATGATCAACGCACCAGATCGGCCTACATCTTTGGCGCAATCTGCCCGAAGCTCGGCAAAGCGGCAGCGCTGGTCATGCCGTGGTGCGACACCTACGCGATGACGCAGCATCTGGCCGAAATCGCCCGTCATGTCGCCGATGACGCCCATGCCATCCTCATCATGGATCAGGCGGGATGGCACATGTCCAACAATCTCGTCGTGCCCGAAAACATAACGATCCTGCCGCTCCCGCCGAAATCGCCAGAGTTGAAGCCGGTCGAAAACCTCTGGCTCTTCATGCGCGAGAATTGGCTCTCGAACCGAGTCTTCAAATCCTACGACGATATCGTCAATCACTGTTGCGACGCATGGCGAAAACTCGAAAGTCAGCCCTGGCGCATCATGTCCATCGGACGCAGAGAATGGGCCAATGCGTTCTGATCAATGAGAAGCCGTATGAGTCACAAAAAACGGGAGATTCGCGGTTTGCGATGATGTGCTAGCGTGGCGATTCGTGGTCAGCAGGAGCAAGCTGAGATGAATGGCCTGAGCGGAAGAAGTGAATCAGACTTTGCGGATTATGTCGAGAGGCTTGTCGATGTGATCGGCCATGCCGATCGGGCAGAGCCGCTGAAGGATTACTGCCTTGGCCTCATGCTGCCGGTGGAGCGCAAGAGTGTCGAGCCTCTGGCAGCGGTAACGGCACCGGCGAGGGTTTCGTCCAAGCATCAGTCGTTACTGCATTTCGTCGGTCA
>NZ_JAQJCK010000079.1:0-766 GCF_030182455.1 Rhizobium cerradonense
TCTGTAGTTAGCCCCGTGCTATCCAATATCTACCTGCATTACGCATTGGATTTATGGGTCCAGCAATGGCGTACTCGAAATGCTAAAGGCGACGTGATCATTGTACGTTATGCCGACGACAGCGTGATTGGGTTCCAGTACGAAGGAGAGGCGCAGCGCTTCCTGCAAGAACTGCGGGAGCGTCTCGCCCAGTTTGGCTTGCAACTGCACCCGGAAAAGACGCGGCTGATACGCTTTGGGCGGTATGCTGTGCAACAATGCCGGGAACGTAGTATCCGCAAGCCAGAGACCTTCGACTTTCTGGGATTCACGCATTGCTGCGGCAGGCGGCGCAATGATGGGGGCTTCAAGATTGTCCGTCTGACGATCGAGAAGCGCATGCGCACGACGCTGACGGCAATACGGGAAACGCTGATGCGACGACGCCATGAACCAATGGCAAAGGTAGGTCGGTGGTTACGGCAAGTGCTACAGGGGTATTTTAACTACCATGCGGTGCCTGACAATCTGCGACGATTGGGAGGGTTCCGCTGGGAAGTTGGTCGAGCTTGGCGACACGCCTTGATGCGCCGAAGCCAGCGACACCGCTTGCCTTGGGATCGTTTCCAAAGGCTCGTCCGCAAATACCTGCCACCGTGCCGGCTGATGCATCCGCATCCTGATGCTCGGCTTACCGTCACTACAGCCGATAGGAGCCGTATGCGGTAGTGCCGCACGTACGGAACTGACCGGGGGGCGATGGGTAACCATCGTCCCTACCGGGACC
>NZ_JAQJCK010000080.1:0-762 GCF_030182455.1 Rhizobium cerradonense
CAGGAGATGCTCCCAGCTGGGTGCCGTGAACCAGGGACGAAACGACGACAGCCACTGGCGAAGGATTTGCGGAACAGGATCACCCGACCCGACGCAGTTCTCATTATGATCGGTCATCCACCGGTTCGAATCCGGTCACGCGAAACAGGCAAGTCAGAGAGACTGCGGCGAATTGATTCACCCCGCTCAAATTGCCTCAAAATGAGAGTGCCGCGCGCGCCACGCTGCCAGTACGCGGAAGATCAGCGCCGCCGCAACAAACCCGAAATTCCAAAGAGATTTTGTACAAAGTCAAGCTGAGGCCGAAACCGCGCAGAATGCCCCGGAGGCTCATCTCGATGTCGTGAAGTTTTCCCTGGATGAGCTTGCGTGCGGTCAGCAGCGCTCGCACCTCCTGGGCCGGAAGAGATTTGCAGTGGACCGGCCTGAACCAGCCAAGCCGCATTAACTGCGCAATACCCCGTGCGTCCTTCTTGTCGGTCTTCACGGGCATCGTCTTGAAGGCCGCCCGCACGTGGCGCGTCTCGATCAGTTCGACCGCCAGATCCGCCTTCGCCATTTCCGCGTAAAGCCATTGCGACAAGGGGCCAGCCTCAAGACCAATTCGTTCCATCGCCGCGCCCTGCTCGCCAAACCAGGCGATCAGCGCATCGGGTTCACTGTGGACCTTTGCCTCGCGCACGATGCGGCCATCCGCATCCACCACGCACACACTCGAGTATTCCAACGAGACATCGATTCCGGCATACTGCTTCATGGTCG
>NZ_JAQJCK010000009.1:0-221855 GCF_030182455.1 Rhizobium cerradonense
CTACGGCCGCCGATCAACCATCATCACCAGCCAACTTCCCGTATCGGCATGGCATGGCGTCATAGGAGACCCGACTTACGCCGATGCCATACTGGATCGCCTCGTTCACAACGCTCATCGCATCGAATTGAGCGGCGATAGCCTACGCCGAAACCTGCCCCGAAAAGCTTGACACCCTGCCTAAATGAACTGACAACAATCATCGCCTGCAGACCCCACTAAAAAGGGGCGAGATCATCCCGGAATCAAGGGGCGCAATCATCTCGGAACAAAGGGGCGGCTTCATCGGAATCGGCAGATGATATTACAATCTCAGGAGAAAACGTGCCAGGTATACTTATCTGGGACGTTAAGCAGGTCATCCATAAGAACGGCTTTACGCTGAAAGGCGAAAAGGAACTTAGTCTCATTGCCGCTCCAGCCGATATCACTGGTGTCATTGTCCGAAATGGGCAATTAAAGTTACCCAACCGGCAGCTCAAAAAGCTGGTAGAACTCGTCGAACAAAGAAAATCAGAAAAAAACAAAAAAGAGCGTGCCAAGCTGGACAATAGGATTCAGGGCCGCTTAGCTCAGCGAAAGCAGGTCGAGAAGCAGGGCTAGGAACCGTAGAGACATGTCCTATCAGCGGCACGAAAGCCTTATACTTGTCAGGTTTGCTAGCAACAGTTCTGACCTATTGATGCAAACAAGCTATTTGGGCGGGCGGGGTGAGCTTCTGATTGGGAGGGCAGGCGGAATAGATTCTTCTCATCCCTCATCGACGGAGCCTTGGAAACAACCTACTACAGCCAGACGCCAAACGTGCTCATTGGCGTTAAACTCTGGGGACGTGTCGCAACCTTGCGATTGATGGTTCCATTCACAATACTTGCGATCGCGGCAGCTTTGCGATGAGCCAAGCTGGGGTCCGGACCTTTGAGGGGGTAATCTATCCCAGTTCCCTCGCGATCGAGATCGTTGTCGACGCCTTTCACCTGGAATCCTGCCCGCAGAAGTGCGCTCTTCACTTTTTCGACGTCGGAAGGATCAGCCTTTCCCGTATGAATGTAGACAGAATAAGACGCATTCTCTGCGAGCGAGCCGATGTATGTTGAGGCAATGTTGGGAAGCTCAACGCATGTATCGAAGTCGCGCGGCGATCCATCATTCAGCGTCTCCGGGGCATTCAACCGTGAACTTAAAGTTGCCTTGATCTCCGCCGCTCTTGTGTCTTGGTAGCCGGTCGGCTGAGCAAGCGCTGCGTTTAACCATGCCGCCACATCTGATGGCATCTGGTTTGTCATGGGCGCGACTATCGCTAACAAATTGCCGCGAGCTCTAATATCAAGATCGGGGTTGAAAAGCGTATCAACGACACCGCAAACATTGTTTTGAGTAGTAAGATTCGCCAGCAGCCATCCACCTTGAATCCGTATTGAATAGTCCGGGGTGGACGAAGCGTTGGCAAGCAAATTCATGAGCTTGCCATCAACTCGGGGGTTGCGAGATATTTGCTCGTCGTTGGAAACTACGATGCGGACATATTGCAGGAGAGAGGCCAGCTCCACCCGGTCCTGATCTTTCAGACTTTCGAGAGCACTCTGCAAACGTTGTAGCGCGAAGTCGGTCAATTGTTGATCTGCATGCAATACACTCGCAGGCATTGTTGCAATAAGAGTCGTGGCCACAAGTGCAAACGCTGAAACCAAGTTAAACGGTAGTCTCCAGGAAGATAGCATGTCCACCCCTTCTACTGCAGTTGGATGGTAACAGGTTTTACGGCATTGGACATCGGATCAAAATGCGCTGTTTGAACGGAGACACTTCCCGGCTGCGCCCCGCCGGACAGATCCAAGGCGAAGGTAACAAGCTCAAGTTTATCGGATCGATTAGTACTGGCGTTGTCTGTGGGAGATAGGCGGCACCGAGTTACCACTCCAGAGCCCGTTACGCAGCCATCTCCCAGACTCTTGTTGACGTCAAATAGGGGCACCTCCACAGAGACTGACGACGCTAACAGAGTCCCGGGAGGTGCGTCCCGAACGCGGTCGAACTTGAGTGAGATATACCGACCGCTTCGCATGTCGTCCTTCAAAGCCAATATCTGAATCGTCTTGTTTTCCTTCCGGACGAATAACTCCCGACCGTCCGCGTTCTGGGCGCTGACAGAGTAGTCGCCGAGCGACAGATTCGCTTCTATAAAGGAGTTGATATCCGTCTCAGTACAAGATCCGGAGGCGGCGGCTAAACAAGGCCGGATCATGACTCTGCTATAGGTGCCGTAGTCAGTGAAAACGCCGGGGATTTTGTCGGCGTATTGAATTACGCCAAATCCGAAAATTGCGGTCAATACCGCCGCGCCGCCTGCGATCACGGCATTGGCCTTGAAAGGTGACCAATCGCCTGCCGGAGCAGCATTGCCGCCGACCGCTTGTTCGAGGGTGGCCGCGTCACTGCCGTTCTTAGGAAGCGAGGGTAGGGTACCGCTACCGGTCGCGATGGCGCCTGCCGCCTGCGAACCTGTGCCGAATAGCATAATAGCAACGCCAAGCATCGCCAAAATGAAGGTGATCGATGGGTGCTCCGCTGCGTCAGTTCCCTGTTTCGCGTACAACAACAAGGCAAGTCCAGCAAAAAAATAGAACACGCCAGACTCTAATACGCGTCGAACGTTTGCCCAAGCCGACGCGAAATTTTGAGAGAGGGCGGTCAACCCCAAACAAGCAGATATTAGAAAAAATGTGAGCAGAAATCTGAGGTTGGGTGTGTTGTGCCACATAGATAGGAGGATGCTTTGTGCGCCCACCGGCTGGTGGGAATCCTCAAAGCCCGTAGCGAATGAAAACAACGACAGCACGCCTGCTAGGACGAGGATAGTCGGCCAAGATACCGGCTTTCGCGCGACTGCTTCACCCGAGCCACCTGCGGCTTGAGTGCCGCCAACCGCCGAGTCACCTGCGGCTTGAGTGCCGCCAACCGCCGGGTCATCGGCTGCGAATTCTCCCTTGCTCGACACGATACTTTCACGCGCGTCCCCAACGCCTGGCAAAGGGGTCCCATCTTCACGGGCGTTAGCGTTGTCGGTATCCCTCATGCCCAGCGCTCCTCATGCTTTGTTCCAAAGGGCGATTTCGGCAGCTCTACGGTTGGCAAGTCCAGGGCTGTCGACGAGCACGCCATTGATCGTGGTTTTGTGCCACCTGGCGATGAGATCTGGCACTGCGGCAAGATCTCCTGTGTTGATGGCTTTCAGTGCCGAACTATCTTTGAACGCTCCAAGGCCGATGTTGAACGTGAGGGAGACCAACGCAGAGAATTGCCGATTTTTAATAGGTGTCTTTATGAGAGGAGCAATCAGATCGGAAACTAGTTTAACGTCCTTCGTTAGCGCGGCTTCCGCTTGATCTTCCGTCCAAGTAAGGCCGGGCCAAACGTCTGATCCGGTGTGACCGTAGCCGATGGTCAACGTTCCGTTTATGTGCTCCCCAGAAGCCACCCGATGAGGCGGTTTAGTTGCATCGTCATAAGCGTATAGAATACAGCCCTCCCATTTGCGAAGGAGATCATATCCTTCGTCGACCATAGCCAGTCCGCCATCCGGAGCTTCTAACACAAGTCCTTGTTTCGGCATTCCACCAGCTTTCGCCTGCGTCATATCGGGAGAGGTCGGGGTACTTGTCGGAGCGGTTAATGACGGAATACGGTTCTGCAAAACGGCAAAAAGGACTTCGCCCGAAATTGTCGCGTCTTGGAGGTACCCTTCGGAATTGAGTCGAAGAGGCCGTTTGGTCACCGAGTTTCCAACGTTGCCGCCAATCACCCAAATCCTATCGTTTCCGACGCCTATAACGATATCGGTGTGACCTTTGTAATCGCCATTATTTTGATGGTCGAAATCGATTCCGTCTTGACGGCTCCAACAGACGATGTCGCCCACGGCAGGGTGATGCTCGTCTAGACGAAAGCCCCAGAAACCAGAGGAGGTGCCATTGAGCCGATCTCGTATTGCTTGCGCGATGAAAATGGAGTGCTGGGTAGAATAGCGAAAATTCTTTCCGGCACCAGCGGTTCGGAATACCCATGAGACGAACGCTGCTGACCAGAACCAATCGTGATCTCTTCCGTCAACGCCGGTAGTGTTCGTTCCCACTTGCCAGTATTCGCCGATGCGTTCCGCGTAATTGTCTTCGCCCTCCTGGTGGCCCTTTCGGATTAGCTCGCCGTCAAATCCATACTCTTGCTGGCCAAACCTGTTCCACTCTTCGATACACAGCCGCTGGACTTCATCAATTATATTTCCTGATGAGGGTGCAGGCGCGGATTTTTGCTCTTCCGCGACGCTTCCAGAGGAAGACGTCACTTTCCCTCTAAGATCCGTGGAGAGGCGCCGTAGCCTATCAAGAAGGCCTTGGTTTGTCGAAGCGTTCGCGGCTTTCTGCAGTTGCACCGTTGCGGCATCAACCGCCGCTGCGGCAGTGGACAATGAGGACAAAGAGTCATCGATAAGGAGACGCTGCAACTGGATGCGCGCCCCTTCAAGCGCGATGCGGTCTCCTCCTGTTGCTGTTTCCAGTTGGTTCTCGATGTCAGCGAGAGCCAATACGATTTCACTGTAGCCTGCCATCTAACTCCCCCCTTGTTAGCTAGTTTTGGGCTCTCCCTAAAGCTGAACGTAGTGCCTTGGCGTCCGCCGCTAGCTCACCTGTGTTTTCTGAGATAGAGCGAAGTGCAGCGGTATTCGAAGGTCTCTCGTACGCCACCAACAGCATTCGAAATGACGCCAGTAGTTTGTCCATCAAGACCACGTAGTTCGCGGCGACTACCTTATAGCTCTCGTAGTTGGTCCCCTTAACTCCTGCTGATAGCGTGTTCTCGGTAACCATGGTCTTATAGATGGCCGGGGCTGCATCTCGCAAAGCAATGATAAGTTGCTCGACTTGCGGAGCTGCATTGATCACCAAACTACGAGCCTCAATTTGGCTCTGGGCTCTAAGTAGCTGATCGATCAGCGGCTTTAGTCCGATAGCCGCTGCCCTGAGCTCCGGCATCCCTGCCGCCACACTGATGTTCGCGGCAATATCTTGAATTTGCACTTGAGTGCTCGCCGCGCGACTGCCGTCCTGCAAGGACTGCATCAGGTTCGCATAATTACCGATTACCGAAACACCGGCCCGAAGAGAACGAGTTGAGCTTCCATCCTCGTTTGTGGCAAAGGTGTACGCGTCAAGCACAGAAAATTCGTAGGGTTTGCTTGCCTTTACGCGAATGCTCGCTTGGTGTTTTTCCGCAGCGGATAACTGGTCGAACAGAGCGTCTGTTCCCGCTTTGGTGGATTGGGCTGCGGCTACGAAACCAGATCCTTCTTCGCGAGGCACAACCGCGCATCCGCCGAAGAATATCGACAACGCAACAAAGATAGAAATAACCAAAGTACGGACCATCCCGCCCTCCGCCAGGCCTCCTCCCTATAAAGTTGCATTTGTGACAAAACTTTGCAATTTACTAAAAGGAAGTAGGATTTGCTCAGGCGCGCTTTGAACTTGTAGAAGGTCGCGCCGATGACGTCCCTTTTGTATCCGACATAGTCAGGGCTGGAGGTGAGAATGCGGCGTGAAGTGGCACCGGCCCGGCAAAACCAGCCGCGCTCCTCCAGACATTTCAGTTGTCGTGGGGTATACCCCTGCGGACGGTCGTCGCGTCGGTGCGGATAGCGTCCGTTAGGGTTGTTTCTTGCATGCGGACACTCGAACTTCTGAACACAACCGAATCGGACGGTTCGTAAGGCCTCATGCCCGTCATTTTCTACCCCCGCGTCTCTACCACAGAACAAAACCGCGCGCTTTGTGTTAATCGGGTCGGTCACTAATCCCGCTTCATGCCGATGAAGATCGCGAAAAGAATCGAAATAGTTCGTTGGTAGCTATCTGTTCAACACAATCTCTTGGTAAGCCAGCATCCGCATGAGCGCTTCCTCGCTACCGTAGAGCGAATAGTCGGTGATGTTCATGGAATGCAGATCCTTCATCGCAGTCTGTCGATCCCGGGCATCAAGGATGAACTTTTTCATGCGGTGATCCGCAGGATTGACGTCAATCGCTTTCGGGTGAGGCGTGAAGAAGAAGGTGCCCTCGGCTTGAGAGATGCATACCGTATATGTGCTTTGCTGGCGGTAATGTCGCGGATGAGTCTCGACATACGATCCTATCGTCGTGATGAAGGGATCACCGAAGTCTTGCACCCTGGAGTGCCCATCCCATTCCTTGAACGCCCAGATTGCGGGGCTGATGTCTCGATCCGCCGTGGAGTACGCGAAGAACGCGGCCACGTAAAAAGAATGGCTCCAGTCCAAAAGAGGGGTGGGGAAACCGTGATGTCTGGCATAGCAGAGCAGTTCGATATGTGGTGGCGTGCCGTCTTCGTCGAGATTTACGTGATCAGGGATAAAATCCGCGTCGAACGACGAGGAGGTTAGCGAGTTGATCGCTGGAATTACACGAGCGAGATAGCGGTAGTATTCCATCATTTTGAAACGGTCGAGATCATGTCCAAGCTCACGCTGGATGAACCGTTCAAGCGAGGTCTGGAGTGCCCACTTGGCATTCGACTGCCCCCTGTAAATCCAGGGCCAGTAAACACCGGAGCGAGAATTCTCATCCTGAAGGCGCTTAGCCTCGGCTTCGTCAGCCTTCAGCATCTGGAGGCATTCCTCCCACCTTAATGGTCCAACTTCCTCAATTCCCATAATTGAACTCCCTGCCTATCCAAAATCTCTAGCGGGCCATTTCGCGCACAAGCAACCGCGATCGTTGAATCCATTGCGAACACTCGCAATGGATTCACCATGGAGCACCTTAGACGTGAGCGTCCGGTGAGCGGATTTTGCTGAACGAGCCAGTTAGGCGATGTTCTGGCATTAGAACCAGCATTAGTGCTGACATTAATACCAGAACTGAGAGGTTGGCATGGCTCGCATGGAGATTATTTCCGGCGTTGAGCGTAGGCGGCGATGGTCGAAAGAGGCTAAGCTGGAGATATTGGCAGAAGCAGATCAGCCTGGCGTCCGCATTGGGGATGTAGCCCGCCGGCATGACATCCATCCGGGTCAGATCCGTTTATGGCGAAAGACATTCAGCCACTTTAGTGCGTCGCCATCGAGGCGGCATGATCGGGCCTTCGGGAAATGTACGGGTCTATTTGGCCTGCGGGGTGACGGATATGCGGCGCGGCATTGATGGTCTGTCAGCGTTGGTCGAGGCTGTCATAAAGGAAGCGCCGGGCTCTGGCGCAATCTTCGGATTCCGCGGCAAACGCGCGGATCGGATTAAGCTCCTATGGTGGGATGGCCAGGGGTTTTGCCTTTTCTACAAAATTCTCGAGCGCGGATATTTTCCCTGGCCGACGGCGAAAGAAGGCGTTGCGCATCTGACGCAGGCTCAGCTTTCCATGCTTGTCGAAGGGATCGATTGGCGTCGACCGGCGTGGACTTCCGCTCCAGCTCGGACCGGCTAAGGGCCTTATTTTGCTCGAGAATCTGTGAAAAATGCTAGCGCTTCAGGCGCAAATCGGCTAGTTTGCCGGCATGGAAACAACGCCGTTGGACAGTCAGGATGAGCTATCTGCATTGCGCGCGCTCGTCGCTGAACAGGCCGCGAAACTTGAGAGCCAAGAAGCCGAAGTCACCAAGCGCGACTCCATTATCGGTCTTCTGCGCGCGCAGTTGGAACTGCTCCGACATCGGCAGCACGGTCCTTCGTCGGAAAAGATAGAACGGAAGATCGAGCAATTTGAGCTGATGCTGGAGGAGATCGAGGCCTCCCGTGCTGAGGCGGAGGTACGCTCTGGGAAGACCCCTTTGCCGGAGTTGGACGATGTACCGGGTAAACCGAAGCGCAAACCGCTGCCGGATAACCTTCCAACCGAAGAGCAGGTCTATGCGGCGCCCTGCAGTTGTCCGACCTGCGGTGGCACGTCTTTCCTGAAGGCCGCTGACAAGGTGGTCCAGGTGATGGAGCACGTACCGGCGTCCGTGAAGATTGTCCGCCACGTCGAAAAGCGCATGATCTGCAAGGACTGCGATACAACGGTGTCTGGCGAAATGCCGACCTTGCCGATCGAGCGCGGTAAGCCCGGACCGGGGTTGCTTGCCCACATCATGGTCGCCAAATTCGACGATCACATTCCGCTCTATCGTCTATCCGAGATGTACGACCGACTGGGGATAGACATCTCCCGGTCCGTCATGGCGGACTGGGTGGGCCGCGTATCCGTTTTACTTGCGCCTCTCATCTTGCTGATCAGAGCCCATATCGCCGCGGTCGACCGAATACATACGGACGATACCCCCGTCGATGTCCTCGACCCTGGACGCGGGAAGACAAAAACAGGCAGGGTCTGGGTTTATGTCTTCGATGGCAGTGGCTATCAAGATCCAACCCCCAGGGCCATTGCCTACTATTACAGCCCCGATCGTAAGGGCGCACATCCAGCCGACCACCTCGCCAGCTTCAGCGGCGTGATGCATGCGGATGGCTATGGTGGCTATAAGAAGCTTTACGGCAACCAGATCATCGAGGCCGCCTGCATGGCGCATGTACGCCGCAAGTTCCACGATGTGATCAAGCTGAAGCCATCTCCGATCGCTGACGAAGCGCTGTCGCGCATCGGTGCGCTCTACGATATCGAGGATCGTATCCGCGGCATGTCGGCTGAGGAGCGGCGTACACTGCGCCAGCAAGATGCCAGGCCCCTTCTGGCGGACCTCAAGAGCTGGATAGAAGAGACGCTTTCGACGCTGCCACAGAAGCAGAAGCTGGCGGAAGCGATGCGATATGCCCTCTCGCGATGGGCAGCGTTGAGCGTTTACATCGACGATGGCCGCGTCGAGATCGATAACAACATAGCTGAACGAGCCATGCGTCCGCTTGGAATCGGAAGAAAAAATTGGCTCTTCGCCGGCTCCGACAAGGGCGGCGAGCGCATCGCCAACATCCTGACCATCATCGAGACTGCTAAACTCCATGGCCACAATCCGGAGGTCTATCTCACAGACGTCCTGACCCGGATCAAAGATTACCCGATAGACAGGCTTGAAGACCTGTTGCCATGGAATATGCTCCCAGCAGATTCCGCGCTGCAAAAGGCTGTCTGATGGCTCGTTCGATGCACATCTATACGATCGAAAACGTCGCTGCCATGATCGGCGAAAACCTCGAACTGCTCCAAGAGATCGCTGCCAACTCGGACAATATCGACTACGGCGAAATGGTGCGCGTCCACAACGGGACCGAAGATGGCACAACCGGCTTCACGGACCGCGGCGTCGAATGCCTCGAGGAGTTCCTCGCGGATGTCAGGACATGGGACGGTGGTATCCGGCAGTTCCTCGTCGGTGAACAATGCGATCCCGAGATGATCGAGCGCGTCATGGCAGATGAGCTAAGCCGCAAGTCCTAGACCGCGCCTCGCAGACGAAGAAATGCATTCGCCGGACGCTCACTTGCTGCAATATCTTGTAAAGGCCAACTGATCACATCGGCTTTGTTGCTAAACAGTACTCCGGTTTAGCTACCGCATTATTGACTTGAACCACACGGCGTAGGGTTGCGCGAGCCACCACTTCCATGGGACGCACCCGTGATGCTTGCGAACCAATGCAATCGCTTCTTGGTAATGAAGCCTGCGTTGAGTCTTTGTTTTTGTACTGTCATGGATGCGGTTTACCGCAACATATTCATCTACGAACTGTAGTGGACCCCACTGTTTGTAAAGGCGCCACCACAGGTCATAGTCCATTGTCATATGTAGGTTGGGGTTGACCCCACCCACCTCCTCCCACGCAGTTCGGCGAATTAATGTGGCGGGCTGCGAAATGAAGCAGCGCAAAGCTAGTCGCCGCTCTGAAAAAGGTTCCACCCAAACCGAATTGCGAGTGCCTTTGTTCTGGACGAAATTCCAGCAGCGGCCATATACGGCCGGCGCGTCACTGGCTTTATTAGCTGCGCGCATTAACTTTTCGAGCCCGCCTGGCAGCAGCCAGTCGTCGCTATTTAGCCAGCACACGAACTGCGCTGTCCCACTAAGAATTCCTTCGTTGATCGCTGAGGCCTGACCGTCATCTGGATGAATTCTAAACCCGGCAAGATGCGGCTTCCACTTTTCGATGATCTCTGCCGATCCGTCCGTCGAACCACCATCCATGACAAAGACTTCGACCGGAACGCGCTGTTCGAAGATCGATGAAAGCGCCTTATCCAGGAACTGGCCTTGATTGTAAGACGGTACCGCAATCGTGACGAGGGGCTCTGTCACCGCTAATGTTGCGCCATTTTAGCAAGAAAGTCTGCGTAGGTTATTTCTATTCCGTCACGCAACGTGGTGCTTGCCTGCCATCCGAGTGCTCGCAAGCGTTCTACGTCCAAAAGTTTCCGAGGCGTCCCATCGGGCTTAGAGGTGTCAAAAACAATCTCACCTTCGAAGCCAACAACTTCCATGACGGTTTCGGCAAGTTCACGGATTGTTACGTCACTTCCCGTGCCAACGTTGAATAGCCCCGATTGGATGTTCTCGCGCTCCATAAGGAACACGCAAGCGTCAGCCATATCGTCTACGTACAAGAACTCGCGCATTGGACGACCTGAGCCCCACACCGCGTACGTTGCGTCGCCACGTGACTTAGCTTCGTGCGCCTTTCGAATCAACGCAGGCAGCACGTGACTATTACTAAGATCGTAATTGTCGTTGGGGCCGTACAGATTTGTTGGCATGACGTTAAGATATTGAGTTCCGTATTGACGGTTATAGCTTTCGCAAAGTTTGACCCCGGCTATCTTCGCAATGGCGTAGGGCTCGTTCGTTTGTTCAAGCGGTCCTGTTAGCAGATATTCTTCTCTTATCGGCTGGGGACAGTCTCGAGGATAGATGCAGCTAGATCCCAAAAAAAGCATACGATTCACCCCCGCCCGCCATGCGGCATGGGTGATGTTCGCTTCTATCATTAGGTTTTGGTAGAGAAATTCTGCACGATAGATGTTGTTTGCATGAATACCGCCGACCTTCGCCGCCGCCATAAAAATGTAGTCTGGACGCGCGTCAGCCAAAAACTCAAAAACATCGGACTGCTGAGTCAAATCAAGTTCAGCATGGGTGCGTGTTATGATGTTCGAATAGCCGGCGTGTTGGAGTCGGCGGACAATAGCCGACCCCACCATCCCGCGGTGGCCAGCGACATAAATCTTAGCGTCCAGATTCATAGTCTTACTCGTGATATTGATAGGTACTGAATCCGTGCCGCTTCACAACTTCGTCACGTTCCGCGGCCTTAAGATCCTCACGCATCATCTCCGAGACGAGCTCTTCAAAGGTGATTTTCGGCGTCCAACCCAGCTTCTGCTTTGCCTTGGTTGGATCACCCAGCAGCGTTTCAACCTCCGCCGGACGGAAGTACCGCGGATCGATCGCGACAATGCACTTTCCATTCTCGTCGTAGGCTTTCTCTTCCAGCCCCTCGCCAGACCAGCGTATCCCAAGCCCAATTTCCTTCGCCGCAGCCTCTACGAATTCTCGTACGCTATACTGAACGCCAGTAGCAATGACAAAGTCTTCTGGCTGATCTTGTTGCAACATCAGCCACTGCATCTCAACGTAATCTTTTGCATGACCCCAGTCACGCTTTGCATCGAGATTTCCCAGGTGAAGGCAATCTTGTAAACCAAGCTTGATGCGAGCCAACGCCCGCGTAATTTTACGTGTTACAAAGGTCTCGCCCCTGACAGGACTCTCGTGATTGAAGAGAATTCCGTTGCAAGCGTAAATACCGTAGGATTCACGGTAATTTATCGTGATCCAGTAGGCGTATAACTTTGCTACTGCATACGGGCTTCGAGGATAAAACGGCGTCGTTTCCCTTTGTGGGATTTCCTGCACGAGGCCGTACAATTCCGAGGTGCTTGCTTGATAAAACTTGGTCTTCTTTTCAAGCCCTATGATGCGGATGGCTTCAAGAATGCGCAATGCTCCGAGGGCGTCCGAATTTGCCGTATACTCTGGTTCCTCGAAGGACACGGCAACGTGGGATTGAGCAGCCAGATTGTAAATTTCATCCGGCTGAACCTGCTGAATGATTCGGATAAGGCTTGAAGAATCGGTAAGGTCACCGTGGTGTAGAATAAATCTGCGATCACTTTCGTGCGGATCCACGTACAGATGGTCAATTCTGTCAGTATTGAACAAGGAGGTCCGGCGCTTTATGCCGTGCACCTCGTAACCCTTGCTCAACAATAGTTCAGCGAGGTAAGAACCATCTTGGCCAGTGACACCTGTAATGAGTGCTTTTTTCACGACGTCTTTCTCTTATTCTACACAAGTTGTTTCAAGCGCTGTATTTGGTTCTGGACCATACGCCCAACCATTTCTTCAAAGCTGACCGTTGGCGCCCAGTCAAGCAAATTCCGCGCTTTCGACGGATCGGCCAAAGTCTGCCCTGGCTCTAGCGGCCTAACGAGGACTGGGTCGCTGAATACACATTTTTCCCAGTCCAGGCCAACACTTTGATATGCGGCTTCACATAAATTTCGCAGCGTATGCGATTGTCCAGTGCCAATCACGAAATCAGTTGGTGTCTTTTGCTGTAAAATGAGCCACATGGCTCTCACAAAATCTGGCGCATAACCCCAATCACGAGAAACCTCCAAATTACCCAAGGCAAGCCTTCCGCTCTCGACAATCGGTCGGCCCCGTTCATTACGGTCCGGTGAATTGACAATACCCAGAGCCTTGCATGCGGCGCCGTAGGCGACCTTCTGCGTTAGAAAGTGCAGCGGTCGCCGCTCGCTCTCGTGATTGAAGAGGATGCCACTGGAAATATACAGGTCATAGCTGTCGCGATATATTCCTGCCATTTGATGCGCATAGACCTTCGCCGCCGCATAGGGATTGACGGGATGGAAGGGTGTTTGTTCATCCTGACGCGCTGATGTTGTTTGACCAAACATCTCTGACGATGAAGCATGATAGACATAGGCATGTGGGCAGTTATGCCGTACCGCCTCAAAAAGGCGCACCGCAGCCAAGCCGTTCACGAGCAGGGTCTCCGAGGCACGGGACCAAGATTCTCCCGGTCTGGACTGAGAGGCAAGATTGTAAATCTCGTCTGGTTTCGACTCCTGCAAAGCAGTCGCGATGTCCACGCCTTCTGTTACGTCGCCAAACAGCACTTCGATCTTCCCGACAAGGTGGCTCGAGCAGTTCGGCCGATACCAACTTTCCTGTCGCGCTAGTCCGTAGACAATATATCCTTTTGCAAGTAACAGCTCCGCAAGGTAGGAACCATCTTGGCCGGTAATGCCCGTAATCAGAGCTCGTTTCATCGGTGGGGACAGCCAGCAAACAGTTTTCTTTCCATTCCACAAATCTCCTTCAACTGAAGCCTTTGCGAAGGGTAGAAGAGTTTCGCCAGGCCCTTCGAATCATCGCACCTGTCGTCGGTGACCGTCGGTCGATTACGTTGAAGACAGTGCGAGCTACATACCGCAGTGTTTCCCTATCGCGCCTGAGTCGAAAGACTTGGGCGGAAAAATGCGCGAACGCCGGCACTCTGTAAAACCGCGGCATGATACGACGGAAAGTGGTGCCGCCAGTCCAGGATTCGTAGAGTCGATAGTACCATAAGCCGTGGAAATAGCTGTAACTTACGTAGCCCCCGTGTTCTTGGCAGATATTAAAAACTTCTTCAAAGATCTTGCCACGCATAGCGAGGGTTTTCGCATCTTCATGCAAACGCGATTGCGCCAACTTTTCAATTGTATGATGAATTATGCCGCCCGAAGTCGCAATGCGCAACCAATACTCATAGTCCATTGCCGTTTGCAAGTCAGCATTGAACGGCCCTATTCTATCCGCTATTCGTCGGCGCCAAAAAGCCGCCGGTTGGCAGACACAGCAATCCTGCATTAGTCGCTCAAATGTGAACTCCGCGGTCGTGTATGCGCCGATTATCTTGCCGTCCTTATCGATATAATCAGCGTTCCCATAGACCATATCGCATTCAGGATGGTCATGGAAATATTCCACCGCTTTTTGGATAGATCCAGGCAAAAGAATATCGTCTGAATTAAGATAGGCGAGAATATCTCCATTAACCTGCCGCATGCCCTTGTTAATAGCATCGGCTTGTCCTTTGTCGGGCTCGGATATCCAGCGAATTTTTTCGCCGTAGCTTTTCAATATGTCGATGGTTTCGTCGGTGGATGCTCCGTCCATGACGAGCAATTCGACATTGTCGTAACTTTGTTCCAGCACACTATCGATTGATTCGCGAATAAAATGCGCATGATTGCGGGTGGGCATGACTATGCTGACCAAAGGCCGCAATTTCGTTGATGCGATTGAGGTACTTGAAACGCGGTCTAGTGCGGCACGCAATCCCCGGGCGGGTGTCGCCCAATTGTACGCAGCCACCCGCTCAGCTGCCTTCGATGCGAGACTTTCTCGAAGACCCTCTTCCTTCAAGATCCTACGCATCAATTCCGCCATCGCACCAACATCCGTCGGATCGCACGCGAGCATTGCTTCACCACCTACTTCGGGCAGCGATGTGGTATTGCTGCAGAGAACCGGCGTTCCATATTGGAACGCCTCCAGTAGAGGCATTCCAAAGCCCTCAAAAAGTGAAAAGTAAACGAGCGCAACCGCTTTGCTAAACAATGCCGCCACTTGCTCATGGGGAACGAAGCCAAGGTGAACAATGGGGAGATCTTCAAATCCCGCCATTACTTGGTCGAGACCGTCAGGGCTTCCGGTGAGGATAAGTCCAGTGTTGGCCGGCAGATCGGGAAGCGCTGCCCGGAACGCCTCAAATAGGCGGCGGTGGTTCTTGTGAGGCCACAGATTGGCAGGCATATAGAAGAACCGCTCGAAATCTTGCGCTCGAGTTGGCAAACTAGCGTCATCCGGCTCCTCACGAAGTTCCTCCGGTAATGCCGCGGGCATCAAAAAGACGTCATCGGTAAGAGTCCAACCATTCTGTGTCAATGTTTCACGAGAATGATCTGTCATCGTAGCAACGGCCCCACCGCAAGATAGCGCGTATGCGAACGCTCTTCTACGTGCGGCTAAGACATGCTTTGGAAAAAACTCCGGGAAGTACTCATGCTGTATATCCGGGATTACGAAGATCTGGCGCTTGAATGAGATGTTGGGATGGTGCTCCTGAGGATATGTACGAACGATCGCCTGTGCGTGCATATTTTCGCAATGACGAGTCATATCCTGGTAGAATTTTATCGGATGTTCATCCAACTCAACGAACTGGACGTTTTTGCCCTCGATATGGAGCGGCGGCGTTCCCGGTCGGTGAAAGAAGACTATCCGATCATCCGGATACAGGCGAACCATTTCACGCAGGACGCCCTTCACCCACGGCACGATTCCTCCCGATACGCCTGAAATTAATGGAAAGAGATCAACACCAATCACCAAGCTGTCCATGTCGTCAGGACCTTTCGGCATACCCGATGAGTCGACGCCCAGGCGACGCATACCGGACTGAACCGCGAGCCATAGATCCTGCACCTTTCTTTCAAACTCACCCTGAGACAGGGATGAATCGGATTTCGCAGCTAACATGAGCGTATCAAGCCAGTAGCAAAGCGCTCCTTGCGTTACCGCTTTTCCGCTGTAGCGCTCGGCCATCAAGCGCAGTTCCTCGGCGCGCCGAAAACCTCCGTTCGCCGTCAATGTCGCACCCCATTCGCGGGAGGCGGCAAGTTGCACATCGATCGTGGATGGGGACGCACACCTCGAGAGACGGATCCAAAGGTCCCAATCAAAGCTCCAGCGCAAATCGATATTCAGAAGCCCTACTTGACTGAGCGCCTTCGGATTAATGAACGTCGCGGGCTGCAGGATATAATCCAAGCCCTCCACAAGCGCGTCCGAATTAAAGACCACCGATCTTGGATTAAAGACTGATTTTATCTCCCCCGATTCACGGACACGAATGCCGTTGCCAAACCAAAAGCTAGCCTCAGGATTTTCGCGCCAAGCGGCTGCAACACGCTCGAATGCGCCAGGTAGATAAAAATCATCGGCGTTCAGCCACGCAACTATATCTCCTGTGCACATCGCCAACCCTTTATTAATCGCGTCGGCCGCACCCTTGTCCGGTTCACTGACAATCGCGTTAAGCTCAGAACGGTTACGCTCCAAAACCTCTAACGTTTCGTCAGTTGACACCCCATCAATGACAAAATGCTCAACATTCGGCCAATTCTGCGCTTTAACCGAGTCTAAACACTCCTGCAGAAAGCGACCTTGGTTGAAGGATGGGGTTACGATCGAGATTTTTGGCAACTGCTTGAACAATGACATGATCACTTGGAATGTTCGATGGAGGCCTGTAGGTCCCGGACCATCTGTGTTAGCGTCAGGATTTGAGTGAGCCGGTCGGCTCTATCAGCGTCGATGACCTTGATCTGCTGATCGAGAATATGAATTTTATCGAGTCTTTCTTCCCGGTCAGCCTCGATGACTTTAACATGAGTATCCAACGCTTTAACACGTTCATCCAAATCCAGCATTGCCTGCACAAATCGACCGGTCGTCGAACAAAGTGCTTCTTGACGCTCCTTTTCCGGTACTATGCTGATCGGCTTTCTGCTGACTACGAAGAACATGTCATACTGGTAAAACATGGGCAGTTCGAACCCAAGGTGATCAGCGCCAAGCTCATGGAAGAGACGTGCCACTGACTGCTGCGTGAAAAGGTAGAGATGTTCGTCTGACTTGAATTGCTCTAGGAACGCGCCATTCGAATCAACCAGCTCCTGATAAACCATTTCCTCCTTAAATTGAGGCGTTTGGATCAGGAGCAGGCCTTCCGGTTTCAGCAACTTAAGCGCGTGCTTCATAGTACCCACGGGATCTGGCAGATGCTCCAAAACATCCATTAGAGCGATCACATCTAAACTTCCGATCGGCAGATCGAGATTCTCAAGCGGACCTACCGAAATAGGTATATCGAATGTCTTTTGGCCAAATTCTACGACCCACGGGCTCATCTCAACGCCTGCAGCATCGTAACCCGCTTGTCGTAATAGTCCGACGAAGCTGCCGTGAGAACAACCGAGTTCAAGTATCTTTGAAGGCGGCACTCGATATTTAAGCAGTGTCCTAAGCCAATGCAGATTTCGGTCCGTCAAGTCTTTTCGCGCGCGTTCAAAAATATTTGGAAAACCTAGATCCTTGCTTTGGTGATCGAGCCAGTACTGCTTTCCATAGAAATCGGCTTCGTCATTCGAAACTTGCAATTCCTCATTCGTCAAACTGACAAGCGACACGAGAGTGCCGCAGCTAGCACATCTTCCGTATTCGGGACTGAAGGCAAGAAGGTCATGATTGCCACACCAGCAAATTCTCTTGTTAGTCACTTTGGTTTCCTCACGCTGAACACCGCACCTATACAATCGTTCCAGTCATTTTCCATATCCAGCAAGCCGGAAATGATTTTGCGGAACGCGCCGGGAAACTTGGCATTGCTTGAAAGGAATGGATAAGCGATATCGCCCATCTCACCGCCGTTCTTGCGCTTGACGTGCCACAGGCTGTCCATCAGCACCCATATTCCGCTGTTGTGACGCGGCAAAATGGGAATATGATTTTCAACAACGAGGCCGGCGCGGTTAAAGCTCTGTGTCCACTCCTCCACGCGAAGCGGATTGGCCAAATGATGATATCCCATAAAGTTAGCCTGAAGAACACTTGCAGCTTCTTCAAAGCCTGCCTCTGAAACCATTGCGGGTAACAAAGACCACTCGACAAAGCGATTTGTTACAACGCTGCACGACAATGTGCCACCCGGCTTTAGACAACGCTCGATTTCTGCGAGCACTGCCCCAAGGTGATCCATGTGCTCTAACGAGCAATTCGCGAACGCGTGATCAAAACTTGAACTTGGCTCCGGGACTTGGTGAGCAGCTGCAAGATGGACTGACCGATAGACGCCACTTTGGCGGCCATTTTCAACGGCCTGTGGATCCATATCCACGCCGACCACGTTATCGGCATTTGGCCAAATCAAGCGAAAATACCGTCCGTCTCCGCAACCGACATCAAGAATACGTCCATCGAGACGATGATGTTTATAAGACGCATATTCCCATGCTCGCCAATGGCTGAGTGGCGGAATGTAAGGATAAAGCGTGCAGACGGCATCGTAGCCATTCAGAACCTCTTCGGGCGCAAGAATCGTAGTCTGCAATTCAATTTGAGGCGTTAGTTTCAAAGGCATACTCGAACGTTCCTGGTAAATCCGCGACACCATGATGGGTTAAAGCGGCGCCATTATGTACAGGGCGCCAGCCAATAGCTATAACCCCAGCTTTTGGTAGGTGGCAAAGGCGCACAATCTGCGAGAACAGCCTCTCATGATTAAGGTCGCTCATTGAATTGTATGTGTGGACATCAGTCGTCGCCAAGCCTAACTCGAAAGTATATTCTCCCAGCCCAAGATTAAGCTCAATCCGTTGCGAACAGCGAATAATAGTTCCTGCCGGCAAATGTTCTGGAGTTTTAATATTATACTCCAAAGAGCCTTTGCCGTGAACGTTTACTCCCCTTTCGTTCTGAAGAACCACCCCAGCTAAGGGGATGGATATAGCTCTTCGCAGCAAAAACTCGTAGTAAAATACTGCCGTGTCTCCCTGTGCAAAACTTGCACATTTGTTTCCAAACACGTCACAAACTGCGTAATGAATACATTCTGCCCACCCATTTCCAACTTGCGTCCTAGTCGAAGCTTTCGTGAATACTGTTTCGTCCGGCCAGAAATCGGAACGCGTTCGGACTGTCGACGTTGTTAGAGCTTCGGTATTTAGCTCAGCACTTAGCTTGGCGACTGGTCGAATGTCGTTGGTTTGGTGCAACTGATAATATCTCTTTGCAGCCTCGGTAGACTCGCCCAAAAATAGAGCGTCACCATGATCGAGCAAAAGTGCGCGATCGCAGAACTGCTCTATATCTGTCATCGCGTGGGAGACCAAGATGACCGCAGCGCCAGACTTTCGCAGATACTCGAGCCGGGCGTAACACTTTTGCCGAAAGAACACGTCTCCAACTGCAAGCGCCTCATCAATGATGACGATAGAGGCATCGATGTGAGCCTGAACGGCGAAAGCCAAGCGCACAAACATGCCACTTGAGTAACTTTTCACCGGTTGATCGACGAAATCGCCTATGTCCGCAAATTCAACAATGCGGTCGTAGCGGGCTTCAATTTCACGCTGCGTCAGACCCAGAATTCGAGCATTGAGAAAGACGTTCTCGCGACCGGTGAATTCAGGATTAAAACCACTTCCTAGCTCCAGAAGGGCGGCCACGCGACCATTCACGTTTGCCTGCCCACAAGTTGGCGCTAAAGTACCAGCGAGAATTTGCAACAATGTGCTCTTGCCACTGCCGTTTCGGCCGATAATCCCCAACGTCTCGCCTGGCTTCACCTGAAATGAAACGTTTCGTAATGCCCAGAATTCACGATAATAGGACCGTGGATTTCCGATCTTGGTTAGTCCAGCCTGGCCTGCAATGCGGTACATCGCCGGAACAACTAGTTGTTTTAGCCTGTCCCGTGGATGTTCGTAGATTTCATATCGTTTGCCCAGCCCATTTACATCTATAACGACGTCGTCAAAGGACATCCGCAAAACCTCTTCTGGTTTTCTGAAACCAAGCGAAACCCAAATAACACACGGCAATACCGATGATCAGACTTACACCCCATGGAACCCACTGAAGAGGCTCGCCCCAAAGCAAAGCACCCCGAAACTGAAGAATTGGCAGCGTGACAGGGTTCCAAATCAAAATAGACTGGTAGGAGGGTGGCAGAGCATCTATTGGATAAAAGACAGGAGCCAAGAACAAAGTGATTGTAGTAATGACTGCAATTACTTGCGCTAAATCTCGCAAGAAAACGCCAAGCGAGGACAGTAGCCAGCCTAGCCCAACCACCATCAATAGAAGGGGCAACAAGATTATTGGAAGCATCAGGCCGCTTAAGTGCAATGGGGTCGCCGAGAGGACGCAAAAGACGATCAACACCGAGAGGCTCACTAAGAAGTGGCCAAGAGCTGACCCCAGAGCCATCCATGGGAGTATCTCTACGGGAAAAACGACCTTCTTAACGTAATTTGGATGGCTTGATATCAACATAGGTGAACGGTTTAGACATTCTGCGAACAACGTATGAATTATCAGGCCTGAAAACAAAACGATTGCAAAGTTAACTTTACCTTCATTCTCCACACCCCATCGCGCCTTGAAAGCAACACTGAATACAAAAGTGTAGATCACAAGCATCAGCAACGGATTGAACAGCGACCATGCAACACCCATAAAGGAGCCCTTATAGCGCCCCACAAAATCGCGCTTTATCAACTCCCACAGGAGTTCGCGATGACGGGTGAGGGCCGAGAACATACTCCAAGGTTTTATGCTGTTTTGATAAATCATTTGGACGTGCCAAAGCGTTCTTTCAGAGATGAAATCTCGGCAACACAGGCTCTACAAACATACGTTCTCTTGATCATCCGGCGGTCCATCACCTTAGCACTAGTTAACGTTTGCGGCTCCCGGCGCGCGAGCCTTTAATCAGCTATTCGGCCAGAAATCAAATTCTTTGGGAGCTGCAGCTAAAATTTGTAAGCGCTTGGCTGCCCATTTTCGATAACTCGCAATGCGCAGTTGTCTAAACTAAGCAGGCTGAAAAGTACACGCATGCGAGGTGACCGGGCCATTTTGCTTTTCGTCAAGGTAGAGCTGATCATTGGTACTGCTGACGCCAAGATCGACGGTGCGTTTGCTGCTGCACGACATGGTTTGCCTTGGTTGCGCTTGATCTCATACATCTGCATAAATTCCATTTGACTCACCGCTCCTGCATAGCCTCTGACGCCACCTATGCAAGCGGCGAGAACAGATACTCCAGTATCCGCCTCTTGCCCGTCTTGATCTCGACTGTCGCGGCCATGCCGGGTGACAGCGGTTGCAGCACACCGTCAACATTGATCACCTCGGTGTTCGGCCTGACGGTGACGGGAAAGACTAAGTTCTGAACCCGCTCGACGTTGCCGATCGGAATGAGACTCTGAAGCTGCTTGGCCGGTTCGCCCTCCATCTGCTGCGCGTCCGGCTCCGGAACAGCGTCGGTGGCGACCGCGGTGACATGACCGTGGACCACGCCGTAACGGGTGAACGGGAAGGCCTGCACTTTGATCACCGCCTCCTGTCCGGCCGAGACGAAGCCGATGTCGCTGTTCGGCAGGAAGGCTTCGATTTCGAGCGCGGTCTCGGCCGGTACGATGCGCATCTGTTCAGAACCGGGATTGACGACCTGACCGATGGTGGTGATGGCAGAGGCGGTGACGACGCCGTCAATCGGGCTTGCGATGGTCATCGACTGGCGGCGCTTCTGTGCTTTGATGAGTTGCTTGTCCAGCTCGTCCGCCTGCTTTGCGGCATCGCCCAGCTTCTCGGCATTTTCGGCGATGAAGGCGCGCAAGGCCTTTTCCCCTTCGCTCGTCGCAACTGCCAGCGCGGCTTTTGCCTCCGCGAGTTGACCGACCTCTGTCGCAAGATCGGTTTCCTCCTTCTGCTGCGTCTCCAGCGCATCGATAACGCCGGATTTCGAGCCGGCTGCCTGATCGACCAGCGTCGAGCGCATCGCTACTCGTTCAGCAAGCGTCGCGATCAATCTCTTGTGGGCATCGATCGTTGAGCTCAGTCGCTCGATGGTCGCCTGCTGCTGGATGCGCTGGGCGGCGAGATTGGCGAGATTGGCGTCGAGTTGCGCCAGATCAGCCGCGAAGATCGTCTGTTCTCGGGTCCGAATATTGTCGGGTGTATCAGCAGGAAAGTACAATGGGGTGACAGGCACCGTCCGGTCGCCGGTCCAGATGTCGCCCGCAAGCCAGCTTCTCACCAGCGCCAGGGCGATGTCGCGCCGTGCGATCTCCGCGCGCAAGGCATGCAGGTTGACGGTCAATGCTTCTTCGTCAGATTTGAGCTCGGTGTCGTCGAGCTCGACGACGACGTCGCCCGCTTTCACCTTCGAGCCGTTCACCACGAAGACGGACATACGGCCTTACAATACATCAGCAGTTGCGCCTTACCAGGTCTTCTATCGCGAAACGCTCGATCCACCGGAGATGGTCGCGGCCTTAGTCGAAAGATTGCCCAGCTTTATGGACTATCGATTTTTACCAAATTGGAATTTTCGCCCGAAATCTCCGCCGCATAGAAACCGGGGGCTGTCATGTGGCAGCTTCTCAATCCGGCGCCCAAGTTGCCCGGCTTTATACTCGGCATAGTTTAATGATGCTCCGCTTGCGCCAGACGACTTCCAGCCGTCGTTTGAGTTCGTACGACAACGCGCAGACCGCAAGCGTAGCTGCGGCGATTGGAACAAAGGATGAGGCAGACATCAGTCCCATCTGGTGCAATCCATAAGCAATAAGCAACATGACTGTCTGATGGAGCACATAGTAAGTGAGCACTGCCCTGTTCAGATAACTTACGACGGCGTTTTCCGAATGCCAGGAAATTTTCGCATATCCGAGAAGGGCAACAATAGTACACCATTGAAAGGTGCCCCCGAATGCTCGTCCTAACAGAGCGCGCCACATCTCGGGCTCTCCGGCTGGCAAGGCAGGAAAGAGCAATGCCAGAACCATCGCGCACGCCAAAGCCAGAATGAGAGCCGGTTTTCGCATGCTGACCACCGCATCCCAATATTCATCACGTGTCGCCATGACGACACCGAAAAGGAACGATGCGAAGTAAACGGCATGGCTATACCAGTCATCCAAGATATTGAGCGTCGGGGGAAAAGCCGGCCGCAGAACGAGCCTTATCAGCACGAACAACAGTGTGGGCACGATTAGTATCCATTTTCCCCGCAAAAGAGCCGCCAGCCGTCTGCTCATGCTAGGCAACAACTCTGGCCACACTGATGCTGTGAATGTCAGGATCGCGGTATAGATCCAGAGATAGGCGAGATACCATAGGTGCTGCATTCCGCCGAGAAGGAGAGTGAGTTCGCCGTCCGGCAGACGAACCGGTGTCAAGGTCACGTAGTGGCAGAAGACGTCAAGCAGGCTGATATCGACTCCCCCGGCAGTATTTAGCCACACATAGATCTGTGGAGGTATGAGAAACAGGAGACCGACAAGAAGCGGCGTCAGTAATTGCCTTGTTCGCGCGCTCCTCAACGCACCAGGAGGATGCCTCGTCAACAAAATGCCGGTCACTGCTCCCGAAATCAGGAAGAGCAAGGACATTCTCCAGGGATGCGTCCACAGATGGATTAAGTCAAAGACCGAGGAGCTATCCGGCGCCTTCAGTATAAAGTTTCTCGAATTATACATCAGGCTGACGTGATAGATGATCAGCAGCATGAACGCTGCGACCCTGACAAAATCCAGATCGTGCCGACGTGACATTCCATCCATGATTTCGTTTGTAGGGCACATCCATTAATATATGGTTCAGAAAATGAATTGAAATCTTAAGCTGCAAGCGGCGCTCCTCTCTACCGACCCCAGAAATCGCCAACGCTTGTTCAGTCCTATCCAAGACGTTTGGTAACCAGACCGTGTTCCAATTCCAATTTGCGAGAGCCCTTGCGTCCGTGCCGTTCGGCGGAAAGACCTAGTCTGGTAGGATGTCGTTTCCCCGACGACTGGTGGCATCTGCGACATGGACTGGCTTACTCATCTTTCGCGCCCTCCTTTCCCTTGCCGATTATGTACCGTTACTGGATTTAGTTAAGTCAATTATCCTCTGGCCAATCCAAATTTTCCGCGTCAACCCAATCGACGGCAGTAGGCCTCTTCTCAGGGTTGCAACGAAAATCCTCTAATACCGCTCCCGCAATATCCCAAGAAACGTAACTATTTCTAGGAACGGAAGCTCCATTATTCAAAACATCAAATCCTTCTTCGCTCATCGCAATAGATCTGGAGATTATTGAGAAGTTTCGATCGAAATCATCTGCATTGTAACGATATGGCATCGAAATACCCTCTCCTTTCATATAGTATAAGAGAGTATTGATCTCCACTTTCAGCTAGAAATTGGATTGAGCCACCCACATCTTCTTCCCATCGTGCTAGGCGCTGCTTCGGATCATGCGTGGGCTGGAGACTTTGCGGTGAATCCGTTTCCGATGGGAACAGGGGTCAAGGTCTGGCTTTCGACGGGGCATGCGGACATGCGCTGCGGGTTTCCCTCTCTGGCGCTTCGGGTGCAGGAGATTCTGAAGCATGACCCTTTGTCGGGGCATCTCTTCGTCTTCAGGGGGCGCAGATCGCATATTTTGAAGATCATCTGGCACGATGGTTTGGCCGCCTGCCTTTTTACTCGCCGGCTGGAGAAGGGCCGGTTTATCTGGCCGAATGTGGAGGGCGGCGCAGTTGCGAAACCCGCATCACCGGCGCAGCTTTCTTATTTTTCGTCCGGAATTGACTGGCGAGCCCCTCAGGAAACACGGCGTCCGACACGGGTCGGATAGCATTATTATATTGAAAATATTGAGTGAATCTGATCGAATGGCTTCATGACCTCGAAGCCTGTGGATCTTCCTGCGGACCTTGCGAGCGCCTATCTGGCGCTGCTTTCCGAGCGTGCGACGCTGCAGGCTGAACGCGATGTTATTGCAGCCGAGCGCGACACCGTCGTCACCGAGCGGGATATCGCGGTGGCGCAAGCGTGAGCGCGTGGTGATCGATCCCCCGACCGTATGTGCTTGTTGCGGCGGGTCGCGCCTGTCGAAGCTGGGTGAGGATGTTAACGAGACGCTGGAGGAGATACTGCGCCGCTTCAAGGTGATAGAGACGGTTCGGGAAAAATTTACCTGCCGTGATTGCGAGGCGATCAGCCAGGCGCCAGCACCGTTCCATGCCACGCCGCGCGGCTTCATCGGTCCTCATCTGTTGGCGACGATCGTCTTCGACAAATTTGGGATGCACAGTCCGCTGAACCGCCAAAGCACAAGGTTCAAATGTGAGGGCATAGACCTGTCGACCTCGACGCTGGCCGATCAGGTCGGATTTGGAACGGCGGCCATCATGCCGGTCTGCGACCTGATCGAGAAGCATGTCTTCGCAGCCGAGCGATTGCATGGTGACGACACGACCATCCCGATCCAGGCCAAGGGCAAATGCATAACCGGTCGAATATGGAGCTACGTCCGGGACGATCAGCCGTTCGGGGGAACGGCTGCGCCGGCGGCGATCTATTATGCGTCGAGTGACCGGCGCGGCGAACATCCGCAAAAACACCTGGCCGAGTATGGCGGCATTCTACAGAGCGACTGCTACAATGGCTTCGAGCCGCTCGCTGTCGCCGAGACAAAGACGGTTCCAATCACCTTTGCCTTTTGCCACGCCCATTCGCGTCGGAAATTCTTTGCACTGGCCGATATCCAGAAGAATGCTCGGGATCACAAGCGGAAAGGCAAGCCGATCTCACCGATCGCATTGGAAGCCGTCAAGCGCTATGACGAGTTGTTCGAGATCGAGCGCCAGATCAACGGTTTGAGCGCCGAAGAGCGACTGGCGGTACGCCAGGAGAAGAGCAAGCCGCTGTTCGACGACATGCACAAATGGTTGACGAAGGAACGTGCCACGCTCAGCAGATCGTCCGAGGTCATCGAGCCGATCGATTATATGCTCAAGCGCTGGGAGGGCTTTGCCCTCTTCCTCGAAGACGGAAGGGTCTGTCTTACGAACAATGCGGCGAAAAGAGCGTTGCGCGGTGTAGCGTTAGGAAGAAAAAACTGAGCTTCGCCGGTTCCCAGCGTGGGGCCGAGCGTGTCGCCGTCATGCTGACCGTCATTACCACATGCCGGCTTAATGATGTCGACCCAAAGGCCTGGCTTGCCGATGTCTTTGCCCGCATCGCCGATCTTCCCGTCTCCCGCCTGCACGAACTCCTCCCATGGGAATGGAAGGCCCAAAAGACCGCTATTGCGGCGGCGGCCGCGTAAATAGCTGCCGGAACAACGCTGCCGAACGCCCCAAGCCCTCATCGGTCAGGACCAATGACTTCGCCTTGTTGACTGGGTCGCCGATCATGCCCTTCTTGTGAAGCCGATCCGTCGTTGCCCAGTCGAAACCTTCCAGGCGCAACGCTCGTTATGCAGCGTCAGCCATAACAGCGCCAAAACTGCATCGTCGATCTTGTCCTCATCAATCTCCATGAACCGACATTACCACGCGCGCCGCCCAAAATCCCGCGGTCCTGCTCGGATGGATACGTTACTTCTTTCAGTTCCAGGGCATCAAAGCGTCGAGGTCGGTCGCTGGCCAACCTGCGGCGATGCGCTCGCCCGTCTGCGTCAGCCGCGCCAGTGGATCGACTTCGATCATCTTGGCGGATGACGGCTATCAGCACTCGGCTGGGGCACCCCTACGAGATGGCTATAGCCACCTGCTCAATAGCGTAGTGAAGCCCGTCACTTAATTGGCGCTCCTTTTGCCAAAAAACGACGTAGTGGTAGATCGCTCCTGGCTCAAAGGGCCGAAATTCTACACCGAGGCTAGAGTACTCTTTCGCGATAATCTCGTTCGTGACAGAGACACCGATTCCTTCCAGGACGAAGCCGACGTCATGACCGTTGGCGTCATATTCGACGACAATTTGTGGCGTGGCCCCCAGATATCGAACTGCATTGACGCTCATTTGGTGAGAGGCAAACTGCGGATCGATGTCGATAATTGCCTCGCCGACGAGGTCTTCGGCGGTGACAAGCGGCTGCGATGCAAATCGATGATTTGGCGGAAACAGACAGACATTCGTAGCCGTCCCAACGGGTATCCAATCAAAGACGCGTTCGTCGAGAGGCAAGCGCGAAATGCCGAGATCAGCGCGGCCGTTTAACACATGGTCTGCGATCTGCTGATAAGTGCCCGATTTAACCTGAACGGTATAAGAGCGGCTTTTCTCGCGGATCTTTTTGACAACTTTCGGCAGAGTTCCGAACGAGAATGCGCTTGGCGCCGCGATCGCGATCACCCGCGTATCATTGCTCTTAAGAAACTGGATTGCCGGCCCTATTCGGTCGAGACCAGCAAACGCTGCATCGATCGTGCGCAAAAACTCCCATGCCTTATCGGTCGGAATCAACCTGTTGTTTTCCCGGCGGAAGAGTGCAAATCCAATCGTCTCCTCTAGCTGCTTAATGTTCTGACTGACCGCCGGCTGCGTTATCCGCAACGCCTGCGCCGCGAGCCGTTCCGAGCCCGCACGCATGACCTCGCGCAGGATTTGAAGCTGCCGGATCCGAACTCCTGAACCATCGATATCCACAATGCGGTCCCTCGACTGTGATGTCGCGCAACGCCCAGTTCATAAGCGGCGCTTATCGAAATTTCTTTCATCTTATAAATTGACCGCGGAAAAGCAAAGTATATTTTTGAATATATGGCACATTAACTAAGAGTTAATTGGATATAAAACCTCGCCAACTGGTTAGTTTTGCGACTTTCTCGAACAATATTCGAATTAAGTGCGACGTTATGGAGTGGCATACCCGACAGACGTAGAGGAGGTGCTAATTTGTACGTTTTCTTAGATCAATTCATCTATGGGATGACGAATACGATTGTTGTCTTTTTCTTGAGTTGCGCTTTGGGAACTTCATTAGGCTTGCTTATCGCGATTTTCGGGAACTCACGCCGAAAAGCCATCGCGGCCTGCTTGCGAACCTATACCGGGATCATCCGGGGCGTTCCCGAACTCCTGATCATCCTGCTGATGTATTTCGGGGGAACAGCCTTCTTGAGCATGATTGTCGGCCGCTACATCGAAATCAATGCGTTCGCAGCCGGGGTCACGGCATTGACCATCGTGTTCGGCGCCTATGCTGCCGAGATATTTCGCGGTGCGATCAATGCAATTGCACCAGGCCAAAGAGAAGCCGCTTTGGCGCTCGGGCTGCCGCGGTGGCAGATCTGGTTTCTGATCATCATTCCGCAAATGATCCCGGTCGCTCTACCCGCCTTCTGCAATCTTTGCATCTCTTTGATCAAGGATACATCCTTGATCTCTGTTGTGGGTCTGACAGACGTCATGCGGGTCGCCTATGTGGGCGCGGGTTCCATGCGCGCGCCCCTTCCCTTCTATCTCGCCGCATCGGCGATCTATCTCATGCTCACCAGCCTTTCCCTACTGTCGTTCAAGCTCATTGAGCGTCGCTACTCAATCCCGTTTGGGAAAGGTTGAACCAATGAATACCGCTGTTGTGCTGGATGCACTATTCACCCTTCCCCGTGGCCTGGTTCTGACTTTGACGCTCACATTCGCATCGCTCGTGGCCGGTTTTGTGATCTCGATTCCTCTGGCAATCCTGCGTGCATCGACCAGTCCTTGGGCGTCCGCATCGGTGCTGGCGTATACCTATGCCTTTCGCGGCACGCCTCTGCTGGTGCAGCTTTTCCTGATCTACTATGGCATCGGCCAGCTTTCCTTTGTCCGCCAGAGCTTGCTCTGGCCAGTGATGCGCGAACCGTTCTGGTGCGCATTCATCGCCTTCACGCTGAACAGCACCGCCCACACCACGGAGGTCCTTCGCGGTGGTATCCAGGCGGTCCCGCAAGGACAGATCGAGGCTGCCAAATCTCTTGGTCTATCGCGCCTCCGCACGATGCGATTGATCACATTTCCTCTGGCCATCCGTATCGCGCTGCCGGCCTACGTGAACGAAGTCATTGGAATGCTGAAGGCAAGTTCGCTCGCAAGCACGATCACATTGCTGGAGATCACCGGCCTGGCACGTCAACTGGTCTCTGAGACATTCGCGCCGTACGAGGTCTTCATTGTCGCAGGCGGTTTCTACCTGCTGCTCACCCTCATGATTACTCGCGCTTTCCAGGCTCTTGAGGTGCATTGGTCGCGCCCAAACAAACCGCTGAGCGTTGCGATCGCGAGCAGTCCAAAGAAGAGGCCAAAGCCATTGCTGACCACCGCGACGTCTCAAGCTGCGCCGAGGTCGGACCTATCAGCCATGAAATTGTCAAACTCAACGAAGGAAGGACGTCTCTCATGAAACGAGCTGCCACGCTTGCCTTGTGTTCCGTGCTTGTCAGCACCACAGGTTTATGCGCTTTCGAAAAGAAAACGATCACCATTGCGTCCGAAGGCGCATCGCCGCCCTGGAACGCCTTAAATGCCGAAGGCAAGCTTGTCGGGTTCGACATCGATGCGGGCGAGGAACTCTGCCGGCGCATGAACCTCGAATGCATTTTCGTGGCGCAGGATTGGGATGGGATTATACCGGCTCTGACGGTCGGAAAATTCGATGCCATCATGTCCGGCATGGCGATAACCGAGAAACGGAAGCAGTCGATCGCCTTTTCTCAGCCTTACGCCGGCGGTTTTAATCAGCTCGTCGTGCGCAAGGATCTGGATCTGCCGCCGACCGACACGTCGAAGAAATTGAACCTCACCAACGTCGACGCCGACAAGCAGGCTGTCATTGATCAGCTTCGAACAGCACTCGCCGGCAAAACGCTCGGCGTCTTGCGATCGTCAAATTCTGAAGCGGTCCTGAATGATTTGTTTGGCAAGGTGGCGACGATCAGGAGCTACGATTCCCAAGACAACATGCATCTAGACCTCGCGGCCGAACGCATCGACGGCGGGCTAGCCGACTATTTCACCTGGAAAGCCTTCCTCGATAGCAAAGACGGCGGGACCGCAACTTTGTACGGCCCGCAACTCTCCGGAGGTTTGTGGGGACCTGGCGTCGGCGTCGGGCTTCGCAAAAATGACGCCGAACTCATCGGTGCTTTCGATGGTGCCATTGCGGCCGCCACACAGGATGGAACGCTGAAGCGGTTAAGCGAACAATGGTTCAAGATCGACGTTTCGCCACAGGTTTCGAAATAGAAGCAAGCTGCCCGCCCTGTGCATTTCCCGAGAACGGCTTGGTGCATGGGGAACTCGATGATTCCAAACTGAAGGAAGAGTGTATGTCCGCCCCTTTTTCCATTGCTCTGACCGGTCAGTCACTCATTCGCCATGACCTGCGGACGATCAGCGACCGACGCATTGACGAGATCGTCCAAGTTCTCAAGGCGAGCGACGTCGTCTTCACCAACCTCGAGACGACCATTTACGGGCGCTATGGGGGCTGGCCTCTCAAGGGCTCCTATTTCGGAGCCGCCGCACCCTCAGTTCTGGCGGCGTTGAAAAAACTTGGCTTCAATAGCCTGGCTTTGGCAAACAACCATGCCTTTGATCTTGGGCCCTCGGGCATCCTATCGACACTGGAGGAAGCGACTGCCCAAGGCTTTCTTCATGCCGGTATCGGCGCCGACCAGCATCAAGCTGCAAAGATCGAAAAGAAGGTGCTCGGATCGCGGACGGTTGGGCTCATTGCCATGGATGCGGGCCCCGGTCCGTCGTTCATGTACGCCGAAGATGCCGTCGAAGGCCGTATGGCAAGGCCCGGCATTAACAGGCTCAAGGTTTCCAGGGTGTTCGAACTTGAGGTGGAAACCTTCAATATGCTTCGCTCCATTCAAAAGCGGTTCCTAAGTTCCGATCTGGAACGGGCGAATTATGCGCAACCGGAGGATCCGCCTCAGATAAATCCCAACGACGAAATCGATTTCTATGGAACGGTGTTTCGGAGATCCGACCAGTACGCCCGGCGCATTGTGATCGACAGACAGAGTGCCTGGACACAACTTTCAGCGATCGTGGAAGAAGCGGGCCGCGGCACATTCGTCATCGTCTACTTGCATCACCATCATTGGGAGCCGAACTGGCGGCAGGTGCCGCCATGGGTCCAGGATTTCGCGCATAATTGTGTTGACGCCGGCGCCGGTCTTTTCGTCAGCCACGGAGCGCCCGTTTTGCAAGCGATCGAGATATACCGCGGCACCCCAATTTTCTATGGTCTCGGCAACTTCATCTTCCATACGGAAAAAGATGAGCAGGAATGGAGTCCGCCCGAAGTTTGGAAGAGTGTTGTGACGACCTGCGACTTCGAGACGGGCGGACGCTTGCGGGAGATCAGCTTGCGCCCGATCATCGTCGGCGGGGCTGAGGCCCTCTCGGATCGACAGCTTGATCGCCTTCCCTTTCCCGTGTTAGCCGACGCCGAATTGGCAGACGGCATTCTCGACGATCTCGCCGACCGAAGCGCCGGCTTTGATACTGTCATGTTTCACGAAAACGGCATCGGTCGAATAATTCTATAAGGCTTAGAACTCGTTCTCTCGACGCTCTCGCAATCCGGTCGCAATAATCGCGGGCCTTTGCTTTCGCTATAGATCGGTGTCCGGCCTCTCTTCCAGCTCCTCATCGGCAATTGAACTGACCAGCGCCACGACGCGGCTGCGGACACGCGGGGGAAGCAGCAAAACGTCCTCGATCAGACGGCGGCCTTCCGCGGTGGAGATATAGGCGATGCGGTCATCGACCTCGGTCACGATTTGAGGATCCACTGCGCCTTCGGGATCTGGCAGGCCCTCGAAGAATTTGGCGACGGGGACCCGGAGGCGTTTGGCGACCTCGTAGAGCATGGATGCACTGACACGGTTCCTGCCGTTTTCGTATTTCTGCACCTGCTGGAAACTGACGCCAATGCCGGCGCCAAGGTCGCCGAGCGATACATTCGATTGTATGCGGCGGATACGGATCTGCTGTCCGACATGCAGATCGACGGGATGGGCTGACTGGCTTTCAATGGTCGGCTGCTTGCTTTGCCCACGTCTCGACGATCGGATTTGTGCGGCGGCTGTACGGCGATTCATGGTCGACACCCCGACTGGAGAGTTTCATGCGGTACGCCCCCGCTGAAAACTCGCTCAACCCACTGATCGGGGAGTTCGAAACCGTGCAAGACGGCCCTATGGCCTTTAGTTCCGGGGAACCTGGACATACGCCACAGGCTCCCCGACCTCAAAGGTCAAGGAGTGTGGTGCCGTACCGGCCGACACCAACCGCTTGCAGGGGTTTCGAAGCCCCAAGGCAGCGCGTACTGCCTCACACAAAAAGATAGAGGAATTCAGTTTGCTTCGCAACCGAATTCTCTACAAGATTCAATGGCTTCGTCTTGGAATCACGCGTTAGTTCACAGAGCGACACATCCGCGAATCGCGGATGCAATAATGCGCTGAGGTATTCCGAGCACAATCAGGAAAACGCCCATTCCGGCGCATCTGCGCTCAGCGTCCCAGCTGAAAAAGCCGCGGCCAGATCCGCCCACAGTGGATCCTCCGTAAAGCTTGACAAAGGTCCAGAAGCATCCTCGATGCTCATCTGGCCAAATCGTTCCAGAAGGCTCGAAATCCCGCTGCTGCCGGGCGTGTTCAGCAGAGAAAATGGCTCGCATGGCGAGGAAATGACGCGATGGCCCCACGCGCCCGGCCGCTCATCCTCAGTCAGGGCGGCGAGAAGCTCCGCGTCACGATCGTCGCTCCTCAGCGCTTCACCGAATGCCCAGCGCATCAACGGATAATAGACCGTATGACGACTTCCGCCGAGAACGCGTACCCCGGGCAGGATCGATGTGACGATAAACATCAACAGGAGATTCGGAATGATCCGTCCGTTCGCCAAGGCCACGCCCAGAGCTCCGGGTGAAAATTCGACATGGAAATCCTCTGTACCCCTCGGCCGAAGAACGGCATCATCGAGCCACAATGGAAAGAGCCGCCCGTCGATGCAGCCCCAGAAGAAATGGGTCGAGTTCTTCAGCCAACCGCGCCAGGCATTATCGGCAAGTCGATCGATGCCATCGAGAAGCCGTCTCGCAAAGCTGATATCCTCGATCAGCCGTGCTCGCAGCCAGGATTGCTCATCGGAAAGATGATCTCTAACCAGATCGGCGATATCGTCATCATCGAGTTGCAGAAAATCGATCTGGCTGTCGAAATAGCGCTTCCAGAGACGAAGGTTTGCCGCCTTGATCGCTTCGGCAGCCGACGGGAATTCGCCGGCCGGCAAGATTCCTCGAAGGCGACAGATTGCGTCCGTCTCCCCGCCGGGCCGATCGACATTCTGGAGTTGAAAGCTATAGCCGTTGTTTCTGCCCAAGATGCTGTAAGGGATCATCTTGCTGCGTGACAGGCCAAATACATTGATCGCCTGGCCATCAATTTGTAGCCACGCAGGACCTTTGCGGCCGCGCTCCACGAATTTGACGGTCGAACAACCATAGGAAATGTAGCATTTCCTTCCATGGGCGCGGAGCCCCATCAGCGAGAAGAGATGGGTGTAAAACGCATCGGGCTCGATCAGCAGATGCAGGTGCGGCCCGGTTTGCAGCACCGGGGCAGCTTCGATCTCTCTTTCAAATCTCGATACTTGCTCTCCCGAAAAGCCACGGCGTTGCGCGATCTTTCCGATCCGCGAGCGCAATAACGACAGGGCTTGCTGTCGGGGGGTGCAATCCAATTGATAAGAGGCGACAGCAAAGACCGCATTGGCATAGTCTGCCACCGGAACCCCCGCAAACCGACGGGCCCAGGGGAACAATTGAAATATCAGAGCTTGAAGCTCATCCTTGGATATCAGTTCTGTGCCGATTGATGTCTCCATTAAATCAGCCGGCTTTCCGCCGAACCTCCCCGATTCATCCGGCAGCAAAAGAAGAGAGCAGCGGCGATCATAACCGCGCCGAAAAGTCCGAAAATTTCCGAAGGCAGGATCGCGTTTCCGAAAACGCCGATGATGCCGTAGGCCAATAAGCCTGTGGCGACGCAGACCGTATGAATCTGGCTCCGTGCACGCCCCAGCGCATCGATCGAGACGGTCGACTGAACCTGAACATCAATCAGAACCCGCGCGATGTTGTAGCTCAATCCCAGGATTGCCATTTGAATGAGAGCGAAAGGAAAACTTTGGTAGAACCAAAAGCCAAGAAGAAACATGCCGGCAAGCGCCAAATGGACGAGAACGTTCTGCGGTCGCCAGAACCCACTACCCAAGAGGAAGATTGCGCAGCCTGCAATGGAGCCAACGGCCCAGGCCGCCTCAAGACATCCGAATTGCAGCGACGTCCCGTCCAGTTCACGGATCACATAAGCCGAAGCCAACACGTTCACAAACATGCCCATTGCATAAATCAGTCCGTACATGGCTGCGCCGGTCTTTAACGACCCAAGAGCGAACGTCGTCGGCAGCAGATCCGAGCGACGAATGTCGCCACTTTTAGCGCGATGATGAGCCGCAGAACGCGGGCGTATGCTGCTCATCGCCAGCAGCCCCAGGAGGGAGAGGACAAAGAACCCACTTGGCAACAGAGGTGCTAACTCCCGGCCAGCGTTGCTCAGCATGAAACCGGTGATTATGGCCGCGAGCAAATTGCCAGCCTGCATTCCAATATACGCGCTCGAATTGAACGATCCGAGATTCTCGGCGCGCGCTATAGATGGGATTAATGCCTGCAGCGACGTCGAGTAGGTTCTGTCGACGATCGCAAAGATGGTCCAAGATAAGTAGAGAACAATGAGCGGATCGGCGAACAAGAACCCGAGCCCGGTCGTGAGCATCAACACCAGCCGAAATAGATCGCAGACCATGCAGACCATGCGACGGTCGAACCGATCAATTAGTGTGCCGCCGATATTGCTCGTCAACAGTTCGGCAGCACTGCCGAGCGCGAGAAGAACGGCAAGAGCGCTGGTGCCGTGGCTGACATCGACGGCAATCCAGGCCGCCAACACGAAATACGCATTACGTCCGGCGGAAGACGTGACAACACAGAACAGATAGATGCCGGAAGCAGTGTTCCTCCCGATCAATCCGCCAAACAATATCCCGACTCCATCTGCAATCCTCACGATAATTTTGTGAGTGCATCCTATTCGACTCGATGGAGCGCGGCTTTCATGAAAGTGATATTTCTTTTCTCGCTCGCGATCAGCCTATCCCGTCCAGAGTGCACGATACTGCGCCGGCGAAAGTCCGGTCTCCCGCCGAAACCTGGTCGACAGATGGCTTCCGCTTGCATAGCCACAGGCAATCGCAACGTCTGTCACGGTCATCGTCGTCAAACGCAGAAGATCGCTGGCACGTTCAAGCCGGCGTTGATTGTAGAACGCATAAGGTGTCAAACCTTGGGATTGTTTGAAGGCTCGACTGAAGTGCTCGCGGCTTATTCCCGCTTCTTCAGCGAGTGCGCGCACACTCGGAGGTTGATCGATATGGGCATCGATTTGCTCGATCACTCTCTTGAGGAGCGTTGGTGCCAGTCCTCCTCGAAAGGCCTTGCCGGATGTTCTGGAGTGGCGTTGCAGCAGTCCGAAGATGGCCGCCAAGTATCCTTCGACGATTAGATCACTCACAGGATCATCGTGTGATAGCTCCCAGGCAATCTGCCGTGCTACGGATTGGATCGGCAGATCCCTGAATCCGAGTTTGGGACGCCAGTTGCCGACAGCTGGCAGTCTCTCCGAGAAGTTGGTCAAGAACGCGTTTGCAACTGTGATCATGAGATAGCCGGCGTCGGCATCACCTTCATCCCAACCACTCCAGTGACAACCTGGCGGAATATAAACAAGAGAACCGTCGGGTCGCGGAGTGAAGCCAACATTGCGCCCGTCAATATAGTTTTCCCCGAATTTGGCAGAGCCTCGCATGTTGAGGAAGATCATATGGTGATCAGTTGCAACTTCGATGTTCTGCCGTCCTAAATCGATCCGGCGAACAACATCGGCGCGCGCATCGTTCCAAAGACCTTGCCTGTGAAGGATTATTTGTCCTTGAGACTGCTTTATCCTTTCGGGTCGAATGGCTGCAACGGGCTCCACCTTTTATGGCTTCTCCTGCTCAAGAGCGACGGCAGTGACCGTACCGTACCAAAAGTTGCTCGACAAATTTCTTTTAACCAGAGGACGAATTATATGTCACTTTCATGAAAGCAGATCACAATCATGGATGCAAAAACCTGATGAATCCGCTCATCTTCCCTTCGTGCATTATCGCGAGGAGGCGTCGTACCGCTGGTTACCAAGATCAGCCACGAGCGCATAGGATATCAAAGAAACCGGAATGCGATGATGCGAGAGAAAGGTCTTTCGCATGCATGATTTTCACGACTTCTTGGAGGAGTGCGACCGTGCCCCTCGGCTCAACGAGCTTTCGGAGTTCTTTTCGACAACCGCATCGGGGCGGGCCGGCATGCCCATCCGCCCGCCTCAGCTCGACCGCCGTCTCTTTCCAATGGACCTGACGTTCCGGCGCTTTTCGGCCCTTCATCCGTTGCGGCAAGGTCCATTCGATCAGCACTACCTCAGTAGCATTCCGTATCGGTTTGAGGAAGAGTGCCGTATGGGCTGCGCGATCCTTAAGTATGCACGCGCCAGAAAGGCGAAGCTCAACCTCTATACCTTGGGCACCGCCGAGGGCACGATGGCGCGGGTCATTGCCGAGCTCGGCAATGGCAAGATCGAGACACTATCCTGCAGTCCCAATATCGAGAACCTCAGAAACTTCTATGCCTGGGGCGTTCCACCGCATGCCATGTTTTTCCATGGACCGTTTCACCATCTGACCCCCGAAAAGATTCAGCATGACGAAAAGCTGAAGACGTTCGCGAACGGCTTCGACATCATTGTCGAAGACACAACGTTTCAAATGTATTCGCCCAATCGCTTCGATCAGATTCGTTTCGTTTCGCAGCACCTGAAGAGCAAGGGGCTGTTTATATTCGTCGAGAAATTCAAGCACGAGGATGATGAGGAGTATCGTCGGCGCGAACGGCAAAAGGACCATGGCTTCAAAGCCCGCTTTTTCAGTTCCGCCGACATTCGCGCAAAGGAAGAGACGGTTCTAACGCGAATGAATCGAAACGAGGTTACGCTGGCAGAGATCATTGACACGATGCGGCGCTTTTTCAAGCATGCGTTCGTGACCTGGAACAGCGGGAATTTCTATACGCTGATCTCCAGCAACAGTGCAGAAAACCTCGACCTCTTCCTGTCGAAGCTCTGCCCAGCCGCGATACCAGCAGAATATGCCTACGCTGATCTTCCTTACAGACTTTATGAAGCGACGGGAGAAAGCGGTTGAGATGATGGTCAGCGAGATCCCGAGGTTGTTAGGCGGCCTCCATGATCCAGCATCTACTTGCCTTCCTCGGAACGCAGCTTGGACATGGCTTCCACCAGAGACAGCATCGATTCCACCGCCTCGTCGGGGAGGCCCTCAACGACCTTAATGAGTTTCCGGCGGCGTTCTGATGCTTCCGGAGATTTGCCAAAACGATAGGGAGCAGCCGCCATGATCAAGTCGATCGGCGAGAAATCCAGCAATTCGCTCAGATGTATGAGGCGCGAGACATGCATCTTCGTTTCAGCGCGCTCATAGCGCCCATAGACGATCGGATGAAGCCCGAGAAGCGGTGCTACGTCCGCATGGGTCAAGCCGGCACGATCGCGAGCCTCGCGCAGGCCATCGGCAAGGCGACGATCGAGTTCGGCAAAGGTCGGGACCGCGTCATAACCCGGGCGGCGAAAAATCGGCTTCTCGACTTCGATATCGATCGTTTCGATCAGATCGTTCTTATCGATGTATTTCTCAAGTCTGCTGGTCATGAAACATACCCATGCTGATTTCCTTCCTCATACATTACCGACGTTGCACCTGGCTACTGCCGGCCGAGCCCAGACGGTTCGGCCGGTCACATTCTTCCCGCTTGAGAAGGAACTAAGATGAGTGGCGACGATCCGAGACGCGGACTTACTGATCTAATCGATGATCATGCTGCATTGATTGTCGAATTGGAACTCGTGCGCCAGTCGAAGCCCAAGATACCAAAAACGCAGTTGACGCAATTGCGCATCAAGGAACTGGAACTCTACACGACAATCAGCGCATGGCCGCCAGGAAACCGCATTGAGGCCTACAGTAAGGTCGAGCATGTCGCCCGCGTCCTGGCGACCGGGGTCGCATTAGATCGGACAACAGTGGCTTTTGTCTTGCGATCCGTGCAGCCATTCTTCAAAGAATGACGAGATCCTATAGACCATAATCCAGCGTCTTTAAACGTAATAGACCTGGATAACTCGGCAGTTCCGTTGTTATCGGCACGTCATCAAAGATCGGCGAGAAGACCGGCCATTTCCCATGGAAATCTATAGGATAGTGCTGTAAATAAATGGAAATTGCGACATAAAGCATCGGCCAAAATGACCGCCGTCGAAGCACCTAGCCGGATTGAAACGGCACGCATAGAGAATCCAAGCTGCGAGTTGGTCGACCTTGCGCTAGAGGTCGTCGCGAAGGTGGAGCTGCTCGGGCGCGCCCTCCACGCTGAAACTGCCGCCCAATTGGCTCGGACAGTCCACATAATGAAGCGTGATGGACGCGGCAACCTATCGACAAAGGGATTGGAGTTGTTCACCGGACGGTCCTCCGCGTCTGCGTCGACCAACTCAACTATATGGGCAGTCTTTTCGATCTCGATGCGCTGGGAGGACGTTTGAAGCGTTATGTCGATCGGCATGAGACCTTGCCTGCGGAAGCTGCACGGCTGTTGCAGGAAGCGTTGGTGCGAGGCGCATTCGAGCCTGGCGAGGCTCCGCGCATTACAGGACTTCCTGAGCGCTCGGCACGCCGGCTGCTCAAGGCGCTGATTGACGAGGGTCTACCGGCATCGACGACCGAAAAAAGGGGCGGTGTCGCTGCGCTTTCCCACGCATGCGCTCGATATCCTCTTCCCGCGCCTCTACCCCGAAGGGGTGTAAGACAATCAGCCGACTTGGCGACATGGAGGACATTGATATTGCGCTCGGACGAGAGCCTCGCCGCAAAAAACTCAATCTCTCAGGTCAAAATAGTGACGCTCGGTCGTCTCTTTTCCTGAACTTTCGATATCGAAATAATAGGGCTCGTCGCGTAACGGCCGCGCGGTGTATTCGCGATACTCGCAACTGCTCGAATCCGAATAGACGCGCGTGACGCCGTCCTTCGTTGTCGCCGTCCGATCTTCATTTCGGTATCGCTGGAAAGCCCTGGCCTCACAAGCGTTGACGGTCCGCGTGCAGCGCGACAGTTCGCTGGAACGACCATGGTTGAGGTCCTGATCTCCCTCGGCCGGCGCCCATCCTGCCGGGCAGTCCGCATATCGCTCATATCCGGGTTTGCCAGCGCCGCCCTCTGGGCAGGTTGGCCAGGAGAAACCGGGCCGCTTCATGGCCGAGATCAGCCGCTCCATCGGCGGATGACAGCTCTCGACGCCGTGCCACGATGGATTGTTCGAGGCCGCACAAAGCAGCACCTCGCACCCCCACTCGCTCGCCTCGGCCGGTGAGAGTGGCAGGGAGAACATAAAAACCGACACAAGCGACAACACCAATCTCATCGTCAGATTCCTTTGCTAGCGATCTCTCCGTCGCGGCCTGTTGCGCCAGTCGGCGAATGGCGGCGTGATCTCGTACTCTCGCTCCTGAAGAAGTGTCCGGTCCGCCAGCGGTTGTCGTTCCATCGTCCGATCGACCGCCTTGCGGTTCCATTCATCCATGTCGAGAACGTAAGTCCCCCAGAGCCCATACCGTGCCGATCGGGCGTATCTTTCTGCTGTGAGATATCGCGGATTCGGCCCCGCGGTTGCGGCAACCCTCGCCCAGCCGACGCGGAGCATCTCGAGGCCGAGGTCGCGTGCGTGCATCGAACATTTGGCCGCCAGTTCTCCCAAGCGGTAAGGAGGAGCCAGCCTGCAGACCACCGGCGTATTGCCAACGGCGCGCGTCAGCCAGGCTTTCGCCAACGCACCGCATGGGACGGGAGCAGGAGCCGTTATTTTTCCTCGTGGTTTTGGATCGAAGCCCCATTGCGGAACTGGGCAGGCTTGAATGCCGGCAAGCCGCACGCTTCGTCCGAGAATTGGAAACAACAGCGTGTCACCGCTGATAACCGACACCCTGCCCTTCAATATCGGCGTTTCGGGCGTCTTGAGTCCTTGGTCGACGGCCGAATCCCGCACAAGATCGGCGGCGGAAACCGTATTAAAGGCCGCGCAAAGAATAACCAATGCGCCAATGGCAAGGCGAGCGCTCATCTAGCTTTCTCCTGATGGTCGCTTGCCGCCCGTCCGAGCAGAATTGAGGGATGACGGACGTCGGGAAACTGCCAGAGGCCCGCCTTGCGCGCCCTCGCCTCCTGCTCGCCAACGGCATAGGCCGGATTGACGGGCATGCCCTTCGCATCAAGGGCTGCGAAGGCATAACCCTCCGAGATCAGCATGGTGGCAAGGTCCAGGCGCTCCCCCGCAACCGCCGCAAAACAAACGACGTAGACGACGCCTGCCGCCCGTGCGATCGGCGCACAGGAGGGATGCGTGTCCTTGATGAAGGCCGCGAGCACCGAAAGCGATGCATCGCCGCAATCCTGTGTCTTGCCGGCATTGTTGGTAAAGGTCGTCCCACGCAGACAGGCCTGTACGCCGTAAAGCCGATAACGCTCGCCGTTCGCCGTCCAGGTGTCGCCACTCTCCAGCGCCACGCCCGTATCCAAATCGAAATACCCCATCGGTGCGGCCAAGAGGGGCTGAGCTGTAACGAGAATAGCCACGGCAATGAACAAGGACATTCGGTTCATCGGTTTTGGACCCGGGGATCGGCCCACATCCCAAAGCCGCTGCGGCCAATCTTCTCGGCCCTGGCAAGGTCCGGACGCATCAGCGTGCCGTCCGGCTTTTTCGAGAGCTTGACGGCGCCCAATGAGAGCAACTGCTCCTCGATATTGTCGACGGTATCGAGCGTGCCGGGGTAATTGTAGTAGCCGAAGCAAGTCGCGTCCTGGAGCGGCGCATTCTCCTCGGAAACGAACGCCCGGCAAAAGAGCACCTTCGGCGACTTCAGGAGGATCGCCAGTTGCTCTCTGGCGAAGTCCTCGCATCTACCGGCAAAATTCTCCTTTCGGTTCACCATCTCGCCGACACATGGCTCAAGTCCGAAAAGATGCAGCCGAACTTTGTCGTCGACAGCGATATCCGTGGCGGACGCGGCTTTGAACCCGCTCGCAGAGGCAAAACCCTTACGGCCGACCACCTTCCTATCACCGTTGTAGTACTCGACGACGAGCACGGTCTTTCCCGGCGCCGCGAAGGATTTCACATAGGCTTCATCAACTGCTCCCGCGGCGGCAATGACGCGCCCAGCCATCAATACGAAGGCCGCCCTGACCAAGAGCTTCTTAACTAGATGCGTTACAATTTTCTTTGGCACGCTGTTCATTTTTAGCTTTCCCTTTCGAAAAAACCGATGTAGCACTAAACCAAATAGGTTATTTGCATCGCAAAAACAAGCGGCCATTTCCGCTACCCGGCAACCGACTATATCGATCCAAACCCGAGCGAGGATATCGCATGCGGTCGACCGTCATTTTGCTTTCAGTCATGGCTTTGCAGGGTCCTATCCCTTCAAATTCACTTGCTGATGAGCTGAATTCTTTCGATTTTTCACGCTTTGCAACTGCCACGTGGGCGTCGTCCTGGGCCAGTCCAGGACAATCGAAGGAGGAGTTTTCGATCGGGAAAGACGGCATCGTCATGCCTGAGATCGTAGCCAAATCACATAACTCAAATGGTTTATTTTCTGCATCAACCCAAGGAACGGAATCCGGCGCCGGATCAAAAACTCATCGCGCTACGCCGCTTCGTCAAATCGATAGCATGCCCCTATGCGGCCCTTCACCGATCGATCCAGCAGGGATCGAAGCAATGGTTACAGACGCCGCGGGAAAATATGGCGTCGATGCGGGCTTCGCTACCGCTATTGCCTGGACGGAAAGCCGCTTTGATCAAGTTCGCAATAGCCCAAAAGGTGCGCGCGGCCCAATGCAATTGACGCCTGCGACGGCCGCGCGTTTCGGCGTTACCGACATCTGCGATCCGGCGTCGAACATCGATGGCGGCATACGCTATCTGCGCACCCTCCTCGTCCGGCTCAAGAACCCCATCCTGGCCGCGGCCGCCTATAATGCGGGCGAACAGGCGATCTACGACAACAAGGGCGTCCCCGCCTATCCCGAAACCGTGCGCTACGTCGCCTCTGTGATCAATCGGCAGCTCGGCGTCAGCTTCCCCGACAAGCGCTTGTCCAATCCTCGAAATCAAAAGTCACCCGACAACACCGACCGGCAGACCGGCAGCAGCGACGTCCTCGGCGCCCGCGGCGCGGCGTTCGTCGGTGGCGTCATGCAATTCTGAAACGAAAGGAGCGGAACATGAAGTTGGAATTGTCCTCGCGTCAAAAGACGATCCTGCGTGCCACGCTGGTCTTGTCGCTTGTGGTTGCTGCGCAAGTGGCAGGTGCTGATCTCGCTTTTGCCCAGGCAACAAACCAAGCCTTTGCGCCGCTACAGGCTGTTGTGCAGGCCATCGTCGACTTCATCACCGGCCCGTTCGGTCGTCTGGTCGCGATCATAGCCGTGATCAGTCTTGGCTTCCTCGCTTTCGCCGGACGATTGAGCTGGTTCACAGCCGGCGCCGTGGCGCTTGGTATCGGCCTGGTCTTTGGGGCACCTGCCATCGTCGATCAGCTGATCGCAACGGTCGGAAACTGATCATGGCACAGGCCGACAACGACAAACCCCATCTCACTCCCCTGGTGATCGGGCTGACGCGCGCTCCCACCCTATGGGGCGTACCCTATATGGCCGTGGTCATCATGATCGGCACCACCACCATCGCCTGGCTTGCGACCAATGAGTTATGGGCGCTGCTGACCGCTCCCTTCGCCTATGTCGTGCTGTTCACGCTCAGCACCTTCGATGCTCGCATTCTCGATGTGCTGCAGGTCTCAACCCGGCTTACGCCAAAAACCCCAAACAAGACGTTCTGGGGCGCCAACTCGTACGGGCCCTGAACATGCTGAACGTTATCCGCGAAGAACTCGGATTTGGCGCTATCGCTCATCGCGAGCGGCCGATGTCGAAACATATCCCCTACCTCCGCCATGTCGCCGACACCGTCATCAAGCTCGAGGACGGCGCATTGATGAGTGTCGTCAGGCTGGATGGGCTGTTCTTTCAGACAGAGGACCAGGCGGAACTCAACATGCGCTCGCTCATTCAGAACACCTTGATCCGAGCTTTGGGATCAAGCCGGTTCTCCCTTTGGTCGACGGTCATTCGCCGGCAGGTCGACACGACGATCTCAAGTGAATTCCAAGATCCATTCTGCGCGGAGCTGGATCGGCGCTATGCGGCCTCTCTCGCCGGCAAACGCATGTTCACCAACGAACTCTATCTGACCGTCCTCAGGTCCGGCATGCGGGGCGCGCTCGCTGCCGGTGATGGGGTTCGCCGCTTCCTCGACCGCGCAGCCGGGCGAAATGCGCTTGATGAGCATTTGCGCGAGGGCGTTAGCGAGCTCGAGGAATTTGTCGGCAACATCACCCGCGACCTCAGCAAATATGGCGCCCGCCCACTTGGCATCGCCTACCGCAAGGATGAGCCTTATTCGGAGCCTTGCGAGTTTCTAAACGCCATCCTCACTTGCGGCGTCCCACGTCGAATGCGTCTGCCGCGGATGGGTCTTGCCAATTATATCGGCACCTCCCGTCTGCATTTCTCGCGGCGAACGATGCAAGCCCAGGGACCGACCAGGGACGAAGACAGGTTCGGCGCGATGCTCTCGATCAAGGAGTATCCGCCATTCACAGGTCCGGGCATGCTCGATGGCCTTCTGCAGGTGAACCACGAGTTCATTCTCACCCAGTCCTTTACGATCGCCGACAAGCCGATCGCCCAGGAGCGTATTTCGCGCCTCAAGCGTCAGATCGCGGCGTCCGATGAGGCCGGCAGCAACGTCGAGGGCGACATCGATTTTGCTTTGAACAGCTTGCTCAATCAGGAGGCCGTTTTCGGGTACCACCACCTGTCTCTGCTCTGCCTGTCGCGGGACCTCGATGGTGTCAACAAGGCGGTCTCCGATCTCGGCGCCTGCCTCACGGACATGAACATCAATTGGCTGCGCGAGGACCTCAACATGGAAGCCTCATTCTGGGCGCAGCTACCCGGCAATCACGCCTACATCGCTCGCAAGGCGATGCTGTCGAGCGCCAATTTCTCCGGCCTGTCGTCGATGCATAATTTCGCCTCCGGTCAGCGGGAGGGGATGCATTGGGGAACACCGATCTCCATTCTCGAAACCACAAGCCAGACGCCCTACTGGTTCAATTTCCATCAGCGCGATATCGGCCATTTCCTCGTCACCGGCCCGACCGGATCAGGAAAGACGGTGGCGCTGACCTTTCTGCTTGCCCAGGCGTTTCGGGTTCGGCCGTTGCCCAAGGCGGTCTTCTTCGACAAGGACCGCGGTGCGGAAATCTTCATCCGTGCGATGAACGGCGCTTACGAGATCCTCTCTCCCGGCATGCCGACGGGGTTCAATCCCTTGCAGCTCGAAAACACCGGCGAGAACCGCGAGTTTCTGCTCCGGCTGCTAAAGGCGATGCTGCGCAAGGATAAGGAAGGCGCCTTCGATCAGGAGGAGGAAGACACGCTTGAACGCGCCATCGTGCGCCTGATGCAGGAACCCACCGCCGAGCGCAATCTCGCCAATCTTGCGGGCCTGCTGACCGGCCGGTCTCGTGCCGATCCAAACGATCTCCATGCCCGCCTCAGGCCCTGGATCGAAGGCGAGAAGGCGTGGCTTTTCAACGCACGGCACGATGTCCTCTCATTCTCCGGCCATCGGGTGTTCGGCTTCGACATGACCAACATCCTCGGCAATCCGGAAGTCCGTACACCAGCGCTGATGTATCTGTTCCATCGCATGGACGAGCTGCTGGACGGCACGCCCGTGATGTTCTTCATGGATGAAGGTTGGCATCTGGAGCGTGATCAGACCACCAGCGACTTCATTGTCGATAAGACAAGAACCATCCGCAAGCTCAATGGCATCATCGGGTTCGGCACGCAGTCAGCGGCTGACATCGCCAAATCACCGATATCGCATACACTCATCGAGCAATCCGCTACCCATATTCATTTCCCCAATCCTCGAGCCGACGAAGACAGCTATATCGGGCGCTTCGGGCTGACGAGGAAGGAGTTCGACTTCATCCGCAACACGGCGCCTGAGAAGCGCACCTTTCTGATCAAGCATGGCAATGACAGCGTGATCGCCCGGCTCGATCTTTCCTCGATGCCCGACCTGATCAAAGTGCTCTCCGGCCGCAAGGAAACGGTCGAGGAATGCGGGCGGCTCCGCGATCAGCATGGCGACGACCCAGGCGGCTGGCTTGCAGAATTTTGCGGGTGGGCGCGCCCGTGAGAGCTGCTTTCCTTCCCACTCTCCTTGCTGCGGTATTGCTGCTTGTGTTCGACGCAGGCCCCCTCTTTGCGGACGTCCCCGTCCTCGACGATATCAATTTCGGCAAACATAAGCAGCGCAATGAGGCGGTAAGCAACATCGAGGATACCGACCACGATCGCTATGAGATCCATACCTCGGTCACCTGCTCGATGTATCGGCCAGGCCGCCGCAACGATCCGGTCGGGGCGGCAGAGGCCAATCCCGAAATTTCAGGCCTGGTGCGACGGGTCGCGCGCGAGGAAGGTGTCGACGAGAACCAGTTTCTAGCCCTTGTCTACCAAGAAAGCCGGTTCAACCCATGCGCCAAGTCGGGCGCCGGCGCCACCGGCCTCGCACAACTGATGCCGGGAACGGCGGCTGAGCTCGGTGTCGACGAGAACAATATCGAAGAGAACCTGCGCGGCGGTGCTCGTTATTACAAGCAGCAACTCTGCCGCTTCAACGGTGACGTTTCGCTGGCATTGGCAGCCTATAATTCCGGACCTGGCAATGTCGGCAAGTATGGCGGCATCCCGCCCTTCAAGGAGACGCAGGGCTATGTCGCCTCGATCACCCAGGACTGGCTTCCGGCGTTCGGAGGATCCGATAAATCGGGAATACCCTTAAATTTTGGAGGTGGAGGAACCGCCTATGCCAGCATGCGGTCATCGACCTTGAACGCCATGGGCACGTCGACCGCCACTTCCGATAGCCTCGGAAACGTCGCAAGCTGGTATCAACAATTGGGGCAGGTCCAGACGGGAACCATTCAGGACAGTTGGGACCATAATTCGGCGGTCCGCAACGCCAATCTCGAGATGATGAACAATGTCATCAAGCTCGGGACCGCGATGGCCGACCTTGTCAATTCCCGCAACGCCGTCACCTCGGCCAACCTCTCCGGCTCGTCGCGCAGCACCGATCACGATTCCGATAGAGAGACGCCGCGTGAGACGACCGGTTTCTGTGATCCCCGCCAGAACCTTGTCTGGAGCGATGCGGACAAGGCCTGCATTGAGAAACGTCCAACCGCAGATCAGGTGCAGCTATTGCTGCAGCCACAATAACAGGAGAAGCGAAATGAAGTTCAAAGCGCTCATACTCTCCATGCTCCTGGTGTTGCCGTCAGCGGCGCTCGCCGACGTGCCCGTCATCGACAAGACGAACTACGAGGTCGCCAAAAAGACGGCTGAGACCACTGACCATATCCTCGATACCAACAAGAATATCCTGTCGACCGTGCAGGATACGTTGAAAGCGGTAACCGGCGACCGCGGCAGTACCGCCGCGCCCTTGAAGGACCTGGCGATCGGCAACGGCTTCAGCGTCTCGACCATACCTTCCTTCGACAGCATCCTGAAGGAAGGTATTCCGAATTTCGGTTCGATGAGCGACGATATCACCAAGACGGCAACCACCTTCGTTAACGGCCTGCAATTGGTGAAGTCCTTGTCCGGCAAGGAAAACAGCACGTTCTCGGGCGACAAATCCTACGAGCAATTGGTCAACACCGTGCTTGGCGTCTCGGCCTTGATCAACGGATCGCAGCAGGCGATCGAGACACGTCGAAGCGCCTTCCAGCAGGCCGGCTCTGAGATCGGGTCGGCTCAGGACATCAAAGGCTCGATCGACCAGAACACCCAGCTTCAGGTGCAGTCGGGACTGACGCTGAACGAGATGATCGGCGTCCTGAACGGTGCCGTCATCTCGCTGCAGGCGGAAAACCAGCGCCGGCTCACCGATATCTCCAACACGAAGAAGGCTCTCACCTACGGAAACTGAGATGGCAAAATATCAAGGCCTCGGCGCCTTACTTATCGTCGGCTTCCTCCTGGTGGCCTGTGGGACTGTCAAGGAGAAGACGGCGCCCTGCAAGCGGCCGGCCAATCTCACCTCATTTGCGGAGGCCCCACGGAAAGACTGCGGCCCCTTGCGTCCTGTCAACGATTCGGTCGCCGCCTTCGCCGCACTCGGCGTCGCCGATCAGCAATAGGGCTCGGCAATGCAGGATTTCCTCGGCGATCTTCTCAACCGCATCGAAAACTCCGGAACCAGCTTCTCGGAGCAGGCCTATACGATCGTCGGCAACGAGCTGATGCCGCTGCTGAAAATCATGTTCGTCGCCTATGTCGCCTGGTACGGCCTGCAACTGATCATGGGAACAGCGCGCATCGGCGTCGGCGAGATCATCGGTCGCATCGCCCGTATGATGATCGTCCTTGCGCTCGTCCGTTCATGGGGCAATTTCAATAATCTGTTCTATCATTGGATCAACGATACGCCCGAGAATGTTGGCCGCGCCATTCTGGCGGCGGCAGGAACCGGCATCAGCGAACCGACCAACGGCATGTCGCAGATCTGGAAAACCGCGAGTGAGGCAGCGTCTGCCTTCGCCGAGCAGTCCGGCTATTTCTCGATCCTGCCGAGCATGATCGGCATCGTCATCATGGTCGGCGCCGGCGTCTTCATCGCGATCGCACTTGCGATCCTGATCCTTGCGAAAGTCATGCTCTGGGTCCTGATCGGGACCGCGCCGCTATTCATCGCCTGCATGCTGTTTGAACGGACACGTGGCTACGGTGTCGGCTGGTTCAACCAGGTCCTCACCTATGCGCTCATTCCGCTGTTCATCTACGTGATTGCCGCCTTCCTGATCGCTGCGATGAACCCGGAGTTGACGAAGATCGACGCAGCCAGCGGGTCCCGCACTCTCACTCTGGCCGACATTGCCGGGTTCCTGTTGCTGTGCATCGCGGGTGGCTTCGTAATGCTCCACATCCAGTCGCTTGGGCAGGGAATTGCAGGCGGTCTAGCGGCCGGCGTCGGCAATGCGGCAAAACATATAACGCACTTTGCCGGCGTCAGAACGCCTCGCGCCGTGGGGCGCGCTGGCGTTTCGGCCGGCCAAGGGGCTGCGCGCGCGGGCAGCAATCTTCGCGAGCGGTTCCGCCGAGATGATGGTGACGACCCCGCGGGCGCCCGCTCCGCGATGCAGGACAAAATCTCCAAAAACGGCACGCCGACATGACCTCAAACCTTCGAGCGGTTGATTGACGATGGCAAATTCCAGGAACATCAATTTGGCGACCTATTACCAAAGCGGCGACATCTGGGAGCAGGAGGTCGTCAAAAGAGCCAGGCGATCGCGGACCCTCGCCTGGTTTGTCACCACGATTTTTGGCGGCATCACGCTTCTGAGCCTGCTTGCGCTCCTCATGCTCGTGCCGCTCAAGAGCTTCGAGCCCTATATCGTCGAGGTCGACAAGAGCACCGGCTATGTCGAGGTGAAGACCGGCCTGACGCGGCCAGCCAATCTCACCGACCAACAGGCGATTACCCAGGCCAATATTGTCCGCTACATCCGCGCTCGCGAAGGGTATGACCCTTACGCGATCGAACAGAATTTCGGGATCGCCGCACTTCTTTCGACGGGCAATGCGGCACGCGAGCTTCAGGATCTCTATAGCGTCGCCAATGCGAAAAATCCCGCTAAGGTCTACGGCAAAACCAAGCGCGTAACGACGGAGATCGCCTCGGTCACCTTCCCGAACGGCTCGACAGGTATCGTTCGCTTCTCAACGACGGAACTTTCCGACACGGATTCGATCACCAGCCATTGGATCGCGGTGGTGCGTTATCGCTACACCGACACGCCTGCGACCAACGAATGGCGGTTCGAGAACCCGCTGGGCTTCCAGGTCTACGACTACCGTCGTGATCAGGAAACGGTCTCGGGGAGCGACCCGTGAGCATGCGCCGGTTCCGTTGCTCCTTTATTTTGGCGGTCGCCGTTACCTTTACCACAGGTGCCTTCGCTGCAGAGACGCCGTCGGCCGGACGTCTCGACCCGCGCGTGACGAGCGTCGTCTACCAACCGAACAATGTCGTACGTGTCTTTGCGACCTACGGCATATCGACCATGATCATCTTCGATGAGGACGAGAAGTTCGAAACCATCGCCGTCGGTGACAGCGAAAGCTGGGACGTGGTGCCGACTGACAAGGGCAACATCCTCTTCGTCAAACCGAAGGCGAAAAACGTCTCGACCAACATGAACGTCGTGACGTCGAAGCGCATCTATTATCTCGAGCTCAACGACTATGCACCGGAAGACAACAAGAAGACCTTCGGCATTCGTTTCGTCTATCCGGACAAGGATCTAAACGCCACGCTTCGCAAAGAGGCCGAGGCGCGTGTCGGATATCCGAACATCTCCGGCATCGACAAGGCCAATGTCAACATCGACTACTCGTTTTCGGGAGACGGCACCCTGAAGCCACTGATGATTTTCGACGACGGCAAAAAGACCTTCTTCAAGTTCGGTCCGAAGGTGCCGGCGATCTTTGCGGTCAATAGCGATTTCAGCGAGACGCTGCGCAACGTCCGCCGCGAGGGCGACTACATCGTCGTCGACGGGACGGCGACACAATACACGCTGCGCGACGGCAATCAGTGGACCTGCATCTTCAATCTCAGGAAGCCCGACTTTGGTCAACCGGATCCAGCCATCATGGGTCCCGCCCCGGATAACAAGGCAACGATGCGCAGAAGGAGCGGCAACGGATGAACAGATCGCCTGAACTCGAAGCGATGCTCGCCGGTGATGAAATCGAGGTGCGCGACCGGCGCGCCAAGCGCAATCAATTGCTTGGAGGTGCCGCCTTGTTGCTCGGCGGAGCGGTCCTGGCATATCTCACCGTCTTCGCACCGCAGAAGCAGCGGCGGGATGTGCTGCACGGCGACGAGGAATTCTCGACCACGACGTTTCGACCGCCCTCCTTCCTTCGAGACGACCAAAAGCCCGAGCAGAAGCCGGCCGACAACATTATCCAGCTTCCCGCGCCGCCTGAGGAAAAGAAGGAAGAACCAACCGATACGACCGAGTTCGACGTCCCGCCGCCTCCGGTGGCGGTCCAGACGGCGGACGAGAAACAACCGCCGGCCGAGGCGTTTCCCAAGCGATATCTTTCGAAGCAGATCATCGTCGATTCCGCCAAAGCGGATCCCGAAAGCGGGGCGCTGTCAGGAAACGGTTCGGAAGGTGGTCCAACCGTTGCCGGCGAGGATCGAAGCAGCAAATTTCTCGCGAGCGCCTCCGCGATCGGTGACCGGTCGGCCAAGGCGCGGCAGATCAGCCGCATCGACGCGATGATCCCGGAAGGAACTCTCATTCCCGGAATCCTGGAGACAGCAATCAACAGCGACCTGCCCGGCCAGGTTCGTGCCATTACGTCGCAAGACGTCTATTCATTTGACGGTCGCCGGATTCTCATCCCGACGGGAACGCGGCTGATTGGCGAATATCAGTCTGATATCACCCGCGGGCAGAAACGAATTTTTGTCATCTGGACCCGGCTGTTGCGCGACGACGGCGTTTCGGTCCGGCTGAACAGCATTGGAACCGACAGCCTGGGTCGTTCCGGTCTGACCGGCATCGTCGACAACAAATGGCGCGAACGCTTCGGATCGGCGATCCTGCTGTCGATCGTCGGCGCCGGATCATCCTACCTGACCGGGTATGGCAGCAATCAGTACAGCACGAGCAGCGGCAACGGTGAATCCGATTCCGCCCGCGCGGCGGAACTTGCGCGCGAGACCATCGCCCAGACCTTCTCCGACATGGCCAACCAGGCACTCGGAGAAAATCTGCGCATTCCCCCGACCATCAGTGTCCATCAGGGCGAACGCATCTTCGTCTATGTTCGCCAGGACCTCGATTTCTCCCCCATGTACCCGGATCCCGTCGAAGAAGCACTGAAGGAGATCAAGCATGAGCGAGGCCTCAATGCGGGTCGTGCCATCAGGCAATGATCCACATTATTTTCTGAAACGAGCGCTGTCGCCGCTCGCGGAATTTCTTGCAGATCCAACCGTTGTGGAGATTTCCGTCAACAGACCGGGCGAAGTCTTTGTCGAGCGGCTGGGTGCTGGCCATATGGAATTCCATTCAATCCCTGCGCTGACCTCTGCCGAGATCGAGCACATCGGCGAACGTGTCGCAGCCGCCAGCAACCAGTTCATAAGCCGCATCAACCCGCTGCTGAGTGCCGCCCTTGCCTCCGGGGAACGCATACAGATCATCCTTCCGCCGGCAGCAGCCGACGGCGGCTCCCTATCGATCCGAAAGCAGGTCATCAGCGATTTTACGTTGGCGCAGTATCGCGATACCGGCGGCCTCGACAACGTGTCGGTGACCCTCGGCGGTCTAAACGAAACCGACCAGAGGCTGATTGCGCTTCTCGAAGCAGGTCGCGTCCACGACTTCATCGAGATGGCTATCCGCGAAAGGGTGTCGATGCTCATCAGTGGCGGAACGTCGACCGGCAAGACAACCTTCCTCAATGCCTGTCTCAAGAGCATCGATGATCACGAGCGCATCCTGACATTGGAAGATACGCGCGAACTCTTTCCTCCACATCGCAACAGCGTCCATCTCGTGGCCTCGCGCGGCGATCAGGGCACCGCCCATGTCACCATTCAGTCGCTGCTCGAGGCGTCACTGCGCATGCGGCCGGACCGGCTCTTCGTCGGCGAGATCCGCGGCGGGGAAGCCTTCGCTTTTCTTCGCGCCATCAACACCGGTCATCCCGGCAGCATGTCGACCGTGCATGCCGACACGCCGATGGGAGCCTACGAGCAACTCGCCATGATGATGATGCAGACCGGCATGTCGTCCGGCTACTCCAAGCAGGATCTCATGTCTTACATCCGCATGGTCATTCCGATCGTCGTCCAGTTGCGCCGCGACGGTGGTCGCCGCGGCGTCTCCGAGATTTACTACGCCCGGCGCGCACCATGAGCCGGTCGTACCTGACTTTCTATTTCATGTTTTGCGCACTGATTGCTGTCGCTGTCTGGATGCTGAGCTACAGCCTGATCCTACTGCTCGTCTGGAAGGACGGTCGCATCCTGCATCTGATGAGCACGAGTAATCCGCTTGCACCAATGCAGCAATTCCTTGCCTATTCCCATAACCGGCCATTGCAGCTTGTGGGATTGGCAGCGCTCGTCCCTGCCCTCCTCACGGCTGCGGGAGCTGCCGCATTCGGATTGCGGCAAGCAACGAGCCCTTTGGGCGATGCAGCGTTTCAGGATGCGGCCTCCCTTCGTCGAGGCGGCTGGTTTCGCAGGGAGGGGGTCGTCTTCGGGCGTATCGGCCGCAGCATCCTCCGGCGGAACGACGATCGCCACCATCTGATCATTGGCCCGACGCGATCCGGCAAAGGCGTGGGCTATGTCATTCCGAATGCCCTGATGTTTCCCGGCTCGATGATTGTTACTGATCTCAAGGGCGAGATTTTTGAACTGACGGCCGGCTATCGAAAAGCCAGGGGACACCAGGTCTTCCTGTTTTCTCCGGGATCGCAGATGACACATCGCTGGAACCCGCTCGACTTCGTACGCAACGACCGCGGCAGCCGGACCATCGACATTCAGAACATTGCGGCAATCCTCATCCCGGAAACGGTCGGCTCCGAGAACGCGGTCTGGCAGGGCACGGCGCAGCAGGTCATTGCAGGCGTGATCAGCTATGTCCTGGAAAGTCCGCACTACAGGAACCGCCGCAATCTTGGCGAGGTGAACAGCTTCTTCAATGCCGGCATCGACCTGCAGGTGCTCATGAAGCTGGTCAAAGAGAACGAGCCCGATCTGTCGAGATTCACGATGGACAGCTTTAATGCCTACATCTCTCTGAACGAACGTGCGGCCCGCTCCGCTCTACTCGATATCCAAAAAGCACTGGCGCCGTTTCGGAATGAACGGGTGACTGCCGCGACGGCCATAACGGACATGGGCCTCGCCTCATTGCAGCGACGGCCGGTGACGATCTACCTTGCGCCGAACATCACTGACATGACCATTCTCCGGCCGTTGCTGACGCTGTTCGTTCAGCAGGTGATGGATCTCCTGACGCGCGAGCACAATCCGGCTGCCGTGCCCGTCTATTTCCTGCTCGACGAATTCCGGCAGTTGAAGAAGATGGACGAGATCCTGAACAAGCTGCCCTATGTGGCCGGCTACAACATCAAGATGGCCTTCATCATCCAGGACCTGAAGAATCTCGATGAGATTTACGGCGAGACTGCCCGCCACTCGCTCCTCGGAAATTGCGGCCTGCAACTCATCCTCGGCGCCAATGATCAGGCCACGGCCGAATATGCTTCTCGCGCCCTTGGCAAGAGAACGATCCGCTATCAATCCGAATCCCGCACGCTGGAATTGGTAGGGCTTCCACGCCGTACCAAGGTAGAGCAGATTCGCGAGCGTGACCTAATGATGCCGCAGGAGGTCAGGCAAATGCCCGAGGACAGGATGATCCTGCTGATCGAGGGACAGCGGCCGATCTTCGGCAACAAGTTGCGATACTTCGCCACGGAGCCATTCAAAAGCGCCGCCGCAATCGCCAGCTCGCATCGAGAGGAGATTCCCGATGTCGAATTTGTCCAGGGCATGACCGTTCCCGCACTCATGCAAGGTTATGGCGCAACGCCGGCCCCTGGTAGCGAGAGCGGCGGAATTGAGAATGCTAGGGAGATCGAAGACGTGCAAGTGACCGCCGCGAAGGCGCCGAAAAAGGTGGCTCAAGTCATTGGGCAGAAAACCGTTGCCGAGCCGCCTCGGAAGCGCACAAAGTCAATCCCATCGAGCAAGGATGCTCCCGAGACACGCCTCGCGACCTCAGCAAAACGGTTGAAGTCGGCCGTCAATTCGACACTTGCCGGATCGTCGGACATGCCAGCGCGGCAACGGCGAAGCATTCAGGATATCCTGGCGCAAACTATTCCTGATCCGGAGGAAATTGGATTGGACTGAGCGGATTCTGTCGCCGCGTCACAGCACCCGCTATCTTGAAGGCAAGAGCTGGCTTATTGCTTTAGACCTAAAAGACCAGACAGAGTAGAGCGTCTTGCCGGCCAGCGGTAAATCGAGGCCTAGTTTGCGAGCCCGCTCTATTGTATGTAGGTCGATGGGATTTCAGTTATTGCAGTTAGGCACGGCTTGCTCTATATACATGGTCAAGGAGTAACCGCCATGACCAGCCACGTTCTTCAGTTTACCGAACTGCCGGATCGCGATCGCAAAGCCGTTGCGCCTATGCCCAAGCTGGCAGAAGGCGACCATGTCGAACTGCGGATTCACCGCGAAGGGGGGCAGCTTCAGACCCTTTCTCTCCCCGCCTCCGCTGTCGCACCTGTCGAAGCGCTCCTCGACCACTTGCGGCGCGGCGAGCGCGTCGCCCTGCTCACGGAAGATCAGGAATTAAGCCCGACCGACGCTTCGACGATTCTCGGCATCTCACGTCCTCTCGTTGTGGTGCGCATGGATCGCGGCGAGCTGCCGTTCCGCTATGTTGGCAAGCATCGCCGAGCCAAGCTGCGGGATGTCCTCGCGCTCAAAGCCAGGCTTGATGCACGCCAACAAGCCCTCGATGCACTGGCCGAAGACACAGAGGATCTGATCGTCAATCATGGCCTCTAAGCCGCCCGTCGCGGTCTATGATGCCTGCGTCCTCTATCCCTTCCATCTGCGCAATGTCCTGGTCCAGTGTGCCTTCGACGGCCTAATCGAAGCGCACTGGACAGACGACATTCATGGCGAATGGATACGCAACCTGGCCGCCAACTCACCCGAAACGCCAGTCTCACGTCTTGAAGCGACCCGCCGCTGCCGTCGCCGCAAAAGCATCCGTGATCGTCACGTGGAATCTTAAGGATTTTCCGGCTGGGGACCTTCGGCCCTATGGCGTAACCTGCACGTCACCCGACGACTTCCTCGCGGGTCTCTATTCCACTTTCTCGAGCGCGTTGATCGACAGCGTCAAGAGCGCTCGGCAAAATCTGCGCAAGACGACACCATCGGCTGAAGAGTTCATCGACGCGCTGGATCATCAAGGGCTGAAGAAGTTTTCAGCCATCCTGCGCCAGAAGGCCACACAGTTGGACTAACGAGCGTTACTCCCGAACTATTTTTCCATGTTGGAGGAACTGGCTCAAGCACGCAACGCCCGCAACTCATAAGACGGTACCCGCCGGCGCGTACCGTCATCATCCCGGTAAGCGGCAACCCTGCTCAGAAGAGGTGGGATAAAATCCACTTCCTCGAAGGTCACGGGGATGGTGTAAAGGATGGCGGCATTTTCGTTCGCCCATCTAACCTCACGCCTTGTAATGGATGGTGGAGCAACGCTGAGCAGGGCAGCTAGCGCGGATAGCGCCATCGTTAGAGCAAGCAATGCGAATTCAACTGTCATGACGAACGGCGGAAGTGGTCCCATCAACGCACCAAGGATCGCCCCAGCCAAAAAAACCACGGCCGGCGCAGCCATCGACCAGACTGTCATCGGTGAGCGGAGCATATAGTTCAACATAGCGACGACCATCCTTGATGCTGAATTTGGTAGAAAATTATCAAAACGGTGACTGCGCAAGGAACCAAGTCCATTGCGATAGCCCCCATTTCCAGGCGACGGTCAGAGCGTGATCGATAACGCCTATGATCATCACAGCCCAGAACACAATGCCAAACACCTTTGCCAATCCCTCTTCACTCTTCTGTTCGGTCTCAGGATTGACGATGATCCGTCGCTCGTCTCGCACACCCGCCACCTATCGCTCGCGGTCGTTCTGATCGCGTTCCCGCCTTTCGTCAGCCTCACGCTGCAACTGCTCGAGTCTCCGAACGTGCTGCTGCATGGGATCCGTCCTTCTGGTATCTCCCGCGTTGCGGTCCACTGTTCCCTCAACCCGCCGCTGGGAAGCAGGGCTGGCAGAGTGCTCCTGAGGCTGATCGCCGTCATCGCGATCTGGCGCCTCTTCGCGGCCTGAACGATCTTCATTGTCGGCGCGCACCTGAACTCCCGCCGCGGCGCCTTCAGCGTCCTTACCCTTTTCGCCACGCTGCTGGCGCGCCCGCTCGGCAGTTTCGATCGCGGTCCGCAGCTCTTCATCGACTTCGGCGATTTCGCGGATCAGACTATTGCCGGCAGCGCCAAGCTCACCGGCTCTCGCCAGCTCCAAGTTGAGACTCGCCTGCAGAGTTTCCTTATCGTTATTGATTTCGCCGACGTCAGCAAGTTCGATCGCTTCACGGTAACGCTCTACTTCGAGCATGAGCTCGTTTGCAGCTTCAACAGTCCGAATCCCGTGCCGCGCTACCGCCTCGTCCCATCTTTGGTTCGCTTCATCGCCCGCTGGACCTCGATCTTCGTCGACTCGCTCGGATCTTGCTTCGCTCTGCTCGGCCTGCTCCATCAGTTCACGACGGACATCAACATGCTCGCGGGCAGCTGCGGCGATTTCCTCGAAACTCGTCTTCTGCTCCGGAGGCATTACGCGTTCTGCCTGAAACAACGCCATTTCCACGCGCTTTTCATAGGCTTCAAACTCGGATCGGTTCATCTGCGATATCCGCTCATCCGGAAAAACGATCTTCTGTAATGTTACCAGATACGTTTCAAATTGCGAGAGTGATTTTTCCGCTTCGCTCGCGACAATCACGTTTGGCGAATCCTCGCTTCGCGCCAATTCCAGCCGCGAAACCTGCTCTTTTGCGAAGCTTGCCGAGCGCTCATCGCTATCCTGCGAGGCTAACACTTCCCATTCACGCTTAGCAATATCAGTATAGTTCCGGCTGATCTCCGTTCGCGCAAAACTACGGTGATCCGAGCGCTTGGCGTCGTACCGGCGCTGCGCTGACTCGCTTGTGCCCTCATGCTCGGTGCGCCCAAGCCGGCTTGTCGGACGCACCTGATTCCTTCCATAGGCCGCAGCGCTGGCGCGTTCACGCCGGTCCGTCATTTCCATGTTGATACCGTGGGCGCGCGCCTTCGCGGCTATCGTCGCCCGCCAACGGCGGAATGTCGGGATCGTCGTTTCGATCCGGTCTCCCATGTCTGACCGCATCGCAATGATGGCATGCACATGGACATGCGGCCGCTTGCCGCCAGCCTCCTCCGCTTTTGGATCCCTGGACGGATCATGCAGAGAAAAGACGTAGCGATAACTGGTAAATTCCTCAGCCAGAAAATCCCGGGCGGCGGCATGGAAGGCCTCGCTATCCGTGCCCGCCCGCGCAGACAGGACAAGATGCATGACATCGCGCGGCTTGCGGCTATGGAACTGGTCTCGCCACTCCTGCTGTACAAGCTCTCCAGCTTGCTTTTCGTCGGAGATTGCCCTGCCCGTTTCATCGTAAACCGCGCCATCATGCCGTTCGACGAGATCGCGCAGACGGCTCGTCCCGTAGTCTGTCCCATTGCCGTAGCCGGTAAATCGGAACGCTGCCGTCTCACCACGCTCGGCGCCGCCATCAAACCGATCCTGAACGATCTCCGACGCCTTCTTGTCCGCTGTGAGCCGCTCACCATTGCTGTCCCGCAACACCGCGACGCCTTCGATCGTGTGACTGGTCCCTTCCCGCCCCGGTCTGACTGCATAGGCAAGACTTCGATCCCCAAGACCGCGCTTCAACAACGCCAGTGAATGCTCGTGATCGTTGCCCCCTTCGCGGAATGCCCCGTTCACCTCCACAGTGAAGGTGGCGATGTCGCGGCTCTCGGCCCGGTTCTTCATCAGGTGGTCCCATTCGCCCCTGACACCAGAGAGTTCATCGCGACCGCGAAGTTGCTCGCCGCGCTCGTTTTCGACGACCACTCCTCCATTGCGCGACACATAGGTGATCATTGCGCCGAGCCGGCCGCCACCGCCAAACGATGCCATCTTGACCACTGCCGGTTGGCTGCCTGACGCGAGGGCGGCAAAGCGGCTCCGCATGGACGGCTCGTCGTCGCGTTCAGTTGCGCGCGCCAGCGTTCCTGTGCGTCGATCGGAATTGCCTCGAAAGCCGCGCACCGGCGATAGTGCACTCGCGCCACCGCCGCGGCGGCGCCTGCGCTCTTCTTCGGCGTCGGCCTTTCCGCGTCCAAGCGACCGCTCGTGTAACAACGCCGCCCGTCGGCTCTCCCATTCCTTCTCAAAGGCACCGAGAAAGAACTCCATCACGCCGCTCCGCGTCGACGAGCCGCACGGACGCCGTAACTGCGCAACTCCATGGCGACCGCTACGACGATTTTTTGGATGTTGATCAAAGCGGAGGACACCCCAGCCGCGTCGATCTGCCCTGCCCTGTTGGCCGCGCGGGCAAGCTGATTGAGGTTCACGCCGATGGCACGCATCTCTGAAGCAAGGATATCGAGAATGGTCCTGTCGTCCTCCGTCAGGAACGGCTGAATGCCCGCTCCTTCCAGCGCCAGCGAGCGCATGAAGCCAGAAACCGTCATGTCAGCCGCGGCGGCCGCATGCTCGACGGCAACGTGTTCCCAGACAGCGAACCGGACATGAACGACACGCTCCTTACGCGCCTTCACCGACACCAAGTTTTGCGACCTGCCGCCGATCACTGCCATTGCATCCTCCGCCAGAAGACCCGCCGCAGGCGCCATCGACGGCCCGTCCGTCGATCGTCAGCAAATTTGTATCACAAATTTGCGTATCCTGCCAAACCATAACTATACTAATTAAGTTACATTTTCAAGCTGACTTGGTACGAAACTGAACCTTCATAAGATTGCCGACTGAACCGGGATCGCTATTGCATCGCCGTTGAGACGCAGACCGCGGGTCTACTGATTATTTCCACAATATTTCAATATAAATGCGTGATGCAGCGATACTGGTGGGTCCCTCGCAATACCCAAAGACCGGACCTGCATTCTACGGCCGACCACCCATAGAATGTTTCCGATTGCCAACATTTCTGGTTGACATATGCTAAACTTATTAAGTTATATTTCGACATCATCGACGGATTTGGCAGCACGAGGTTCTGGAGCATGGGGCGGATATACGCGGCAGTGAGCAACAAGGGCGGCGCCGGCAAAACGACGCTCGTTACCTTGATGGCTGGCGAGTACGCCTTGCGTGGCGAGCGCGTGCTTTTGATCGACGCCGACAGCCGCCAGAACCTTTCGGGATGGTGGCGTCTCTGCCACAACAAGAAGAACATCCCCGCGAATGTCGTAGTGACCACCGCCTCAGCGTCACGGACCCTTGGCTCGGCCGTGGAGCGATTTGCAAGCGCGTTCGATCTCATCATCATTGATGCGCCGGGCGTAGACAGCTCGTTGCAGACCAGCATCATTCGCGCAGCCGAGCTCGTCATCTCTCCGATCCAGCCCGCAATCAAAGAGATCGAAGCTGCCGGCCAGGCCGTGGCAATGGTCAGCCAGATCAACGACGAGGTCGGATCGAGAATTCAGCATCTCAATGTTCGCACGCGGGTGACAATACCCGGCCGTAATCTGGAGGCCTATCGCTATATCAGGCCCTTCGTCGCCGGCCTGCGGGAAGCGGACTATCGGACCGCGCTTCTCGAAACCGAGCTCTTCGAGCGCAACATCTATCGCGAGATCCAGAATGGTCTTGGAACCCTGCAGATGCAGGAATTGACCGACAGTGTCCGCAAGGCGCGCTCGGAGGTGCAGGCCCTCGTTTCCGAGATCGAGGAAAAGCGGTCCGCGTATGATCGGGGGATTGCTGCATGAGCGAGGTGGGCTTGGGGCTCGGCGACTTCATCATCGCGCCGCGGACAGAGCAAACGGAGCGTGGCCGCCAGGAGCCGATGGAGCAGAAACCAACGACCTCGCCGGCGACGATACCTGCGGCAGAGATGGGCGAAACAAAAATCCTGCCAGGGCTTTCAGAGCAGGCTCGCCGTGAGAAGGCGACAACGCGCGCGATCGTGCGGGAAGATGCCCGCCTTGCACTGAAGAACCTCAAGCGCACGAAGGAGCGCGAAGCCAAGTTCTACGTGAACGTCGCCTTGGACTACGATACCAAGGCGCGACTGAAAAAGGCCGCCCATGAGAACGATATCAACATGACGATCATCATGCAGACAGCGATCGACACCTATCTGAAAGACAATGGCTATTGAAGCTCACGCGGTGAAGCCAAGCAAAGACCGCGGAATCGAGGCTGAAAAAGATAGGAGGCAACATGCAGCCACTTTATCCGATTGGCTTGTGCGACTGCTGCCAACGCGACTACCGCCTCAGAAGGGCGGCTTGGCGCTGATGCGACCGTCCTGCTCGGCCCAGATCACCTCGCGCTCGGCGATTGCCAGCTCGAGTTCGGCTTCGATCTGGCGGCGTTCTTCGAGCGTCGCGGCAGCCCGGGCCTCGGCGCGCAGTTCTTCGATGTGCTGTTCGTTGGTCATCGTCGTCTCCTTGAGAGATGTGAGAGATGACGGCGGCACGCAGGGCGGGGAAAGTTAGGTCAAGGCTCGTGGGACACGACCGGCGGAGCCGGCGCGCGGAGGAACCGATTTTGTCGGAGCGGAGTGAAACGAAGGGACGAGAAAATTGGAGGGGCCGCGCGGCCTTGAGCTGGCTTTGCCCGTCCGGCACAATCGGCCGGTCTGAGCAGACAGGTTTTCCTCTCTCGGGGCACTCCATTGCGAGCGTGCGACTTGCTCGAAGGTGGCCAGAGCAATGAGGCGGTTCCTGATCAATGGGGAAGTCAGCAGTGATGATGCAGATGATTTCCAGCATCTGCTGACTCTGGCCTATCGCGATAAGGCCCGCCCGCTTTGTCTCTGCAAGGACGAAGGCGTGCCGATGTACGTCGCCAAGATCGGCGACCAACTGGTGATCAAGAGGATGCCGCTCACCGGCGCAGACCATGACGCCGCATGCCCGTCCTACGAGCCTCCCTATGAGCTGTCGGGTCTCGGCCCCCTGATGGGAGGCGCCATCAAGCTCGATCCAGCGGCGGGGACGGCAGCGCTCAAACTGGACTTCTCGCTATCGAAGCGCCATTCTTCCGGTGCTGGTGCTGTGGGTTCCGAGACGGCCGACAGCGTCAAGAACGACAGCAAGAAGCTCTCGCTCCGCGGCCTGCTGCATTTCCTCTGGCATGAAAGCGGCCTGACGGAATGGACTGCGCATTTTGCGGGCAAGCGGCATTGGTGGCAGGTCTATCATCATCTTCAGGAAGCGGCTCGAACCATGTCGGTTCGGCAGCAAAGTCTCGCGGAGCGCCTCTTTGTCCCCGAGCCGTTTCGGGCCGAGGAGAAGGCAGCCATCGAGCAACGACGGGCGCAGGCCTTATCGCCTTTGTTTCACGCCTCTACCGGTCCAAAGACGTTGATGCTTCTGGTGGGAGAGGTGAAGGAGTTCTCGTCAGCGCGAAATGGTCAACTCGTCATCATCAAACACATGCCGGGGTTTCGTCTCTATCTCGAGGAACCGGCATGGCGGCGCTTGCAGCGCCGCTTCGATACCGAACTGACCCTCTGGGGAAGCAACGAAACCTCCCATCTCATTGCCATCGCGACGATCGCCGGAAGCCCTTCCGGCGTCGTCACCATCAACGAGATCGCGCTGATGACGGTGACGGAACAATGGCTGCCGATCGAAAATGCCTACGAGGAGCGGCTGCTGGATCGATTGACGCGGATGCGCGAAAAAATGGTGAAAGGTCTGCGCTTCGAGCTTTTGCGGACGCAGCCGCTTGCGAACGTGATCCTGCCGGAACATCGGCCATTGGCCCGGGTACTCTATATCGTGCCGCAAGGCGCCGATGAGAGTTTCGAGGCCGCCTTGCGGGAGATGATCGACGCGCGGCCGGATATGTCTGCCTGGATATGGCGCACCGGTGAAGCGGAGATGCCGCCGTTGACCGTCTAAGTCAGCCTACGCTTCAGCGACGCCTTCGAGCAAACCGTCATAGACTTCCAACAGCACGTTGGTGATGGCTTGTCCGAGCGCGTTGCCCGCCGATCGAAGATCCTGCTCACTACCATCGCGGGCGGCCTTCGCCAAATCGAAGCCCTGCTCGCTGACGATCTGCTTCGCCGCTTCGATAGCCCAGAGCCCGAAGTCGCCTCGGCTATCGATTTCCATTGTTTTTTGCATTGCCATTCCATCTAGTTGCTAGCGCGGAGTTCCAGTTGCTTTTGGCCGCAGTGATAAGCGCGACGCACCCATATCAGCAATCCGCACATGATCCATCACCGTCATGAATCCGCAAATGCCAATTGATTCAAAACCGTCGTTGGACGGCGCCTCGCATGGAGGTGAGAATCCGTTCCATGTCACACGAAGAAATAGGTGAGCTTCACCTTCGCCGAAGCGATCCCGCTCAGAACATGCGGCGCTTCTACACGCTCGCGATCCAGCCGAACTTATTCGGCGGGGGTGGTACGCCATTGGGGCCGGATCGGCACGAACGGGCAGGAAAAGATCGAGACCTGTGATGAGCCTCAGGTAGCGGAAGCGGCATATGGGCGGCTGGAGCGCGTCAAGCGTCGAAGAGGCTACAAGGAACTCGAGGTCGAAGAAAACCGCTGACATCAGTGGCCGATCTGTTCTACGCCGCACGATGAGTTCGCCGAGAGTCTTCAGCCCTCGTTTCGCCGGGGGCGCCTTAGCCGACGAGAAGCTGTGGAAATCCCGCGTTTTGGGCGCTCAACTCGCTCTTCAACCGATGACAGGACGAAAATCGCCTGTCACGGATTCCGTATCCATCATAATGCGGAGACTAACATGACCACCACCAATGAAATCGCCGACAAGATCGCTACTGAGCACAGCCTGACCAAGGCGCAAGGTAAGGCAATCGTCGAGGCTGTGATCGCCTCGATCACCGAGGCTGCCGTCGCCGGAAACGAAACCTCGCTGCCCGGCTTCGGCAAGTTCAAGGTCAAGGACACGCCGGAGCGGGAAGCGCGCAATCCCGCGACCGGCGCAACGATCAAGGTCGCCGCGGCGAAGAAGCTGGCCTTCACGCCGGCTAAGGCACTGAAGGATGCACTGAACAAGTAAGTCCAACGGGACGAACAAAAGGAAAGCCCGGCCTCCAGCAGAGGTCGGGCTTTCGTGTTTTGTTCAACAAGCGCCGGTCACAGCGTTTGAGGCTGCAAATCCTGGATAATGCTATCAGGCACCGGGCAGATCGCCTCTCGGCCATAGTCATTGAGCAGCCGGCATAGGATGCCAGATGCGATCGGAACGAAGTCATAACCCAGAGCGATCGCGGTTGCGCGGAGATCGGACAGGGTTTCGAACGCCCGGATATCAGTACCGAGCCAGAGCGCCAGGTTCTCACCCTCGCTATCCGCGAAGGCCTGGAGAATGAACGTCTGCAGCGGGCGGTCGTATCCGATGACAGCATCGGGATCGGCATGGCGGGATGCGGTTCTGGTGACAGTGATCGTATAGCGGCTCATCGCCATCTCCTCGGATTATGTGGATGGGAGAGGCCGATCCCTTTCGGGACCGGCCATCTCGCTCAGGCCGGGTTGTTCCACAGGATGACCTTGCGATTGGCTTCCCCGCCGGGAGCCGGTGCGAGATTGCCGAAGATGACGCCGATCTCGGGCGCTTCGAGCTTGACGGAGAGATATTCTTCGCCGGTCTGGCGGGCGATGCGGGCCCACGCCGCGCCGATTTCGAAGCCGGTCTTGCGGTGGATGATGCGGTAATCCGGTGCTTCTTCGCTTGCCTTGTTGGCATTGGGGATGATGGCGATCGGGGCATTGACCCGGATGGTGGCGAAGACGCCTTCGAGACTGCCGTCGGTCTTCTGCGTCAGGGTTGCGATCGTGGTAGCCATGGTAATTCTCCTTCGGTTGCTCGGGACCATTCCCGATGGCGCCCGGAGAAGGGGCCGAGCCGCAGGCGTCACCGGAGCGTCAGCGCAGGGGAACCCCTTGCGGGTTGACGCTGATTGCGGCCGGTCCCTTAGAAAGGCGACATAGAGAACGGGAATGGTTTTGAAGCGACCGACGGAGAAAGGCCTTGAGGCTTGACCGCACGCTGATGCAGCCACCGGGAGCCGTCACCGTCTCTTGAGGCATCCGGACAACCGACGGCTTGCGCGGTTCCCCTGTGTAAACGGCTTGCTCCGAAGCCCGATCGCCTCAATGGCGCTCGCCGTCCTGAGACTGTTTTAGCAGGTCAACCGTGAACACCCGTCTGCGGCGATCGGCGAAAGGCAGAACGTCAGCCGAAGACAAAGCCGCATCAAAGAGCACTATAAGGCGATTGTCCGGAGTCGGTTCGGGCTGGAGCTTACCGCTTCCTCTGAAACAGTACCCAGACCGCAAAGGCCTTCCGATCGGATCGGGGCGCCGCCAGCAGGTCCTTGATGGCTTGTTCGCAGTTGTCGATCAGGACGAGGACATCGGGCCGCGCGAACCGGGCGAGCGGATCGTAGTCCGCCCGATGACGCTCTTCCTGCATGGCAACGAAGGTGTCAGCGAAGGACAGAATGCCGTTCGGGAACTCTTCGTTGCGGCAACCTTGCAGGCATTTCTGGAGATACCGTGCTCGAGCGCGCGATACATTTGAACCCAGGCAGCATCACTGCGGCTGTCACCGGCTCCAACCAGAAGATCTGCGCACTCACGCGCCAGGCAGTGAAAAAGCGCATAATAAGCGGTGCTGACACCGCGCTTCAGGTCGGATTGGCGTGGACGCTTGGGGCTGGCTTTCGCAAGCCGGCGTGCCGTGGCGATTAAATCGTTCGACACGGATCAGCTTGCGATCTTTTGTTGTTCGTTGAAGTGATGACGAACCTGCGGAAATCGACTTTCCCCGAGAGCCATCAAGGCTTTCCGGAGCTCGGTCGTCAAGCCGAAGGTCACTTTCGAGCTAATTGGCCGGTCGACAAAGCGGTACTTTACGTCAACAACCAGAATCGGATCGCCCTCGAGATCGCGGTCGGATCGGATATCCGCGCCTTCAAAGCCGCTCGTTTCCAGACGGTCGCGGAGAAGCCTTTCGACCGTCTGTTCCACCTTGCTCGAAATGTCGTGTTCCTGAGTCATGCTGCCAATATAGTCGACATCGCACGAATTGTGCCACTCTCAAGGTGAAATGAAAAACCGGTCCACTGCGCGGCGGCCGGTTCATAGGATCGTTCGGAACAAGGCGGCCTAGTCGCCGCCTGCCTGCCAGACCGGGATGCCGAGCCGGCGCGCCTTGTCGGCGAGATTGCCGGTAATGCCATTGCCCGGGAAGGCGATCAGACCGGCCGGTACGACAGACAGCATCTCGTCGTTGCGGCGGAACGGAGCAGCCTTGGCATGTTTGGTCCAATTCGGCTTGAAGGAGATCTGTGTCACCTTTCGGGCCTCTGCCCAGCAGGCGGCGATGCGCTCGGCGCCCTTCGGCGAGCCACCGTGAAGCAGGACCATGTCGGGATGCTTGGCATGCGCTTGATCGAGCTTCGCCCAGATACGATCGTGATCGTTGTAATCCATCCCACCTGCAAAAGCGATCTTGGTGCCTGCGGGGATCAGCACTTCGGTCTCGGCGCGCCGCCGAGCAGAGAGGAAGTCGCGACTATCGATTATCGCCGCGGTCATATTCACGTGGCTGACTTTTGAGCCGGTACGCGGTCACCAGGTAGAACCGGTTTGCGCTTCGAAGAGATCGGCGGCGAAGTCGCGCATGAACTCGAAACTGTTGCGGCGTTCCAGCATCGTGATGCCTTCGGCAATCAGACGCTCGAGTTCGACGCTTTTGACTTCGGAGCCGTCCTGTTCGCGCTGGCCGGTACGCTGTGCCTCCTCATTGCGGTCGAGCTCGCGCTGGATGCGCTCGCCGGCACGATGGAAGAGATTAACAGTCGACCAGAGGAGGTCCTCGAGATCGGGTTCGAGCCGCGTGTCGCCGAGCATCTCGAACAGGGCGTCGAAGATCGCGGTCAACGAGGCCTGGACGACCGGCTCTTCGGGGAGCGGCCGAGGATCTGGCTCGTCCTGGAAAGGACGATGCCCGTAGATCTGCATCTCGTAGATGAAGCGGTCGGTTGGTGAGGATGCGTACTGCGGCTCGGGGCTTTCGTCGAGGGTCGAAAACAGGTCCATTAGGATCTCCATCGGTTTTGTGAGCCGCGCCTTTCGCGGCCTGACGGCGATCCCCGTCCACGCGGGGAGCGGACCGGAACCGCGGCGGATCGCGCCGCGGCCCAGCAAAGCGCCGGGCGGCGGAGGGCGGGTTTCTTGGTCCGCGAGGAGCAGCGGCAAAGCCGCTGCGGGGAAGAAACCCAACCGAGCCGCTGAAGGTCGGGCACCGCGTGGTATGGGTCGCCTCCCGGCAGGCCTGCAGGCGCGGACAAACATGGAGATCGAGAAGGCCCGTTCGCTCCAGACCTGCCCTAAGCGCCACTTCGCAGCGCCGGCCCGCCGCTTCACGCAGCGGGCAGGAACGCGGCGACGTCTTCCGGACAAAGCTGCCGACGAAGATTTACAGTCACTCGGTCCAGTTCTAGAGATCGAAGATCGTCGTTGAAATCGCCCAGTTCAGGGGTCAGCAAAAGCGGCAGAATGCCGAGTGATCGAGCCGCCTGACTTAATCTCTCGCTTCCGTGGCGACCAGCATCATCCGCGTCCGCAGCGATATAGAGGCGTAAGCAGCTTACCGGCGCTTTAAAGGCGGCAAGGTGGTTGGCGGTGAGCGCAGCGGCAATCGGCATTCCTGGGATGACATACGATAGAGATAGCATGGTCTCGAGCCCCTCACCCGCTGCCATCACCTTCACCGGCGCATCGACCGGCACATTGAAGCGCACCGCATTGCCGAGCAGGCTGCCCAATGCCCGCCTCGGAGTCTCGACCTTTGCTTTGCCGTCACCGCTCGGATCGAGCCAGGTCCGATGCACTCCGGTGATCGCGCCGCTCGGATCTGTGACAGCGGCAATCAGCGCGGGATAGCGTCTAGTATCGCCCGTCAGCAGATCGCGGTAGTAGCAGGACGGGTGAAAGCGGAGTGCGGCGTGGTCCGACCCGCGCAGTATCCCGCGTCGTCGCAGATATTTGTCAGCGAGTGTGTCGCTCAGCGGCTGGCCCATCGCAAACAGCCGTCGTGCCCGTTCAGCTGCCGGGCGATTCGAGCGGCCTGGGGCTCCGATTGATCGATATTCCGATGCGCTCCCGGTTTTCGGTAGGGTCAGGAACTGCCGGGCCTCCCTCGCGACATCACAAAAATCGATCAGGCCGCAGCTCTCACGGACAAGATCAAGGAGATCGCCGTATTGACCGGTTGCCGCATCGGTCCAGCGGCCAGCCCGTGGGCCGGCCAGATGAACATAGAGCGAACGGCCTTTGCTGTTTGCCGTATCGCCGACGATCCAGTAGTTGCCATATCGCCGCCCGGCCGAAAGATAGTGGCGGCACACCGCCTCGGCATGGCGCGCGAGACGGGCAGCCAGTTCGGATGCTGACATGTTAGACCTCCTTCAATCTGGGCTTGAAAGCTCGAGCAAACGATGACGCAGCGTCAGCCTCTCGAGTATCGCCGGCCCCTCCTGCGACATTGGCAAAACGAGCCGTTTTTCCTGGCAATGATTTCGGAGAAAAGTCCGATGGTTTTCAGCCAGTCGCGGAGCAGGGTAGAAAGGTGCTGCAGCGCCTGGTTCTCGTCCGACCGCCGGCTGCGGGTCGGCATGAGCCTTGCCAGTTCGCCAGCATCGCGAGGGGCGAGTGCGGCGCTCTGGAGTGGGTGGCGATCCCCGTGCCTGAGCGGACGGGCCTGCGATAGTCAAGAAAAGGAAGCGGCGTATTGGCGGCATCGAGGACGCGGTCCCCTCGGCTGGCCCGGGTGAAAACAATCGAGCGGGTCGCCGCGTCATGGATAACATTGTTCGAGAGCGAGGAAAGCTCCAGCCTGACCGGGCGCCCTCAAAGTCGGTCAAATCAACCTTTCCAGCCCCTCTCTCACCCTCCGATAGTCTTCGAGGCCGGGCGCGGGCCGACCACGTCAGCAGCCGGCAGCGCACATCGAAGCGGTTCTCGGCTCTCGAAGTTCACGCCACTCAGTTCCAATCAACAAATCTTGGACTTCCAATTGTCATGATCGATGGTGCCAATTTTCTGGGAAACCCGGACGAGCATTGTACAAGCGGTTCTTGGAACTTTGGGCACGCCCTTTCGGATACGCCAATGGTTCCGATCGTTGGCCGCGCCGTGCTGACAAGATCACGCTGATGCCGGAGATGGACAAGGCGGGCCACAGCTATATCACGCTGGACCCACCCTCAGATTTGGCTGCCAGCGCAGATCGAACAGCCGCCATTATAGCCAAACGGTTTGACAATGCCCTTGCCCCAACTGGGCGCAGTGGGATAACGGGATGGGAGTTTGGGAGACACAATTCGACGGCTGCATTCAGTCAGGAGGCGCTTTCCAGCAGCTTCTTCGCCTTGCCTTCGAACTCCAGGCGCGTATCCTGGTTGGTCTTAGTGCGTGCCAGGGCGGTGATGCCCTGGACGAAATCGAAGACCGATTCCGGCGGTCGCCCCTCTTCGGACAAGACCATCTCGATCACCTTGCCGGTTTCACCTTTCGAGAAGCCGCTGCGACGCAGGAAAGTTTCGCGATCTTCGTCCTTGCGGGCGACGATCCGCTCGCGCGCCGCCTTGATGCCGGCCACGAACGGCGCCGGCGAGGAATTGGCAAAGCTGGTCAATGCAGGCGCTGCTTCGTGCGCGAAACGCTCAGCGGCGAACTTCGAATGTCGAATGGTGATCTCCTCAAAGTTTTCCGCGCCCCAAAGATTGCGATTGGCGCAAACGGCGCGCAGGTAGAAGGAGGCTATGCCGAGCGTTTTCGACCCGACTTCCGAGTTCCAGGCATAAAAGCCGCGGAAATAAAGATCCGGCTCTCCGTTTGGCAGCCGCCCGGCTTCGATCGGGTGGGTGTCGTCGACCAGAAACAGGAAAACGTCACGATCCGAGGCATAGAGCGTCGTCGTGTCTTTGGTGATGTCGACGAAGGGATTGTGTGTCATGGTCGCCCAATCGAGCACGCCAGGCACCTTCCACATCGTATCGCCGGTGCCATTACCGGCAATCTTCATTACCGCCGAGACAAGTTCATGGTCCCAGATGCGGCCGTATTCAGGTCCGGTGACGGCCCTAAGTTCGAGCCGTCCATCATCCATCTCGAGCGTCTTCACCAGCTCGGCACGATGATTGAGCAGGCCGTGCTGGAGGTTGATGGCGGCAAGTGGCGCCGGCAGCTGGCGCATATAGGTAGCGGGCGCGCCGACCAGGCTGCAGAGCTGGCCATAGCTCCAATGGGTCGGCGCGAACGCCTGGCGCTGGCCGGGAACAAGGAGCTCGAGCCGGTCAGCGTTGTCGCGCGTGGCCTCGACGCGGATTGCCGCACTCTCGATTGTTCGCGCCTGAGCCCGGTCGGCTCGGGAGCGGACAGTATCGTAGAGATCCGTCAGCGACAGGAACCGTTCGTCGTCCGGGCGAGAAAACCATTCCGATGAAACTCGGCCGATCCGCTCGCCGCGGGAAATATCGACTTTGAAGCCGGCAGCTATGGGCCGGGTGTTGGTGGCGGTGTTCATAGGACTATCTCCTTAAAAGCAAGAGCCCGGCGCGACGGCCGGGCTGGTTGAGGGAAATCAAGGGCTGAATGGATCACCCTCGATGGAGGCGCCGGCCTCCCAGTTTTCATCGTCGATAGCTGTGCGGCAGGCCGCGTCCAACGTCTCGGCGGAATAGGTACATGCTACAAGAAACGTTAGTGACGGATCGTTTCGATCGTAAAATCGGGCACTGCACTCGCCTATGGCGGATGCGGCCCGGTGTCTTTATCGAAGCCGGCCGTCGGCCAGGACTGACAAAACGGGACTATGCTGCTGCATCGAGATGCTGGTTCTCATCGGCAGGCCTGGAGGCATCATCGGCATCTTCGGCCAGGAAAGCCGGTAGATCGGGAGCCATTGCCTCGTGTGTCTTGCCGTCGGCAAGCTCAACGGCTTCGACAATCGTCTCATCGGTCGAGGCGCCATCCGTGATGAGCCGAAGCGGCTCAGGCAGCCAGCCGGTACCGATCATCAACCGTTCGGCTTCGCGAGCCATGTCGGCCTTCTTGTGATGGCCGATCAGTTCCGCTGACTGGTCGCCTTTCGCCTCGAGGACCGCTTGCAGGATGCGGGCCTTCGTGACGCGGCCAAGGTAGTTGTCAGTGGTCGGTGTCCAGCCAGCTTGGACCATCCCGAAACCGATCGATCGGGCCAGTTGATCGGCATGTGCGACCGCCCGGGTCCGGTTGTTCCAGGGCTCAATCACCGCGTTGACCGATAGCGAAGCGCAATGCGCAAACAGCGTCTGGCGGCTAACCTCATCGAGCGCGATCAGGAACGCCCAGAGATCGTTCGGATCCTTGGGAAGATCCTGGCCCCAACCTTCCTGCCGCTGTTCGATCTCCTTTGCCCAAACCGTGTCGCCAAGCCCGTCAGTTTGGCTGAATTTCGCGCTCTGCAGGCTCACTTCCAGGCACGAGTGTGAACCGTAATGATAGAAGATCTTGAGCACAAACGCATGCAGCATGGCAATGAAGGCCATGACCGGATCGTTGGCAAGCGCATTGCGACGCGCGATAGTCCGCGCTGCCGTCAGATCGACGATCAGGCGATCGGGCAGCGGCTTGATCGTCTCATCCTCGTCTTCCGGCTGATCGCTGCCAACGCTCGATCCGATCGTGACCAGGGAACTGTCGTCGAAAGCGACACTTCCCTGGTCACGATCACCGTCAGCATCGGAGGCGCCGACCTCCGGCTGTCGCTCATCTTCGGGCCGCAGGAATCCCCGTTCGATTTTGAGTTCGCCGCCGGCGCCGATCGAGATAAACACGCCTCCACGAGCAACCTCTTCGGGGTCAAAGACATACGGCCGGTCATTGAGCCGGTCGAGCTCGGCACCGAGCTCCTCGAGCTTCTGTTCCGCCGCCTCCGAATATTCGCTCGCCGCGGCATAGTCAGCATCGAGCTTGTCGTACTCGACCCGTGTCGCATCGTAGCGAGCGAGTTCCTCCTCGGTCATTTCGGCCTGCTTGCCGCAGGAGCGGCGCAACATGGACGTATGGCCATAGGGAAAATCGAAAGCGACATCGATCCATTTCCAGCCCTCGGCCCCACGGATCGCATCGGCGGCGGCCTTCAGTTTTTCGAGCGCGAGTTGCTCCAGCAACGCCGGATCCTGCAGCCATCCGCCCTGATCCTGCTCGAACAGATCGCGCATCACCACGCCGCCGGCAGCCTCGTAAATGTCGACGCCGACATAGACAGCACGACGGTCGCTGGCGCGGATGGCGGTTTCGGTTAGCAAGCGGCGGATGTAGTATGGCTCGCGGCTGTGGGACCAGGAGATCGTATCCCAGACCTGCTCCTGGCGGACATGATCGTTGGTGATCGAAAACGCCATCACCTGCTCAAGCGTGATTTCGTCTTCGGCATAGACATCAAGAAGCCGCGGCGAGACGGATGCGAGCCGTAGGCGCTGTTTCACCGTGGCAAGCGAAATGAAGAAGCGGGCGGCGATCTCTTCCTCTCCGAGCCCCTGCGCCCGCAGCGCCTGGAAGGCGCGGAACTGATCGAGCGGATGAAGGCTGACGCGTTGGACGTTTTTGGCAAGCGAATCCTCGACCTCAAGTGTGTCACCGCGGCTGACGATGCACGGAACGCCAGCGGTCTTAGTGAGCCGCTTCTGCGACACGAGCCGCTCAAGGGCACGATAGCGGCGCCCGCCGGCAGGGATGCGGTAAATGCCCGTTTCCTTGCCGTCGGCATCGAGTTCGGGACGGACACTAAGGCTTGTCAACAGACCGCGGTGGGCAATATCTTCCGCAAGATCCTCGATCGACACGCCCGCCTTGATCTTGCGGACGTTCTGCTGGCTGAGCACCAGCTTATTGAAGGGAATGTCGCGGGCTGCACTGAGGGTAAGTTTCTGGATGCCCTGTGCCATGTCGTTTCTCCGTAACGGACCGGCCGAAAACTCTCTCCAAACCTGTCAATCCGTCACAACTCCCCTTCCCTCCTCTTCCTCTCACATCTCCCATTGGCCGACCGCATTAATCTCGCTGTCCGCATCCTTGCTTTGATCCGTGCTCGGCCCTTCCAGCATCAGGGCAGCGCTTCTTGCTCCGGACCGGTTTTGCCTTCTGGTACTTGGCGATTGCGGGGTCAATCGGTCGATAAGCCGAGAAGAATGATGTCTCCCCTCGACCAGCCTTCGGCGAGGCTCATCAGAAACTCCATCTCCCGTCTGAGCGTGACGGTCCGACTGACATCGTCGGCATGTTCGGTTTCGGCGCGGACGTGATAAAATTCGCCGACCGCAATTCCGGCTGCTTTTCGTTTGTCCTCAAGCGTGGACTTCAAACCTGCAAGCTCATCCTTCACAGCGAAATAGCGCCGCATTACGGCGATCAAACGCAGGTCGTTTTCTGCTCGATCCATATTAGCACCTTCCGAAATATTCTGATTAGGAAGGAGCAGATTCGCTCTTTTCTGTCACGTCCTGATCGACGATGGTCAACATTGTACTTTAGCGTGATAAAATATAAAAAGGATGTGAGCTTCATGGCAAAACGAGAAGTCTTCCATGCATCGCCAACGAAGGAAGGCTGAAAGGACTCTTCAGGTGGAAAGACCATCTCCACCCATACGATGCGAGCCGCAGCGGAGCCCGCTTCCGCGCCTCACAGGTTATTCCAAGAGGTAGGTTGTGTATCTCCCGATCCCGCGAATATGCATGATTTCCCGCCGCGCGGGCGGGCGCCCTTCGCCAAGTGCATCGTAGGTCGTTTGCGATATCTGAATTTGACCCGGTACGCCGCAAGATTCCATTCGACTGGCAACGTTGACCGTATGTCCCCAAACATCATAGACAAAGCGCTTCCGACCAATTAGTCCCGCGATGACCGGGCCGCTATGGATGCCGATCCGCAAAGTCAGTGCTGATCCATCATCCGTGTCTCTAGGCATTTCAGCCAGCATTGCCTTGGCGAACCCAACGCCCGCCTCAGCGTGATCCACGCGAGCGTCCGGTAATCCTGACGCCGCCATATACGCATCACCAATCGTCTTGATTTTTTCGATACCATATTGATCCGCAAGTGCGTCGAAACGACTAAACAAGTCTCCTAGTCTTCGGACCAATGCTGCCGCAGGCGTTCGTGCTGCAAATTCCGTGAAGTTGACGATGTCGGCGAAAATAATAGTCGCCATATCGATGCGATCGGCGATCACTTCCTCTCCGTCCGCAAGCCGCTGCACGACCTGCGCCGGAAGAATTGCATGAAGTAAAGTGTTTGCCCGCTCCTTCTCGAACTCTATCCGTGCCAAATATTCCTTCTCGCGCGTTCGCCAACGACGACGCTCAAGACAGGCGGCAATGCGCGCTTTAAGCAGGACGGAATTGATCGGTTTGCGAAGATAGTCCTCCGCCCCAGCTTCAATGCACCGGGCAACGGCGTCATCATCCTTCAGGCCAGAAATCATCACGACCGGGATCTCGCGAAACTGGCGGTTCGCTTTAAGCTGGCCTAAAAGCTCTATGCCGTTCATGTCGGGCATCAGGACATCGGCTAGCACGAGATCGAATTCCTGCTGACCGAAGATACGAAGCGCCTCGTCGCCGGAGCTTGCCGCAACGACGGTGTGTCCATCGCGGCAGAGGCGTCTGGACAGGAGATCGCGATTTGACGCGGTGTCGTCGACGATGAGGATACGTCCTGCGCGTTCAGTAACGGCCGAAGGGAGGGTCGCCATTGTCCTGGCCAGATCGGCGGCGATCGTTCCGTCGAATGTCGGCTGAAATTCGTGATCCGTATCGAGGGACGATCCATCAAGTGTTTCGTCAATCTGCGCAAGCAAATTGCGGCTTTCGCGAATGACCTTCGACACATCCTCCAGCAACCGCTTCGGCAAGGTGTCGGTGAAGTCCTCGATCAACATCTCGGAATAACCGAGAATGGCATTCATGGGCGTTCTGAGATCGTGCCGCAAAAGTTTATCGACCGAGGGGGCATTCCCACTCTCAGGCGTTTCAATGTCGAGAAGTCGCTTGATCAATGCATTCAGCTCCCGCGCGGCGCTCAATATCCTTTCAAGGTCGGGCAAAGCATCACGGGGTCCCGCTTCACGCACCTCCTCCGTGATCAGTTCCTGATAACCCAGAATGGCCTGGGCCGGATCCACGATGTTTTGGGCGATTTTGGCGATATACATGCGATGCCCGATGTCGCGAGATTGAGCCATTATCGCTACCCTCCGGTCAGACGCGCGATCTTGTCGAGCAGACCCGGCAGTTCGATCGGTTTGGTATCGTAGTCGTCACAACCGGCCTCGATTGCCTTTTCCCGATCGCCGGCCATGGCATGGGCAGTAAGTGCGATCACAGGTATGGCAGCGGTGAGAGGATTTTTTTTGATCCGCTTTGTCGCTTCCCAGCCGTCAATGACAGGAAGGCTCATATCCATCAAAACCAAGTCCGGTCGCTCGGTCATGGCAGCCTCGACACCGGCGAGCCCGTCGCTTGCGCTGACAACTTCGTAACCGCGTTTCTCCAAGCGGCGGGAGAGCATATCACGGTTCATCTCATTGTCCTCGACGAGAAGAATTTTGACCATGCCAACCTCTCTCCTCAAGCCTCTTCCTTTTGCGGAAGATGCCGCTTTAAAGCTGCAATCAGATCCGTGCGGCCTTTGGTTCCCTTTCTGACCACTTCCTTGGCCCGAACACCCAACCAATCCAGCTCTTCGCGGGTCAAGTCTTTCGACGTGACGATAACGACCGGAATATCTGCGAGGTCGTGCCTGTCCCCAACCACCTGAAGAAGCGTGAAGCCATCCATGTTCGGCATCATCAGGTCGAGAACCATAATCGTCGGCCGTCCGGCCTCAAGTTGCTTAAGACCATGATGACCGTCAGCCGCCTCCCGAACCCTCCAACCCTCGCGGACGAGGACCCGGCGAAAAAGATCGCGCGTCGCAGGATCATCGTCGACGATCAGCACATCATGACGTGCTTCACCGGCAACTGCGTTCAGAGTATCGACGAGTTGTTGGGGATCAATCGGCTTGATCAAATGGTCAACAGCACCGAACGCCAGGCCCATCTCGCGATCGGCCACGACTGTCGCGAGGATGACGGGAATATCGCAGATTGCCTCGTCCGACTTGATTTCGCGCAGGACGGACCAACCGTCTTGGCCAGGCATGATCACGTCAAGAACGATGGCGTCCGGATGCAATTTGCGGATTTTTGCCAAGCCCTCTTCCCCACCCCTCGCCTCGATCACGGCAAAACCTGCGCCGCGAACAGCGTCGGAGACGAATTTGCGAGCCCGCGCCTCATCATCGACCACGAGAACTGTTGGACGCGCGCCCGCATCTTCAAGGGCTTCGCCTTCCGATGCATTTTCCTCAACAATATCTGTTCTGATGATCGCAGGAATTGTGAAACGAAAGGTCGAACCCTTTCCGAACTCACTGTCGACCGTAATAGTGCCGCCCATCATCTTCACGAAATGCTGCGTGATGGTCAGACCAAGGCCGGTCCCGCCGTAATTCCGCGTCGTCGACGAATCCACCTGTACGAATGCATGAAATAGCTTTTTCTGCTGTTCCTTCGTCATACCGATTCCGCTGTCACTGACGGCAAATTCGAGCCATTCGCCCACTTCGTCCTCATAACGCCGCACCGAAAGCTTGATCTCGCCGTTCTCCGTAAATTTGGCGGCATTCGAGAGAAGATTGAACAGGTTTTGCCGCAACTTGGTCTTATCGGTCTCGATCTGGTCCTGCTCCACGGAGGCACTCACCAGCAGACGGTTGCCCTTTTTGGCGATCAGCGGCGCGACGGTATTTTGAACATCGGCAAGGAGCTGTCTTAGACTGAGGCGCTCAACGTAAAGCTCCATCTTGCCCGCCTCGATCTTAGAGAGATCAAGAACGTCATTGATAAGCGCCAGGAGGTGGCGTCCCGAGCCCATGATTTTATTGAGATCCGCGATAAACTCGGTTTGCCCGAGATCGCTGGCATCCTCGATGAGCATTTCGCTATATCCGATGATCGCATTCAGAGGAGTGCGCAGCTCGTGGCTCATGGAAGCCAGGAAACGGCTCTTCTCTTCACTGGCGACCTCCGCGCCACGCTTTGCCTCCTCCAGCTCCCCCTGTCGGTTCTTCAGATCCGATATATCCGTGTAGACCGCCACGGTGCCGCCCTCCGGCGTCTTTCGCTTGGCAATGCGCAGCCATGTTCCATTGGCGAATTGCCGCTCGATCATGCCGCGGGGCTCGCGGTGACGCTGCATGGCCTCGGCGATCCAGTTTTCTATGCCGCCGCTTCCAATATCAGTCGTGCCGCGTTCTGCCTGCGCTCGAACGATATCTTCAAAGGCTCTTCCCGGCGTCATTAGGTCGGCAGTGCCGGGAAACAGTTGAAGATAGCGTTGGTTGACCAGAACCAGCCGATCGTTCGCGTCAAAGAATGCGAAGCCATCGGGGATGGTTTCGATCGCCGTCATCACGGTGTTGCGCTGGCGCTCGGCGGCGGCTTCAAGCTCGCGACGCTCTGCCTGGCTGTCACGCAGCAACCGCAGCGTCTTTGAAAGTTTCCCGAATTCATCGTTGCCTTCTGGCGGCAGTTCGACGTCCTCCTCTCCCCTCGTCAGTTGGGTCATCGCCCTGTCGATCCGGCCAAGCGGCACAAGGATAGAGCGGAGCACCAGCCAGGTCATCAGAATGCAGGCCAGCGTCGTCACGCTGGCTGCGATCAGAGCACGCAAATAGGTGTTGCGCGCCGTTGCGTCGGCTGCGTCACGCGCCAGATCAGCTTCGTTCTCGAGACGCTGCTCAAGGGACATGAGCACGGAATCGATTTGGTCGCTATAGCTTCTGGCAGCCGCCAGTCGCGTGTTTCCTATGACCCTGTTGTCGTTTGTGTAGGCATCAACGGCCTGCATTGCTTTTTCAAAGTAAGCATCCGAACCCTTTTGGATCGTGTTTGCTTCATCGGGTGCGAAGACCTTGATGCGAACGAGGTCTTGTTCGAGCGCTTTGCGGGCTTCTTGTGCGCGCCGCTCTGAAAGCGTCAAAAGGCTGACGGATAGATCCGTTAACCAATAGCGAACCTCGCCAAAATGGCGATGCGCCTTGGCAGCATCGTCGAACATATGGAAGCGCGCATTCGCCTCCTCAACGCGCCGCTGATTTTCACGCAGGTCATGCGCCATGAAGGCGACGCTGAGGAGCAACGCGACCAAAAGCGCAGCCGAAAGACAGATGAGGCGAAGCGGTATCTTTCGATCGGTCAAGCGGCCGATCCGCGTTGGAATGGTAACAAAGGCGCTCATTTAAACAGCGTAATGCTGATCGCACCGGCTAACTCGCCTTCAGCTTTACCCTCCTTCGGGTAGCCTGTTACATCAACCTCGCCTTTAGGTCCGCCGTGACAGGTCAGGCAGGATGCCGAATAGTATTCAGGGATTAGCATGCGAAAAGATTGACGGCCGTTTACCTCTACCTCCTCGGTAAAGGGTTTGCCCTTCGGCCAATCGGGAGATAGAAAATTGCTCTCTATGACATGCTGTTCCCACTCATCCGGGCGCGCCTTGCGATTGCGGATGAGTTCCTCCGGCGCAGTCACCTTCATCTTCGCCTTGTCGCCGACCTTTTCCCCGAAACGTTCATTGACCAACCGAGCGAAAGTCGAGGGAATGAATCCCTTGAAACCCACACCCTTCATGTCGATCATGCTTTGATGCTCGTCGACAACTTCCTTTATCGCTGCGACCTGCGCGTCGAACAATTGCTTGTCGAAAGGATTGTAATTTTGATCCGATATGGAATCGCCCTTGCGCTGGGCAAAGATCTGTAGCGCTTCGTTGACGACGCGTTGACCCGTGAGGTCCTTTTCTCCGAGGGATTCGTCGTTGATAAGTTTTTGATAACCCGAAATGACAGTCCGGCCGGCGCGCAACAACGCGGCAAGCCGTTCACCCGTTCTCATGTCATCTTCGTCGGCAAGAACAAAGCCCGCCAAAAGAAAGGTCGCGGCGCATGCCAAACAGACACCAGATATCAGGCCACGCCGCATGTTGAGCCTCGTAGTATAGGACCCGGGTCGCGATAGTATCAGTTTGTGCTAAAATTCAAAAGTCATTAGTAATGGTCAAGGATGCCTCACAGTCCCCTTTCACGCTGCGACGACGATGGATATTGCGCCAAGGAGGCGGCCATCGCTTCCGCTGAAAAGCAAACATGCAGCGGCATTTAACGTGGTTCCCCTGACATCCGGCGGCTCCCCTTTCGAAGCCGCCCCTATGCTCCAAACATCTTGCCCGGCACCGATGCGATGCGGGCAATCCCACTCGACATCGTGGCTTGGGTCGATGCTCATAAGCGTGCCGAAGCTGGCACATAAACGTTTAAGCCTCGCCGTAGCTGACTGTCACGATCGCTACGCGACGCGATGTCAACCGAAGCATGCTAAGAAGGCATGCTCCGGTTGCAGTTTTTACTTCTGAATGCAGGTGTCGACGGTATCTTTTGTGCATTCGTCGAGCCCGGTGAAGACCGGATCTTCGACCGTCTTCCCGGCGATCAGGTCCATCATCACGGACGGCGCCTTGTAGCCCATCTCGAACGGCCGTTGGCCGACGAGCGCTGTTACCAAACCTTCTTTTGCAATGGCCACTTCGTCACCGATCGTATCCGCAGCGCCGATCACGAACTCGTTCTTGCCGATTTTGTCGGCCATCGGCTTGAACAGGTCACGATACGGTTGCGGAGCGCCGAACAGCGGCCAGCCTCCCATAATGCCAAAAGCGTCGAGGCTTGGATTTGCAGCCAGGATATCGGTCATCGCCTGCACGCCCTTGGCGCCGTCGTCATTGGTGAAGACGGGGCAACCTGCGACTTCCGTCCAGCCGCCCTCACCCTTCAGCGCAGTAAGGCCTTTCTTGCCTGTCAATGTATCGCGCATCCCCTGAGCACGACGAAGAATGTTGTCGGCGCCGGGGTTGCCTTCGATCGTGCAGATCTTGCCGCCGTTGGGTTTGGCCTTCTTGATGTATTCGCCAATGCGCGCACCCATCAGGTAGTTGTCTGTCCCAAGATAGGTTTTGCGCAGCGCTGCGTCCTCGGCCGCAAGGTCGGCATCGAGCGTCATGACCGGCACCTTAGGGCTGGCCGTCTTCAGGGTCTGGGCAATCAATTTGGCGTTCGAGGGCGAAATAGCGATCGCCGCGGTTTCGGCCTTGCCGAGCACGTCCTGCACGATCTGCGCTTCGCCGGCTTCATCCGATGTCGAGGCCGGACCAGTGTAGAAGCACTCATATTCGGAGTTCGCATTCTCCTTGTTCCACTTCTGGCAACCCTGGTTGATTGCTTCGAAGAACGGGTTGTCCAAGCCCTTCACGACGATGACAAGCTGTTTCTTGGCCGCCAAGGCTTGTCCGGCCGTTAGCGCCAATACCGCGACTGTAAGCAACAATGCCTTCCTCATAGCTTCCTCCCCTTTGAAGAAGGCGGGCACCACTGCCCGCCCCGTGATCAACCCGGATACCAGATGATGCGAGCTTCCCCTTCCGAACGCTCGTATCCCCAGGCCGAGTCGATAAGCATTTCCAGATCGTAGATGGGGCTCCAATTGAGCAGGTACTTAGCCTTGCTGTTGTCCATCCAGTTCGAATGGAACTGGCTGCCTATATCGATGGAACCGAGACCCCGGGTACGCGCGAGATAGGCGGCGACCTCGCCATAGTCGACCGGACGATCCATGCAGATGTTGAAAAGCTGTCCCTTAGCGCGCGGATTGTCGATGGCCGAAAGCATGGCTGAGACAAGGTCTTCGACATGGACAAAATTGCGCTTCAGCGGGCGCCCATCCGCGTCGCGTAGCAGCGGCACTGTGCCGTCCCTTGCGTAGCGCTCAGCGTCGGCCTGCGGAACAAGCGTCTTCCAGTCGGGTCCGCCGAAGACGTCATCGCCGAATGAAAGCGAGAATCTGAAATCGTCTTTTTCCATGATCCAAGGCGCTCGCAGGCAGCAGCCGTTGAGCCCGTATTGAATGCCGAATTGCTCCAGCATCACTTCTTCCAAGACCTTCGAAAGCGCATAGCATCCCGGATAAGCCCGATGCGGTGTGGCTTCGGTAATGGGTGTCTCGTGACGATAATAGAAATGACCAATACCGGCGTCGCCGCCGATAAGGATGAACTGTCGTGCCGTGGGACTGGTGCGGAAAGCCTCGAGCAGCCAGAAAAGTCCCTTTACCGTCACGTCCATCACATCGGCAGGCGTTTCCTTGCATGTGGCGAGATGCACTACATGGGTGACACCCGTAAGCGTCCTGGCGACGGTTTCCCGGTCGGCAATCGAGCCTTGTGTGACCTCGACCCGCTCTGTCTCAGGACACAACCGATTATGGCAAAGCGCGCGTATGCGCGCCTTTGAAAATCGTGGATCGCCAAGCACTCCGGCAATAAAATGCTGCCCAACCTTGCCCGTTGCGCCGGTGACAAGGATTAACATGCTCTCCTCCGGCAACAGCTAATGTAAGGATACCTTCGCGCGTCAACGGAATTGTACTACAAACGAATAATTGTAGGGAAGACGGTAAATTAGTGACATTCGATTGACGATTTCGCGCGGTTCTGAGTAAATATTGTTGATGCTCGCAGGGAGGAGACCGGCGGGCAAAATCGCAGCTCAAATCGAAACGAATATATTCGGAAAGGGCGAGCCTGCGGCTTTGGGAGGCTAGAGGGCCGGTGGCAGTTCTTGAGCTCGCCAACATCTCAAAACATTTCGGCGCCATCCAGGCGGTAAACGATGTTTCGTTCTCGTTGGAAGCGGGAGAGGTCGTCGGGTTGATGGGCGACAACGGCGCGGGCAAATCAACGCTGGTCAAGATGATTGCCGGCAACTTTCGGCCGAGCCACGGCACGATGAGCCTCGATGGGGAGGATCTCGTCTTGCATCGGCCGGTAGAAGCACGCCAGCGCGGCATCGAGATCGTCCATCAGGATCTGGCTCTCTGCAACAATCTGACGGCTGCAGCAAACGTCTTCCTGGGGCGCGAGCTTCGCCTCGGCCTCGGCCCCTTGCGGATCCTCGACTATAAGGCGATGTACAAGCGCGCCGGCGAGATTTTCAAGGAGCTGAAGTCCGAGACGCGTCCGCGTGACCTCGTGAAACAGATGTCAGGCGGCCAGCGGCAGGCCGTCGCGATCGCCCGCACGATGCTGGCGGAAGCAAAGCTCGTGCTCATGGATGAACCAACCGCCGCGATTTCCGTTCGCCAAGTGGCCGAAGTGCTGGCTTTGATCCGCCAACTTCGAGATCGTGGCATTGCCGTCATCCTGATCAGTCATCGCATGCCGGATGTCTTTTCCGTGGCCGACCGGGTGATTGTGATGCGGCGCGGACGGAAAGTTGCCGACAAGCAGATCGGGGCAAGTTCCCCCGAAGAAGTCACAGGGCTCATCACCGGCGCGATCGAACAAGTATAATCGAAGGCCGTGCCGGTATCGAAAGCAAGCGAGGTCGCATGGCAATTACTCTTGATCAAACGATCGCACGCAAGCAGCGGAGTTGGCTCGCTGCAATATTCGGCAGCCAGACATTCTGGGTGCTGATTGCCGTCATCCTTGCCTGTATTTTCCTCTCATTCGCCACGAGTTCGTTCGCAACATCCACCAACCTCTACAATATCACCCGCAATGTCACCTTCGTGGCGATCATCGCGCTTGGAATGACGCTCGTCATCATCACCGGTGGTATCGACTTATCCGTCGGCTCCGTGCTTTGCCTTTGCAGCATGGTGCTCGCAGTCGTCATGCATGCCGGTTACGGGATCGGCACGGGCATTGCCGCTTCGATCGGCACAGCCCTCATCGTGGGCGCCTTCAACGGAGTCCTGATCGCCTATCTCGGTTTTCCACCGTTCGTCGTCACGCTCGGTATGTTGTCGATCGCCCGCAGCCTGGCGATGGTCGCGTCCAATAACACAGTCGTCTTTCAATTCGGACCGGATCACGACAAGCTCCTTGCACTTGGCGGTGGCGCCTGGCTGTTCGGCATTGCAAATCCGGTGCTTTACATGATCGCGCTAGCGCTTCTGACCGGCTTTGTGTTGCGATGGACCAGATTTGGCCGCTACGTCTTTGCCATCGGCGGCAACGAGCATGCCGCAACGCTGACCGGCGTTCCGGTGCGAAAGATCAAGGTTGCGGTCTATATCCTTTCGGCTCTGTCTGCCGGCGTCGCTGGCATTATTCAAACCGGCTGGCTCGGTGCCGTCACCACGAATATAGGCGCAGGGATGGAACTGCAGGTCATTGCCGCAACTGTTATCGGCGGCGCCAATCTTGCCGGAGGCGTCGGCACGGCGTTCGGCGCACTGATCGGTGCGGCCTTGATCGAAGTGATCCGCAATAGTCTCGGCCTGCTTGGCATCAATGCCTTCTGGCAGGGCACCTTCATCGGCGGCTCGATCGTGCTTGCTGTCTTATTCGACCGTATCCGCAACTTCCGCCAGAGCGAATAGGACGGGGCGGATCATTGCATTCCGCACAAGTTCGAAAGGCGTATTTGCGCCCACGTGCGCAGGAATTCCTGCGTCTGAGGCAGTTTGGATAAGATTTCGCCAGCTTGACCACTAATATTTATGGTCGAATCCGTTACTTTGCATGCACCAATATCCAGTGTCACCGTCGCCACAACCTTGCCGTCCAGTGGTGATAACTGGAGAAAGGAATCTGAACTCGATCCGCAAGTGAGAGACACGTTTGCGGTGACAGAAACACCACTTGGAGCTGTACAGAAATCAACGGCCGTTACCTCAAGCCTCCGGGTGCGATTTGGTCCCGAAGGCATCTGCTCGCATAGCTTCGCACTCGCAATTATTGAACTGACTTGCTGCCATTCCGGGCTTTTCAAAGCTGACCAACAGCCAGCCGAGGCCAGATCTGAAAAGGTTACAGATAATCCTGCAGAAATACCGAGGACTTCCGCGAATTTGACAAATCGGCCGCTCATTGGACCGCTTTCTCTATTTTTAAGACATTAAATTCTACATGGATTTAGGGTTGTCTTCAACTGCCAAGGCTTTGTAAATACTACCATAAATTTTCACACGCATTTGTTGCAAACAATAGAGAGCGTTCGGCAATATCGTTCTCGAATGCTTTTACCGGCGTCAATTTTTTCTGGCGGCATGGCCGCTGCGCAGACCCCGCTCGGCTCATCGGCACGCTGCTGATACCGTCGCGTGCTTCATCGCAATGTCGACGCGTAGCGATGATCCCTGAACATCACAATTCAAGTTTGATATGAGCCAAAGCAAAGCTTCATGCGCTCAGTCATCACCGGGATGAACCGATTGGCGATGCGTCATTGGCTGTACGGCTGTCAACGGCCGGCATGCGAGTGCTCAATCCTGGATCGTGCGGCCGCGAAAGCGACTTGTGCCGCTCGCGCATCGCCTCGGCTGATTGGCGAACGACTTCGGATATCTCGAGGAACTGTTTGGTCAGGGGGCTGGTCTTTCGCCAGATCATGCCGATCGTTCGCGATGGTTCAACATTATGAAAATGGGCGATGGACACGGGCGCCGAACGCGTCTCCACCGCTACTGCCATTTCCGGGATCAGGGTGACACCAATGCCGGCGCTGACCATTTGGACCAGCGTGGACAGAGAGCTGCCATCCATCAGCTCCCGCGGCACTGCCGAAGACAGATTACAGAACGATAAGGCCTGATCGCGAAAACAATGGCCCTCTTCCAGCAGAAGCAGCCTCATCTCGCGCAGCGCTTCGCGATTGGGTACCGGCTTGCCTTCATCCTCGCTCGGCCGAACCAACACGAAATTTTCCGAAAACAGCGTGATCTCGGTCAACGAGGGTTCGGATACGGGCAACGCAACGATTGCCGCATCAAGCCGGCCCTCCGCAAGCTCCTGCACCAGCTTCGAGGTCTGCGTCTCGCGGACGTGAATGTCGAGCCCGTCGTGCATGCGTGTTAGATTGCCGATGATGGCCGGCAGCAGATAGGGTGCGATCGTCGGAATGATCCCCAGGCGCAACCGCCCAACGAGCCGGTTCTGCGAGGCACGCGCCATATCTGCGAGCTCATCGACAGAGCGAAGGATATCGCGGACGCGAAGTACAAACGCTTCCCCGAAACTGGTCAACCGAACCTGGCGTGCGCCTCTTTCGAAGAGCTCTGTGCCCAGCGATTCTTCCAGTTCCTTGATCTGCATCGACAAGGCAGGCTGGGAGATCGCGCAGACATCTGCCGCGCGCCCGAAGTGACCTTGTCGTGCCAGCGCCTCGAAATAGCGAAGCTGTTTGAGTGTCAAATTCGTCATAACCCTACCTTATCGCCGCAATCAGTAAATCCAACTTAAATTAATGGAACTGCTTGGCTATAGTTCGTAAAGCGCCGATGAGGTGTAGCCATTATCACGCCTGGCTCATAAAATGGCCACGGACGATGTGCAGCTCGTTGACGTCCAGACTGTCCGGAAACACCGGTGCCTCCCAAGCTCGTTGTCGCGACGGTCTGCTTGCAAACAAACAAGGACATTTCATGCGTCTGGTACTTCGTCACCGTGCCGACCATGAAACCGGACCGCTTTTCAGAGGATTCGCGATGAACTCTTCTGGATGGCTCAATTCAAGTAATCACGAGGGAGAGAAATATGGATACGAAAGCCGATACAGCCGGCAAATGTCCGGTGGTGCACACCCACACGGCCCATGGCGGCAGATCAAACCGGGACTGGTGGCCGAACCAGTTGAACCTGAAGATTCTCCACCAGAACTCTGCGCTGTCGAATCCTCTGGGCCTGGCATTTAATTATGCCGAGGAATTCAAGAAGCTCGACCTTAACGCCGTCAAACAGGACCTCCATGCCCTGATGACGGATTCGCAGGATTGGTGGCCCGCCGACTTTGGTCATTACGGTCCGCTTTTCATCCGCATGGCCTGGCACAGTGCCGGCACTTACCGCACCGGCGACGGCCGCGGCGGCGCGGGAGCCGGTCAGCAGCGTTTCGCGCCGCTCAACAGTTGGCCCGATAACGTCAACCTCGACAAGGCGCGCCGGCTGCTTTGGCCGATCAAGCAGAAATACGGCAACAGCATCTCCTGGGCCGACCTGATGATCCTCACCGGCAACGTTGCCCTGGAATCGATGGGCTTCAAAACATTCGGATTTGCCGGCGGTCGTCCGGACGTCTGGGAGCCCGAGGAAGACGTCTACTGGGGCGCCGAGGACACATGGCTTGCCGACAAGCGCTACTCCGGTGAACGCGACCTCGAAACCCCGCTTGCCGCCGTGCAGATGGGCCTGATCTACGTTAATCCGGAAGGCCCGAACGGCAATCCCGATCCGCTTGCCGCTGCCAAGGACATCCGTGAGACTTTCGCGCGCATGGCCATGAACGACGAAGAGACGGTCGCCCTCATTGCAGGCGGACATACCTTCGGCAAGACCCACGGCGCCGGCGATGCCGCTCACGTCGGTGCAGAGCCGGAAGGTGCCGGCATCGAAGAACAGGGCTTCGGCTGGAAGAGCAGCTTCGAAACGGGCAAGGGCGGTCATACGATCAGCAGCGGCCTGGAAGTTACCTGGACCACGACACCGACGAAATGGAGCAACAACTTCTTCTGGAACCTGTTCGGCTATGAATGGGAACTGACGAAGAGTCCGGCTGGTGCACACCAGTGGACCCCGAAGCACGGTGCTGGTGCCGGTACCATCCCGGACGCGCACGATAAGTCCAAGCGTCATGCACCCGCCATGCTGACCACTGACCTCGCCTTGCGCTTCGACCCGGCCTACGAAAAGATCTCGCGCCGCTTCTTTGAAAATCCGGATCAGTTCGCGGATGCCTTTGCCCGCGCGTGGTTCAAGCTGACCCACCGGGACATGGGCCCTCGTGTGCGTTATCTCGGTCCGGAAGTTCCGGCCGAGGAGCTGATCTGGCAAGATCCCATTCCTGCCGTCGATCATCCCCTGATCGACGCGAAGGACATCGCCGGCCTCAAAGACAAGATCCTCGCATCGGGCCTTTCCATCTCGCAACTGGTTACGACCGCCTGGGCTTCGGCCGCAACCTTCCGCGGCTCCGACAAGCGCGGTGGAGCGAATGGCGCGCGCATTCGTCTTTCGCCGCAGAAGGATTGGGAGGTTAACCAGCCGGCCCAGCTCGCGACCGTCCTCGATACGCTCGAAGGCATTCAGAAGGCGTTTAACGACGGCCAGTCGGGTGGCAAGAAGGTATCGCTCGCGGACCTGATCGTCCTTGGTGGCGCAGCCGCCGTCGAAAAGGCCGCCAAGAATGCCGGTCATGACATCGAAGTTGCCTTCACGCCGGGCCGCACCGACGCGACGCAGGAGCAGACCGATGTAAGCTCCTTTGCCGTTCTGGAACCGATCGCCGACGGATTCCGCAACTATCAGAAGGGCGAATACTCCATTTCGCCCGAGGAGTTGCTGATCGACAAGGCGCAGCTTCTGACGCTGACCGCGCCGGAGATGACCGTCCTGGTCGGTGGCCTGCGCGTGTTGAACGCCAATGCTGGACAATCCCAGCACGGTGTTTTCACCAAGCGTCCTGAAACGCTCACCAACGATTTCTTCGTCAACCTGCTCGACATGAGCACGGTATGGAAGGCTTCGGCGGACTCGAAATATGTCTTCGAGGGACGCGACCGCGGAACGGACGATATCAAGTGGACCGGCACCCGCGTCGACCTCGTATTCGGTTCGAACTCCCAGCTTCGGGCACTTGCAGAGGTCTATGGCCAGAGCGACACGCAAGAGAAGTTCGTGCGCGACTTCGTGGCGGCCTGGACGAAGGTGATGGACGCGGATCGTTTCGATATCGCCTGATCCGGACAGAAAGCCACTCGGGCGCGGCTGAGCTCCAGCCGCGCCCGAGTGTCATGCGAGGCAAAACTCGCCTGAATATGCGCCGCGTCACTCCATCGGCTTGAATGCCGGCAATTATGACGCTATATAACGTCATAATAATTGGCATTTCGAATTGGAGGTGAGAGAAATGGGTCTCGCCCAATATGCGGATGACGGGTTGTTCGCACCACGGAAGATCGCGGAGGCCTTCCGCACGACCAGCGAGGAAATCGCTCGTACAGCCGGCCTCGGCAAGGATGCGATCCAGCGCAAGGACCGGATCCGCTCTGATAAGACGCAGCGGCGCTTGCGCGAAATGATCGAGGTCGTCAACAAGGTCGAACCGCGTTTCGGCTCGGCCCTGATGGCCTATGCCTGGTATCGCTCCGAGCCACTGCCCGGATTTTCTGGCCAGACGGCCATGCAGTTGGTGCGCGACGGACGTGGCGACGAAGTGCTCGACTATATCGACGCAGTCGACGCCGGCGTTCACGCATAATCCCGCTCGATGCGCTATGAAGGAAAGCTCTACCGGGCGCTGAACCCGATCTATGCGCGCCAACCGCTCTCGGGCCGCGGAGCTGAACTCTATGGCGGTCGGTTCAATCCGAAAGGGATGCCTGCGCTCTATACATCGCTGTCGGTCCTGACGGCGCTACGCGAAGCCAATCAGGTCGGCAATTTGCAACCGACGACACTCGTCTCATACGACGCCGCGTTAGAGAAGGTCTTCAATAGTCGCGACGAAGATGCCCTGCAGGCGGAATTGATGGATGCAGATGCAATTGCCGACCCAACGTGGCGCGACCAGATGAAGGCGACCGGCGAGGCGAGAACTCAGCGCTTTGCCCGGCGGCTAGCCGCCGCTGGCTATCAAGGTCTGCTCATCAGGAGCTTTGCCCCCGGTGCAACGGCGGACGACATGAACCTCGTCCTTTGGACTTGGGGCGCGAGTGCTTCGGCGCGGCTGACCCTGATCGATGATGAGAACCGGTTGGGTCGACCCGAATAACGGGTCACTGCCCACTGCAAGCCGGCGCATCCCCTGCCCTTCCCGCCAAATTTCTTCGTATTAGACAAATCCTGCGAGGAGGGTCGATAGCGCCCAGTTTCGCTTTGAATTCGTCGATAACTTCCCGCAAGCGGAGCGTCTGAAACACAACGTCTTAGCCCTTGAGCAGCAGTCCTTATGGAGCCTCTTTGGACTAATCACCGTAGGTTACTTTACCGCGCGTTAGCTTCATAATTTAATAAACGTCAAGCATAATTTATTGTCCTTGAAGTAAAAAATACGGAGGGACCGAAAGTGCGCCTCGTAGCAACTTTGTTTGTTATTACCGGCCTCGCCTGCGACACTGCCTACGCCTTTCAGGAGTGCAATGGAAACCCCCACGTTCGCGTGATGTGGCAGAAGCAAATCATTGAAGTCGACGGCACTTTCTTTCAAATGAAAAAGGAGAAACTCACCAAGAAGACGGCGCGACTCGTCGGACACGACATGGTCTTCGTCCACAACGGCGCCGGCAGCGACACTCTCATCAGGCACGGCGTTTCCACCTCCTATAGCTGCGCCGCTGTCGAAGGTAATCCTGGCCTCCAGAAAGCGAATGTGCAGGGGTATCAAGCGAACTCATTGATAGAGGACAATTCTGCACCGGCGGACGCAACCATCACAGGCAATCGATCTAGCGCCTCCTCCGCCAAAGGACACGGTGGCGGCAAACACAAGTAGATGGAAAAATACCCCTCCTCGGCCGGGGCGCGATAAGCTGGCACCGTTCTTCCGGCTGAGTGCGCGAAACTTTGTCCCCCTCAATGTCGGCTGCTATATTCAAACAGCTCGCATCTGCAGGGAGGCAGATATGTCCGGGAAAAAAGAGCAAATCCGTTCGAATACGGCCCCTGTCCGAGGGCGTCGCCTTCGCATGAAACAGGGGCGACAATCACGCGTCCTTCAACGAGCCAATCGCCAAGTCACCATGATGGCTGCAGCCGTTATCCTCGCGTTCTTTGTGGCGATCATAATCCAAGCTTTGCTGACTTAGCTCAGGTCAGGAGCACATGAGAGCCACGCTCTCCGGGGAGCCAATGGGAGTGGCCAAGCTTGGGGTCGCGTCGAAAACCCAGAGCCTCCCAAAACGCTGCCGCGTCGGCATTGTCCGTATTCACCGTAACAATAGTGCCCTTCGGGATTGTCCGGTTCAGGATCGCCGCTGCCAGTTGGCGTCCCAGGCCACAACGACGATAAGCCGGACGTATGAAGAAGCGCCGCATGCGCATGGCGGATGGCAAATCAGGATCGACCGTCATGCCTCCAACTCCCGCCAAGTCGCGGTCTACCCTGACGGCCAGTAGAACCTCGTGTGCCTGATTGAAGCGCTGCTCGCCGCTTTGCCATTCATCATGCAGTCGTTCAATAAATCGCCGGCCTTCGGAAGCGGCGTCACGGCGCAAGACCTCGAAATCAACCGGAAGACGTTCGACAATTTGATCAAATCGAGGTTCGTACAATAGCTTCATCCGCATAGTTCTTCGCTTCAGCCCAGGAAATCAGGCTCCCTGCCGTCGATCAAACAGAACCTTAATTCCGATCAGATGGCGGTATTCGTCCCGATCCCGAAGCTCTGCCAGTCTTTCGATGGCGGGCACACCGATGCGGCGAGAAAGATGAAGGATCAGCCCTCCCCCGAGGCAAAGGCCGACATGCGCTCCAAAGCTTGATGGCTTGCTGTGAACAAGTATCAGCCCGAGAGGCACCATCACAGGCGAAACGCGTGTGAATGTTTGATCGGCCCACAGGTCACTTGATCGAAAATCTGGGATGCTGAACCCGAAATGCCTGAGGATCGAGTAGGCATATCGTTGGCAGTTCGCCCCACCGTCCACACCCATCATCCCAGGAGCGCCCGGGTAGTGATCGGCATTGTGGGCGACATGCCAAAAACTCTCAGGGATCGCAATCGGAGAGCGGGATAAATCACCTTTGATGGCCATGAGCAAAGGTTAGCAGGTAAGGGCGACCGTCACTACGGAAATGTCGATTTTCGCGCTCGGTGGAGTTTACCCTATCGGCAAGTGCGCAGGGCTTTTCCTGCGAACTCGATGGATGATGACGCGACGGAATCCGATTTTTACTGCGCCATGTGCACGGCCGGCAAGCCATCTCATCTTAATCGACTTGCCGGCCGGCTGGATGAAGAGTTGTTAGCAGCCATCTTGCGGATACCACGGACGAACGCAGATGGAACTCAATACTAATTTGCTGCAACTCTTCGAGCGAGCGCCATAACGTAGTCATCTGCGATATCGGCCAAGGTCAAAGCGACCTCCGATTCCTTCCAACCTGCAGCGACTGCCGTCAGCACGAATTCGCGGAATGCTTCGGCAAGCACCTCTTCGCGCTCAATGACGCGATATGGATTATTCGCGGCATGTTGAGGGGCGCTGATCTGTATTGTTGTGGGTCGGTTAGGTTCCATGAGACGTCCCCCTGAAGGTTGACTAGTTGTAGATTTGTCCTGCATTTCTGTCTTAACTGCACTGCGATTATGCTTATTTTCTAAAAGATTAACCGGGACGTGTCGTTAGCCACGCATCCCGAAATTTGCCGCAGCGTCCATTTCTGCAATTGCTAATCCAATATTTCTGCCTTTGGACTCATGGGCATGCGCAACGGGTCTGCCGACAGACCCACTGCGTAGCAACGATCCGACTCAACATGGAGACTGCTGATGCTGCGAACCGAAAGCAGCCGAGCCAAGAAGCTTGCTGCAAATTCAGTCAATCGATTGACTTATTTCAAAATTGGTTCATTATGGGAATATGAGACAAAGGAAAGATACAAGATCCGAGGCTGCGCGCAGCGACATCACGCGTGAGAAACTGCTTGAAAATGCCCTCGATGTCTTCGGTCGATACGGCTTCGACGGTGCCTCGACGCGCAAGATCACCAACGCGGCTGGCGTGAACCTTCAGGCGATCCCCTATTATTTCGGGAGTAAGGAAGGGCTGTATATCGCCACTGCGGAATATCTCGCCGACATGATCAGTCAGCATGTCGGCGGCATGCGGCAACGAATTGCCGAGCAAATCGCAGCACTCGACAGAACGGGTATGCCGCTCGGCGAAGCGCAAGCGCGGCTCTTTCTGAATGAGATCGTCGAGACGATGGTCGTCCTGTTCGTCAGCAAGAAATCCGAAGCCTGGGCGCGTTTCATCATTCGCGAGCAGATGGAGCCGACTGCGGCATTCGAACGGGTCTATTCCGGCATCATGGGACCAATGATTGCCCTTGGGCGACGACTGATCGGGGCGGTCATCGCCGATGATCCCGCGTCGGAAAATGTGCGCCTACGTTGCCTATCTTTCGTTGGCAGTCTCATGGTTTTCAGAATGGCCAATGCGGCCGTGCTCGCTCAGATGGAATGGGATGCGATCGGTGAGAAGGAGATCGTCAGATTGCAGCAGCATGCGCGCAGGCTTGTCGCCGCCCTCGGGCCGGCGAAAGGAGAAATATCGTGAACAGGATCATTCCGATTGCCATCGTTGTCGTCATAGCCGCGGGCGCAGCCGCCTGGTGGTCGGACGCGCCGGCAAAACTCGGCTGGAAATGGCAGGAGCAAAAGGAGTTCGTACTCTATGGCAATGTCGACATTCGCCAGGTCTCGCTTGCATTTCGCGTCAATGGCAAGCTGAGTGAGGCTCTTGTCGATGAGGGCGACGTCGTAAAACGCGGCACGGTGCTCGCCCGGCTCGACGCGGAGCCCTATGACTATGCCGTCCGCTCGGCGGAGGCCAATGCTGCAGCATTGCGCGCCACGCTCGACAAGCTCAAGGCCGGGGCGCGGCCGACTGAAATCGCGCAGGCGCGTGCCTCTTATCAAGAACAGCTTGCCGATTTGGAAAACGCCAATCTGGCCTATGATCGCGCCAAGCAGTTGCGGCCCTCGGGAAACATATCCGAAGCCACCCTGGATCAAGCGACGGCAGCGCGGGCGATGGCGGCAGCACGGGTGGATTCGGCCAATCAGGCGCTGAAGTTACTGGAAGAGGGAAGCCGCGCCGAAGATATCGCCGCCGCGGATGCGCAGCTAAAAGCAGCAGAAGCTACGCTCGCGACGGCACGCACATCGCTCGGCGATACCGAGTTGCGTGCACCGAATGACGGTGTGATCCTCTCGCGTGTGCAGGAGCCAGGGGCGATCGTCGCGCCGACCGATCCAGTCTTCGTGCTATCGCTGACCGAGCCTGTCTGGGTCCGCGGCTATGTCGCCGAGCCGGATCTCGGCCGGATTCACCCCGGCATGAAAGTCAAAGTGACCTCCGACACGAAGCCGGACGAAGCTTATGATGGCACCATCGGATTCATTTCGCCTGTTGCCGAATTTACGCCGAAATCCGTAGAGACGCCCGAATTGCGCACGGATCTCGTCTATCGGCTGCGTGTCACCATCGACAAGCCCGGACCCGACCTGCGCCAGGGCATGCCGGTAACCCTTCACTTCCCGACATTGCAAACGGCGGAAAAATGAGCGAGGCGGTCGACAGCGGCGGTAGCGGCGACCTTGTCCGGCTCGATGAGGTCACAAAACGGTTTGACGCGGCAAAACCGGCGCTGGATGCCATTACCGGCGCGGTCCGCGGCGGCGAGATAACCGGCCTCGTCGGCCCGGATGGCGCCGGCAAGACGACGCTCATCCGCCTGATGACGGGGCTTATGCTGCCGGAAAGTGGCACAGTGCAGGTTCTTGGCTTCGACACGCGCAAGGATGCCGCTGCGATCCAGGCAGGGATCGGCTATATGCCGCAGCGCTTCGGCCTCTATGAGGACCTGTCAGTTCAGGAAAATCTCGATCTCTATGCCGATCTGCGCGGGCTTCCGAGGCAGGAAAGAACTGCAACTTTCGACGAGCTGCTTACCTTTACCGACCTCAAACGCTTTACCGGGCGCCTCGCCGGCAAGCTTTCCGGCGGCATGAAGCAGAAGCTCGGCCTTGCCTGCGCGCTTCTTAAGAAACCAAAGCTGCTGCTGCTTGACGAGCCCGGCGTCGGCGTCGATCCCATTTCGCGGCGCGATCTCTGGAAGATGGTCGAAAACCTGACGGAAGAAGGTGTCGGCGTCGTCTGGTCGACCGCCTATCTCGACGAAGCCGAGGCCTGCGATCGCGTGTTCCTGCTCAGCGAAGGCAAGTTGCTTTTTGCCGGCGAGCCGAAGGAACTGACCGCACGGGTCGCCGGCCGCGTTTTTCGCATCAGCGGCATTGCGGGCAGGCGTCGCCAGATGCTGACGAAACTCCTTGACGAAGACGGCGTGGTCGACGGCGTCATTCAAGGAGAGGCAATAAGGCTTGTTACGGTCAAGGACAGACAAAGCCGATTTTCGGCGGCCGGCGATGCCGAAATCGTGCCTGCAGAGCCGCGTTTCGAGGACGCATTCATCGACATGCTTGGCGGCGGACCGGGTGGACGCTCGCAACTGGCCGAGACGCAGCGCAGCTTTACCGTTGAAGGCGACAAACCGGTGATCGAGGCGCATGCCTTGACCAAGCGTTTCGGCGATTTCACCGCGGCCGACAACATCACCTTCGACATCCCGCGCGGTCAGATCTTCGGACTGCTCGGCCCGAACGGCGCCGGCAAATCCACAACGTTCAAGATGCTCTGTGGCCTGTTGAAGCCGACGAACGGCGAAGGCCGGATTGCGGGTTTCGACTTGCGCCGCGACACCGCGGAGGCACGCAATCGTCTCGGTTACATGGCGCAGAAATTCTCGCTCTACGGCGATCTCAGCGTTTCGCAGAACCTGCAATTCTTCGCCGGGGTCTATGGGCTGCGTGGCACGCACAAGCGCGAGCGGGTCGACCTCATGACATCGATCTTCGATTTTCGCTCGCGGCTATCCATGTCGGCCAAGGACCTGCCGCTTGGACTGAAGCAGAGGCTAGCGCTTGCCTGCGCGGTTATGCACGAACCCGAGGTGCTGTTCCTCGACGAGCCCACCTCCGGCGTCGATCCCATCACACGGCGGGAATTCTGGACCCATATCAACGCGCTCGTCGAAAAGGGTGTCACAGTCCTCGTTACGACGCACTTCATGGACGAGGCCGAATATTGCGATCGCATTTCGCTAATCTACCGCGGACGCTCCATCGCGCTAGGCTCGCCTGACGAATTGAAGGCCGGGGTTGCCAATTCAGAAAACCCCGATCCGACCATGGAAGATGCCTTCATCGCCCTCGTCCAGGCTTCAGAGGAGAAGATGGCGGCATGACGTCCCCTTCCCCAACAGCAACGGCTTCCTCACGGCGCGATCGCGTCCGCCGCTTCGCTGCGTTGGTGCGCAAGGAGAGCTTCCAGGTCATGCGCGATCCAAGCAGTATCCTGATCGCTTTCGTGCTTCCGATAATCCTGCTCTTCCTATTCGGCTATGGCGTTTCGCTTGATACCAAGTTGACGCGGGTCGGCGTGGTCACGGAGGAGACGACGCCGCTTACCGGCGATCTCGCCGCAAGCTTCCGGGCATCCCGATATTTTTCGGTGGTCAGCGGTCATGACCGCCGACAGTTCGAGGAAGACCTGGTCCTTTCACGCATCCGCGGCATCATCGTCGTACCAGCGGACTTCACGGCGACCTACATGGCGGGCAATCGCCCGCAAATTCAGGTCATCGTCGATGGCTCCGATCCCAACACCGCCAATTTCGTGCAGAACTATGCCCAGGGCGCCGTCGCCAACTGGCAGCTTCAACGGCAGGCGCAAACGGTTGGAGGCAACCCAGCCATCACCGTCGAACAACGCTTCTGGTTCAACCCCGAGCTTACCAGCCGTTCCTTTCTCGTGCCGGGTTCCATTGCGATCGTCATGACGCTGGTGGGGACATTGCTGACATCGCTGGTGGTCGCGCGCGAATGGGAACGCGGCACGATGGAAGCGATGATGGCGACACCGGTGACGGCTACTGAGCTGCTCGCCGGCAAGCTATTGCCCTATTTCGTGCTTGGCCTGACCTCGATGACGATCTGCGTCCTGCTCGCCGTCTTCCTCTTCGGCGTGCCGTTCCGCGGCTCCGTCCTGGCACTTTATTCCTTGTCGGCGGTTTTCCTGATGCCGGCGCTGGGCCAGGGCCTGTTGATCTCGGCTGCGACCAAGAACCAGTTTCTCGCCTCGCAGCTTGCGTTGATCTCCGCATTCCTGCCGGCCTTCCTGCTTTCCGGTTTTCTTTTCGAGATCAACTCAATGCCGACCGTCATCCAGTGGATCACCTTCATCGTGCCGGCCCGTTACCTCATTCCCAGCCTGCAGACGGTCTTTCTCGCCGGCGACATCTGGCCGATGTTCCTACGGGCGATCGCCGTTATGTTTGGCATCGGCTGCGTCTTCTTCCTGCTTGCTGCGCGCAGCACAAAAAAGAGGATCGCCTAAGATGTGGTGGTCAAGGCTGAAGGCCCTCATCGTCAAAGAGCTGCTGGCGGTCCTGCGCGATCCAAAGAGCCGCTTGATCTTGATCGGGCCGCCGATCGTACAGCTTCTGGTCTTTTCCTATGCGGCGACCCTGGAGGTACGCAACGTCGACATTGCGCTGCTGAACCACGACAGCGGCCACTGGGGCCAGGAACTTGTCCAGCGCATCGAAGGCTCACCGACTTTCCGCAGCATCTCATCGGTCCAAGACCTCGCCGAAATGCGCGATGCGGTCGACCGACAGCGCGTCACCGCCGCCCTCGTCGTCGGCCCGGATTTCTCGCGGAATATCGAGGCTGGCAGGCCAGCCGACCTGCAGATTATTCTCGACGGTCGACGTTCGAACGCCTCGCAGATCGTCGCCGGCTATCTCAACCAGATCGTTGCAAGCCTTTCCGCCGAAACGCCGGCGGGAACACGCGCGTCGGCGCGATCCGTAGCCGTCGTGCCGCGCAACTGGTTCAATCCCAACCTGATCTTTCAATGGTTCATGGTGCCGAACCTGATTGCCAGCATTGCAATGCTCATCGGCCTCATCGTCACTGCTCTTTCCATTGCACGCGAGCGCGAACTCGGTACGTTCGACCAGCTCATGGTGTCGCCCTTGCGCACCCATGAAATCCTGATCGGCAAGTTCATCCCGCCGATGATGATCGGCCTCTTTCACATGACGGTCTACATCCTTGCGGCGATCTTCATCTTCGGCGTGCCGTTGCGAGGCTCGCTGCTCCTGCTCTACGGCAGTTCCCTCTTCTATCTCGCTTCCGTCGCTGGTCTCGGCCTCTTCATTTCGGCGCTTTCGGCGACCCAGCAGCAAGCAATTCTCGGCGCTTTCCTCTTTCTCGTTCCCGCCATGCTGCTTTCAGGCTTCGCCACGCCGATCGAGAACATGCCCGACTGGCTGCAGCCGCTGACCGTGATCAATCCGCTGCGCTATTTCCTAGTCATCGTCAAAGGCGTCTTCCTCAAGAATATTCCGCCCAGCGAGGTCCTCAATCAGACATGGCCGCTCCTAGTGATCGCAGCGGTAACCCTCAGCGCCGCCTCGTGGCTGTTCCGCCGTAGGCTTGAGTAGCCAAAGACCCAATAGCTGTGAGACAGCTCCTGTAAAAATCCCGCTGACAGGTCGCTTGAAGCTATCCCGGTCACAGCTTGCCGGACCGGAATTCACACCAAAAAGCAACCTCATACCGTTTCGAAATAAGTGAAATTAAAACATCGGCATAAGGTGCCGATTGAGCTGTATACCTCTACTTTCTGGAAGTAAATTTCCAAGCAAATTCAGGTCAAATGCTCATCGCTTGGAGTTGTATTCGCGCCCCGCGAAATTCTATTGAACTGATTTACACAATATCAACTATGTTGCCGCATAAAAAATAACCCTAGATGGGAATCGTAGTGCGGGCGAATGATCCGGCGCCCAGAAAAACTTTCGGGATGAGGGATCGATAGCAGATCCTAACCGACGCAACCTTCCCTCGCTCCTGCCGGCCGCGGATGCTTAGCGCTGGCAGCAGCATTCCAAATCTGGGGTGGGGACCTGCATATGGTAAATTGGAAAACATTCGGCATTGTCGCGCGTCTAGCAGTGGGATTTGGCTTCCTGCTCATTCTGATGATCGGTTTGACGCTCTACTCGATCGGACAGGTCAAAACGATCGACCGCAATCTTGGCGTCATCAACGACATCAACAGCGTGAAACAGCGCTTTGCCATCAATTACCGAGGCAGTGTTCATGACCGAGCAATTGCAATCAGGGACGTGACCCTCGTGACTTCCGCGGAAGAACGGCAAGTCGCGGTCAAGCTTATCGAGACACTTGCCTCCACCTATGCAGACAATGAAAAGAAGATGGCGGATATGATTGCCTCACCGGCCGGTGCGACGGCTGAGGAGAAAGCCATCCTCGATGAAATTGCGGCGGTTCAGGCCAAGACCAATCCGCTCGTTGCCGAGATTATAGCCCGTCAGGAAAAAGGCGATGGCGAAGCGGCCCGCAAGATCCTTCTGGAACAGGCAAGGCCTCAGTTCGTTGCCTGGCTGAAGGCGATCAACAAATTCATCGATTATCAGGAAGCCCTGAACAAATCGACCGGCAACGAAGTTCGAAGCGCCGCCGGAGGGTTTAACTCACTCGCGCTCACGGCACTTGCGATTGCTATTTTGCTCGCAAGCGTGGCGGCAGCCTTTACCGCCCGCTCCATCGTCGGACCGCTGGCGAAGCTCCAGACCTCGCTTGTATCGATGGCACAAGGCAATATGGAAGGCGATCGCAAGCTCGAAAAACGCGGCGATGAGATCGGCATGCTGGCCCGCGCGGTCGCGGCCCTCCGGGACGCAATCTCGGCAAAAGCGGAACGCGACGCGGATGCGGATGCAAAGCGTGCTGGCGAAGAGCGCAAACGGCTGGAAAGGGAAGCGGCGGAACGCGAAGCTCTTGCCGAACAAACCAATACAGCGGTGAACCAGCTCGCGGACGCCCTTCAGGGATTGGCGAACGGCGACCTTACGCGCCAGATCGCCGGCCCGTTCATTCCCTCGCTCGACCAATTGCGGGTCGATTTCAACCAAGCAGTGGAGAAACTGCGGCTGGCGATGCAGAAGGTCGCCGAGAATGCGAGCGCCATTGCATCGGGCGCACAGGAAATTCGATCTGCCTCCGACGATCTCGCCAAGAGGACTGAACAGCAGGCGGCCTCTGTCGAAGAAACCGCCGCAGCGCTGGAAGAGATCACCATAACCGTGTCAGGCTCCAGCAACCGCGCGCAGGAAGCAGGTCACCTGGTTCGCAAGACAAAGGAGAGTGCCGAGCACTCAGGCCGTGTCGTGCGCAATGCCGTCGAAGCCATGGACAAGATCGAAGCTTCTGCGACCGAAATCGGCAATATCATCGGCGTCATCGACGAGATCGCCTTTCAGACCAATCTCCTCGCATTGAATGCAGGGGTTGAAGCCGCACGCGCCGGCGAGGCCGGAAAAGGCTTCGCCGTCGTCGCCCAGGAAGTGCGTGAGCTAGCGCAGCGGTCTGCGAAGGCCGCAAAAGAGATCAAGGATCTGATCAATACCTCCAACAACCATGTCAGAAGCGGCGTATCCTTGGTCGGCGAAACCGGCAAAGCCCTGGAAGAGATCGTCGCTCAAGTCCAACAGGTCGACGGCAACGTCGGGGCTATCGTTGAAGCTTCAAAGGAGCAGGCAACGGGCCTCAAGGAAATCAACACCTCGGTGAACACGATGGACCAAGGCACGCAGCAGAACGCCGCCATGGTCGAACAGGCCACAGCCGCGGCTCACAGCCTGGCATCCGAAGCCGAGGCTCTCTTCCAACTGCTATCGCAGTTCAGAATAGGCGCTCAAACGACGTTCGCTCCCAATAGACCAGCGAGTGTTTCGGTTGCCAGCGCGGTGTCTAAGCCATCGGCCTCGCCTGCGCGACGGCTGACTGCGAAGCTGGCCAGTGCATTTGGCGGAAGTGCGGCTGTAGCGGATGGGGGGTGAGGTCTGTGGCGGGATGCTCCGAAATCATCGCTTGTCGCTTGCGCGCACCGGCCATGTCGATATTGTTGGCCGAGATCAACACGCTGCCGTTCATCGGGTCGGCGGCGTGATCCGGGCTTGCTTGCGCCGAGATCTGCAGGCCACGGCTGACAAAATCGCCGTTGGTCGAGATGTCGACCGAATTGCCCGAGATTGTCGGCAGTACCGGCGTCGAGCTCGAAACCGAGGTCTCGTTCTTCGAATAGGTAAAGCCGGCCGTCAGTGAGACAGAGGCGAGATTGCCGGCGGCGATGCTGTCCTTGAGATTGGAGAGCGCTTGATAGGCCTTCATGCCGGCAAAGGCGACGTTGGCGGCCGTCATCCTCGCTGTGGATGATCGTGGAGATCGGCGGGCATGTGATCCTCGCCGGACGCGCTAGAAAGCTGTTGCGAACGCGGATCATGCCGAGAACGTGATTATGCGGAGTGATGGTCGCTGAAGTCGGGGTTTGCCGGCCTTTGCGGTAGATTCTACCCGCATAGTCTCGGAGCCTTCGGACTGCTGAGATGGATACCGTCCATCTTAAAATGCGAGCGTCTTTGGCCTATGCTGATCCGCATGATCATTTAGGCGAAAGCGACAACGTTGGCGGAAAAGTGTGGTTCTTGGGACAACATGGCGCGCATTCGACGGCGGTTAGCCGATCTGAACGATGAGCGGATGGCGCTCGAGCGTGAACTGGAAGCGTTTGAGCAACAGCTAATTTCCGATGGCCAGGCCGACGTGGAGAAGCCAGCCTTCGGCGATGCCCCTGTTAGCAACAACTCGCCGTCGATGGAGAAAGTCGAATTGTTCCGGCGTCTGTTTGCCGGGCGTCCCGATATGTTTCCGGTTCGATGGGAAAATAGAAAGGATGGACGCTCCGGCTATTCGCCGGCCTGTTCCAATGAATGGGCGAAAGGAATCTGCGGCAAGCCGAAGGTGAAATGCGGGGACTGCCCGCACCAGGCTTTCATCCCATATTCCGAGGATATCATCGAAAAGCACCTTCGTGGCGGTGATGCCCGTTCAAGCGACTTTGTTGCCGGCGTATATCCATTGCTGCAAGACGAAACATGCTGGTTCCTTGCTGCTGACTTCGACAAGGAAAGCTGGGCGGATGATACCAGAGCTTTGATGGCAACTTGTCGTGCAAAAGGAATTGCCGCAGCCCTCGAACGGTCGAGGTCGGGAAACGGAGGCCATGTCTGGATATTCTTCTCCGAACCCGTTCCCGCCAAGATCGCCCGACAACTTGGTGCCGCGCTGATAACAGAGACGATGGAGAACCGTCCCGAGATCGGCTTCACGTCTTACGACCGTTTCTTTCCCAACCAGGACACGATGCCACTTGGCGGCTTCGGCAATCTGATCGCGCTTCCCCTGCAAAGGAAAGCCCGTGAAAATGGCAACAGCGTTTTTGTCGATGGCGATTTGCGACCCTACGATGACCAGTGGGCGTACCTGTCGTCATTAAACAGGCTATCGGCAGACAAAGTCTTCAGGATCGCTGACGAAGCTGAACTGGCGGGGCGGGTCTTGGGCGTCCGGATGTCGGTCGATGACAAACATGCCGACGAGCCGTGGAAGATGTTGCCGTCCCGTCGTAGCGAGCCAGGGCGAATAGAAGCTATGATCCCCCAAAGCATCAAGGTCGTGGTCGCCGACCAGGTTTATTCGGTTTTGGCCAAAAATGACCGTTGGTCGGGACGTCGGTTACCTGGCAGCTTCACGATTTTCTAGACTCTGAGCGAGCAGTGCTACAGCCTCCGTCAGCGCGCTCGGTCCGATGCTAAAAGCCCGTTCAACGATGCGAGCTTCGCCACGGACGTCGCAGGTCAAGTTGAAGATCGCGGCCTGGCCCTTGCGTAGAGCCCGCATCACCTCGAAACCCTTGATCGTTGCGTAGGCTGTCTTCAACGTCTTGAACCCTCTGACCGGCTTGATCAGCTGTTTCAGCTTGCCGTGATCGGCCTCAACGACATTGTTCAGGTATTTGACCTGCCGGTGCATCAGTTCCTTTGGGCATTTGCCTTCGGCTTTCAGCTCTGAGATCGCGATACCGTAGGTCGGTGCCTTGTCGGTGTTGATGACGGTTGGCTTCTCCCAATCCTTCAGGCCATTCAGGGCCTTGCCGAGAAATCGCCTGGCTGCTTTGGCATTGCGCGTCGGTGACAGATAGAAATCGATCGTGTTGCCGAACTTGTCGACGGCCCGGTACAGATATGTCCACTTGCCGCGAACCTTCACATAGGTCTCATCGACCCGCCAGCTCGTCGATTGCGGGCGACGCCAATGCCAGCGCAGCCGCTTTTCAATCTCTGGCGCATATTGCTGAACCCAGCGATAGATCGTGGAATGGTCAACCGCAACACCCCGTTCGCCCATCATCTGTTCGAGATCGCGATAACTTACCCCATAACGACAATACCAGCGGACCGCCCACAAGATCACTTCGCCCTGAAAATGCCGCCACTTGAAATCGCTCATCAAAAATCTCACTGAAAATCAACAGCCCTCTTTTCAGCATGAACGGATTCTTTGCAACAGAGCCACCGAACCGCCCGTCAGAGAAGATCAAAGTTTTTAACGCTAACGCTTCTGATTTTCTCCTCCTCCATGAAAGTTTCCGGGGGAGCGTCGAAATACCTAAGATCATCGCCAATATTGGCAATAAAAACGGCAGTCCCATTTGAGAATATAATCGACAACCCTACAAATCGATCGCCAATCTCTGATATCAAAAAATTGATATCGTTTATAGTATTTCCAACAATTTTTGAAAATTCAGGGGCAGTAGATATATCTATTGCTTCAATAGTTCCATACTCACCTAATGTAAACTCATTTAATACTTCCTCATCAATCCGTATGGTTTCGCCATCAGAGCTGCAAGAAATTCGAATATGTTCTTGGTTTCGAAATGCAAATGATAGAGACAGAGGTGATACAAGATTTTGCAAACGACCACGACTATGGACTGCTGCCAACACCGCGTCGATCGTTTGATCTACGGCAGACAAAGCAATTGAGGAATACTGACTCAGCATCTATTTGATCCCGTTTGCTATTGCGTTCTTAACGGACGTGTTATTGACGCCATCTTTCAAGACGGTGACAAATTCGCCGTTCGGCTTTGTTACTACAACGTCATTGCCCTTAATGAAGAACTTTACAGCTCCGCGGCTGCCGTCTGGTCCTTGCCCCATAAATGTACCACTCACCTCGGCGTCCGGCGCATCCACGATTGATTGGATGATCGTTAGCACCATGCTTCTATCATCTGGGTTGGCCGGGTTACCGCCGAAATCTGAAACATGCTTGGCGAGCTTACGACCTATTTGATTGTCATCGATTGAAAAAGCAAACGGTACGTTCAATTCTGGAAGATCGGTGTCAGCACCGGGCGTCGAGAACAGGTCGATCAATGTATTCCCGCCCACTGCCATGGAATTTCCGCCGCTGTCGAGCGTTACGTAGCTTCCGGTCGGTTGGCCACTGGAGCCAAGGGCCTCATAAACCGGTTCATAGCCATTTTCAGTCGTGATCGTGCCTGCACTACGAAGCAGATTGCCGGAGGCGTCCATTGTAGTGCCGGCAGTTTTATCCAGCCAGTTAAGGCCTTGCGGCAGTCTGACCTGGCTGGGAGATGTTATTTCGGGATCTAGCCTTGGGCCATTTTCCAGCTCATTTTCCGCTTTCCTTTCCTCAGGGGTTTCCGGAAAGTCCCTCTCTTCTTCCATGCCCGTCAATTCGGTGATGGTCACCTGATCCTCCGAGGTGACGACGGTGACCTTGCCGGCATTACGCGTCGTGCCAAGGATGTCTTGCGCCATGTCTGAGGTGAGACCACCGGTGCCCGAGCAAGCAGTACCGCTGGCCTGCTTTGCACAGTTGGCGATCGCTTCGCGAACATTGGGATCCTTCAGATTCAGAAGGATCTTGTGCGCTGATGTGTTCTCCTCGGGAGATATTTTGCCATCGGCGAGCATCTTGTCGAACGCACTGCCAATCGCCTCGATGAGCGTCTGGCCGGCATTTACAGCAGCCTGCAGGCTCTGAACTGAGACATACGGCTCTAGATCGATATGCTTTTCTTTAGTGACCACGTTCTGCTGGGTGGGATCGGTGTTGATCTGAGCGGGAGTGCCCGTCTGCCCGCTCTGCTCGAGCGCGGCCTGCTGATCGGGATTGCGGATGGTGATGTTGCCGGCACCACCGCTGCCGCTGATCGTCGCCTTAACCGATTGCTCGACATCGTCGAGTTGGTATTTGCCCTCGGCGCTGGAGTTGTTTTGCGTTATGCCGTTGGCGTCCTTGCCGCCATAGAGGTCGATATCGGCATTGACTTGATAACCCTGGTATTTTTGCGAGCCGACAAAGTCAGACCAGGTCAAGGTGCCGGTGTCGAGGTTCACCTGGCCATCGGTGGAGATCATGCCTGCCGCCGTCAGGTTGGTGTTCTTGCCGACGGTGATGTTCTGGTCGCCGGTGGAATAAAGCCCGGCCGGCGTGTCGATCCAGTTGGTAGAGCCCTTGCCGGAGCCGAAAGCTGGCTGCACGCCGCCGAGGGTGAGGCCGCCAAGCGCCGTGCCGACATTGCTTGCCGTCAGCAGGTCCTGACCATCCGTCTTGCCAATCGTGCCTCCGGTGAAGGAGAAGCCAAGCGAGGACGAACTGTTCGACTGCGTGCCGGTATTCGGCGTCGAGATGATCGAAAGATTGCCGCCGACATCGCCGTCGATCGCGTCGGCCGAGAAGACGGTGTTGTTGAGTGTTGTGTCGCCCTTCGAGACGAATTTGATGTTGTTCGAGGCACTGACGGCCGAGATCACCTGCGTCGTCGAGGCGCTGGACGATTTCGATTGACCGGCCGACACACTGGCTGTCGGCGTGATGCCGGTCGCGCCGCCGATGCTGGCGCCGGCGGACTCGCTGCGTGAGAAGGCGTCGGTCGTCGCCTGCGCACCGGCCATATCGATATTGTTGGCCGAGATGAGCAGGCCCCGGCTGAGGAAATCACGATCGGCCGAGATGATCGACGCAAGTCACGTCTTCGCCATCGCTAGCCGCAAACATTAGACACACAGTATAGTTTCTACTTAGCGAAGATCCGACTCAGTTCCCGCCCATTTTCTTGATCCAATAGCAGGTTAAATCCACTCCATGTCCTGGCAAGAACGCCCTCTCGTGTCAATTGGAAGTCTAAAAAAACATCTGGACTGGACGGCAATTGTGCTTTCCAGATAACTGAGCGATTTTGGTCTATACATATGAGATTTCGAAAAATTGAATCACGATTCGAGTCTGGATCAAGAAGAATGATGCAACGTTCTCCATTTTCTAGTGGAGACGCGTGTTTTATCCGTGAGCCATCAAAGTCTCTGGCAGAAACGCGCAAATGTTCTGGGTCTATCGCCACAGTTATTCCTTTCTTCAGCGACAAGGCATAATTCCAAAGCGAACCATCCCTAATAGGGAAGGCCTGGACCAAAGTTCGACATTGGAATTCGGTCCAAGAGTAGGATTTGGATCCCACCACCAGTTTGCCCAAAAGCGCTCGCCGCTACACCATACTGGATTTGAGTTCCTGCGGGAATGAAGACCTTAGAGACAAACTGTGCTGAATTAGCTGGTGGCAATGCTAATAAGCTTCTGGCCGCTGCCGACGATTCCGGCAAAATCGGCGAAAGCCATCCACCCAGCTGGCTACTTCCCCCACCCCATATACGGTAAGCCACCATTCCGCCTTCGGGAACCGTGCCGGCCGTGATTGCGCCACTCCAGGCGGCTTGGGTCCCTGCAGCTGGTCCTTCCAGCGCAGTTGCTGCTTCGCCAGCTTCCGCCAAATACTCCAAATCCTGGGCAACAACTCCCTCCGGCACTCCGAGCGCTCCAAGAGCAGGGAGCCAGCCCAATCCGCCTCCGGGCCCCATCCCAAGAGGACCACTGGTGGGGTTAATTGCCCACGCAACGTTACCCGCCGTCTCCTTGAGACCAGCCTTAACGCTGTTTACGAATCCATCGACGAATGTTTGGGCGCCATCAGCTGTCATCGTGGCGGTTTCCACGCTGCCCGTTACGGTCGTATAGTTAACTGAACAACTGCTTCCCGAACGTTGCTTCGCGCACTCGCCGATAGCCTTCAAGTTCTCCCTACTTGGATTTTGGGCAATCGCATGAATAGTTTGATTGTCTTGAGGCGACAGTTTCCCGTCGGCCGACATCTTATCGAGTGCGTCACCTAGCGCCTGCATGATCGTCTTGCCCGCATCGATCGCCGCGGTAACACTCTGCACCGAGACATACGGCTCCAGATCGATATGCTTGTCCTTGGTGACGACATTCTGCTGGGTAGGATCGGTATTGATCTGGTCGACCGCTCCCGTCTGCCCACTCTGTTCCAGCGCGGCCTGCTGATCGGGATTGCGGATGGTGATGTTACCTGCACCACCGCTACCGCTGATCGTTGCCTTGACCGACTGCTCGACATCATCGAGCTGGTACTTGCCCTCGGCGCTACTGTTGTTTTGCGTCTTGCCGTTTGCATCGGCGCCGCCATACAGGTCGATATTGGCGTCGACCTGATAGCCCTGGTATTTTTGCGAACCGACGAAGTCGGACCAGGTCAACGTGCCAGTATCGAGATTCACCTGGCCATCGGTGGAGATCAGGCCGGCGGCCGCCAGGTTGGTATTTTTGCCGACGGTGATGTTCTGGTCGCCGGTGGAATAGAGCCCGGCCGGCGTGTCGATCCAGTTGGTGGAGCCCTTGCCGGAGCCGAAGCCCGGTTGCACGCCGCCGAGGGTGAGACCGCCAAGCGCCGTGCCGACATTGCTTGCCGTCAGCAGGTCCTGCCCATCCGTCTTGCCGATTGTGCCTCCGGTGAAGGAAAAGCCGAGAGAAGTCGAGCTGTTCGACTGGGTGCCGGTATTCGGCATCGAGACGATCGAAAGATTGCCGCCGACCTCGCCGTCGATCGCGTCGGCGGAGAAGACGGTGTTGTTAAGCGTCGTGTCGCCCTTCGAGACGAATTTGATGTTGTTCGAGGCACTGACGGTGGAGATCACCTGCGTCGTCGACGAGCTGGACGATTTCGATTGGCCGGCCGAGACACTGGCCGTCGGCGTGATGCCGGTCGCGCCGCCGATGCCGACGCCGACGGAGACGCCGATGCTGGCGCCGGCGGACTCGCTGCGTGAGGAGGCGTCGGTCGTCGCCTGCGCACCGGCCATGTCGATATTGTTGGCCGAGATCAGCAAGCTGCCGTTCATGTCGTCGGATCGATCGGGGTTTGCTTGCGCCGAGATTTGCAGGCCGCGGCTCACAAAATCGCCGTTGGTCGAAATGTCGACCGAGCTGCCCGAGATCGTCGGCAGCACCGGCGTCGAGCTCGAGACCGATGTCTCGTTCTTCGAATAGGTAAAGCCGGCCGTCAATGAGACGGAGGCGAGATTACCGGCCGCGACGCTGTCCTGGAGATTGGAGAGCGCCTCATAGGCCTTCATGCCGGCAAAAGCGACGTTGGCCGCCGAATAGCCGTCGGTGACGTTGCCGAGCTTGGAGGCAAGGTTCTCTATGCTCTGGCCGGCGCCGACGAAGCTCGAGGAGACACCGACGCTGACGCCGGCAAAGAAGCTGGTGGCCACTTCGTCGAAATTGGTGACGTCGTTGCCCGAGAGGATGTTGACGCCATTCGCGCCGGTGATGTTGACGCCGCCGCCGGCGGTAATCTGGCCGGCCTGGTCGTTGAAGGTATCGCCCGCCTTAAGCGTGATGTCGCCACCCGCGTTGATCGTCGACACCGCATTGGTGTCGGCGCTTTGGTTGACCTGGTCGGTGAAGCGGCCGACGCCGATGCCGATCGAGGCGCCGCCACCGCTGGTCGAGACCTGGATGCCGAAGCCAGAGCGCTTGTCGCTCTTCGACGTGTCGTCGCTTTCATGCCCGGGCAGGATGTTGATGTCGCCGGCCGCAGTGCCCGTGACATCACCGTTGGTTGCCGCGATCGAGGAGCCGATAATGTTCAAATCACCCTTGGTGGCATTGAGGGTGATGTTGCCATTGGCGGCAGTCAGCGTCGACCCGACGTTATCCGTCGAGCTTTCGCTGATCGTCTTATCGTGGCTGCCATAGATCGAGATAAATCCGCCACCGGAACCGACGCCGATGCCGGACTTCTTCGTCTGCTTGTCGCTCTCGTGCTCTTCCTCTGCCGCCATGACGGTGACGGTCGAGCCGGAGAGGCTGAGATCATTGCCGGCGGTGACGCTCGATCCGGAGATGACGGCCTCGCCGCCAGCGGCGACGTTGACGTTGCCGGATGCCGAGATCGACGAGCCGACAGTGTCCTCGTCATAGGTGTGGGTGTGGGTCTTCGACGACGACAAGAAACCGCTGGACTTGCTGTCGGAGGTGGTCTCGTCGGTATCCTTGCCGGAGGCGATGACGATGTTGCCGGCGGCCTTGATATCGGCATTCGCCGTATGGGTGGCATCGCCTGCGGTGACGTCGGAGGCCGAGATGGTGACGTTGCCGCCGGTGGAAGCGATGGTGACGCCGGTCTGACCGGAGATCGACGAGCCCTCAGCCGTGGTCGTCGTCTCGCTGCTCTTGGTGTTTCCGGACTTGCTGGAGGAAGAAGCACTATCGGTTGCTTCGCCAATGGTGATGTCACCCTTGGCGGTGAGATTGGCCGTACCGCCCTTGGCGGCGATATCGGAGCCGATGACGCTGATCGCCCCGTTGTCGGCTTGAACCGTCGCACTGCCGTTGCCTGAAGTGATCGAGGAGCCATTGCTGGTGACCGAAGTCGAGGACGCGCTGCCGCCCTTGTAGCCGGTGGCTACACCGGCGATCGTCTTCGACTGGCTTGTGGTCTGATCTTGCGTGGCCGTGATCGCGATATTGCCGTTCGTCGAGACGATGCCGAGATTGCCCTTGGCATCGAGCGTCGAGCCGGCGATCAAGACGCCCTGATTGCCGGACACGGTCATGGCGCCGCCGGCGATTAGCGACGAGCCCTGCTGGATCTGGCTGGTGGTCGTGGTGATGGTGCCGCCTTGGGCAAGGCTTAGGCGGTCCTTGGTGAGGACGGTGTTCTCCACACCGGCGGAGATGACGTTGACCGAACCGTTCGAGGAGAGAACGGAGAGGTCGCCGCCGACCTTGGCGGAACTTGCGATGATGTTGACGCTGTTCGTGCCGGCGATGGAAAGGTTGCCGCCGGTCGTCACGGTGGTGCCGATGAGCGCCTGCGTGCCGCCATTGTCCTGCTTGACGGCGCCAAGCGTCACGGTCTTGCCGGAAAGCTCGGCCGAGCCGCCGGCGGCGACTTTGGTGCCGGTGAGCGTCAGGCTGCCGGAGCCGGCATCCATCTTCAGATTGCCACCGGCGGTCACCCCGCCATTGGATGCGACGACGGTCTGGCCGCCAATGTTCATCGTCTGGGCGGCGAGCGTAATGCCGTTGCTGGCATTGAGGTTCATGTTGCCGCCGGCGAGGAAGACGCCGCCATTGGCCTTGATGTCGGTGGCATTGATGGTCATGCCGTCGGCGGCAGCAATGGCGCCGGAATTGTCGACGGAGCCGGCATCGATGCTGACCGTGTTGCCGGCGATGACGGCGGCGCTGTTGTTGACCTTGGCGCGGTCGGCGGCCGAGAGGTAGACGACCGGCACCAGCACCTGTGCCCCGTCGACGATCTCGGCCTGGTAGATCACGATCGACTGGCTGAGCGAGGCCGCCTGCTCGGGCGTCAGCTCCTGGCCGAGGGCAAGGCCGTTGGCCTCGGCATAGGCGACACCATTGTCGAGCAGCGTCTTCATCTGGTCGGTGGCATTGTTGCCGGGGATGAAGGAGCCGGCGCCGAGGCCATCGCCGACCAGTTGCCGCATCTGCTCGTCGACGAGCTGGTTGTCGAAATAGGCGTCGCCGAGGAAGGGAACCTGCGTCTCCGGCGTATAGCCGATCCGGTCGATAAAATAGGCCGAACCGTAGAACTTCGATACATCGAGGAAGGCTGCCCGCGTTTCGAACAGGAAGACCTGGCCCGGCACCGTGCCGCCGACGCCGCCGGACTGCGGCTTGGCAAGCGAAGCGAGCTGAGCGCCATTCACCTGCAGCATCTGGGCAAGATTGCCGCTGTTGCCGATGGCGGCGGTGAGCTTGCCCATCAAGCTGTTGGGATTGACCGAGGCGCCACCGGTGGTCAAGGCAGTCGAATTGATCGAAGGTCCGCCGGCGGCGGTCACGCCGTTGCCGCTCAGCGAGGCGCTACCATTCGCTGTCAGGCTGCCGCCGCTAATCGAAACGCCGTTAGCGACAGCCACGCTGTTCCCGTCCACTGAGGCGCTGCCATTCGCCGTCAGGCTACCGCTACTGATCGAGGTACTGCCTGCAGTCAGGCTGCTGCCATTGACCGTCGGACCGCTGGCAATCGTTGTGCTAGTGCTTGCAAGCGACGGGCCGCTACTGAGGCTGGCACCCCCATTGGCGGCGACGCTGGCGAGCGAAGCGTTGACGTTGAACAGGGCGCCGCCGGCCGTCATGCTGTTCAAGGCGCCGAGCGGATTGCTCGCCGTCGCCGCAGCATCGATAGCCACCCCGCCGTTGATCGAGCCATTGGCGGCGACGTTGTTGACCGTGCCGCCGCCATTGATGACGAGCGCGCCCCGCGCCTCGATGACGCCCGAGATCGCGCCGATCGCCTGTAGGCTCACCGTGGAGCCGGCGGCAAGGTCCTTGGAAGCGTCACGATGACCGTTGGGATTATTTGAATAGGTGAGCGACGGATCGTTGCTGCCGATGCAGGGATTGTTGGGGCCGCTGCAATCCGGACCGCCCTGCGTCGTGTCGGATTTGATGACATCGGGATAATATTGGCAGGGGGTGGAGCTGTCGCAGGTGGTCGTGGTGGTGCGGTTCAGCGTCGTGCCGTCGTTGGTCAGCGTGCCGGCGACGGTCAGCAGCATGTTGCTGTCGGACTCGATCGAGCTATAGGCGTTGGTCAGATTGATCGCATTGATGGTCAGGGGACCACCGGCACGGATCTTGGCCGAAGCGCCGGCGCCGGAGATCAGTTGATCCTGCGAGACGATCTGGCTCACCAGATGGTCGACGGTCTCCGTCCAGGCATAGGTCGGCTCATGCTGTCCCGAGCCGGTGCCGCACCGCGTCTCGCACTTGTAGGTCTCGGTGATCAGATCATAAGCGCTGAGGATGGTGTTGGAGATCTGGACATTGCGCTGGATCACCGGTCCGGAGGTCGTGGTGTTGGTCAGACCGTTGGTCAGGATCGACATGCTGCCGCCGGACTGAATGAGGCCGGCGGAGTTGACGACGGCGCCATTGCGACCACCGCCTGGCCCTGCAATGGCAAGACCATTACCGGACAGCAGAGCCCCCTGGTCGTTGGTCAGCACACCGCCGACAAAGAAGTTGGCGTTGTTGCCAGCAAAGACGAGGCCGGAGGGGCTGTTGTAGAAATCCCCTGATATGTTGAAGGTGAGATCGTTGGCGGCGGCGAGCTGACCGGCATTACCGAGCGACGGCAGATTGAGCGTCAGGTCGTGCGCGGCAAGCAGCGAGGTGCCGGCCGTCGTGGTAAGGCCTGCGGCGGAAACGGTGATGTCGCCTGAGCCTCCACCGTTGGTGACGGCGCTGACGTCGGCGTTGGAGAGGTCGGCATTGCCGGAAAGATTGAGTGTCAGGCCGCCGAAGACGAGATTGCTGCCGGAGAGGTTGGCGGAAGAGGCGTTGACGATCAGCGTGCCGGCGCCGGCAATGGCGCTGCCGCGGCTGCCGGAGAGATCGAGGGCGCCGGTGTTGAGCGTGAGATTGCCGCCGACGCGGGTGGTGCTGGTATAGCTGATCGAACCGGGTGCGGTAAGCGTGGCATTGCCGAGGCTCTGCAGGCTGGCATAGCCGATGTTCTGCGTTGCGGTTGCGGCAAGACTGCCGCCGGAGAGCAGTACGTTGGCGTTGATGCTACCGCTGGAGGCGGCAAGTGTCATCGCGCCGGTGTGCTGCAGCATCAGGCTGCCGCCTGAGGCCGCACTGGTGGCGGCAAAGTCGACGCCGGACACCAGGCTGTTGATCGTCATCGAGCGGGCAGCAAGATTGGCGTTGCGCGCGGCCAGCGACTGGCCGCTAAGCGTGATGGCGTTGCCGGCATTTACCGTCAGGTCGCCATGGGCAACGGCATTGGTGCTGACATTGCCCGCCGCATTGGTGGTGATGCTGCCAGCGGCCATCAGGCTGTTGACGGCAATGTCGCCGGACGTCGCCTTGAGCGTCAGATCACCCGCATTGCCGAGAACAATATTGCCGCTGGCCGATTGGCTGGTGGCGGTAAAATCGACGCCGGCGACGATGACATTGCCGCTGATAGCAGATCCGGTGATCGACACGTCGCTGGCGCCGAGAAGCTGGCCGTTGATGGCAACCGCGCCGGGACTGGTGGACGCACCGATCGCCACCGTGCCGTGGCTGGTAATGTTGCCGCCGGTAAAGGCGCTGGCCGCCACATCGAGACTGCCGGCAACGATCAACGTGCCGGCCGTGACGCTTGTCGCAACGATATCGAGAGCACCGCCCGATCCGAGAGCGATGGCGCCGTTTGACGATTGCGCGGTCGCGGCAAAATCGACGCCGGTGACGGCCTGACTGACCTGGACGGTCTGGCCGGAGAGCGAGATATCATCAGCGCTCAGAAGCTGGCCGGTGACAATGACACTGCTGCTGCCGGCAAGGGTGACATCGCCATGGGCGGTGACAGCGCCGGCGGTGATGGTGGCGGCACTGGCGTCGATATCGCCGGCCGACAGCATGGTCGAGGTTGCGATACCGGCGGAGGCGTCAAGATCCATGGCGCCGGACGATGCCAGCACGATACTTCCGCCGGCGGCATTGGTCGCGGCAAAATCGATGCCGGAGATCAGGGTGGGGGCGCTGATGCTGCCGCCATTGATGGTGAGGTTGCCGGCGGCAAGCACCTGGTTGCCGACATCGACATTGCCGAGAATACCGACCTTACCGTGGCTGGTAATGCTGTCGGCCTGAAGATTGGCCGCCTGTGCCGTAAAGTCGCCGGCCGACAACATGGTTTGCGAGACGATATCGCCTGTCGCGGTGAGGTTCATGGCACCCGATGATCCGAGCACGATATTCCCGCCGGCCGCGGTGGTGGCGGCAAAGTCGATGCCGGAGATCAGCACCGGCGCGCTGATGCTGCCGCCGTTGATGGTGAGATCACCGGCTGCCAGGATCTGGCTGGTGACATCGACATCGCCGTTGATCCCGACCTTACCATGGCTGGTAACACTGCCGGCCTGAAGATCGGCAGCCGTCGCCGTGAAGTCGCCGGCGGAGAGGATGGTGCCGGCCGTGGCATTGCCGGAGGCTGTGAGGTTCATAGCGCCCGATGATCCGAGCACGATATTGCCGCCGGCCGCATCGGTCGCGGCAAAATCGACGCCGGACACCAGAAGACCGACACTGAGGCTGCTGCCGTCGATGGTGAGATTGCCGGCCGACAGCACTTGGCCGCTGACATCGACGCGACCGGTTCCGGTCGTCGTGCCGCTGGCCTTCAGATCGACGGCACCATGACCGGTGATGCTCCCCGCCGTCAGGTCGAGCGCTTGTGCTGTGAGATCACCGGCCGACAACAGCGTGCCGATGGCAAGATCGCCCGTCGAGGTTAGTGAGACGTCACCGACGGATGTCTGAACGATATTGCCGCTGGCAGCCGCGGTGCTTGCGAAATCGGCACCGGAGACAACGGCGCCGGCGGTGATGCTGGAACCGGAGATGGTGATATCGCCGCCGCCGAGGACCTGACCATTAATATTGGTCGCGCCGGAAAGTGTAATGTCCTTATGGGCGGTGATTGCGTCGGCGGTGACAGTGGCCGCGCTGACATCGGTCGTGCCGGCGGCCTCCATGGTCGAGGCCGCGGCACTGCCACTGACCGCAACCGTCAGATCGCCGGTCTGGCCAAGCACGATATCACCGCCGACAGCATTGGTGGCATCAAAGTCGATACCGGCGACAAGGGTCTGCGCCGACAGGCTCGGGCCGGTGATCAGCACATTGCCGGCGCCCAAGATCTGGCCGTTGACGACGATGGCACCGCCAAGCGTCATGTCGCCATGGGCCGTGACGGAATCCGCGGTGACGGTGGTGCCGGCCGCGCTGAGATCACCGGCCGACAGCAAGGTGCCGGCATCGATATTGCCGGTCGAGGCCAGCGTCAGATCACCGCTGCTGGCGAGCACGATGTTGCCGCCGGCGGCCGCCGTTGCGGCGAAATCGACGCCGGAGACGAGCGCGCTGGCCGTGATACTGGAACCGGAGATGTCGATGTTGCCGCCACCGAGGACTTGGCCGCTGATGTCTACGCGACCACTTGCGGTCGTGCCGGTCGCGCCCGCAAGCGTGACGTCTTTGCGGCCAGTGACAGCATCCGCGACAAAGGACGTTGCAGTGATGTCGATGGCCCCGGCGGCCTGAATGGTCGACGCCGCGGCGTCGCCGCTGACCGAAATGGTCAGGTCGCCGGTTTGGCCAAGCACGATATTGCCACTAGCGGCATTGGTAGCGTCGAAATCGATACCAGCGATGAGGGTCTGGGCCGACAGGCTCTGGCCGGTGATCGACACGTTGCCGGCACCAAGGATCTGGCCGCTAACGCTGATCGCGCCCCCGAGTATCACATCACCATGCGAGGTGACAGCATCGGCGGTGACGGTCGACCCGGCCGCACTGAGATCCCCCGCCGACAGCAGTGTGCCCGCGGTTAGTGCGCCGGAGGCCGTAAGCGTCAGATCGCCGTTGTTGGCAAGTACGATGTTACCGCTGCCGGCGGACGTCGCGGCGAAGTCGACACCGGAGACGATGGTGCCGGCCTTGATACTGGAGCCGGAGATACTGACGTCGCCTCCGCCAAGAACCTGGCCATTCACTGTGGTCGCGCCAGCAAGCGTGATGTCCTGGTGACCAGTGATCGTGTCGGCGGTGACGGTGGCTGCATTAACGTCGATAGCACCCGCCGCCTGGATCGTCGACGCTGCAGCCGCGCCGCTAACGGAGACCATCAAGTCGCCGGCTTGGCCGAGGACGATGTTGCCGCCGGACGTATTGGTAGCGTCGAAGTCGATGCCGGCGACAAGGGTTTGAGCGGAAAGGCTCTGGCCGGAGATCGATAGATTGCCGGAGCCCAAGATCTGGCCGCTGACGTCGATCGCGCCGCCGAGCATGATATCGCCATGGGCTGTGACGGAATCCGCGCTGACACTGGTGCCCGTCACGTTGAGATCGCCGGCCGACAGCAGCGTGCCGGCATCAACGATCCCCGTCGAAGCAAGGGTCAGATCGCCGCCGTTGGCAAGGACGATATTGCCGCCGCCAGCAGACGTGGCGGCGAAGTCAACGCCGGAGACGACGGCACCAGCCTTGATGCTCGAACCGGAGATGCTCATGTCGTTGCCGCCGAGAACTTGACCACTAATGTCCACGCGACCGCTTGCGGTCGTCGTGCTGGTCGCGCCGGAAAGGGTGATGGCCCCGTGGCCGGTGATGGCATCGGCGGTGACCGACGCTGCAGTGACGTCGATTGTGCCGGCGGCCTCAATGGTCGAAGCCGCGGCGGCGCCGCTGACGGCGACCGTCAAATCGCCGGTTTGGCCGAGGACGATATTACCGCCAGCCGCATCAGTCGCGTCGAAGTCAATGCCGGCGACAAGGGTCTGAGCCGCCAGGCTCTGGCCGGTGATCAGCACATTGCCGGAACCGAGGATTTGGTCGGTAACACTGATCGCGCCGCCGAGCGTCACGTCGCCATGGGCGGTAATGCCGTCCGCCGTGATCGTCGAACCGGTGGCGCCGAGATCACCGGCAGAGAGCAGCGTGCTGGCATTGATGATCCCGGTCGCGGTGAGGCTCAGATCGCCGCTGCTGGCAAGCACGATGCCGCTACCAGACGCAGCCGTCGCGGCAAAGTCGACACCGGAGACGATGGTGCCGGCCTTGATGCTGGAGCCGGAGATACTGATGTCCCCGCCACCGAGGACCTGGCCATTGACAGTCGTTGCGCCGGCAAGCGTGATGTCTTTGTGACCGGTAATCGCGTCGGCGGTGACAGTGGCTGCACTGACGTCGATAGCACCCGCAGCCTGGATCGTCGACGCTGCCGCGGCGCCGCTGACCGCCACCGTCAGATCGCCGGTCTGGCCAAGGACGATAGTGCCGCCGGACGTATTGGTAGCGTCGAAGTCGATACCGGCGACCAGGGTCTGCGCTGACAGGCTCTGGCCGGAGATCGATACATTGCCGGAGCCCAAGATCTGGCCGCTGACGTCGATCGCACCGCCGAGCATCATGTCACCACGGGCAGTGACGACATCCGCGGTGATGGTGGTGCCCGTCGCATCGAGATCGCCGGCCGACAGCAGTGTTCCGATATCGATATTGCCGGTCGAGGCCAGCGTCAGATCACCGCTTGTCGTTTGGACGATGGCGCCGTTGGCGGCAGCCGTTGCCGCGAAATCAACGGCGGAGACGATGACGCCAGCCTTGATGCTGGAACCGGAGATATCGATGTCGCTGCCGCCAAGGACTTGGCCGCTTACGTTAGTCGCACCGGCAAGGGTAATGTCCTTGTGGGCGGTGATCGCATCCGCAGTGATGGTCGCGCCGCTGGCATTGAGATTGCCGGCGGCCTGTGTGGTCGGGGCTGTAATGGCGCCGCTGACCGCAACCGTCAGATCGCCGCTGGATGTGAGCACGATCGTGCCGCCGGCGGCATTGGTAGCGTCGAAGTCGATGCCGGCGACGAGGGTCTGGGCCGCCAGGCTTTGGCCGGTGATCGCGACGTTGCCGGCGCCAAGGATCTGATCGCTCACGCTGATGGCGCCGCCAAGCGTCATGTCGCCATGGGCCGAGATATTGTCGGCGGTGATACTCGCGGCGCTCGCATTAAGATCGCCTGAAGACAGCAGCGTCCCGGCAGTGAGCGCACCAGAGGCGGTCAATGTCAGATTGCCGGTTCCGGCGGCCGTTGTGCCAAGGACAATCGTGCCGCCGGCGGTGTCGGTGGCGGCGATATCGACGCCGGAGACAATGGCGTCGGCCGCAATGCTGGACCCGGAGACGCTAACATTGCCGCCACCAAGGACCTGGCCGCTGACATCGACGCGACCGCTGCCTGTCGCCGTGCTCGTGGCGCCGGCAAGGGTGATATCCTTGTGGCCGGTAACGGTGTCGGCGGTGATCGTCTGGCCGACCGCATCGATCGTGCCGGCTGCAAGGATCGTCCCGATCTGGACGGCGCCGGCGCTGTCGTCGATCGTCAGATCGCCGCTACTCGCCAGCACGATATTGCCGCCGGCCGCCTTGGTCGCGGCAAAGTCGACGCCGGAGGCTAGAAGATCGGCGCTGACGCCATTGGTATTGCCGTTGATGGTGATGGCGCCGGCACCGAGCAGCTGGCTGGCGACATCGACGCCGGCATCGATGTGGACATTACCGTGGCTGGTGAGATTGTCGGCCTGCAGCAGCGCGGCTTGAGCGGTAAGATCGCCGGCCGATAACAAGGTGCCGACATCGACCGTGCCGGCGGCGGCGGTCAGATCGAGCGCGCCGACGTTCCCAAGGGCGATATGGCCGCCGGCCGCATCGGTGGCGGTAAAGTCGACGCCGGAGGCGATCGTCGTTGCCTGAATGCCGGCCCCGGAGATGGCGATGTCACTGCCGCCAAGGATCTGGCCGCTGACATTCACGAGACCGTTTGCCGCCGTCGCGCGGGTGGCGTTGATTGTGATGGCGCCGTGACCCGTGATGGTCTGGGCCGTCAGCGACGTCGCGTCGACCGTGATGTTGCCGGATGACAGCAGGCTTGCGGCATTGACCGCGCCGCCTGTCGCCGTCAGTTGCAGGTCAGCGGCGCTCGCCAGCACGGTTTTGCCGGCCGCATCCGCCTGCGTTGCGGCGATGTCGAGGCCGGAGACGGTGGCACCGGTCGAGATCGAGCGGCCGGTGGCGGCAATCTTGCCCTGGGCGAACACCGTGCCGACAACGGAAATATCGAGGCCGGCATCAAGACCGATATTGTTGTAGCTCAACAGCGATGCGGCCGAGATTGATCCGGAGGTGGCGGTAATCGACAGCGCGCCCTTGCTGCTGGCAACCCCCGTGAGGCTGATATTGCCGGCCGAGGCCGACAACGTCGCGGTTCCACCGGCCGTGACATTCGCACCAGAGATGCCCCCCGCCGATGTCATCGCCACATTCGTGGCGCTGTTGACGTCGCCGGTCACACTCAACAGGCCGGCACCGCTCGACAAGGCGATATCGTCGTTGGCAGCGACCGACTGCAGCGTGATGCCGGAATCAGCCTGAATGGCGAGTTTTGCCTTCGAGGTCACCTTGGCCGCCGTCACCTTGGACTTCGAGGTGATGGAAACGCCCTGGCTGCCCGACACATTGCCGATCGAGATCTTGCCGTCCGCCGACAGCGTCAGGTCTCCAGCATTGGCGGCCATGTCGCCGCTCATGTTGACGCCGGCGCCCTTCTCGGTGACGACGATCTTGATGCGGTCGGCCTGCATGGCGCCGAGCGCCGTGCCGTCGATGGCATATTCCGGCGTGCCGGAGACGGAGGTCAGTGCCGTCGCCTCGCCCGTCGCATAGTCATATTTGTTCGCTCCGGCCGTCAGGCGCAGCGTCTTGCCATAAACCGGGCCGTTGACGTGAATGCTGCGGGAGACGACGTCGAAGAGATCGACAGAACCGGGGCTGGCCGCAAAGTTGCCGCCGGCGCCCTCGAAGGTCACATCGCCGCCATTGACGGTAAACCCTGTCAGGCTGCCGTCGGCGCCGATGGTGGGAACGCCGGTGGTCAGGGTGGCATGCGGCGTGTTGATGAAGCCGCAGCCGTTGCAGGTGATTCCGTTAGGATTCGCTACTATGACGTCCGCTTTGGTCCCGAACACTTCCGTCGGGCCATTCAGGGCCGAGCGGTTGCCGCTGGTGACTTCGTTGAGGATCACCGAGGCCGGGTTCGAGGCATTGAGGTTCGGATTGCCCGGCGTGACCCCGCCGAGGTTCGATGTTCCTTGCTCGCCCTTGAAATTGTTGAGAATCGCGCCCTGGGTCCCGACGTTGAAATTGTCGTATTTGTTGTGCGACAGTCCAGCCGCGTTTGGGGTGACGATGTCGACCAGCGGCACGCCGTTCGGAGCCGCTCCGACACTCGGCTGGTTGGCGACAGGGGCCGTCGTGCTTGCCGAGATCGATTGGGCGTTGGCGATCATCGGCTGGAATATCAGCAGGCCGCTCAGCAGCAGCGCCAAAGACTGGTGGGCAAAACGCATGAGGCGGCGGCCAAGGACCTCGCCTGCTTCGATGCCGCATTTTGCTGTCGCAGGCTTACGCCGCACGATCATCCTGCTCATGGCACGCCTTCCGGTGCTTGATTTTTGCGACAGCTCAATACCGTCGTGGTTGTAGTGGCATGCAGAGCGAGACCATGGCTTCGGGATGGGAGTCAACGTCGGCATGGGTTTGAGGTAAACGGATTTAAAACAAAAAATCTGTTATTTGGTGCGATCGCGGCAGGCCCCGATTGTGCCGCGATCGCACAGTTCGCTTTAGTCTCTCTTGGCCGGTGACGTCTTCACACCACCGTCAAGCCTCTTATAGACTTCGCCCAATTGCGACTTGGGCGCCGGGCACTTTCGCGAACGGGCAAGGTCGGTCAGCACCTGGTTGCGATTGCGCAAGGCGTCGATCTCGACCTTCTCCGGTGATTTGGGATCCATGAAGAATAGCGCCGGCCAGAAGAGAAGAACGCCGGTGGCGCCTAGAATGACGTTTTTGCCTTGAGCTTGCGAGCGCTCCTTGACCGTTGCAAGAATCTGGCGTTCGTTGGCTGCGAATTCGCGCGAAACCCCGCCGCAATCAAGCCCACCGTCGCCAACATTGGTCGAGGCGATCGGGTGCGCCTCGCGGCCACCGCAGCTCGAGAGCGCGATTGCACAGCAAAGAAGTGCAGCCGCAGAACGTAACGCCAGAGGCGCTATCTTGTTGTCTTTTCGAATAACTAAGTTCATGATTTCCCTCTTAATATTGGTTACCACCGTACGGAGGAGCTGACGAAAAGCAGTCCCGTATTCTTTTTATCGACAGTGCCGGCCAGCACGTCGGAATAGCCGATGTCGAGATTGAGATTGCCGCCTGCGAGCTTGGCCCCAACGGTCCAGCCGAGCATGTCGCCGCCCTCGATCTGATAGCGCGTCTGAGAGGCGATCCGGCCGTAGTCGAGCCCGGCATAGGGGCGGAATTCGCCGAACATTTTTGCCAGGGCGGCATAGTCGGCGAAGGGCCGCGTCCGCCAGACGAGATCATTGCGAATGAAAAAGCCGTCATTGCCGTAAAGCGTGCTCTCGCGCGTACCGCGGACAGTGGAATTGCTGCCAAGCGAGATCTGCTCGGCTCCAAACAGATTGTCCGGCGAATATTGTCCGGTCAGGATCGAATTGACCTCGAAGCGCTGTTCGCCGAGCTGGAGCGGCCGGGTCATGGTGATGGTGCCGGTGAACTTTGAGAACCGCGGATCGGCATTGCCTGCCCCGGTATCGCCCGGGTCGACGGCATCGAAGAGGTTGAGACCCTGGTTGTAGGAAAGATCGAAGACCCAGAGGCCGCCCAGCATGCGCCGCGAGTGCGAGATGCCGAGGTCCCCGACGGTATATTTGCGGCTGCCGACCTCGATCTTGCTGCCGAGCAGGAAATTGTTGGTTTCCTTGTAGGTCAAGCCGCTGTTGAAGGTGGTGATCGAATCCTTGTCGCGGAGGATGACGCGGTCGGCACCGACACCGAGCTGCTTGGAATTGCCCGACGTCTGCAAGGTCCCGAAATTGCCGGGAACCGAACTGTCATAGCCGTACCAAGCGCCGTTTGCCGAGAGCGTCCAATAGCCGTAGGGGACGCTGACATTGCCGGTCAAGCTATCGCTCCGGCCTTGGCCGTCATCCCGCCAGGGATAGTTCGGCCCCGTATGCTCGTAGCCAAAGCTCCACTGATCATTGACGCCGAAGAGGTTGTCGTAACCGAGGGAGGTCGATGTCTTTGAGTATCCCGTCTGCTCTTGGCCGAGGTTGCTGTTGCCGAAGGAGACGTGCCAGGGATGGCTGGGCTTGTTCTCGATATTGAGGATGGACGTGCCGCTGCTCTTACCTGGCAGCATCGCCGTCTTGGCGTTGTTGGAACTCAGCCGATTGATCTGGTCGAGGCCCTGCTCGATGTCGCGCAGGTTGACGATATGGTCCTTCATGCCGGGAAAGGCGGTGGCAAGCATGCCGGAGCCCATCACACCGGAAACAGGCGCCGGCTTGCCGTTGATATAGATGTCGGAGAGATCGCCCTCGACAGCAACCAGACGCAATGTCTTCGTCTTGGCAATGTCTTGCGCCGGCACGTAGACACGCGAGGTGACGAAACCCCTGTTGAGATAGAGATAGGTCAAATCGCGGAGCAACGTGTTGATATCGCCGACACCGATGCAACGATTGCGATAGGGTGCCGTCACCTTGTCGATATCAGCGGCCGGGAATTGCTTGACCCCCTCCACCTCAACATCCGTGACCGCGAAACAGGGGCCGCCTTTTTGCGCGCCGGCGGCCTGCCGTTCACCGGTCGGCACCTCCGAGGGCTTCGGCGTGCTCTTGCGCAGCGCATCGAGGCGCTGCTCTTCATTCTGCTGCGCGTGGCGGCGGGCGAAATCGTCATTTGGCGATTGCTGCGCAACCGCCATCGACGCCGTCAGAGCCGTGGCAAGCAACACAAGGGTACGCATGATGAGGGAGGACGCCGTGAAGGCAAGACTGCGTGGAGCAGCCGTCGGTTGCCGGGCCGAGGTCATGAATCGTTCAGTCGCGCCGTCAGTTGGAAGCCGGTTTCCGCAACGCGTCCAAAGCCGCGTCCAAACCCTTCAGTGAGAATTTGATATTGACCCTCTGGCCATTCATCATCTGCACGTGACCGATCCCATCCGATGCCTTTGCAAGTGCGGCGACCATCTTCGCATCCAGCTTCTGCTGCGCCCAGCAACCGGCCTGGTTGCAATTGCGATAGGCAAGCTGAACGACGGGCTTATCGCTCGCATCGATGCTGAGCCCCGCCGGCAGGTACATGTTGAGTGGCACAAGCGTCGTCAGCACGAGATCACTCACCGCCTGCTTCCCGCCTTTCTGCGTAGGCGCAGGCGTTGCAGGCGCTTTCGCAATCGCCAAGGTCAGAATGTTGACGTCCTGCTCGCCCTGCTTCACCGTCGCGATCTGCGCCGCTTCGCAATTCGTTGTCGCCGAACCGTCCGCTGCCTTGCCATCGACGCAGCGATAGTACCAGTCGTCAAACTTCTGCACACGGGCTTGCGGCGCCGGCTGGCCCGCCGCAGGGGTACCAGCGGAATTCTGCTGAGCGCCAGCATTGGTCGACCCTGCCGCGCCTGCCGCCGGCTGCTCTTGAGCCATGCCCGAAGACGCACACAGGACGGAGGACACGAGAATTATGGATGCAAGGCTCTTGGTAGAAAACATGTCATTCAAGACGGCAAACGTCATGCAAACCTTCCTCAGGTCAAAACTACTCGATTGAGCAAGACAGCGCCTTGCCCACCGACAAATTATCGAATTCATGAAACAGCACTTGAGACAGTGCAGCCGCTCATCGGCCTGAGCTGCTCCATAGCAGACTTCATTCGGCACACGGATAGTTAGAACTGAGATAGGCGCATATTCGCGCTCGTTTTTGATGAGCAGCGTGCATTTTTGCAACATTTACGTTTGTATTCGTCGAATGCAATTTAATCGCTTAATAAAAGTTAATTCCGCTTTGAAAGCAGGCGACCGGATGAAACTGACAATGGGCATAGCCACCCAGATTGTTCCCGCAGACAGACCCGATGATCTCTGACCAAGGAGGACCCATCCGCCTGGTCCTGACGACGGAGCGAATAGCCTCGTGGAACGTTCTTCTGTCAGAGAGGTTTGAACGGCAGATCAAGAAGCTCATGCCGTTCTCCCGCCTAAAAAGGAGAACGAATATGCCGACAGATGCACCGAAATCCGACGAGACGCCTCGTGATCCCAATCCATCGCCTGGAGTGTCTGATCGCACCCAGGAGAAGCCGCCAGTGACGCCAGCAAAGGATGCGGAAGACAGTAAGAATCCGAACGATCCGCCGCTTGATCCAGCACTGTTGCCAACGGGCGATCCATCTGGAGCGGCGTGAACAGCGGTGGCCACTTCGCAAAGTCCTTGGGTTGCTCTCTGGAGAAATTCAGTCCCTAAGTTCGATCCAGACCGGGGCGTGATCGCTCGCATGAGGTAGAGCGCGGATCGACTTATCGACACCGGCCCGTATCAGGTCATCTGCCAATACGGGGCTGAGCAGGACATGGTCTATGCGCAAGCCCGCATCTCGTGCAAAGGCGTTGCGGAAATATTTCCAGAAAGTGTAGATGCGCTGATCCGGATAAAGATGGCGCAATGCATCAGTCCATCCTTGAGCAACAAGATTCCGGTAAGCTGCCCTCACTTCCGGTCGAAACAACGCATCATCGCGCCAGCGCTCAGGCGCATAGACATCGAGATCGGTTGGCATGACGTTGAAGTCGCCGACAAGCGCGACAGGAATGTCCAGCGCGAGCAGTTCTTCAGCATGAGCAGTCAGGCGCCGGAACCAGCGCAGCTTGTAATCGAACTTGGGCCCGGGCGCCGGATTGCCGTTCGGAAGATAAAGGCATCCGATGAGCATCCCGTTGACCGCCGCCTCGATATAGCGGCTGTGCGTATCGTCCAAATTGTCTGGAAGCTCACGGCGCGTCTCGATCGGCTCGTGTCCCTTCGCCAAAATGGCAACGCCGTTCCAGCTTTTCTGGCCATTCCAGATCGCCCCATATCCGGCTCTTTCAAGCGCGCGCTGAGGAAACTTTTCATCCGGCGCCTTCAGTTCCTGCAGGCAGACCACATCCGGAGAGGCCTCCGCCAGCCAATGCAGGAGAATGTCGAGGCGGCCGTTGATGCCGTTGACATTGAAACTTGCGAGCTTCACCGACGTCAGCGCTTCGACTTGCGGTCGCCGCGATCGCCTTCACCGGGCTTGGCTTCCTGCTTGGCCTGATGACGGCGATCTGCCGACAGCGATCGACCAACGTCGGCACTCTCCTTGAATTGACCCTTTTCGTTTCGGCGGACGTAACGCTTGTCGGTGCCGGTGTCGATGAGTTCACGCTTGCTCATGAGATGGGTCCTTTTCAGATCGCTGCATCAGCAGAACGCATGCGCTGGGAAAAAGATGCAGGCGCCAGCGTGATCCGTCTCCGACCGGAACAAGACATAGGTCAAAACATGCCCTTGCTCGATGGTCTATAGCTCGAGTGGCAAAGTGATGGGCCTATTCTCGGTCTGGCCTTCTCATTCTTGCCTGTAAGAAATGCTCCGCTATGTGGGTTAGGATGGATGTTGAGGAGAACAAAGTCTCGGTGAGTTCTGACGCGCCCACACAGATGCCACTCCAGGCGCAAAACCCTAATATCATGGATGAGGTGGAACGCCTTCTGAAGGGGCGTACCCGTGATATTCGCCTAAGGGGCGAGCTTTATCGCCTCTATCAAGAACGCTCCTGGCTTCGAACGGCCAAGATCATTCGCTCCTGGATGATTTGGGTCGCTTTGATCGACGTGCTGACATGGGGCCTCAACGCAATCCTGCTTCCAAAGGCGATAGCGATGTCAATGCTTCCGCCGGCCTGCATTCTTCCTCCCGCCGCTCTGGCCACCGCCTTTATCTGGAAAATACCACGCGCTTTCCAGCTCCAAAGGATTGTCCTGATCGCAGGCATGTTCCTTATCCTCCTGTCAGTAGCGCTGGTGGGCGTGAATGCGGGAGGCGAGTTTTACGAACGACATTTGAACATCATGCTGTTCGTGGCCATTACCGCGATCATCATCTTTGGCATACCGCTGGCGTGGACGACGATGATCGCAGTCATGGCGCTTGGTCTCTATTTGTTTTTCCAAATGCGAAACCCAGGTGTCGAATTGGGAAGCTTGGAGGCGGCCACGCTGTTCTTCGCCAGCGGCATCGTCGCAACGGTCGTAGCCCGGCGCACCATGACGATTTTGGCGCAGAAGACGTTCCTTCTTGAGTTGCGAGACAAGAGCCGGGTGGCGGAATTGGCCGATGCGAATGCTCGGCTCGAACTTCTTGCGAGAACAGATCCCCTCACCGGCATCGCCAACCGACGATGGATGATGGAAATGCTCAATCGTCTCTGGAGTGGGGACAGCCCGCGCGCAGAGGGGATTGCCATGCTGATGTGCGACATCGATCATTTCAAGCTGCTGAACGATAGTCTCGGCCATGGCGAGGGGGACCGCTGCCTAGTAAAGGTTGCCGGCATCATTCAAAGCAGCATGAGAAAAAATCGCGACCGTGTTTCACGTTACGGCGGCGAAGAGTTTCTCATTGTGCTTCCGGGCGTAAATGAGGAAGAGGCAATTGCAGTTGCCGAACGAATTCGGGAAGGGGTCGAAACTGCCTCCCTCCCGAACCCTGCATCCGGAATGTCGCCATGCGTCACCGTCAGCATTGGGGTAGTCCACGTACCGGACGTTGGCATTGTCTCACCGGAGCAGCTTCAGAACCAGGCTGATGAGGCTCTTTACCTCGCCAAGCAATCCGGTCGAAACCGAGTGGTGCTTTACAAGCCAAGCTCGCCGAACGCATGAGCTGCAGTTACTTGTGGCAACGCGTCCGGCGTGCGGACGATCACCGCTGCTGCGACACTGATGATGCTGCTGTCGATTGTCCTGCTCGTGGTCGCAAACCTGCTGGCAAGACGAGGAGGCAAGGCAAGCAAGCCTCAGAGCTGACAAACCTACCGAATGCGGTACACAAACCTCGCGTCAGTGCAAAGGTTTGACGGGTGTCGCAGCGAAGGACTCGATGCCTTCGAGTTCGACCGTCTGGAGGAATTGTTCAAACGCCTCCGCGTCGGTGTCGAACACGTCCATCCAAACCGTGATATCGAGCCCTTCATCGACGACCTGAAGGTTCCATCCGCAGTCCTCACCAAACGGTCGAAAAATTTCGACGATCACGCTTGTCCCGTCGACAATAAACGGCCGGGACAGGGGAGAATATTCAAAGTGCGGATTACAATCATTATCCGCACCGGCCAAACTATCCGTCATACCGTCTCTCCCGGCTAGCTCCATGCCCGCGAATACAGCAGCTCACGGAGCTGGCTTTGCTTTGTCACACCGATCTGAAACCAATAGACCAGCTCTCGCGCCGCCTCCTGAGCTTCCGCGCTTGCGTTTTCGCAACACCGGTCCTCGCAATAATCTCTTAGGAGCGTTTGCATCATCATAACGTCTTCCGGATAAAGCGGCGGCGTCCGGCGGCCAAATGCCTGAACCATCTCATCCTCCTACAAAGGTCACACCGCCTTCAGACAGTAGGCATAAAATCCGGTTCGCCAATTAACTTTGACATAGGGGGCATCATTCCTCGACAAAGGAACGCTCACCCGAGCAGAGCCGCCCGACGCTCACCTCGAGTGAATGCACTCTTTGTTGGAGGCACGTTCTATCAATAGAAAACGTAGGCGAATGCTTACATGAGAGAAATTCCGCACACTGGGGATGTCATGGAGGATGGCGATCGCCTCTTGTTGCCCTTTCAGCGGCCACCTTTTGAAAACCCGAAGGCTTCGAACACGCAGACAAAGCTGAGCATGGCGCTGGTGCACTGAGCCGGCAACGAAGGCAGGCTCAGTGCCGATGCGACACTAGCTGCGTGGCGAAGACGTATAGGGACGAGTGTCAACGTCCGCGTCGACATAAGGATCGAGCGTATCGTCAAAACGCTGCCATCCCTGCCCTGCATAAAGTGCCCGACGCTCGCTGAGACTAACGCGCGGCAGACGTTCAAGGATCCGGTTTGCGATGGCGATCTCCTCGCCGTCAACACGCGCTACGACGAGCGAAGCGCCGCGTCGAATACTCTCCGCATAGACATTCGCATCCTCCTCCGGCACTCCGGACTTTATCAAAGCACCGACAATGCCACCGGCAGCGCCACCGACGACGGCACCGCCTGCTGCGCCGGCCAAAGCGGCGACAAGCCAACCTGCGGCCACGACGGGGCCGACACCAGGGATGGCGAGCATTCCAAGCCCAGCCAGCAGGCCGCCCGCTCCACCGGCCACCGCGCCAATACCTGCTCCGGTGCCCGCGCCTTCGGCGGCTCTGTTGCCTTGCTCCTCGACCTTGCGGCCCTCGACGGTCCTGCTGACAATGCTGATATTGTCCGACGAGATGCCGGCGTCTTCCAACTGCTCAACGGCACGTTTGGCATCGTCATGGTGATCAAAAAGTCCAGCTACAGTTGCCATGAGATATTCCTTCCTTCGTGTTCTTGATTGCGACGGCCATTCACTTCGTGACGATGTTGCCCTGGTAATCCAGCGCAACCTGGACTGTCTTCGAGCCCTTCATCGCCGATGCTCGCCACACACCTTGATCATCGAGCTGCAGGTTGGTGATGTTGGTATAGCCGGCTTCTTCCATTCGCGATTTAGCCTGGCCTTCGGTGAAGCTGTTCTTGCCTTGTACCGGCGCCCCGGGGTTCTTTGTGTCTGGTGTCGCGACCGCAGGCGTCTCCTGCGTGGTCGTCGGCTTCTGGCTTTGTGCAAAGCCTGCCGAAGCGGCCATGAGAAGAGCGGTCGACATTAGTAAAATTTTCCTCATTGGATTCCTCGCTGTCGTTCCTCTGAATTGGGAGCGCAGACCTAATCGGTTGAGAGAATGTATGTTCCCGGGGGCGACCGAAGAATCTGCCTGAGGCTCAATCCCTCCCAAAAAGGAAAGGACCTTAGGAATGATGTCTTTTTGCCCTGGTGGATTCAGCGCGTGGTCGGAATTTCATTTCCCGGAACTCGCGTTTCAGCGGTGCGGCATCATGGACCGCCGCTGCCCCCATGATCTCCCCGATCATCTCCAAAAAGGCCAGGGAACTGCGAGCCGTCAGCCGAGTTGTGTTCTCATGGCAAGGAGCACAAAAATGCATCTCACGGACACCAAGGTCATCCGCGAAGGAAACATGCTGAAGGTCCAGTTCTCCGGAGAGGGAGGCGAAGTCGTTTCCGTTCAGATCAACAGCGGCGGCGTGCAGATGGATGATATTGCAGCGATCGATCAAGCCAAGGTGATGATGGTTCAGCTCACTGCATTCGGCACGCGGGACGGCGGCGGAAGCCTCAACGCCTATGATGCGCTGAGCAATGGCAATTTCGATCCGGGTCAACCGTATCCACCGGTCGATGGGTCGGAGACGAAACACTGACCGCCCACGGCGAGGAGATGATGAATGCAATGTCGTTTGCCCGGCGGGTGCGGGGTCTCTCGGCGGCGTCGTGCTGCTGGCCTCGGCCGTTCTTGAAGGAGAGCAAGTCATGCCAGACAACTCGAAAACATCCCCTGCAGTGGAATCCATGAAGCGGGAACAGGCCGCGCAGCGGCGAAGGGCCAGCAAGGGTCAGCTCCAACAAGGTCTCGAGGATACCTTTCCGGCTTCGGACCCGGTGTCTGTTACCCACAGCGACATTCCATCAGGCCGCGCTGATGCGGAGGAGGCCCAGCGGGTGAAACGTCAAGCCGATTTCTCGGCCAATCCCGACGGTCGGCTGACTGACGACCAAGTTCGCTTCGGCCAGAGGCGAAGTGGCGACGGGCGGCAGGGACTTTTCTCTCACGAGAGGTCCTGGCGCGACCCCGAGGCGGACACCCCGTCAACGGCGGGAAGCATGCTCGACAATTTTCGAGAACGCGTAAGGGAACGACCTCTTCTAGCCATCGGCGCCGCCGCGGTGGTGGCATATATTTATGCGCTCAGCTCTCATCGGGAGTGAAAGCGGCAAAAGCGGATAGGATAGCCGGTGGCGGTGGTTTCCGGCTGGGGGCTGAGTTTCTGAAGCCTACAGTTGCGACAAAACTCCGCATATCGAAAGCGCGAGCGGTGGCAGTTGCTTATGTTCGCGCACAATATTGCAGAACCGCGCGACGCTCCAATCGAGCGCTGTTACGACTTTTCGTCAGGCCAACTCATGATCAGCGGGATCGCAACACCTGCGATCCTTCCGAGCGGCAATCGTTTCAACAAGCGAACGGAGACAAAGGTCATTGCCATCGCACCTGCAAGTTTTGCCCATGGATAGGCGCCGAGCTGGGCGTGGGCGCTCGCATCTGCCCAATCGAGGTTCGTTCTGACAACGGTTGTCGCCTGCTGGGCAACGGCGGCCAAGCGCTCACGCAGATTTTTGATCTCGTCTCTGACATCGGCGATATCGCTTTTGAGGGCATCAAGGCGCTGGCGTTCGGCACCCATATCGTCGATGGAGTCTTGAAACCCCTCTTCCGCCGGCGCATCAGCTTCGAGCGCGGCGAGATGCGCCTGCAACTCGGCATCCGTGCTAAAGCCTTCCGGCTGCCTAGAAGCGTTCATCTCGGGCTCCTTCATAGAAAAGGTATCACAATGGTCGCAAGCATCGCCCTCATACGGCTTTGCTGGATCACAGGAGAACGCGCGACGATTCAAAAGGATGCATAAAAACGCGCTGGGCAGCCCGGCCACTCGCGACGAATAAGGGAGACAATATGTCGATTGTGCCGTCCGCCGAGCGTTGATCGCAGGGAACTTAGCTCACGGATATTCATTTATAAGCTGCGGTCTTCGTGGCCGCAGCTCAAGGTGTTAGCGCGGGTCACCGGAGCTTGAGCCCGCCGCGCTTGTAGCACGCGGCGGGCTCAGATAATTCGCAGTTGTTTTGCCTAAGCGTTAAGACGCCATTGCATAGAGGCGGTGCGTGGATTGAGCCGCACTGCGCGTCCTGAACCGTTGCACGAGATCGGCAAGGTTCTCGGTCTCCTGGGTCAGGCTCTGGGCGGCTGCGGTCGTCTCTTCCACCATGGCTGCGTTTTGCTGGGTGACCTTATCCATTTGATCTCCGGCAGCCGAGACTTCTCTCAAGCTTGCCGCCTGCTCACGAGCCGCAACGGCGATCTGGGCGACGGTTGAGCTCATGGCAATGACCTGCTCGACGATTTGTTCGAGCGAAGTGCCGGATTCCCCGACAAGCTGCACACCGGTCGTGACTTGGGCGGAAGAGGTGGAGATCAGTTCCTTGATCTCTCTCGCTGCACTGGCCGACCGTTGCGCGAGTTCACGCACCTCTTGGGCGACGACAGCAAAGCCCTTACCTGCCTCTCCCGCACGCGCTGCTTCCACGCCGGCATTGAGGGCAAGCAGGTTGGTCTGGAAGGCGATTTCATCGATAACGCCGATAATATTGCCGATCTTGGACGAAGAATTTTGAATCTCCGTCATCGCGTCAATCGCGCGGGCGACGATCGCGCCGCCGTTTTCCGCATTGGCACGGGCGGTCGCAACGGCGCTCTGGGCATGACTTGCCCCTTCCGCCGTGCCGTTGACGCCCCGTGTCACATCGCCCAACGCCGCGACCGTTTCCTCAATCGAAGCGGCTTGCTGTTCCGTACGACGGGCAAGATCGTGGGATGCGGAGGAGATTTCCGTGAGCCCCGACCTGATCGTGCCGACAGCGCGGATGACGGAGTCCACCGCCTCCTCCAGGCTGGAGACGGCGCTGTTGAAATGATCCCGAATGCGGACATAGCGGCGGTCAACCTCACCGACGCGCACTGTAAGGTCACCCTTCGAGAGCGCATCGAGACCGAGAGAGATCTGCTGGAAGGCATGTTCCATCACCTGGGCATCCGAAAGCCGCTCGGCTTCCTGGCGCAGGCGTTCTTCTTCGGCCGCAAGCCGAGCGCGCTCGGCATTGGCTTCCGCGACGACCTTGGCATGTCCGGTCTCTTGGAAGACCTTCAGCGAACGTGCCATGGCGCCGAGCTCGTGACGATGTTCAGTACCTTCGATCGTCATTGTGTCGTCGCCACGGGCAAGGCGCTCCATCGTCCACGCCATCTTGCGGACAGCAGAGGAAATCAGTCGCCCGATGAAATAGGCCAGTACGAGACCGATCACGATCAGAAGCCCGCTGATTACCAGCGTCGAGCGGGTCGCGGACGCAACTGTGGTATCGACCGAACCGTCGAGAGCCTTCTGTGCATCCATGACCGTCGCCTGCAGATCTCGGAAGCCGGTGGCGATTTTCGGCGCCAGAACATTAAGTTCGCTATCGCGGATCTTATTGGTCGCCAGCATCACGTCCCTGACGTCGCCAAGGCGGCCTGTATAGTTCTGCATGAGCCGACCGGCACCGAGAATACGTTTGTGCTGCAGTTCATTTTTTGCAACCTTGGCGGCGTCGTCGTTCAAAGCCATGGCGTCGTTCAGCGCCGCCTGGGCAATGTCGTAGGACGCCAGATCGCCTGAGTGGATAAAACGCTCGGAGAAATAGAGGCTACGGTTCAAGGCTTCGAGCGTCGCGCCGGTCATATGCAGCAGCGTCACATCGTTCTGCCTCCATGCACTGCGCATCACGTCATTGAGCGCAATGCTGGTCCAAGGACCGAACTCGGTGACCTTGGCGATCAGGGCCTCGCGCCGGGCGTGAAGGGTTACGACCTGCTCGAAAGCCTTGCCATAGGCGTCAACATCCTGGCGGATGGTCGCCATGCCTGTCTCCAGAGAACTGTTGCCGGCAAAGCGTTGGTCTTCAGCGGCAAATGCCTTAACCCCTGCGCGGAAGCGGTCCACGATTTCCTGTGTCGGGTTGGATCTGAAAGCTTCCACCGACATCTGGATTTCGTGGAGCTGGTTGCTGTGATCCGAAATGGCAAGGCTCTGACCCGCAGTACCGCGATAAGAGGAGAAGATGGACGAAAGTCCGCCCATACCGGAAATTGCGTTGACCGACAGCAAGCTCATGAGCAGGATCAGCGGCAGGAAACCGGCCGTAATCTGTGCGCGGATGCCGAGTTTATTCCAAAAGCGCAACATCATAATCCTCTTTTGCTCACTGGCTCTTCGGCTGGTATTGGGCGATATTCTGGGGCGTGACGAGTTCGAACGGCACGTTGTTGACGCGCGGCACTTGCTGGCCATTGATGAGCTTGATTGCCGCATCGACTGCCGTCGCGCCCTGTCCGACCGCACTTTGAAGGATCGTCACATCGAGATCGCCCGCCTCCATCGCGGCGAGGGCGTCGTCGGTTGCATCGACGCCTGCAACAATGACATCTTTCATCGACATGCCATTCCGCTTCATGGCCCGGATCGCGCCGAGCGCCATCTCGTCGTTATTGGCGATAACCGCGTCGAACTTCACCCCGGCCGTTAGCCATTCCTGCATCTGCTGATCGGCATAATCCCGCGACCAATAGGCGGCTTGCCGCTCGACAACCTGCAGGCCTTTGCATTCGGGCGTGGCAATGACGTTGTCGATATCCTGAGTGCGGGCGCGGGCGGCTTGGTGGAAGGGCTCGCCCATCAACACCACGACACGTCCCTTGCCCTGCAGGAGAGAGCAGACCTGCTTGGTTTCCAACGTTCCCGATTCCGCTTCGTCGGACGCGACGACAACCTGATTTTCCGGCAAGTCGGAGAGATTCGAGGGAACGTTATTGATGTAGATCAGCGGAATATGGGCGTCGGCCGCAAGCTTGGTCATCTGCGGTCCGAGGTCGCCGTCGGAGACGGCAATGATGATGGCGTCGACCTTATCGGCGATCATCTGTTGGACCTGCTTCTTCTGAAGCTCGTTGTCGCCCTTGGCATTTTGCGAGACCAGCTTCAGCCCGGAAATCGTTTTTCCATGCGAAAGGACGCCGTTCAGCACCATCGCCCGGAATTTATCCAGATCGGACATTGCTACGCCGATCGTTTGTGCGCTCGCAGTGGAGGCGCACATCGCCATCACGAAAGCAGCAAATATGGTTTTCCTCATTATCCACCCCAGGGCGTTCACCAAACTGAGGACTTGTAATGAGTTTTTAGTTAAATTTTACTTTATGATAACCAATGATTTTAAGAACATCCTCAGGGCAAGCGCGGCTTCTTGAATATATCTCCCTCAAGAAGACCTAATTTCACTATGACTAAATAATATTCCACTCAAAAACGCCACCCATTAGCTCATCCTAGGCGACGTGGACAAATTTGAGCCAGTATCTGGCAGTGGCGAGGTGGACCATGCCGAGGAAGCTGCTGGCCAGTTGGTCGTAGCGGGTTGCGATGGCCCGGTTGATCTCGAGGCGGCCGAACATGCGCTCGATGCGGTTGCGCCCCTTGTAGAGCGTGCGGTCATGCTCAATCTTCACCTGGCGGTTTGAGCGACCGGGGATGACGGGATTGATGTTCCGTTTCGCAAGGTCAGCACGGATAGCGTCAGCATCGTAACCCTTGTCAGCAAGCAGGGCATCCGGTGCCCGCTCTGGCAAGGCAATCAGGGCTTCATACGCCTTGCAGTCTGCGGCTTCGCCGCCCGTCAGGTGGAACGCAAGCGGTCGCCCGAGGGCGTCAGCCAGGCAGTGAAGTTTACTGGTGAACCCACCCCGCGAGCGGCCAAGAGCGCGTCGATGAGCCCCCCTTTTCCGCCTGCTGCCGAAACGTGGGCGCGGACGGTGGTGCTGTCGATGCTGTAGTGACCACTGTCCGCCATGATCTCGGCCAGCGTCACCGCCACGATCTCCCAGACCGCGGCCTCGCTCCATCGCAGGAACCGGCGGTAGATGGTGTTCCAGCTCCCATATTTGGGCGGCACATCGCGCCACGGAGCACCGCACCGCAGCCGCCAGAGTATGCCGTTAATGATCGAACGGTTCTGTTCGGGAGGTCGGCCTGGACCCCGGTTCTTACGTTCGATGGGCAGCAAATCCTTCAGGATGCGCCATTCCGCCCCGGTGAGATCGCCCCGGCTCAAGCCTGCCTCCAAAAAGCAGGCTTGAATCAACCAGTCCGCGCTACGTCAACTGTCAAGCGATGAGGAAAAGATGATCGGAAAAGAGAGCCTTGCCTTCTCGGGCGAGGATTTCCGATAGCCAATCTGATGGTCATGGGCGCATTCTCCCAGGCCCAGGGTGAATTGCCGGCTGGAAAGGATCTGGGGGTTGCCGCCGCGTTGATCGACGCGTTCGAAGGCGCAGTCACGCGTGCCAAGGTCGAACGTAGCCGGTCGCCGTTCGACAGCTTTAAAGGTTTCGTTTTGCCCGCCCTTGTGGCCTGAACGATTCTGACCAGTAAATATACGACCGGTCATATTTATTTCACAAGTTTCTCGCTGGAACGCCGCGCCAGTGAGTGATGACGTCTGTCCGCGGCTGATCTAAAGGAACCGAACAATGTCCACGATCACTACTACAGATGGCGTAAACATCTTCTACAAGGATTGGGGGTCAGGTCAGCCGATCGTTTTCAGCCACGGTTGGCCGCTGACAGCGGACGACTGGGATGCCCAAATGACATTCTTCCTTCGTCACGGGTATCGGGTGATCGCCCACGACCGGCGCGGCCATGGCCGGTCCGACCAGCCCAGCACCGGCAACGACATGGACCACTGGGTTGCCGACCTCGCGGCCCTGACGGAACACCTCAACCTGCGCGACGCGATCCATATCGGGCACTCGACAGGTGGCGGTGAGGTGGCTCGCTATGTCGCTCGCCACCAGGAGCGCGTCTCGAAAGCGGTGCTGGTCGCCTCACTGACGCCGAACATGTACCGGAGCGAGGACAACCCGTCCGGTCAGCCGCCGGAGTGGTTCGAAGCGATCCGGGCAGGCGTGCTGGGCAACCGGTCGGAATTCTACCGTTTCGTCCCTGAGAACCCGTTCTATGGCTACAACCTCGATGGGGCCGAGCCTTCGGAGGCAATCATCGCGAACTGGTGGCGCCAAGGCATGGCCGGCGGTGCTCTCGCTCACTACGCGACCGTCGACTCTTGGCTCGAAGATTATACCGAAGACCTCAAGAAGATCACCGTGCCGGTGCTGGTGATGCATGGCGAGGCGGATCAAGTCGTCCCATTCGCAAGTTCGGTGCCGCGTGCGGTCGACCTGCTTAAGAACGGGTCGCTGAAAACTTATGCCGGCTACCCCCATGGCATGCTAACCACACATGCGGATGTCCTCAACCCCGACCTGCTCTCGTTCATAAGGTCTTGACGACATCTCTTATCCATTATCGTCTATGGTGAACGTTTCGGGTTGTGAATTGAGGAGGGGTCGGTTTTTGGCGTCGTGACGAAGGAACGAACAACAAGCTCAAACCCTCCTCGAAAATTCGTCGGCCAGGGCCCCTGGCGAAGCGGCGGCCCTGGCAGCGTTGCTCGGCCTTGACGGAGTTCCACCCCGCGGTAGGCTTCGCGCCTCGCTCTCTGCCTGCGCGAGGGCGCTTGAAGGGCAATCGTGGCATAAGGAATTTGTCCACACCGCCTAGGTGAGCGCCCTCAGCGCGGAAAAACCCTGCCGTCGAACAGCTTTCGCGCAGTACGGATCGTGCCCGCTCCCTTTATCTCTCCCTGACTGTCCAGATCCAGGAACACCTCCATGCTTCCCGTCGGATGCTCGATCTCGTAGCGACCGTCTGCCGGCGCGTTCACCATTTTTCCCGCCGTGCTATTCTTCAGGCGTGTGGCCGTCGCGACCGTCACCGCCGCAAGCACACCGACGGACGCATGGACGCGGTGTGGGATGAAACTGCGCGTGGAGATGGCGCCGCCATTTTCTGGCAAAGAGACCAGGATCATTTTCGGAACGGATGCGGTGGTGACCTCGCCGAGTTTCATCATCGGCCCGCTCTTGAGGCGGATTGCCTCGATCCGCGATTTGACCTCGGCCTTCGCCTCAAGCTCCTCGCGATTTTCTTGTCCCGTCAGGCCGAAGTCGGACGCCCGCATGATCACACAGGGCATGCCGTTGTCGATGAGAGTTGCTTCGACGCCATCGATGATATCGATCTCGTTGCCTGTCGGCAGCAATGCGCCGCACATCGCTCCCGCAATGTTCGTAAACAGCAGCGGAACGGCGGCATGCTTGCCCGGCACGCCCGCAATCGAGGCGGTCCCCGCGTAGTTCACCCGCCCGTTCGGCGTCTCGATCTTGGCGACCGCGACCTCGCCCGAGTTGAGCATGTGGATGCGAACTTCAGTAATATCCCCAGCCGGCTTCACCAAACCGCGCTCTATGGCGGCGGGACCGACACCCGCAAGGATGTTGCCGCATCCCTGCGCATCGCTCACCAGCGCCTGATCGACGAAGACCTGCAGGAAGAGGTAATCCACATCCGCGTCTTCGCGTGTGGATGCGGAGAGCACGGCAACCTTCGATGTAAGCGGGTCCGCCCCGCCAATGCCGTCGATCTGGCGCGGATCGGGCGAGCCCATGATCCTCAGCAGGAGATCGTCGCGTTCCGCCTTGTCGGTCGGCAGGTGCTCGGCGAGAAAATAGGCGCCCTTCGACGTGCCGCCGCGCATCCACAAGCAGGGGATGCCCTCCTCATACATATTTGAGCCCCTTTGCCGCCAGCGTCTCGCGCATGCCGTAGATGTCGAGGCCCAGTTCACCAGATGCCAGACGCTTGCGTTTGGCTTCTTCGTTGGCAAGCCGCTTCTCTGCCGCTGCCACCACGTCCGCCACTTCGGCCCGCTTGACAACGCAGACGCCGTCATCATCGGCAACGATGACATCGCCAGCCTCGATATGGGCGCCGGCGCAGACGACCGGGACATTCACCGAGCCGAGGGTCTCCTTGACGGTCCCCTGCGCGGAGACCGCCTTCGACCAGACGGGAAAGCCCATTTGTGTCAGGTCCCGCACATCGCGAACGCCTGCATCGATCACGAGGCCGCGGCAGCCACGCGCCATGGCGGAGGTCGCGAGCAGATCGCCAAAATAACCATTGTCGCAAGGCGATGTCGGCGCAAGGACAAGAATGTCCCCTTCCCCGAGCTGCTCGATCGCCACATGGACCATCCAGTTATCGCCGGGAGGCGCTGAAATCGTCACCGCCGATCCCGCAACCTGCGCGCCGGAATAGATCGGCCGCATGTAGCTTGCCAGCATTCCCCTGCGGCCCTGCGCCTCGTGGACCGTCGCGACCCCTGCCCTGGCAAGCCTTCCGATCAGGTCAGGTTCAGCGCGCGAGATGTTCTGAACGACGACTCCCATCAATGGTCTCCTTGCTTCTTTGCGGGCGGTGTCCCGTGCGTATGGAAAGTTTCGATTGTTTTCAGACCCCAGGCCTGGCCCTTCTTTCGCTCGGCCTCGGTCCAGACGACGGGTTGCCAGTCGGGTGCGAGGATCAGCCGTGCGCCCGAATTGGCGAGCTCGACCCGGTTGCCCGCCGGTTCCCAGACATAAAGGAAGAAAGTCCCCTGGATCGCGTGCTTGTGAGGCCCGGTCTCGATGTGGATGCCGTTTTCGAGGAAAATGTCGGCCGCACGCAGGATTTCTTCGCGCGTGTCGGTCGCATAAGTTACGTGGTGCAGGCGCCCATCGCCGCCGCCGTGTTCTTCTGTGCAGGCAAGGTCATAGGTCTTATTGTTGACCGTGAACCAGCACCCGCCAAGGCGGCCATTGTCGAGCTGGATCATTTCCGTCACACGCGATCCGAGACAGGTCTCCATGAACTTGCGGAACTCGGACACGTCGGCCGCGAGCAGGTTCAGGTGATCGAGACGGCGCGGATGGCAGCCCCGCGCATGATAGCGCTGGGCGAGATTCTTGAGCTTCGGCCGCTCCTCCGGCGGCGGATCGTAGCGGACCGTATCCCAATAGATTTCGAAGATATGACCGAAAGGATCCTTGAACCGGAACGCCCGGCCATGGCCCATGTCGCCGTCCACCCAGCCGAGCACATCGTAACCGCTTGCCTCAATCGCCCTGACGCGCCGTTCAAGCGCTTCCGGCGACGAGACCCTGTAGGCAACATGCCCGATCCCGGTCGTCTCATGGCGCGTCAGTTTCAGGGTATGAAACTCGTAATCGTCCCAGCCACGCAGATAGGCGGAACTCTCGTCCTCGCCCGCCAAGGTCAATCCATAGACATTGACGAAGAAATCGAGGCTCTCGTCGTATTTGTCGGTGAACATCTCGACGTGACCGAGGTGGGCGATGTCGAAACAGGGTTCCATTTTCAGGCTCCTCCCGAGAGTGTCATTAGAGCTCGTCGACCGTGCGCGGGAACACCGACTGAAAGCCTTCCGCATATTGGGCGGCACGGCCGCCGGATTGGCCGCCGGAATTGCGCTGGAAATGGTTGGCACGGTTCTGGGCGACGCGGGTATAGAACTCCCACAGATGCTCCTGCCCTTCCATGCATTCGATGGCGGCCCGCTTCTTATCCCAGACGGCGGTGATGTCGAGGAACACGTCCGGTTTCCAACCCATCTGCTCCGTCTGATGCGGCTCGAACAGATAGAGCTGCGGCGCACCGAGGACGCTTTCGCCGGGATTGTGACCCCAGGCCTGCGCGATCATGCGGGTTTCGAGCGCGATCTGCGTCGCATACATATGGTCGGTATTGTAGGGATCATATTGCGAGTGGCTCAGCATGAAGGAGGGCTGCACCTTGCGGATCACGTCGACGAGGCGGTACTTGTCCTCGTCCGTCATGCGCAGGGGATAGTCGCCGAGGTCGAAGCAGATCAGGTCATTGACGCCGAGCGCCTGCGCGGCCTTTTCCGACTCGGCACGCCGCGCAGCCTTGACGCGATCGAGCGTCATATCCTTCTGTTTCCAGAGCTTGGCGGACTCGCCTCGCTCGCCGAAGGACAAGCAGACGACGGTGACCTCATAACCCTTGTCGGCATGCAGGGCGATCGCCCCTCCACAGCGCCAGACGAAATCTGCAGCATGGGCGCTGATCACCAACGCGGTCTTCTTGTCGGACATGGAAACCTCCTGTTTTTCGAAACCGTATGTCGCTCCGAACGGCCAGTTTGCCAATTTTCTTTCGGCGCCTTGCCCATAAGTTTTTGCTATAACGAATGGCGACGCGATCTTTGTTGGTCTAAAGCGAGCACTGATGGATTGGTAGCGGGATGGACGGATGATGAACCACTTCAAGATCGGCATGATCGGATTCGGTGAAGCAGCACGCGCATTCGCATCGGGCTGGACACGGCCTGACGGCGCGGTGCTTGTCGCCTATGACATCAAGAGCGCCGATCCGCTCAGCGCCGGCCAAATCGCAACAGCCTGCGCCGAACTCGACGTCCGACATGCCGATGAAGCCCGGCAATCACTCTCTGACGCCGAGATCATCTTCAGCCTCGTCACAGCCGATCAGGCTTTGCCCGCTGCAAGAGAGGCGGCCAAATGGCTCAAGGCCGGCGCGCTCTATTTCGACTGCAATTCCTGTTCGCCCTCCGCCAAAATCATCGCAGCCGAAGCGATCGAAGCGGCAGGCGGTTGTTATGTCGATGTCGCCGTCATGTCGCCCGTCCATCCGGCCCGCCATCTGACGCCACTTTTGGTTTCCGGCCCCCACGCCGAGGCGGCGATTGCGGCGATTGAGCATCTCGGAATGAAGCCGAAGCCTGCTGGTGAGAAGGTGGGGCAAGCATCCTCGATCAAGATGCTGCGTTCCGTCATCATCAAGGGCCTGGAAGCACTGACGGCTGAATCGATGCTTGCGGCCCGACGTGCGGGCGTGGAAAACGCCGTCATCGCTTCGTTGCAGGCTTCCGATCCCGGCATAGATTGGGCCAAGCGCAGCTCCTACAATCTCGAACGAATGATGGTGCATGGCGCCCGCCGGGCGGCCGAGATGCGGGAGGTTGCCGCCACCGTCCGTGATCTCGGGCTTCCGGACAGGATGTCGGCAGCCATCGCCGCTTGGCAGGACGAGATCGCAGCGCTTTCCGTGCCGGCAGATATCGACGATCTTGCCAGCCGAGCCGACAGCATCCTCAAACGAATGGATGAGGAGAGGGACAAGGGAGCCGCGGCGATCCGATGAGGCACAATCTGCGGCATCTACGCGTTTTCCTGGCCGTCGTCGAAACGGGCTCTGTCACGCGCGCCGCCGAGATCTGCTACGTATCCCAGCCGGCGGTCACGCAGGCCATATCCAAGATCGAAAAGACGCTTGGATATGCGTTGTTCACGCGTTCGCCGCATGGCCTCTTCATCAACGATGAGGGCAAGCTCCTGGTTCTGCGCGTGAGGCGTGCCTTCTCCTATCTCGATCCCGCGCTGACCGAGCTTGCGTCCAGGCTCAAGGTTACGGCGACCTCGGCGCAGCTCGAAGCCCTGGTCGCCGTCAGGGAGCTGGAGAATTTCACGCTTGCGGCACGGCGGCTCGGGGTGGCGCAGCCGACCGTCCATCGCGCTGTGAGCCAACTCGAAAAGGAGGCCGCGCGTCCTCTGTTCGAGAGAACGTCCTATGGCATGGTTGCCACGCGCCTGGCGCAGAACCTGGCGCAGGCGACCCGCCTCGCCTTCGCCGAATTGCATCAGGCAGAGGCGGATCTCGCCGAAGCCCGAGCGCAGGAGGCTGGACTGATCGTCGTGGGCGGCATGCCCCTTTCGCGCTCGTTCATCCTGCCGTCGGCGATCGCCCGGTTTCGCAAGAAGCGGCCGAAGCTGCCGATCAAGGTAGTCGAGGGCGTCTATGCCGAACTGCTCGGCGGCCTGCGGCGCGGCGAGATCGATTTCCTGATCGGAGCGATGCGCAATCCCCTTCCCATCGATGATGTCGAGCAGGAAACGCTGTTCAACGACATCGTGGTGATCGTCGCAGGCAAGCGTCATCCGCTCGTCGGAAAATCCTCGATATGCATAGGCGACCTGGCATCCTACCCTTGGGTTGTCGCAACCAGCGGCACGCCGATAAGAGCCCATTTCGACGCCTTGTTCCAAGGGCAATCGCCGGGACCGAGAAGCGTGGTCGAGTCCAGCTCGTTGATCCTCATGCGCGAGCTGCTCGACCAGAGCGACCATCTCGGTTTCATCTCGGGCGGCCAGGCGGCAGCGGAGATCGAGCGTGGCCTTATGGCATCCCTGCCCTTCGATCTCGCCCATACCGAACGGCCGATCGGCATCACCATACGCAAGGGGTGGCTGCCCACGGCCGCTCAGGCAGCCTTTCTTGACGACATCCGTGCGGAAGCGGGAGCGAGACAAAGCCGGCTATAGCCTTCCCTTAAGACGCTTTCCTCCAAGACATGCCGCGCGGCATGTGCATCGCTTTGACGGTCGCCCGCACGATACCGGCCACTCCAAGAGGTCTGACGATCCTTAAACGCTCGGCGTGGCGGCGCGATATTGGGAAGGTTTGGGCGCTTTCGTTTTTCCGAGACCACGTCGCTTCAGACGGAAGCACCTATAGCCGCTGCTTATGCCTCGGCCCTCTGATTGGATTGGAGGTGATGGTGCAAGACGCGTACTGCTTGGCCCGTCAACGAAGCGCGAGGGGCAGAGGAGGTTGACGGCAAGCGTCGATCAAGCGCTTTCGCAAAGCCATTCCTCGAGCGGATCGATGCCTGGATGATCCAAGCACAACGCCGTTCGAGAGCGCCCAGCCATCAGCCTCGTGCGGACACGCGCAACCATCATGTCGGAGGAGTACATGACACAGCCAGCCGTCCTGGAGATCAGGTCTTACATCAACAGCCGCCCGATGTCGCGAATGCAATGGACACTGACTGTTCTCTGCTTCCTCATCGTCTTCTGCGACGGCATGGACGTCGCGATCATGGGCTTTCTTGCTCCCGCCATCACGGGCGACTGGGGCATCTCAAAGCCTGCCTTTGGCCTTGTTATGGCTGCGGCGCCGGTTGGCCTGGCCATCGGCGCGATCTTTGCAGGCTCGTCTTCCGATTGGTTCGGACGCCGCCGCGTATTGCTCGGCTCGGTGTTCGCATTCGGCGTCTTGAGCCTGCTAACGGCGCTTACTCAAAGTCCCACTGAGATGGCGTTACTCCGTTTTCTGACCGGCCTCGGCCTCGGCGCCGCAATGCCCAATACGACAACGCTGCTGTCGGAATACGTGCCAGAGCAAAAGCGCTCCGTTATTCTGGCGATCATGTTCACCGGCTTCAACTTCGGCTCGGCGATCATCGGCTTTGTCGCGGCATATCTGCTGCCGACGTTCGGCTGGCATTCGGTGCTCGTGTTCGGCGGCATCGTGCCGCTCGCGCTTTCCGTGATCTTGTTTTTCGTGCTGCCGGAATCGGCCCGCTTCATGGTCGTCCGCGGAGCTCCCACCGATCGCATCCGCAATCAGCTCGCCGGCGTGACCGGTCAGGACCTGAAAGCCGTATCCGAATTTACGCTGGATGACGAACGGGTGACCGCGGCGCAGCCTGTTGCGCTCCTATTCACACCCACGTTCATCATACGCACGCTGACGCTCTGGCTGTGCTACTTCATGGGTCTGCTGGTCATCTACCTGACGACAAGCTGGTTGCCGACCATGATCAAGGATGCCGGAATGCCGATCGAAACCGCGGCCAGCGTCACCGCCATGTTCCAGCTCGGCGGCACGATCGGTGCGGTTGTCGTGGGCTTTGCCATGCACCGGATCGGGTCGAAGAGCGCGATCTCCCTATCCTATCTGCTCGGCGCCGTCGCTCTGATCGTGCTCGCATTCACCGGCCTGACCTCCGTTGCCCTCGCGCTGATTGTCGGCATAGTCGGCTTCTTCATGAGCGGCGGCCAAACGGGTCTCAACGCCTATGCTCCGGGCCGCTATCCCACCTTTGCCCGTGCGACCGGTGTGAGCTGGATGCTGGGCGTCGGCCGGCTGGGCAGCATTCTGGGGTCGTCGATCGGCGGTCTGTTGCTCGGCTTCGGCTGGGATTTCCGTGGCATCTTCTGCGCGCTCGCCGTTCCGGCGGCAATCGGGGCCGCCGCCATCCTGCTGAACGAACTCCATGCCGCCCCGCGAACCCAGGAAGCCACGCGATGAAATTGTGCCGGCTCGATCATCGCGATCGAGCCGGCGAAAAATGATTTTTTCTATAATGCCAGACACGGCAGGGGACAGTGGGAAGGGCGCATGGCGTGTTCCCTGCCGTGCTTTATAGAAGGCTGCATTGACAGCGGAAGCGTTCCGTAGACAGTCTTCTGATGGCCGCACTGGGAGCGGCACGTTGGAGAGCTAAGGGAGAAGCTCGCCGCGCATCGAACATTTGGTAGCGCGCTTTGTTCCCGGAAAGCGGACCTGACGGCAAATTTAGAATAATCCAACTATGCGGCCGTTGCCTGCTCGCCAGCCGCTGCGATGCAGTCACGGCCCTTCGTCTTGGCACCATAGAGTGCTTGGTCCGCGGCCCGCACCAAATCGGCGACACTTGCGAACGTCGATCCATCGGACATGTTTGCCACTCCGATGCTGGTCGTCACGATCGATTTGCTGCTTGCGCTGTGTGGTATTGCGAGTTGATTGAGGGTCGAGCGCAGAACCTCGGCGAGGTTCAAGGCGCCGTCTCTGTCCGTTCCAGGCAGAACGATCGCAAATTCTTCGCCCCCAAAGCGCGCCGCAAGGTCGGACGGTCGTGTGACAACCGAACGGAGAATGTCGCCGATGGCCTTGAGGCATTTGTCGCCCTCAAGATGACCGTAAGTGTCGTTGAAGCTCTTGAAATGATCGATGTCTATGAGCAGCAGACTAAGGGGAGAGCTGTTTCGGCGTGCGCGGGCAAACTCCGTTAGGATCACTTCGTCGAATACCCGGCGATTGGCAATACCGGTCAATGCATCGGTATAGGCAAGCCCGGTCATCTTCTGAGCAAGCTGCTTCAATTGTTCCTCAGAATGCTTCATCGACGTGATGTCCGAGACCACCACCAGAGCGGATCCATCGGACGCCAACCGGGTGCGCAGGCTGAGCCAGCGTCCGTCGAACAGAGGAATTTCAGTGTCGCGCGTCAGGAAAAGCTGCGCGGCGGAAGCCTGTATCCATTCTTCGCTGACGTCAGGGCTGACATCGATCCTCTCCGCATTTCGCACCACGGCTCGGACAATATCCGAAATGTGCGCACCCGGCTTTCTGGCATATCCCGAGCGAGGAAATGCGGCGCGGTACTGATCATTGCAGAACACCAGCTTGCCGTCCGGATTGAACATGGCGAGCCCGTCAGACATTTCCGCCATCGCCTGCGAAAGCACATTCTTGCTTTCGACGGCTTCTTGTATCAGGCGCTTTTCCTCGGTGATGTCACGCGTCACTCCGGCAAGCCCGATCAAATTGCCATAGCGATCTCGCAAAGGCACCTTTGACGTCAGAAACCAGCGCTTTCGGCCGTCTTCGACGACATAGGGCTCCTCGAAATCCACCATCGGATCTCCCGTCGACATGATCTCCTGTTCGCGATCGAAAAACGCCTGCGCCATTTCGCTAGGATAGAGATCGAAATCGGTCAGACCGGCCATGTCAGACGATTTCGTGCGACCGTGGTTTCGTGCGACGTTCAGGTTGGCTACCAGGAAACGGCTCTTGCGATCTTTGACATAATAGAGGTCGGGCGCTTGAGTAAGTGCAGCCCGCAAGATGTCTCGCTCGACGGTGAAGGCGTGGAAGTAGGTGATAACAGAGGCCGCGACCAAGGTTGCAACGAACCCCATAGCGATGAATCCGAGAGCTGTGATCGGGGAGCCATTGCCGCGATATGCAAGGCTCATTGCCACGGAAACCGAAGCTACAGTGAAGGCGGAGGCGGCAATTCTCTTGAAATTCATCGGCTGCCGGCGAAACAAGAAATGCATCGACGTCCCGAGGAGCGACACGACCGCGATCGAGATCAGGCCCGGTTGAAGGCCCGCGCCGCCCATGGAGATCCGATAGGCTGCCGTAAGCATGCCGGTGACCAAGATAGCCAGCGGCCCGCCGTAAACAGCCGACACGGCAAGCAAGGTGGAGCGTAGATCGACATAGTAGCCACTATCGATTTCGACGGACAACGCCATGGAAACGATCGCTCCCAGTCCCATCATCAGACCGAAGGCGATTTTGGCCTGGACCTCAGAAAGACGATAGAGCCGGTAGTGGAGGTGCATCCACACCGAAATGAGAAGCGAGACGGCTGCAACATTGCCGATCAGAACTTGCCAGGCCACAATCATTTATCCAAAATTTTAAAAGAACTTAGCTTGGATTCTTTGATGAAGTCTGAATCTTCGCGGTTGCACGAATTCCTCCAGAACTATCCGTCAAGGCACGTAGCGACAAATCGCAGGTTGCTCCATCCGTCATTCCGTCCATATCAAAGCCTGGACGAACAAACGAAGAAAAATTTTGTAATGAATTTTTGCTGAGAGGGTTACAGCAAACTTCGTTCGCAACAATCCCCCGCGAAGAAATACTTGGAAACATAAAGACGCATGCCGTTTATATGCTCCGACTAGCTTTGCATCAGTGAATTGAAGCGAATTCGAAGGCACTGATCATGAGGCACTTGCGTATTGTCGCAATCTTAATGTCAACAACCATCGGCGGCATGATTGTTCCGGCTCTTGCCCAGGAGTCTCCAATCCCGAGCATCGAACAGGGACCTGTCGGTGCTGAGAGGATGGGACCTCCGCCGGTGTGGATGGGGCCGGAACGAGGGCCATGCCCCGGCTTTCGCGGCGACCCTCGGTTGGGCGGCCCTATGATGGCATTTGACAACGGTTTGCCCTTCCCGCCGCCTCACGCGCCGCCTCCCGATTTCCCGCCTCGGCCGGATCACGCATTGGAGCTTGCAAGCAGGCTATCGGCGATGGAAACGCTGATCGGTATCCATGTCGCCCAGCTTGATGCCTGGAGGGACTATACCGCCGCATTGACAGACCTTCTCGATGTTCCGGAGCAAATGCCACCGAAGCCCGTTTCGGAGACCGAAACGAAACCATCGGCGCCTGATGCCGGTTCGAGTAAATCGTCCGAATTGTTCGGCGAAGAGATTGCCGATCACATGCTGGACCGTGCTGCCAAGGCCCGCGTGCTGAAAGATAAAGCGGCGGCACTTCGCTCCGTTTTGACCACTTATCAGCTCAAGAAGCTTGAGGATGCTGAACGGTCGCTCGATCCAGGTCCTGGCCGGTTCCACTAGGAGCCGGAAGCTTCCGCCTTTATGGACAAGCCATTCTATCTCCACCCGACAGGGATTGACCCCCCGGACGTAATTTGTCCGATCTCTGTCAGTTGGAAGGAGCGACGACCCCAGAAAAGGCGGCATGGTCCGGGGAGCCCCGCCCCGGCATCCCCGGACCAATCCCTTATCAAGAATACCCGCCGAATGCTCGCTTTACAGTGCGGAAGAAGCCCTGATAGAGAGCCAGGCGTTGATCGCCACCGATTATGTCGCCCTCAACAAGGTTCTGGGCGGAGGCTGGGAGGCGAGGTCGATACCTTCGGACCCGCCATGGCCGACGCCAACAGCGGTCCGCACCATGCTGAACTCCCTAAGCCCGATGACGATACGAACCGAACTGAAAGAAGCTGACCGAGCCTTATTGCGCGCGCGACCGTTGGGCACCCCGCGAAAAAACCGGTTTCGGCGGCCAGGCTTGGCTTTCGCCATATTCGCTCTGCTTGCCGCCGCTGCATTCCTGTTTCACGACGATATCTTCGCCCAAAAGAGCTCGTCCGCCATCACCGCCACGGTTGCGCGAGGGGATGTCGAGGAAGCGGTGCTTGCGTCGGGGACGTTCAAACCGGTCAAGCTGGTCGCGGTCGGCGCGCAGGTCTCGGGGCGGATTACCGCGCTGAATGTCAAGCTCGGCGATGAGATCAAGAAGGATACGCTAATTGCCGAGATCGACTCCACGACGCAAAACAACGATCTGAAAACCGCTCAGGCCTCGCTCGCCAATGTCAAGGCGCAGCGCGAGGAAAGCGAAGCCGACCTTACCAATGCGCAACAGACGCTGACGCGGCAGCAGACGATTTTTCGCAATCAAGCCGGCTCCAAGGCGGATCTCGATAGTGCGGAGGCCAGCGTCAAGAAGATCACCGCCCAGATCGCTGCGCTCGATGCGCAGATCGTTGCAGCAGAAGTCGCGGTGGAGACGGCGCGGGCCAATCTATCCTACACGCGCATCACCGCACCGATGGACGGGACCGTGCTTGCCATCGTCAACCAGCAAGGCCAGACGGTCAATGCGGCCCAATCAGCGCCGACGATCGTCATTCTCGGCCAGCTCGACACGATGATCGTTCGCACCGAGATATCGGAGGCCGACGTCGTCAGGACCAAGGTGGGCCAGCCGGTCTATTTCACCATCCTCGGAGATCCCGCCACCCGCTACGATGCCGTGCTGCAATCGATTGAGCCGGCGCCGGAATCGATCACCAGCGACAGCAGCGTCACCTCTTCCAGCACGACCTCATCCAGCAGCACGTCGACCTCCTCCTCATCGTCGTCTGCGATTTACTACAACGGCATCTTCGCCGTATCGAACCAGGACAACCGTTTCCGCACCTATATGTCGGCTGAAGTCCATATCGTGCTTGGCGCGGCGAAAAATGCGCTGGTCATTCCATCATCGGCGCTTGGAGCGAAAGCCGCTGACGGATCCTACAATGTGCAGGTGGTCGCAGCGGACGGACAGCAGACCTCCAGAAAAATCATCATCGGCCTCAACAACAACGTCACCGCCGAGGTGCGGTCGGGCCTCTCGGAAGGCGAGCGCGTCGTTATCGGCGAAGCAAGCACAAGCACGACGACCAGCAGCAGTGTCGGCGGGCCACCGCCGCCCATGGGGTTCTGAGCGATGGCTGTCCCACTCATAGAACTGAAGGGAGTGAGCCGGGAATACCAATCCGGCGACCGTACCATTGCCGTGCTGAAGGACATCGATCTGTCGATCGCCGAAGGAGAGATGGTCGCCATCGTCGGCCCTTCCGGTTCCGGCAAATCGACGCTCATGAACATCATCGGCCTGCTCGATCGCCCCACCGACGGCGCCTATGCGATCGCCGGCACCGATACGCATCGGCTCGACAGCGATGCGCTTTCAACGCTGAGGCGGGAGCATTTCGGCTTTATCTTCCAGCGCTATCATCTGCTTTCCGAGCTGAGCGCGCTTGGCAATGTCGAAGTCCCGGCGATCTATGCCGACCAGCCAAATCAGGCGCGGCATGCCCGCGCCATCGCGCTACTCGACCGTCTTGGCATGGGCGACAGGACCGGGCACAAGCCGGGTCAGCTTTCCGGCGGCCAGCAGCAGCGTGTTTCCATTGCGCGTGCCTTGATGAACAACGGCAATGTCATCCTCGCCGATGAGCCGACCGGCGCGCTCGATCAGCAAAGCGGCGATGAAGTGCTTGGCATCCTTTCTGAGCTGCATGCCGAAGGCCATACCGTAGTGATCGTCACCCACGACATGAAGGTCGCGGCCCGCGCGCAGCGCGTCATCGAGATTTCCGACGGCCACATCGTCGCCGACAGGCGCTCATCCGACAAAAATACGCGGGTTTCTAGCAATCACGGCTCCATGTCCGAGAAGGAGCGCGGTAGCGCTGGCTGGCGTGAGCTGGGCAACCGGTTGCGCGAGGCCTTTCTCATGGCGATCCTCGCCTTGAAGGCGCATCGGCTGCGCACATTCCTCACCATGCTCGGCATCATCATCGGCATCGCCTCGGTCGTTTGCGTCGTTGCGCTTGGGGAAGGATCGCAGCGCAAGGTCTTGGCCAATATCAACAATCTCGGCACCAATACGCTGGAGATTTTTCCAGGCAAAAGTTTCGGAGATATCCGTTCAGGGCGCATAAAGACCCTGGTGGTCGCCGATGCCGATGCCCTGGCCAAACTGACCTATGTCGCCGCCGTCACGCCGACCGTTTCGACCAGCAAGACGGTCCGGTTCGGCTCGACGGAGGCCAATGCGCTGATCAATGGCGTGGGCGACGCTTATTTTTCGGTCAAGGGTTCGAAACTTGTGGCCGGACGGCTGTTCGACGCAGACGGCGTGCGACGGATGGTGCAGGATGCCGTGATCGATCAGAATACGGCAACAACGCTCTTTGCAAGCAAGGGCCTCGATCCCACCGGGCAGGTGATATTCGTCGGCCAGTTGCCTGTCCGCGTCATCGGCGTCATCGCCTCGCAGCAGGGTGGTTTCGGCTCCAGCGACAATCTGTCGATCTATCTTCCTTATACCAGCGTGCAGGCCCGGTTCCTCGGCGATATGTCGCTGCGCAGCGTCACCGTGCGCGTCAAAGACGATACCGAAAGCACGCTCGCCGAGGCCGCGGTGACGCAATTCCTGGAGCGCCGGCACGGCACCAAGGATTTTTTCGTTCTCAATACCGACGACATCCGTCAGACGATTGCAAGCACAACGCGGACGCTGACCCTGCTTGTCTCCGCAATTGCCGTCATCTCGCTGCTTGTCGGGGGTATCGGCGTCATGAACATCATGCTCGTCTCTGTGTCCGAGCGTATCGCCGAGATCGGCGTTCGCATGGCAGTCGGTGCCCGCCGACAGGATATATTGCAGCAATTCCTGATCGAGGCCGTGCTGGTCTGCCTCCTGGGCGGCGCGCTAGGGATTGCCCTTGCGCTTGGCTTCGGCCTTGCCTTCAACCGGTTGGGGTCAAACTTCGCCATGGTCTATTCGGGAAGTACCATCGCACTCGCATTTACCTGTTCCTGTGCGATCGGGCTTACCTTCGGCTACCTGCCGGCGCGCAATGCGTCAAGGCTCGATCCCGTGGCAGCTCTTTCACGAGACTGATCGTGGCTGACTAGAATCTCAGTATGTAAAGATTGATCATTCGTCTCATAGAAAGAAAAACCGGCTTCGCCATTCATGTTGGGGGCGTCTGACGAAGCCGGCATGCGGGTGACCAGAGCATTTGAAGGCTCAGGACCGCATATGAATTTACAGCAACTATCGTCGAAAGTGTTTCCGAACGTTGCGGAAACAAGGCATTTTTAGGAAATTTCTTGTCCGGACGTTTCCAATATAACCGAAGCCCCTTGTATTTATCCAGTACATCTTTCGATGCATCCATATATCACTCTGGATTTATTGATATGTTTTGCAGATTGCTCGAATACATCATTCGCGACAAGCAAAATTACATTCGATTTCGCGCGTTCGACTATTTACGCTCAATTAATGCACTACGCATCATGGTCTGGCTTCCGAATAACGAAGCAACGATCAGGACGTAAAATGGTCAGTGCAATCTCTGCAGCGACAACGGGATCTCAGTTGAGCTCCACCTCCACAACTTCCTCAACCTCGGACGATGCCGCGAAGATTGAGGCACAGATCGCCGCGAAGAAGGCGCAGCTTGCCAATACAAAAGACCCTGACGAGGCTGAAACGCTGCAAAAGGCCCTCGCCGCCTTGGAGGCAAAACTGGCCAAGCTGGAAAAATCCGCCGGCGAGCAGTCGAGCACCGCCGGTCAATCTACCAAAACTGGCACTGCTTCGAATACCAGCTCCGAGTCCACCTCTTCGAACAGCAAGCAGCAATCATCGCTTTCGGGCGAAAGCGATCGCATAGGATCAACGAATTTCGACAAGGATAGCGAATTTGGAGACCGGACGGCCTATGTTTGATAATAGGCGCCCACGCTGAAACGGGACTCCGCCATTGAACAAAGGCGGCCTCTCAACCAGCGGCGGGTCTATCGCTGCGGTTCTTGAATGCAACCATCTGCTCCAGACCTCTCGGGTGCCGATTGCGCACGGTGATCTCACCTTCGAACCTGGAAATGATTTCCTTGGCGATGGCCATACCAAGGCCCGCTCCCGGGAAAGACCGCTGCCGTGCGATATCGATCCGAAAAAATGGTTCGAACACTTGGCTCAAGCGTTCTTCCGGAATGCCGGGTCCTGTATCGACTATTGTGACGATTGCCTTGTCGCCGGAGCGAGTGACGGTAACGATTGCCGATTGACCATGCGTTGCGGCGTTGATCAAAAGGTTGCGCAGAGCCCTTGTGACCGCCAGAGAGCCCGCGCAAATCGTCGCGGGCTGCAGTTCGCCGGCTTTGACAGCCATGCCCATCGCCGTCAGCTCCGACACGATGTTTGCCACGATCGTATCGAGCCTTACGCACTGCAGGCTGTCCTTGGAGATTTCCTCGCGTACCAATCCGATGGCGCTATCGGCGATCGTGTCGAGCTCTTCGAGGTCGGCGAGCCATTTCAGCCGATCCTCATCATCCTTGATAAATTCAGCGCGCAATCGCATGCGCGTCATGGGTGTTCTGAGATCATGCCCGGCGGCTGCGACCAGCCGCATCCGGCTCTCGGTTGCAGCCTTCACCCTTGCCGATAGTTCGTTGAGTGCGCGTGCCGTGACGCGAATTTCGCCCGGACCGGTTTCCGGAACATGCGGGAGCGTCCCGTCCGGACCAATTTCGGCTGAAGCGCGCTCAAGCAGGCGAAGCGGCTTCATTATCTTCGATGCGGCAAATATTGAAATCAGGACACTGCCTGCAATGATGAGGCCGAGCCATCCCGCCAGTATCTTCCACCCCCCAGGCGGCGGGCCGAGTTCCGGCAACGGCATCACCATCCACTTGCCATCGGGAAGGTAGAGAGAGGCAATCATAGTACCGGTCGGTTGGCGAGATACGGTCGCCACCCGAACGTCGCCGGTTCGGCGCAGGCTTTCCATCAGAAATCCGGAAAGCGGTTCATCGGGTTGCCCGTCTGCGGGAGCAGCAGCTATGACTACGCCAGCAGCAATCGCCGCAGCCCTGTCTTTTTCCGCGAGCTTTGCAAGTATGGAGAGCTGATGGGCCATCGGCTCCATGGTTGCTTCCGGCCGCGGCCCTCGCATGACCAGGTTTGCCGCAAAAGACGAGGTGATGACCACCAGAACGATAGCCGTCAGCAAGAGTATCGCCAGCCGGGCGCCTAGAGACCTCATGGATCGCCCTTAACGGCCGTCACCGGGACAACGAGCTGATATCCGCCGTTTCGGATCGTTCTGAACACTGGCTCCTCGGCCGTCTCCCCCAGCTTGCGGCGCAATCGGCTCATCAGCACGTCGATCGAACGATCGGCCGGGTCGCGATCACGCCCCTGCGTCAAGTCGAGCAGCTGGTCTCGCGACAGCAGCCGGCCGGCTCGTTCGATAAAGGCCTTGAGCAGATCGAATTCGGCTCCGGTCAATGAAATAACTTCGCCGTTGTCCCTGGTGACGCGGCGAAGCTGCGGATCGAGGGTCATCCCGGCAAAAAGAAAGCGACGCTGCTCCGGCTCGGAAGAGGGATCCTCGTTTACCCGGCGCAGGACCGCCCGAATACGCGCTGCCAGCTCTCGCGGGTTGAACGGTTTGCCGAGATAGTCGTCCGCGCCGATCTCAAGCCCCAAGATCCGATCGATGTCTTCCTTGAGAGCGGTCAGGAGAATGATCGGGACACGAGGACGGCGGTTTCGCAGATCGCGGCAAAGATCAAGGCCCGATCCATCGGGCAGCATGACGTCCAAAACGAGGAGATCCGGGGGGCGCCGATTAAGGGCATCGTTGCAGCCGCGGAGATCGCTTGCCGTCGAGACACGAAAGCCCTGCTCCTCGAGATATCGGCTCAGAAGCGCACGAATTTCGTGGTCGTCGTCGACAATCAAGATGTCAGGCGCGGTGGTCACAGTCATAGGCAATATTCCGTTTCTTCAGACTTTTATACAAACTCCTCTCCAAAAGAAGGTTTTTCGCTGGCGAAACCAGCGAAAATTCTTGCCGGAAACATTGGTTTACAAAATTCCTCACCGTGGAAACGTTGAGCAAAAAATCGGGCCGCTTAAGCGCGCTCAGGGAGGTCGCGTAGGCGGCGATGATCGCGGCCGAGCGAAGGCCTGGTCGGGAACTGCCTCAAGTGCGATTCCACCGTTTGACAAAGGACGACTGTTGCCGGATCGTGAATGCGAGATATCTGAAATAACAGACGTCTCGTAGCCGGCCACAGGAACGCGGCCCGGGAGTTCGAAGCCAAACATAGTCTGCACGAATCTGGGAGGATAACGTGAACGATCATGTCTATAAGAAAGTGGAACTAATCGGCAGTTCCAGAACCTCGGTGACCGACGCGATCGAAACGGCGATTTCGCGCGCCTCGAAGACTATGAGGAACCTCGAATGGTTCGAGGTGGATCAAATCAGGGGACACATCAAGGATGGCGCGGTCGCGCATTATCAGGTGGTGATGAAGGTCGGGTTTCGGATCGACGATTGATCCTTGAGCGATCCGTTCTTCGCAAATACGAGCTAGCCGCCGGGGCGAGCGCTTGCCCCGGACAGGTGCGCGTTTGTAGATTTTAGACGCTACGATTTCACAACCAACGAATGACATCAGCGCCAAGGCTAGGGCATATTCCCGCCTGCCGGCCGTGGACAGCGTTGTCGACGACCATCGGCAAGCACGGTAGAAGCGCTCTGAATGGCAATAAGGTATTAGGAAATGTCCTCACCCAGATCAGTTTATCATTTCAACTCCGCCATCGTTCGCGAGCCATCGCGCTCGGTCGTTGATGGCCTGCGTGCCGGGGAGCATGCCGGCCCGACTTATGAAGGCGTAAAAGCGGAGCATGACGACTATATTGCCGCTATGCGCGACGCTGGTGTGAAAGTGACCATCCTGCCCGCGCTGGAGGCCTTTCCCGACTCCATCTTCGTCGAGGATCCCGCTCTCGTGTTCACCGAGGGTGCGATCCTGCTTCGTCCGGGCGCAGCAAGCCGCGCGGGCGAGTCAGCGGCCATCGCATCCGCCTTGCGTGAGAGGTTCGACATCGTCCTCGATCTCCCGGGTCACGGGTTCGTCGACGGCGGCGATGTTCTGACGACACCAAAGGGTGTCATGATCGGCCTTTCGGCGCGAACCGACAAAGCGGGCGCCGAGGCTCTCGCCGGCTGCTTAGATAAGCTCGGCCGCAAAGCCGAACTGGTTGCCACGCCAGAAGGCGTGCTTCATTTCAAGACCGATTGCTCGCTGCTGGACGAGGAAACCGTGCTCTCGACCGCCCGCCTTGCACGCTCCGGCGTCTTCAAGGATTTCAAGCAGATCATCATTCCGGAAGGCGAAGAGCCGGCGGCGAATGCTCTGCGTGTCAATGACGTCCTGATGGTCCCTTCCGACTATCCGCGCACGCTGGAGATGCTCGATAAGCTCGGTTACAGGATTGCACCGATGAAGACCACCGAAATCGGCAGGATCGATGCAGGTCTCTCCTGCCTGTCGCTGCGCTGGTATCGCGATGGCAAATAGTCTCGATGTGCCCATTTTCGTCCAACGGCGCGAGGCTTAGCCGGGTTCCTGATCGTCGGATTTTGACGCAATCTCGCTCAAAGCCTTCTGAACCGCGCTGATCAGGGACGGCATCGAATAGGGTTTCTGCAGCCACGCAAGCGGGCACGCCGGGCCGGCGCGCTGGATGATGTCGTGGTCGGCGTGAGCCGTCGCGAAAATGCAGCGAATACCGTGGTCTCTGAAGAGCTCCAGCGCCGCATCCACGCCGTCGCGTTTGCCCGAAAGCCTTATGTCCATGATCGCCAGAGCCGGTCGACGCGCAACGGCGAGCCGGATCGCCTCCTCCGCCGAGGAGGCGATGCCCGCGAGCGAATATCCCGCAGCGGTCAGTGTCGCCTCAACGTCCATGGCGATAAAAAAATCATCTTCGACGATCAGAATGGTATCGTTACTCAAGATCAGCCCTGCCTCTCAGCCATTCGCGAAAACGCGACACTGCAGCGCGTCGGCGAACCTGAGCTTACGGTGAAAGTGGCGCCGAGCTGGCGGGCAAGGCCTTCAACCAGCCGAAGGCCGGATGATCTGTGACGCACCGAACTCAGTTCGAAACCCGGTCCGTCATCCTCAACGGAGAGAACGTCGGCCTCCCCTTCCTGAAGCAGCGAGACCCGAACGTTAAAATCAGCATCGGCGGCACCGCCGTGCTTGAAGGCGTTGGTGACCAGCTCGTTGATAATCAGCGCAAGTGGCATGGCGGCGTCATTGGGAAGCTCGCCGGCATCGGCCTTGCGGGTAATTGTTGCGTATGATGGCAGGGTCTGTTGCACGGCAAAGCAGACGGCATCCAGAAACTGCGGCAGACTGAATTTGGTCGCATCGATCGTATCGTACAAGACGCGTTGGGCAGCCGCCATCGCGCTGATCCGGCCTGTCGCATCCTCGAGGATTTGCCGCGCCTCTTCGCTCTGGCTCCGCCTTGCGGCGCTTGAAAGCAAAGACTGCAGCATTTGCATGTTGTTCTTGACCCGATGGTTGAGTTCGTTGAGCAGCATTCTCTGCTGTGTTTCGGCTTGCTTGCGCTCGCTGATGTCCACCAGCATGTTGATGCCGCCGACAATATTGCCATCCGCGTCGTATATCGGCGTCGGGTGGGGAATGAACGGAACACGCGTGCCGTCGGGCCGTTCCGACACGGCTTCGACACCGCGCACCGCCCGCTTCTCCTGGAGGGCGATCGCCATGGGGCACTTTTCATGCGGCAGCGGCTTTCCGTCCGGCCAATAGAGCTTCCAACTGATAGCCCACGCATCGCTGCCGAGCGTCGGAGTGCGGCCGGCGAACTCCACCGCCGCCTGATTGAAATATGTGATCTTACCCCGTGCGTCCGTCGTATAGATCGCCGCCGGAATGGCTGCCAGGAGATCCTGAAGCTGCCGTTCGCTCGCTCGAATCCTGGTCTCCGCTTCCTTGCGCTCGGTAATGTCGCGGGCGATCTTGGAGGCTCCCACAATCCGCCCTTTGGCGTCGCGGACCGGGGATATGGTCAGCGAAATATCCACAAGGCTGCCGTCCTTGCGCCGTCGCACGGTTTCGAGGTGATCGATCATTTCGCCGGTGCGGATGCACCTTAGAATTTCCGTCTCTTCATCCATCCGGTCCGGCGGAATGATAATGGTGATCGATTTGCCGATCACCTCATTGGCGGCATAGCCGAACAGCCGTTCCGCGCTGCGGTTCCAGGTGGTGATTATGCCATCAAGATTCTTGCTCACGATCGCATCGTGCGAGGATTCGACGATCGAGACCAAATGCTGCGCCGCCTTCTGAGCCCGCATTCGCTCGATGCCGAAAGCAAGCTGACGCGCGAGCGCCAACCCTATGTCGATCTCCCCGTTCGTGAAGACATGCGGTTTATCGAAATATGCCATGAACTTCCCGACAAGCTTTCCACTATCCAGCAGGGGAATGAAGGCCATAGCCCGTATCTCTTCAGCGAGTATGGTTTTCTTCAAAGATTCCGGGAGCGCTGCCCGCCTGATGTCCGCAATGTAGATGGGCTGCGGATTTTCCTCATTCGCTTTCCAAGGCGAATGGCCTTCAACAGCCGCACGATAGGCGTCGGACAACCCCCTCCAAGCCACGAATTGCAAAATCGAGGCGCTGTCGTACAAAAGGATCGATGAGCGTTGGCACCGCAACGCCTCTTGAATGGCATCCAGAGCCAGTTCGTAGACATCACCAAGGGATCGCGCATGCTGCAACCTGTCTGTGAGCCGGTAGAGTGCCGCCTGCTCCTGGATGCGGGCGGCGAGCTCCTCCTGCACCTGCTTGCGCTCGGTTATGTCGTGCTGGACGCGCACCGCATAGAGAAAGCGTCCGTCCGCGTCGCGAACGCTCGATGAGGTAACCGAGGTCCAGAAGGAGCTGCCATCCTTTCGTAAAATCCGCTTCTCGACGGAGTATCGATCGATGTTGCCGGCGACCTGACGCTGAAACTGCTCACGATCATGCTCGACATTCTCAGAAAACGTCTCGTCAAAGATCGACCGGCCGATGAGCTGGTCGGCGGTCAAATCCATCAATTCACAAAGCCGCAAGTTGACGCGCAATAGTCGCCCGCCGGCATCGATCTCTGCGATGCCGCTACCGGCATGCTCGTAAGTGGTTGCAAGCCTGCGCTCCTGCTCGTGGAGAAGAGCCTCGGCCTCGGCCCGATCGGTGACGTCGATCATAAAGCAGCGTGTGCCGGTTGCTCTCCGATCGCGGGCGCGGCCGTTCGACGTTATCAATACATGGCGGACCGAGCCATCCTTTGCCTGCAACTTGGCGGGATACTGGCTGATCGGCCGGTGATTGCGCAGGCAATCGAGAATGTCACCGATGACTGACGGATCGAGATGATAGTCCTTGATATTGTGGCCAACATATTCGCCTTCGGCATAGCCAAGCATGGCGAGTTCGGCCTGGTTGGCGCGGAGTATCACTCCGTCATCGGCTACGACATGCAGACCGACGGCGCTGTTCTCAAAAAATTCGGAGAGATCTTCGTTCGCGTTATGAAGGGCTGTGGTTTCGTGGAAACAGTTGATGGCGCCGATCAATTTGCCTGTTTCGTCTTCCACCGGGTCGATGTGAACCATGGCCCAGATGGAGGAGCCGTCAGGCCGCTCGACTCTTGCTTCGACACCATGCACCGGAGCGCGGGTGCGCAACACGGTTGCCATCGGTGTTTCGTCCCGACGAATTCGCCGGCCGCCAGTGTAAAGGCGGTATGAGCCGCAATATTTCTCACTGTCATCGCCGATGAGAGGCGAGCGGCCCCATAAAGTAGCGGCAAGTGAATTGAACCAGAGGATACGACCGTCGGCATCGCAGGCGTAAATTGCCACGGGCAGCCTTTCGATGAAGTCCTGGCTGACCTGCAATGCCGTTGGATTTCCAACAAAGGAGAGGAAATTTGCCGAGGCTGGCGCTGAATTTGATTCCATGCTCATCGCCATCCCCCCATATAGGCAGAATAACGACGATAATGCCGGTACCGTTGAAAGGTTCCATTGACGCCACCGGTCACCGCGGAAGCAAATTCCCAAATACAGTCATCAGGTTCAGGCGACATCAGCGGAGCGACCTTCGACCATCTTTCTGATCGTCGAAGCACCTGGTCAAACCAATCGTCCTCCGTTCAGCTTCATGCCCCGTGAGGCGTGATTTGATTTTCTCCCCTCATCCGCATGTCGCGGGCACGACCCAGGGCGTCGGCAACTTGCTTATCGCTGAACGGCTTTGGAATAATCGCAAAGGCGCCGCCGAATCCCTGCCGGATCGCCTCGGGTATTCCGGTTACGAAAATAACCGTTGTATGAAAGCGATCGATCAGTCGGCGGGCGAGCTGGGGGCCGCTTTTTCCCTCCGAAAGGCCGACATCGACCAAGGCAATATCGGCGCGTCTGGCATAGGCCAACGCCTGCTCAACGCCGGATGCCGGGCCGAGAACCGAAAACCCGGCATCGGCCGCTATTTTCTTAAGTTGGAGGGCGACGAGTCCCTCGTCTTCGACAATCAACACGTTCATAGTGCATACTCCTCCTCCATAATTATCTAGGTGCTGCCCGCCGCTTTTCCATTTGTGGAAGCATTTCATCGGTCGGGGCAGCTCCCTTGCGTCGGTTTCACGCAGGAACGGCGCTGTTGCAGATATGACTGCCGGCTGACGTAAATCTTTGTGCTGCGCTTTCGGACGGCGGTGATGCCGAACTGCCGGTCGACCAGACGCACGTCCTCCACAATGCCACCTTTATATCGCCACGGGGAAGCATGGTTTTGGGACGGCTTCAGTCTATCGCAACGGTGCAGGCAGCAATGTTGCTTCCGGTCTATTGCCGTCCCTGCGGCAGCGGACAGCTCAGACCGCATCCGCCGATATCCGGAAGGCAGTAGCGCAAGCAACAGACTTTGCGGCGTTTGAATGGAAGGCCACTCTCGTCCTGCATGCTGCGCAGGGTACCACATAACGGGTTCTTCTCGCCATCAGGAAACGTGGGATCGGAAAACAGCGGCGCCCCTTCCTCAGCCAATGCGGGAGCGCTTTGACGGCCCGTTTCATCGATGATCCAATCGAGATAGCCAGCCGCATTTCCCCAGAGCAGCTTGCCGCTTAGATGGGCATGATGGGAAATCGCATTGGCCAAGGGTTCTATGTGCTGCCGCACAAGGGGTCTTATTGCGGCGTGTATGTCGAGTTCCCGCACCTGTCCGAGATTGGGCAGAAGAAACGATACCGGCGTTGCCGTTTCCCGGTCGAGGCATAGCGAGACCTCGTCAAGCGAGACCGGCAGACAGCGTCGCAGCTCGAGCCATGCGAGCGCCGTGTTGATGGTCAAGATGCTGAAGTAATAAAGGGTCCAGAGCGACACGATGGCGCGGCGATCGGCCGGCAAAAATTTCGCCCCGTATCGGTCGATGATGCTGTTGAAGCAATCTGCTTCGCAAAGCGCCGAGCACGCGATGACATCGCAGCCTGCCGGCGCGTCCAGCAAGAATTTCCCGCGGCAGAAACCGTATTTCTCTCCGCCATGGTGGACCAACAGCGCACCGAGATCGCGCTCGCCGTCCGCATCCTTTGATGCGGACGGTATCGGTTGCTTCGATGAGGCTTGGGCGGAATTCAATCGCTCGCTCAATGTCTCACCAAGTATATTTCAGTGTTCCAATGACCTTGCGTCGATCGCCGTAGTACTCGGTCCCATAGTAGCTGGTCGCGACATACTTGCGGTCGAAGAGATTTGTGGCGTTGACCGCAAGCCTGACGTTCTTGGTCACGTTGTAGGTGACCGCCGCGTCAAACACGGTATATCCCCCGACGGAGACCGTGTTGGCGTCGTCGCCATAGGTCTGCCCGATATAGCGGACACCGCCGCCGAGGGTCAGATCGCCGCGCTGCCCTTCGCCGGGGATGGTGTAGTCGAGCCAGGCCGAGGCAAGATGTTTCGGGACGCGCTGTGGCCTGTTGCCGATATTTCCGCCCGTTCCATCTTCACGGATCTCGGCGTCCCAGTAGGAATAAGCCAGCGTAAGGTTGACACGATCGTTCAGGGCCGCCTTGCCCTCCAGCTCGATGCCGCGCACGCCCACTTTGCCGATCTGCTCCTGAATGAGCGGCGTCACGTAGGTCGGCACATTGGTCTGCGTCAGATCGAACAGGGCGGCGCTGAACAGTCCATCGAAATTGTCGGGCTGATATTTCAGGCCGACTTCATACTGCTCGCCCCGCTGAGGCTTGAGCGAACCGCTCAATGCATAGCCATTGGCGGATGGCGTCACGAGAGGCTGGAAGCTTTCAGAATAATTCACATAGGCGGCAAGATTGGAATTGATCTTGTAGGTCAGTCCGGCGCGCTTAGTGAATGCGGATTCGGTATTGTCGTCCCTAGTGCCGAGGTCAACGTAATCCGCGGTCGTGTGGACATGGTCCCAGCGCCCGCCAAGCGTGGCGATCCAGCGATCGTCGAAGGTCAGTTGCTCCTGCGCATAGAGCCCGACGGCCTGCTGCTTGACGCGCCAGTTTACGAAGGGATTGGGATTAATGCAGGAGAGACCGCAGTAGACCGGATTGTAGATGTCGATCGGCCCGGCTGTGCCATATTGGATGTTTTCGCGGGTGTTGTCGTTGGCATAGTCGATGCCGACAAGCGTCTTGCTGTCGAAAGCATTCCAACCCGTATCGTATTGAAGCTGGTTGTCGATCACGTAGCGGTTCGACAAGCCATCCACCGAGAAGGCCTGACGGTCGGCAGTCGGATCGAGGGAGGCTCCATAAACCTCGGCATAGTCGAGGCTGAGATGCGTGTAGCGGGCATTGGAGCGGAAGGTCAGGCCGTCGCTGATTTCATGCTCGAACTGGTAGCCGATATCGCTTTGGCGGGTGTTGAAGCGGTTGAAATCCGGTTCGCCCAGGAAGGTATTGATGTTGAGGTTGGCACCGGCCGGAAAACCGCGCGCGCCGGTTCCATTCCGCTTGTAGTAGTCGGTCAGAATGGTGAGCGACGTTCCTTCCTCGGGTTTGATGGTCAGAGCCGGCGCGATATAGAGACGATCGTCCTTGGAATAATCCCAGCCAAGGTCTCCATCCTTGGCGAGCGCCGTAAACCGATAACTCCAAACGCCGTCGGCATCGAGCGGCCCGCCGAAGTCGGTCCCGACCTCCTTGGTTCCGTCGCCGAAGGATGTGTAGACTTCACCCTGCTTTTCCTCTGGCGGCCGCTTCGTGATCGCATTGATGAGACCACCCGGAGCGTTGAGACCAAAAAGCGTCGAGGTCGATCCCTTCAGTACTTCCACGCGCTGCAGGCCATAGGGCTCCAGGCGGCTCGCCGTATACCAGGCGGGAACGCGGGCCGCGAGACCGTCGCGATAGGTGCCGAGCGCCGTCTGGTCGAAGCCGCGAATACGGAAATAATCATAACGGTCGTCATTGCCGAACTCGTCGGAGAGGACGCCTGCCGTGTAGGCCACGGCCTGTTGCAGGTTATCGACGTGGCGCTCTTCAAGTTCCTTTCCCGTTACGACCGAAACGGCCGCCGGGACATCGATGATCGGCGTGTCCGTCTTGGTGCCGGTGGTCGTCTCCTTGGCAACGATGGTGGCATCAGGACCGATTGCGCGGTTGGACTTGCCGACCACGACGATCTTCGGAAGTTCGGTTGCGGAATCCTGCGCCCAAGCCGCCGGCGCCAAGGCCAAGGAAACGGCTGTCAAAGCACTGCTGGCAATCAGATGTTTCGTTACACGACGCCCATCCGCGCAGTTTAAGGACGCGCGAAATCCTGCCTGCCGGATGATCACCATGCAAAGCCACTCCTGTCTGTCATTTTCTGGTCACGCAGCGGAGCAGCGGTCCCCGGCGATCCACCTGCGTTGCGCGCAAAATATAAACATAACCAAAAGAGTCAACTTAAAAATCCAATGCCCCACGCTTCGCTGAAAAGGCAGGAGAGACGTGCTAAGCAGGGATCGCAGAGGCAAAAAATAATACTTGATAACGCAGTCATCTTTAGTACCGACAAGCACCTTGCCGCGAGGGACGACACGTGGAAAATCACAACGACATAGCTGGCGCAACTGCCTCGACCGAGGCGTTTGCAGCGCATCGCATTCGGCTTTCGATCGACGGAAACGACATTCTGAGCGATGTTGATCTGTCGTTTCCAAAAGGTGAGTTCGTCGCGCTTGTCGGGCATAACGGTTCGGGAAAATCCAGTCTGCTGAAAATCCTCGGCCGGCAGATCCTGCCGACGGCGGGTTCGGCGAGCTATGCCGGGCGGGATATCAGGTCATTTCCGGAACGCGCCTTTGCACGCACGGTCGCCTATCTACCGCAGGATGTGAGCGCCAGCGCCGACATGACGGTTCGGGAGTTGGTGCGCTGTGGGCGTTATCCTTGGCATGGCCCTCTTGGGCGCTTCTCTAGGACAGATGGGGAAAAGGTGGAGCAAGCGCTTGCCCTGACGCATCTCGAACCTCTGGCCGACCGCACCGTGGCAACGCTTTCCGGCGGCGAACGGCAGCGAGCATGGCTCGCCATGCTGGTCGCGCAGGATACCGAGTGCCTGCTGCTGGATGAACCGACCGCGGCTCTCGACATTGCCCATCAGATCGAGGTTCTGTCGCTGGTGCGCAGGCTCTCCCATGAAAAAGGCCTCAGCGTGATCATCGTCCTTCACGACATCAACATGGCTGCTCGCTTCTGCGATCGCATCTGCGCACTGAAACGTGGTCGCGTCGTCGCCAGCGGAAAGCCGGATGAGATCCTGATGCGTGAGCGACTGCAGGAAATCTACGGCATCGACATGGATGTCATTGCCGCGCCGAAGACCGGCTATCCGCTCGCCTATGCCTGCTGATCCCATTTCCTTTTCCGCGCTGTCACGTCGGGCCCTGCTGCGAACAATGGCGGCTGTGGCGGTGGCGGGCAATGCCCCCGCTTTTGCGCAATCCGCGCCGCGAATCGTCAGCCTCGACTACGGTCTCGCATCGACGCTTCTGTCGCTTGGCGTCGTTCCGCTGGCAGTTTCCGATCTTGCCGACTGGGATAAATGGGTAGTCGAGCCGGCAATGCCCCAATCCGTCGTGAACCTTGGCAGCTCGTGGGAGGTCAACTTCGAACTCCTTGTTGCCCTCAAGCCGGATATCATTCTGACGACACCCTATCTCGACGAACTTCTGCCGAAGCTAAAGCAGGTCGCAAAGGTCGTCCGCCTCGAGATCTACGCGCCCGGTATTGGCCCGATACTGCCGGCGGCCATCGCGGCGACAAGAAAACTCGGGACTGCGATCGACCGGGAAGCGGAGGCAGAAGGTTTTCTCGCGCATGCGGATGCTTTCTTCGCCGAATGCCACGCCCGTCTTGCCGCGAAATCCCCTCCTCCCGTAGCGCTCGTCAACTTCATGGACGCGCGCCATGCTCGAATCTATGCGAGCCCGGGTCTCTATCATAACGTTCTCGAGCGCATTGGCGTGCGAAACGCCTGGACCGAGGAATCGAACTATTGGGGCTTCCAGACGATTGCGATCGAGAACCTCTCCCGCATTGCCGATCCCGATGCGCGTCTGGTCGCCTTCGAGCCGATACCTGCTGATGTCCTGCCTAAAATCATGCAAAGCCCCCTTTGGCAAAGCCTGCCTTTTGCCCGGCCGGGACATCTCTCGATCCTTCCCCCTGCTTTGATGTTCGGCATGGTCAATGAGGCGATGCGGTTCGCCCGCCTGTTGACCGACCTTTTGGATCCCAAGGAATGAACAGGATTTTTGGAAGGTTCGCATTCGGACCCGCAATCGTGGCGCTGGTGCTTCTCGGCGCAGGCGCTCTCCTGTCGTGGCTCCTCGTCATCCATTCGCTCGAAGTGAAAAGCCAGGCTGGCTATGACGTGCCGAGAATGGTCCTTTTCTATTCGACGCTCCCTCGCCTTGCGACGGCGCTGCTCGCCGGCGCGGCGCTTTCGCTGGCCGGCGCTCTCCTCCAGCAGGTTCTGCGCAATCCCCTTGCCGATCCGACAACGCTCGGAATTTCCGCCGGTGCCAATCTGGCGCTGGTCGTCACGACCTTGTTCTTTCCGGGCTTGCTAGGGCTAGGCCGGGATCTGGTCGCGCTCGGGGGAAGCGCGGTCGTCGCCTGCATCGTCATGAGCCTTGGGGCGCGGCGCGGCTTCTCACCCTTTTCGCTGGTGTTGTCGGGTCTCGTCATCAGTCTTTGGTGCGGCGCCCTGTCGGCGATCCTCACCCTTCTGAACGAGCGTTATCTCGTCAGCCTCTTCATCTGGGGCGCGGGATCGCTTGCGCAGCAGAGTTGGGTCATTCCAGTGTCGCTTCTCTGGAAGACGGCGATCATCGCCATTATCTGCGCGCTCGTCATGCGGCCGCTCTCTCTTCTCGATCTCGGCGAAGGCACGGCATCGGCCCTCGGGGTTCGCCTTGTCCGGCTGCGCTTTATCGTCGTTGGTGGTGCGGTCGCGCTTGCCGCAATTGTAACCAGCGCGGTCGGGGTTATCGGCTTCATTGGTCTGGTCGCGCCGACGATTGCCCGGCTTTCCGGGGCGCGGCGACCGCAGCAATTGCTGTTGTGGTCGCCTTTGATCGGCGCCGGGCTGTTGCTGATTGCCGACGCCTCCATCCAGCTCGTTGCTGGTGAATTGGGAGAATTCTTGCCCACAGGCGCGGTGACGGCGATCTTCGGCTCGCCGCTGCTTCTGCTGCTGCTTCCCCTGCTGAAGGTCCGGCATCGGGCGTTGCAGATGAAAGAACGCGCGCGTTCATGGGCACCGGCCGGAACGAACACGCTTGCCGTCGCACTCTGCCTGTTGCTTGTGGCGCTCGTCGTCGCAGTATTCGTTGGACGCGGCATCGATGGAAGCTGGGGCTTGCCGCATGCGGCGCTCTTTGGCGAGATTATCCCGATGCGGCTACCTAAGGTCTTTGCCGCTCTCTCCTCCGGCGCAATGCTCGCCGTCGCGGGCGTCATTCTCCAGAGAATCACCGGCAATGAGATGGCGAGCCCGGAAGTCCTGGGCATCAGCGCGGGCGCGACCTTCGGCGTCGCTATCGCCGTCTTCGTCTTCGTTCCGGGCCTTGCCGGACAATTGACCTTCGCGGCCATTGGCGCGCTTGTCGTTCTGGCCGTGATTCTCCTCAGCTCCATGCGCACGGGACTGGCGCCGGAGCGTGTCCTGCTGGCCGGCATCTCCCTGAGCGCCATGGTCGATGCCATTGTCGGCGTCCTGAGCTCTACGGGCGATCCGCGCGCCGTCCTCCTGATGCGCTGGATGAGCGGTTCGACCTACGGCGTCGACGGCCGTTCCGCCGCGACCGTTACCATCGCGGCCGCAATTCTGACCGCGGCGGCTTTCCTTGCCCGGCGCTGGCTGGATATCCTGCCGCTCGGTCCATCGCCGGCGCTCGCCGTCGGTATTCCGGTCCGCAAGTCCCGTTTCCTGCTCTTCGGCCTTGCCGGGCTGATGAGCGCGGCGGCAACATTGAGCGTCGGTCCCCTGACATTCGTCGGCCTTATGGGGCCCCATCTGGCGCGGGAAGCGGGGCTTGTCCGCGCGCTCCCACAAATGGCGGGGGCGGCTGCCATCGGCGGCGCGCTGATGGTCCTTGCCGACTTCATCGGCCGCACCATCGTCTGGCCATACCAGATACCCGCCGGCCTCGTCTCGGCCCTCGTCGGCGCGCCTTTTCTTATGATGATGCTGCGAAGGAAGAGCTGACCGACCTCATTGCCGGCCAGACATGGGGTTAGTCGACGGATCGTTCAGCGATTTATCGCAAGTCCCGCTTCTTCAGGCCTTTAGGGTTTCGTAGCGCGGCTGAGGATTGCCGGCGAAACGATGGGCGCCGGTGTGGCTGAGCTTGCTGCCGGTATCGAGCCAGATCTCTCCGCCAAGAGCACGCCAGCGATGACAGAAGGCAAAGTCCTCGCTCAGATAGATGCCGGTTTCTTCCTCGATAAGGCATTCAAACAGCGCATATTGCGTGGTCGGCGAGCGTTTGGTGCCGGGATAGGCGTGGATCGCGTCGTAGCGCAGGCCGGGATAGGCGGCGATCATTTTTTCGATGACGGCGCGCTTGATGAGAAGCATGCCGGTGCCGGCATAGATCGCGGTGACGAAATCGCCGTCCCATTCAGCGTAGGGACCGGTCAGCGGGGTGCCCACATAATGCAATGCCGCTTCCGCCAGAGTTTCAGCGTTCCGCAAGGGCGCCTTGGCGGCATTGCCCCAGTCGTAGTCCTTGATCGGATACATGGCGGCGACCACATCCTTGTCGGCATCCAGCAGCCGCATCACCTGCTCCGGTTCGAAGCTGATGTCCGCATCGATGAACAGCATATGAGTCGCCGCAGTATCATTGAGAAAATGCGAGACGAGCGTGTTGCGGCTGCGGGTGATCAGCGCATCGTTGCCGAGCAGCGCCAGCGTCAATTGCACGCCAAACTGCCCGCCAACCTGCATCAGGGAAATGATGGATTGCATATAGTCCTTGGCGACCATGCCCCCGAAACAAGGGGTGGCTATGAAGACAAGCCGATTTTCCGTCATTCGCCAAATATCCCTTTTCCGCCGCGCATGCCGCACGGAATCTAGGGAGATTCGATGTTTCTGTGTGTACCGAATTATTGAAATTTGTTTCCCGAAAACTCGGCTTGGCAATCTGATGTGGTCCTCGCTCTCGTGGCGGTGGAAACGGGCGTGCCGGCGGGACTTTACAAGGTTCGCGCAAGTTTTCCTGTGCAGGTTCAGGCCGTTGGGGAGTACCAGACGAGAACGTGGACTGCCAAAGACGCCATGATGGCGGCAACTGTCGTGGCTTATCTTTTCATCCGTCTTCCGGTCGCGCAGTCGCGCAAACGAGGACCCTGAACAAGTTTAGCCTCCAGTATTTGGTATCCGTCTGCATTGATCTCGAAAGATGCGCTACCGCGTTCATCGAACGCAGCACGGCGCCAAGAGTAACATCAGTAAGCGTAAAAACCCGGAGTCTATGTCAACGCTCGCATCTGGAGGCCCCCTTGACGAGCATTACATCCGTCTTATCAAATAGTTATTACCAATATCAAAAATCCGGCTCGACATCGTCCTCGTCGGACGATTCGATCGCGTCGATTCTGGGCAGCAGTTCGTCCAGCAAAAGCTCATCGTCCTCTTCTTCTTCGACGGATGATCAGTCCCTGACATCGTCGGCCGAGCAACTGGTTGCGCAGCTCATGAACATGATGCTCAACCTGCAGTCGGGCGCTTCCGGCGACGATTCCTCGTCGGACTCGGATGACAGCTCCAGCAGCACCTCCTCGGCTACTCAACAGTCTGCCGGCCCGAATGGCAGCCAGAGCGACATGATCAGCGCGATGGATACGGATGGTGACGGCAGCATCAGCGAAGCCGAATTCGTCGCCGCAAGACCGTCCGATGTAAGCGAGGATCAGGCTACGACACTGTTTAAAAGCTTTGATACCAGCAACACCGGATCGTTGACGGAAGACCAGTTGGCAAGCGCAATGCAGTCCAATGAACCGCCGCCGCCACCGCCTTCCGGGGAAACGCCTGATGACAGCGAGATCTCCAGCATGTTCACCTCAATGGATACGGATGGTGACGGCAGCGTCAGCGAAGCGGAATTCGTCGCCGCACGTCCGTCCGACGTGAGCGAGGAGCAAGCGACAACCCTGTTCGATAGTCTGGATACGACAAGCTCGGGTTCTCTGACGGAGAGCCAGCTTGAGAGCTCGATGAAGGCGCAGCCACCGCAGCTTCCGGACTTTGGCTCGCTGTTTGGCTCAAACTACCAGGATGATACGACGAGCGACCTGCTTACCGTCTGATCAAAAATGACGGCAGCGGTTTAAACTCGGTCGTTTCTATCTGTCGGCAACTTGAGCAGTGAGGTTATCACCTTCGCGCTCAAGTTTGCCGGCCGTTCTTTTATGAACGCTTGCGTGCCTTTAACCGGCAGCTTGATTTCTACCGTCTTCGCCCACGGCAACTGGGCGAAGCAGCGGCTAGAAAGTGTTCCGAGCAGTTCTCTCAGAACTTGTAGCTTGCACCGAAGGTAATCTTTTGCTGGTCGGCGCTGACTTTTCCGATTTCAGAGCCAAAATCCTTGTTCCCGAAATCAGAATAACGGTATTCGGCACGCACGAGGATATTGTCGGTGAACGCGTGCTCGATGCCGCCACCTGCCGTCCAGCCGATCAGGATATCATCCTTTTTGCCGGCTCCGGGGACGTCGACCTTGCCGCCTGCAGCCGCAAGACCAGCCGTCGCGAAAACCAGATTTTGATCCAGCGCGTAGCCCACACGGGCACGGCCGGAGGCATCCCATTCGAGATTTGCTTCCTTGCCTTTTTCGAAGTTGTAGTTGAAGTCGTTCTCGATGCCGTAAACTATGTTTCCGTGCTGAAAATTATAGCCGGCATGAGCTCCAGCCGATCCGCTGTTGATGTTCTGATCCAGGCCCAAATAGGTCGCTTTATTCCAAGTATATCCTCCCTGGGCGCCAATATAGAAACCGGACCAGTTAAAGGTCGAATAGTTCTGCTGCTCCGGCTGCGGCGCAGACTGCTGCAAGGTCATATCGGCAGCCATAGCCGGCGCAGCCAGGGAGAGAACGACGGCGCCGAAAGCGAATATTCTGAAATGCATGGAGATGCCCCATCTTGTTTTGCAGGAGAGAGGGCGATGCGCAACGCTCGACCCGCTCATGACGATGCACCATGCTCCAGGCCGATATTGCGGAGTGTCTTTTGATGTTAAGTTATGTTGCGAGGCCGCATCCAGAGGCTATCCGATCGCTTCTCGACCATGTGGAACCGGATCGCGATTTCGCACGGATTGGCACCGAGATCAGCAAGCTCCGTAATATATCTCAATATTTCCACACACAGCTCCATAAATTCCTTTGCTATCTTTATGAACTTCCGGTCATCGGAACTCGGTGAGCTGTATCAATATTGCGATTGACGGTGCCGTCATCGCGGCAGTCCATGAGAGGGCAATGTTTAGTTGGAGTGTTGGCGTGACCCACGCAGACAGAATGATTGCTGAAACGGAAATGACTCGAGGCACTTACTCGAATCCGTGGGAAGGTATCTGAAATGGCGCCTTCCGAGCAATCCAATATCCTGATCGTTGAAGACGATGCCGATATCGCAGCTATGCTGGTCGAGCTGATCAAAGACAACGGCTTCAATGCCTTAGCGGTGGCAAATGGCGCCGAAATGGATCAAATGCTCCGTCAATACAGGTTCGATCTGATCGTTCTTGACGGCATGCTGCCGGGGGAGGATGGATTTAGTATTTGCATGCGTCTGCGGGCAACGAGGTCTATCCCCATTTTGATGTTAACCGCACGGCGGGAGGATATCGATCGCGTCCTTGGACTTGAATTGGGTGCTGACGACTACGTCACCAAGCCCTTCAACTCCCGAGAACTAATCGCCCGCATCAAAAGCATTTTGCGCCGAGCATCGTTTTCCCGGCGAGAGGAAGAGATGTCCGGGCCGCTAACTTTTGCCGGCTGGCGCATCGATCCCAACAGCCGGCAGCTCTTCGACGCTGAAGGCGATGAAGTGTCGATGACAACGGCCGAGTTCGACCTTCTCTGGGCGTTCTGCACCAATCCCAACAAGGTGCTGACCCGCGACCAGCTTCTGTCCATGACGCACGCGGGATCGGCCGGTCCGGTCGAACGCAGCATCGACGTCCATATCAGCCGGATACGACAGAAGATCGAACCGAACCTCAAGGACCCGGCTTTCATCAAGACGGTGCGGCTGGGAGGCTACCTGTTCGCAGCAATGGTGGAGAAATTGCCGTGAAAAGTCTCCGCATGGCCTCCATTCGCACTCAGATCCTCGTGCTGGCGCTCTTGCTGATCGTTCTCGTGTCAGTGGTCGCCGCGACGACCGAGCCGTTCATCTACGGCCGCCATGACAAAGGCATCGCGATTGGTTTGCTGGCGGGGCGGATCGAGCGCGTGGTTGACCAGTTCCGAGACGCACGATCTCCTGCAGAGGAAACGGCAGCCTTGAGCTTGGCCGCGAGATTGCAGATCCCGGTGGAAAAACTGCCGGTAAGCCAGATCTCTCCGCGTGATGAGACAGAAGCGACATCGGCCGACATTCTGCAGAGGACGCGCCGCGCTCTGGAAGATGATTTCCTCGGAAGTCTGCGCCACCTCTTTGACAAGGAAAAATCCGTTCCTCTCATCGTGATGGTCGATAAGGAGCGGGCTCTTGTTTTCCATATGCCGGTCTTCCCAAGATCCTTGTGGTTCTTTCCCGCGGTCGCAAGCGGAGTTCTGAAAATTGTCATTCCCTTGATCGTGCTTGCCTATGTCAGCAGTTGGCTGATCACCAGGCCGATGGGCCGCTTTACGGCGGCGGCGGAACGCGCAAGTACCGATGATAGCCTGGAAAAGCCGTTCGTAGCGGAAGGCAGCGCTGAAATTCGAAGCCTTGCCGCATCGCTGAACATTATGCGAAGCCGGATCTTGCAGATGGCGGAAAGTCGAACGCGAATGCTCACATCGATCAGCCATGATCTGAGGACACCACTGACGCGATTGCGAATGCGCGTGGAGCGCTGCGAGCAGCCCGAGCTTCAGCACAAGATGCTCCATGATCTGACGGTCCTGGATGGCATGATAGATGAGAGTCTGGCGTTTCTCACAAACGCGATCCACAACGTACCGTCTCGAAAAGTGGACCTGTCCAGCCTGCTGCAAACGATTGCAACGGATTTCTCGGAAACCGGCATCGATGTCCGGTTCTCCGGGCCACGGCGGCTAAAATATATGTGCAGACCCTCGTTTACGAGAGCAATATCCAATCTGGTTGAAAACGCTTCCCGCTATGCGACGCAAATCGACATCGAATTGCAGGATGCCGGCGATGACGGGATATTTATAAGGGTGAGCGACAATGGTCCGGGCTTGACGGATGAGCTCAAGACCCGGGTGCTGGAGCCCTTTTTCAAAGCGGACGAGGCTCGCACGACCGGAGCGGGAGGCGGTTTTGGCCTCGGCCTCCCGACAGCGGAAGGCATCATCAGGAAAGGACATGGCGGGAAACTAACCTTGCTGGATCGAGTGCCGAATGGTCTGGTGGCGGAAATCGTTCTTCCTCTTGTCCCCGAAAGTGGCTCCGGCGGCCTTTCGGTAACCTCCGGCCCCACATTTTCGATCACCTGAAGTCTGCCTGACGCCCCTCAGGTGAGCGACATTTCATCCCTCCAATATTGCAGGGAGCCGTTCGCGAAGCTCCTTAACCAGCACACGCTCATTTTCCGAGTAGTCGACCGGGACGTTCACCAGATGAACGCCAGATCCAGAGAATGCATCTTCGAGAGCCTGTTTGAACTGGTCGATGTCATCTACCCTGATTCCCTTGGCACCGTAGGATTCGGCATATTTCACGAAGTCCGGATTGCCGAACGTCATTCCGAAATCCGGGAACTCGTCCACGGCCTGCTTCCAGCGGATCATTCCGTAGGCATTGTCCTCGATCACGAGGATGACGAGGTTGAGCTTCAACCGGACGGCAGTCTCCAGTTCCTGGGAGTTCATCATGAAGCCGCCGTCGCCACAGATCGCCATGACGCGCCGCTCGGGATAAAGCATCGAGGCAACCATCGCCGATGGAAGTCCAGCCCCCATGGTTGCAAGAGCGTTGTCCAGCAACAGCGTGTTCGCCATCCGCGTCCGGTAGTTGCGGGCAAACCATATCTTGTACATGCCGTTGTCGAGCGCAAGGATACCATCATGCGGCATCACTTCCCGGATATCATGGACCAAGCGCTGGGGCGTAAAACGATCTTCCGTCGCCCGCGCCGCGATGCGTTCGAGAATGCGCTCCCGCAGATGAAGAAGAGCCTCTGCGTTCGGCAGTTTGCCCTCGAGGCGATCCGCCAGCGCCTTGAGCGATGGGCCGATATCTCCGATAACTTCTGCTTGCGGGAAATAGACCTGTTCGACGGTGGCGGGCTGATATCCGACATGGACCACATGCGGACCGTCCTTGCCCATGATGAACGGCGGTTTTTCGATTGTGTCATGGCCGATGGTGATGATGAGATCGGCCTGTTCGATCGCCTCGTGCACATAATCGCGTTCAGAAAGCGCGGCGGTGCCCATGTAGAGCTCGGTACCGCCCGGAACCGTTCCCTTCCCCATCTGCGTCGTGAAGAAGGGGATGCGGGTTCGTATCACAAATTGCGCGATGTCTGACGTCGAGCGGGGGCGCGAGGCTGCAGCTCCAAACATCAGAAGCGGACGCTTGGCTGCAGTGATGAGAGCGGCGGCGCGGTCCAGCGCCGCGTCGCTTGCGGTCGGCAGTTCGAGCTGATGCGGCGCGATGAGTGCCATTTCCGGGCATTCTTCGGCTGCGATGTCTTCTGGAAGCTCGAGATGAACGGGTCCTGGTCTTTCTTCCTGCGCGATCCTGAACGCTTCCCTGACCATCGTGGGGATCATCTGCGGTGACACGATCTGCCGCGCCAGCTTGGTAAGCGGTTTCATCGACGCAACGACGTCGACCACCTGGAATCGCGCCTGACGAGACGAGAGGACACCCTTCTGACCCGTGATCATCACCATCGGCATCGCACCGAGCAACGCATATGCCGCCCCCGTCGAAAGGTTCAGGGCACCCGGTCCAAGCGTCGTCAGGCACACTCCCGGCTTTCCCGTCAGGCGGCCGTAGGTCGCTGCCATGAAGGCGGCTGCCTGTTCATGCCGGGTGAGTACCAACTGGATTGACGATTTGCGGATGGACTCGACAACGTCAAGGTTCTCTTCGCCGGGAATGCCAAAAATGCGGTCGACACCTTCATTCTCAAGTGCGGCCACTAAGAGATCAGAGCCTTTGGTCATGGATGAACGTCCGTGCTGGTTGGCGGATCGACCGGTCGGGGCTTACCGAATTGGAAGAAGACCTTGAAGATAGCTTCTTTTGGGAAGCTGTCCAATCGTAGTTTGACGCCAGGCTTGAAGGGCAATGCCAGACACCGCTGCCTGCCACAATGACGACAATTTGCCGGTAGACTTGCTGACGGCGCCGCACGCACCCCCGTCTCCACCGTCATTTCCAAAGCGAAGTTTGGTATGCAAGAAAATACTTCAGCCAAGGACACGCATGATCCAGTCGACGCCGCAATGCAGGCGGGCGGGCTGGCGGAAATCCTTGCGCCTTGCCTCTCCGTGGTTTTCTGCGGGTTGAATCCAGCCCTTTCCGCTGCTCGGGACGGCCATAACTTCTCGAACCGAAGCAACCGCTTTTGGCGTGTATTGCATCTCGCCGGATTTACACCCCGCCTGCTGCGGGCGGACGAAGAGCGCGAGATGCTGACATATGGCCTGGGCCTGACATCGGCGGTCTCACGGCCCACCAAAAGCGCCAGTGAGCTTAAGAACCACGATTACGTCAACGCGGCTCCTGCACTGGAAAGCAAGATAAGAAACTTCGCACCGGCAAATCTCGCCTTTCTGGGAAAGGCAGCATACGCGGCGATCAGCCTCCGAACGCATGTCGAATGGGGCAGGCAGCCGGACGAATTTGCGGGCGTTTCAATCTGGGTGCTTCCAAATCCAAGCGGGCTCAACAGGGCCTTCAACCTGGCGAGATTGACGGAACACTACCGCGAGCTGAAATTGACGCTTTAGCTGGCATGACAATCAATTCCATCGAGCCGCCGTAGTGCAACGCTGAGGAACCTTCCCTGTGGAACAGGGGCCTCCGCTTCCTGCAAAAGAGACTATATGCCGCCCAAACAGACGTATTTCAGCTCGGTATATTCGTCGATGCCGTGGCGTGAGCCCTCCCGACCCAAACCGGACATTTTCACGCCGCCAAAAGGCGCCTCAGCGGTGGAAATCAGACCGGTGTTGACGCCGACCATCCCGTATTCCAACGCTTCCGCCACCCGGAATACGCGCGACAAATCTCGTGCATAGAAATAGGAGGCGAGCCCGAACTCGGTGTCATTTGCCAGTTCGATGACGTCGCTCTCGTCGCGGAAGCGGAAGAGCGGCGCGACTGGCCCAAAGGTCTCCTCGCTGGCAAGCTGCATGCTGCCGTCGACGTTGCGAAGGACTGTCGGCTCAAAGAAATTGCCGCCAAGAGTATGACGATTGCCGCCTGAGAGGACCTCAGCACCCTTATCCAACGCGTCGCGAATATGCGCCTCAACCTTGAGGACGGCGTTCCGGTCGATCAGCGGGCCAAGGACGACACCTTGATCCAGCCCGTTGCCAACCTTCAGTTTTTCAACCGCGTCGGCGAGCTTGGCTGCAAAAGCTTCATAGACACCATCCTGCACATACAGCCGGTTGGCGCAAACGCAGGTTTGCCCATTGTTGCGGAACTTGGCGATGATCGCGCCCTCGACCGCTGCGTCGAGATCCGCGTCGTCAAACACGATGAAAGGTGCATTACCGCCAAGCTCGAGACCGAGCTTCTTGATCGTCGGCGCGCATTGCCGGTAAAGCAGTTCACCCGTGCGCGTGGAACCGGTGAAGGTCAGAACCCTGATGGCTGGGCTTGCAGTCAACGTCCCGCCAATTGCGGCGGCATCACCGGTGACGATGTTGAGGAGGCCCGACGGCAGACCCGCGCGCTCAGCAAGAACGGCAAGCGCGATCGCGGAAAAAGGCGTCTGCGGCGCCGGCTTGAGCACGACCGCGCAGCCAGCGGCAAGCGCCGGGCCGACCTTGCGGGTCACCATGGCATTTGGAAAGTTCCAGGGCGTGATGGCAGCGACAACACCTGCAGGCTGGCGTAGGACAAGGATCCGCTTGTCCTGCTGATGGCCGGGTATGGTCTCGCCGTTGATGCGCCTCGCCTCTTCGGCGAACCATTCGATGAAGCTCGCGCCATAGGCGATTTCCCCCTTGGCCTCGGCCAGGGGTTTTCCCTGCTCCAATGTCAGGATCATCGCCAGGTCATCGAGATTTTCGATCATCAGGCGGTACCACGCCTTCAATATGGTGGCGCGCTCCCCCGCGGTCTTCTTTGCCCAGAGCTTCTGAGCGATGACGGCGGCGCGGATGGCGTCCTCGGTTTCGGCAGCACCCAGATCCGGAACCAAGCCGAGTGCCTCGCCCGTGGCCGGATTGCGGATGGTTGTCGCCTGATGGTCCTTCGCCTCTATCCAATTGCCCGCAACCGGACAGGCCTGACGAAACAGTGACAAATCATGGAGCTTCATGTGACGACTTTCAGCAAAATACGTGAGCGGCATCCGGATCGAAATCCAGATGCACCTGTTCGCCACGGCTGAGCCCGGTAATTGCTTCATGGCCGAAGGGAAGGCGCACGGCCAGGGCCTCGCCTGCGGCGGTTTCGGTGGCAACATGAACGTTATTGCCGAGGAAAGTGATATCGCTGACAGTCGCCGCAAGGCTGCCTTTCTGCACTCGGTTTCGCGACAAGCGAATGCGTTCGGGCCTCAGCATCAACGCTCCCCTCTTTCCGGAGATGGCCTGGCCATGCACCGGAATTCTGAAGACCGCGTCGCCACCAAGCGAGATCGTCGCGTGTCCATCCGTCGATGACAGCAGATCGCAGGAAATGAAGTCGCTGTCGCCGATGAATTCGGCAACAAAGCGGGTGCGTGGATTGGCGTAGAGTTCCGGTCCGGTTCCGATCTGGTCGATGACGCCCTTGGAGAACACCGCAATGCGATCGGAGAGACGCAGGGCCTCCTCCTGATCGTGCGTGACGTAGAGGATCGTCACCTCGGTCTGTTGGTGAATCCGGCGTATCTCGTGCTGGATTTCTTCGCGAAGCTTCTTGTCGAGTGCCGAAAGCGGCTCGTCCATCAAAAGCACCGGCGGATCATAGGCGAGAGCCCTGGCGAGCGCGACGCGCTGCTGCTGGCCGCCCGACATCTGCGCGGGCTTGCGATCCTCAAATCCCTCAAGCCTGACAAGCCGCAGCATTTCCTTGACCTTGCTATCGACTTCCGCCTTGGACTTGCGCCGTACCTTGAGCGGAAAAGCGATGTTTTCACCGACCGTCAAATGCGGAAACAAGGTGTACCGCTGGAAGACCATGCCGATATTGCGCTTATGCGACGGGGTCGAAAGCAGCGTTTGCCCGTTGAGGCTTATGTCGCCTTTCGTCGGGTTTTCGAAGCCCGCCAATATGTAGAGGGTCGTGCTTTTGCCCGAACCGGACGGCCCGAGAAAGGTCAGGAACTCGCCACGCTGGACCTCGAGATTGACATCTTGCACCGCGACGACAGGACCGTATTCCTTGCGGATGCCTCTGATCTGTAGGAAAGATTCGTTCATGATTTCAGTACCTTGCGTGCGATCGCGACAAGCGCCATCAAAGTGATCGTCAAGAGGATGAGAAGGGACGATGCCGCAGCGATGACCGGCGTCAGATCTTGCCTGAGGGTGGACCATACCTTCACCGGCAGCGTCTGCAGTGTGGGGCTCGCCATGAAGATCGCCACCACCACTTCATCCCAGGATGTCAGGAACGAGAAGACAGCCGCGGAAAACAGTCCATGGCTGATGGCCGGCAGGGTCACCCTGATCTTCGCCTCAAGAGGCGACGCACCGCACAGCACCGCGGCATCCTCGATGGATTTGTCGAACCCTTCGAGCGCATTGGATATCGAAAGGATGGAGAAGGGCAGTGCCAGCACGAGATGCGAAATGACAAAGCCAATCATGGTGCCGCCGAGACCCATCCTCAGGAAGAAGGCATAGAGAGCAACGGCGAGGACGACGACAGGCAGGATCATCGGCGTCAGGAAAAGCGCCTTCAGCGCGTCGCGGAACAAGAAAGTTCCACGCACCAGACCGAATGAAGTAATCAGCCCAAGCAGCACGGAAAGAACCGTGACGATCGAGGCGATCCTGAAGCTCGTCCAGGCGGATCCCAGCCATTGCGGATCGGCGAAAAGCTGGCTGTACCATTGTAGCGTCCAGCCCGGAGGCGGAAAGATCAGCCACTGCGAAGATCCGAAGGAAAGCGCCGCGATGAAGAGGATCGGCAGCAGCAAGAAGGCTGCCGTCAAGACGGTCACCGCCACAAGCACATATTTCCACCAGCCGAGGCGATCGAAATTGAGCAGCATGTCAGCGCCCTCCCGTGTTCTGCACGCCGAACAGCCGCAATTGGACCGCATAGAGCGAAAGCGTGACGACGAGGAGAACCAGGGCCGCGGCACCGCCCATTCCCCAGTTGACCAGGGACTGCACGAACTGGGCGATCAGTTCGGCCAGCATCATGTTCGCCGTGCCGCCGAGAAGCGACGGGGTAACGTAATAGCCGAGGGACATGACGAAGACCATCAAGGCACCCGCGACCATGCCTCGCGCAGCCAAAGGCAGAAGGACGCGCGTAAGACATTGCCAGCGGTTCGCGCCGCAAAGTGCCGCCGCCTGCAGGATGGCCGGGTCGATCTTCTTGATGACGCCATAGAGGGGCAGGATGATGAAAGGCAGCATGATATAGGTCATGCCGATCGTTACACCGGTCAGATTGTTGACGAGCGGCAGCGGCCGGTCGATCAGTCCCATTCCAATCAACATCTTGTTGATCAGCCCGGTACGCTGAAGCAGGACCATCCAGGCATAGGTTCGTGCTAGCAGATTGGTCCACATCGACAGCAGCAAGACTGCGAAAATCACCGAAGCCAGCCTTGTCGGCATGATTGCCAGCGTCCAGGCGACGGGAAAGCCGATCAGCAGCGAAATTGCCGTCACAAGGCCGGAGACAATGAAGGTGTTGGCGAATATCTTCAGATACGTCGCCGAACCCAGGAGTTCAGCATAGTTGCTGAAGCCCACAACCGGTTCCAGCACGCTTCGCAGCAAAAGGGCGACGACCGGTACAATGAAGAAGATCCCAACAAAAATCAGCGCCGGCATAATTTCGCCTAAGCCCGCAGGCCTGACGGCCTTGGACGTAGTCGCAGTTTCACTGGCGACGTCAATGTAAGTCGACATGGCAATCCTTTCCCGCCGTAGGATCAGACAACGGCGCCAGCTCCGAGGAAGATTTCGAACCTGCGTCAGACACCGCGGGCGGAACGACGCCCGCGGTGAAGCCTCGGAGTTTCTTCAACTTATTTGGCCTGCCAAGCATACCACCGCTTGCCGATTTCATCGCGATTTTCGGCCCAATACTTCATGCTTGCATTGACTTGGCTGGCGGTCTGCTGGTCCGGCAAGGTCTTGGCTATTGCCGGGTCCATCAGCTTGGCCGAGTCGATGTTGATGGGTGCGTAGCCGGTCGCCTTGGCAAGATCGGCCTGCGGCTGGGCCGACGTTGCAAGCGCAATGAACTTCATCGCGGTTTCAAGGTTCGGTGCACCCTTCGGAATGACCAGCGAGTCGGCCGCCGTGATGTTCTGCTCCCAAGAGGTTTCCGTCTTGATGCCGCTGGCGGCGAGCGCGGTCATGCGGCCATTCCACAGGCTGCCGAACGGGGCCTCGGCGGATGCGAGAAGCTGCTGCGACTGGGCGCCGCTGGACCACCAGATGATGTCAGATTTGATCGTATCCAGCTTCTTGAATGCCCGATCGAGATCCAGCGGGTAGAGCTTGTCGGCAGGAACGCCATCGGCCAGCAACGCCGCCTCGATCACGCCCGGGGCCGACCATTTGTAGAAGGTACGCTTACCGGGAAATTTCGCCGTGTCGAAGAGATCGGCCCAGGTCTTGGGGCAGGCGCTCACGGCGTCCGCATTGCAGCCGATCACGAAGGAATAGTAGAAGCTGCCGACCGAATAGTCCGTGACGAAACGAGGGTCGAGCTTGGACTTGTCGATAACGGAGAAATCCAGTTTTTCCAGCAGCCCGTCCTTGCCCGCCTGGGCGGCATAGTCGCCCTCGACGTCGACGACATCCCAACTGACCTGGCCCGCTTCGACCATGGCTTTCAGCTTGCCGTAATCGGTAGGTCCATCCTGTGCGACGACGGTGCCGGTCTTGTCTGCAAACGGATTGGCCCAGGCGACCTTCTGTGCGTCCTGCGTGGTTCCTCCCCAGCTCGTGAAGACCATCGTTTCGGCCTTTGCGGCCCCGGACACAGCCATTATTGCGGCGAAAGCCGCCAGTGCGATTGTACGTTTCATGTTCCCTTGTCCTTATACTTGGTGTCTTACAGGCATGCCTTATGCGGCTGGCGGGCTCTTCCCCAGAGGGGAGAAACCTGCCGGCTTCATAATCTTGTTCTCGGCCACTTCGATCAGGTCGCGTATCTTCGGCAGGAAGGCCTGCCATTGCGGGTCGGTCGCCAATCTCTGGCGCCTTGCCTCGCGATCATCGAGGCTTTCATAGGCCCAGATGTGAACGATCTCGTTGATGGTCCCGATCTCCGAAAAGAAATAGCCGACCAGATTGCCGAGATGAGCTTTCTGAATGGCGATCCCTTCTTCCTCGACGACCTTCAGATATTGCGGGATTGCACCGTTCTTCAGCCGATAAGTCCGGATTTCATAGAACATCGGCGTCACCTCATGACGAAAGGATCGGGGATCGGATCGTCCGACGTCCTGAGCCAGATTGTCTTCGTGCGGGTAAAATCGAGGGCCGCGGCCAAGCCGCCTTCCCGGCCATGGCCGGAAAGGCCAAAGCCGCCGAAAGGTGCAATCGGCGATACGGCGCGATAGGTATTGACCCAGACGATACCCGCCCGGATGCCCTTCATCAGGCGGTGGGCTCGCGTGAGATTCTGGGTGAAAACGCCCGAGGCAAGACCATAGCGCGTATCGTTGGCGATCTTCAGCGCTTCTGCTTCAGTTTCGAACGATACCACCGACAGAACCGGGCCGAAGAACTCCTCGGCAAGCGATGGCGAGGCGACATCGTCGCAATCGAGGATCGTCGGCCGGAAATAATAACCCGCGCCGTCAGGCCGTTCGCCGCCGGTGACAAGGCGGGCGCCGCTCTGCACGGATCGTTCGACGAGCGCCGCAACATGATCCTGCTGACGTTTCGTTGCCAGCGGCCCCACTTCCGTCGCCATGTCCAGCGGCGAGCCGATGCGGATCGCCTCCGCCTTGGCCTTCAGCATCGCCAGGAAGCGTTCCTTGACGCTTCGCTCGACGATTAGCCGCGAGCCGGCGACGCAGCTTTGTCCGGTTGCCGCGAAGATACCGGCAACCTGCGCATTAGCGGCACTTTCGAGATCGGCATCGGCAAAGACGATGAAGGGCGACTTGCCGCCGAGCTCAAGCGAGGTGGAGGCGAGATTTTCCGCCGAATTGCGCACGATATGACGCGCCGTTTCCGGCCCGCCGGTGAATGCGATATGGGCGACCTTCGGGTGCCGGCTGAGAGCGGAGCCGCAGGCGGGGCCGAAACCGGTAATGATATTGACGACGCCGGCGGGAAAGCCTGCCTCGTCGACGAGGCGCGCAAACTCCAGAAGCGGCGCCGGTCCGTCCTCCGATGCCTTGACGACCATGGTGCAGCCGGCGGCCAGCGCCGGGCCGATTTTGACGGCCGACAGGAAGAGCTGGCTGTTCCAGGGCACGACCATGGCGACGACGCCGATCGGTTCGCGGCGCAGCCAGACATCCATGTCAGGCTTGTCGATCGGAAGATAGGAACCCTCGATCTTGTCGGCGATCCCGGCATAATAGCGATAATAATCGGCAACATAGGCGATCTGCGCCGAAGTCTCGCGAATGATCTTGCCGGTATCGCGGGTCTCCAGCTCGGCCAGCTTCTGCGCATTGGCTGCAACCAGATCAGCAAGCTTGTAAAGGAGCTTGCCGCGCTGGGTGGCCGTCAATTTCGACCAGGGTCCGTCATAGAGCGCCTTCTCCGCCGCATCTACGGCACGATCGACATCCTTCTCGCGCGCCTCCGGCATCTCGGCCCAGATTTCGCCGGTCGCCGGATCGACGCTTGCAAACCGGGCCTCTCCGTCTACGAATTCGCCGTCGATGTAGGACTGGAAGCGTTGCATGGGGGTTTACTCCGCAAATGCCGGCATGACCTCGGCAATGAAGCGTTCGAGCGAAGCCTTCTTGCGCTCGAAGGACATGCCCGTGTCGATCCAGAAGGAATATTCGTCATAGCCCATGGATTCGTAGGTCTTCAGGCGGGCGATAACGGTCTCGGCATTGCCGACGACGTTGTTGGTGCGCATGACCGCATCGGAAAGCATCGGGTTCGCGCTGATCTCCTCCTCCGGGATCCGCTCGATCAGGCCCTGCTTGACAGGCTTCTCGTTTTTGAACCAGGCGAAGAAGTAGTTGTAATAAACGCTCAGTTCGTGGGCTGCCTGCGCGATGTCCTCCTCGGATGAGCCGACATAGGTATGGCGCAGCAGCATGATCTTGGGTCGGTCAATATCGGGATTCTTGGCGCAGGCATCGTTGAAGCGGCCCATCAGCGCCACGACTTCGTCATCGCCCTGCCAGAGCGGCGTCACCTGGACGTTGCAGCCATTGGCAACGGCGAACTCATGCGAATTCGGGTCGCGCGCAGCAACCCAGATCGGCGGGTTCGGCTGCTGCAGCGGTTTCGGCGCCGAAGTGGTCGAAGGGAATTTGAAAAACTCCCCGTCATGGGCATAGTCGCCGTTCCATATGCCCTTGACCGCTGGAATGAGCTCGCGCATCCGCTGGCCGGCGCCCCAGGCGTCGAGGCCGGGAAGCAGGCGCTCGTATTCGAAGGAATAGGCGCCGCGCGCAATGCCGATATCGAGCCGCCCGTCACAGATGATGTCGGTCATGGCCGCCTCGCCGGCGAGCTTGATCGGATGCCAGAACGGCGCGATCACCGTTCCCGTCCCAAGCCTTGCCCGCGATGTGCGGCGCGCCAGATCGGCGATGGTCACGAAAGGATTGGGCGCGATGGTGAAATCCATGCCGTGATGTTCGCCCGTCCATATGGCATGCATGCCACCCTTATCGGCGATTTCACAGAGAGCCACGAACTCGTCATAGAGGCTCTTGTGGCTCTGGCCGGCGTCGAGACGCTCCATATGAACAAAGAGAGAGAATTTCATGGCTGTGCTGCCTTTGCTGGAACCGAACGGACCGTGCCGACGGTCTCGTCGCCGAAATAAACGCCAAAATTGCCGAGCTGGCTCTCAACCGCGAAGCGCGCAACGATGTCGGCGGTCGAACTTGTCTTGAAATGGGCCTTGGCCAACGTGTCGGGTTTCAGGAACCTGCCATTGCGCGGCTCGCCTTCCGAGGCGAAGGCGCGGTAGACGATGTGTTGCTTTCCATCGCTCTTGCCTTCGTAAACCGAGTAGAGGAAGCCGATCGTCACCGAAAGCCCCGTGAGTTCTTCCAGATAATCGCGAAGTATGTCGGCAGGGCTTCCCTCCTTGCCATCACAGCTCGGCAGCGAAAGGATCTCATCGCCGATGAGAAGAACCTCGCCATGATGCTCCAGAACGGCTGCGAGTTCGATATTCCCTTCGGCTGCAGCCGAAACGGCCTTGCTGGCGAGGATCGGCGTAAAGTAGCCGCCGCGGGCATAACCCAATCCGTTCAGCCCGCTGTTTTCGAAGGCTTCGATCCGCCCCATCAGGATGACGTGGTCACCGGCTTCGACCAATTTTTCCAGGGCGCACTCGAACCACGCCGCAACGTTCGCCAAGATTGGGCAGCCTGCGGCGCCCGCCTGCCAATCGACCAGCGCGAACCGATCTTCGACCGGGCGCGCGAAGGTATTGGACACATCCTTCTGGCTTTCCGACAGAACATTGATGGCGAAATGCTTCGCGCTCGTCATGGTCGCGTAGTTACGGGAGGTCTTAGCCAGGCAAACAAGCAAAAGAGGTGGATCGAGCGACACCGACGTAAAGGAATTTGCCGTGAAGCCGATAGGCTTTCCGTCCGCATCCTGGGCGGTCACGACCGTTACCCCTGTCGCGAAGGCGCCGAAAGCATCGCGAAGCGCTCTTGGGTCCGCAAGCTGTAGGGTCATTTCACATCCTCCCCCTCTGAAAGCCATTCGGCGAGCAGCGCATTTACGGTGTCGGGTGCGGTCAGATTGACCATATGGCGATGGCCTTCGACGATCCGCGCCCAACCATGGGGCGCAAGTGCCGCCATTTGGGTCGCCATCAGCGGCGTCGAATTGGGGTCATCCGATCCCGTCAGAAACAACGCCGGTCCCTTGACGTCCTTCCAGCGATCCGCATAGGTCTCGTCCCCTTCGGCAAATGCCGAATAAGCGACGGCATAGCCCTGCGGATCGACAAGGCTCAGCCATTGCCGCGTCAGGTCGCGCGCAACGACACTGTCGGGATCGTCGCCGAACCATCGAAGTAGCGGGCCTTCCTTGTCCACACCCGTCAGGGGAATGGCAGCCGCGCGCGCGAGCACCGCCGCCTTTGCCTCCGGGTCACGCCGGTAGACGCCGTTGAGATATGCCACACGCTTGATACGGCTGCCGAACGTTGCAGCCGCCCCTCCGGACACCAATGCACCCATCGAGTGGCCGGCAACATTTGCGGTCTCAATCGCCATTTCGTCCAGGAATTGCCCGAACCAGGCGACGAATTCCTGAAGGCGGCTTCCGACCGGCAATCCGGCACTTTCACCATGCCCGGGCATGTCGACAGCGATTACGCGATGGTTTCCAGCAAAGGCTGATATCTGCGGTGCCCATGCTTCAAGCCGCATGCCGACACCGTGGATCAGGACAAGCGGCTCACCGCTTCCGGCTTCGTAATAAGCCGTTCCACGGGCAGTCTTGTCCCTCGCAAAGACCCAGTCGATCTTTGGGGAGGCGCCTTGCGTGTTTGATCCAACGGTCAGCATATCAGCGTCCAGCCTTTCAAACGCCGGCGGGGTTGGCGACGTCTTGGCCCAGATCCTTGAGATCCTGGTAGCGATCGCCAATGCGATGATGCGGACGCCCGCCCACGGACGCACCAAGCGCGACGACAATTTCGTCGGCGGCCGGCGCATCCGGAATTGCGGTCTGGATCGTCAAGTAATGCGAGCGGCGTCCTTCATCGTTTTTGTCCATCAGCGGGATCATGATCGGTGAATTGGCGGGGCCGCGCGTGTTGCAGAAGGCGAGATAGGATTTGGCACCGACCGCATGGCGATAATGATTGCCGAAGCGAAGCGTGTGGATCAGTGCCGAGGCATGCTCGAGCTCGCCATCCAGGCCGACCACCGCTGATTTTCCGTATGCCTCGACGGTATCGCCGGAGCCAACGGCCTCGATGATCATCTTCGTCAGCAGCTCGCCAAGGATCGGAGCGACCGCGTGAATTTCGGGCTTCAAGTCTTCGACGAAGCCGCGTCCGGCCCAGGGATTTTTCACAACGGCGTAGGCGGAAAACAGCTTCAGGGGAACCTGCGCCGGCTTACCGCCCTCGATCAGCGTCGTCTCGATCTGCAGCCCGGTCTTACGAATTTGGATAGTCATCGAACACCTCAATTCTGACGTTGTGTATTATGGTATGCCATAATATTAAAGTGTCAAGCCGATTTCTCCCGGCTAAGAAGATTCAAGGTGAATGTCGGAAAAAATTATGTGAAAACAAATAATTAGATTAGCGCTCGCGCTATGCCATCTACAACGAACTTCCCAGATCGCTCAGAGTCGGCCACTTGGGCCTTCGAACGAGTAGTGGCTAGGCTAGGTTCGTCGCGACAGGCCTGCAGCGCTTCAGCGGTGTCGATGAATGTTAGATGAGCGTTGGGCAGGCACGGCAATGCATTTCATATGACGCTCCACCTTATTACTTATTATGGCATACCATCACATTGAGCAAAGTTGGGTGTCAAGCTTGCAATGTGGGGTTTGCCGTATTTTGCGGAGTCGCGGGAGCGCCCGCGAGGAGACTCGCGGGCCCAATCAGATCGAAATTGAAGATCGAAAGAGGTTCCAATCGCTCCCGGACTGCATGCAGGGAGCGTTTACAGGCCTAATCGGCGGATTCCTTAGCGGAGAGAACCGCTTCCGCAATGGCGCTGGCGGCGGCAACATGGTCCATGGCGGCCTTGTAGGCACCCTCCCCGTCACCACGGCGGATCGCGTCCACGATCTTCGCCATTTGGCGCGGGCCCTCGATGTCGCGATTTTCCGTCTTGATCGTCATCGACCGAAGATGATTTATGCGCACGGTGAGGAGATTGACGACGCCCCAGGCGACATGCCTGTCGACCATCGTGAACAGCGTCTGATAGAAAGAAGATGTGTGCGCGAGCACTCCGGGCATGTCCTTGTCGCGGTAGCTATCGCGGATACCCTGCAGCGACGCCTCCAGCGCTGCGACGATCTCCGGACTTCCGCGCTGCGCGCACAGTCGCGCCGCCATACCTTCGAGCACACCGCGGATCTCGTAGATCTGCTTGGCCTCGTCGAGATCGAGCTGGGCAACGATCGGGCCCTTGTTTGGCAGATTGGCGACCAGCCCTTCCGATTCCAGATGCCGCAGAACCTCGCGCACAATCGTCCGGCTCACGCCGAGCTGAGCACACATGTCGCGTTCGACAAGTCGATCTCCCGGGCGAAAATATCCGCTCACGATGGCTTCGCGGACCTTATCGAGCGCGAGCTCTCGCAGCGTTTTTGCGGGACGCTCCACTCTGATCGCCGCGTCCTTTAGAGCACCGCTCATTCTTGCACCTCAGTATTGGACGTGTTTCGCACGCTCGACTTCCGTTCGGCAATCGACTTTATTAGAATCGTATTATGGCGTACCACACACTGTCGGCGGTTGGCAATTCAACCAGTGTGCAAGACTGTCCGCCCATGCGTTCGGATGCTTAGGCTTCCTGCCGGCCAATCCGCCTCTATCGAGCAGACCGAGCAAATTGCGCTGCGCCTAGCCGATTCGCGCAGGATTTTTCGTGAAGACTACGCTGCGCTACGCGTTGTTAATAATGGTTTATGGCTTCAGACGGTAGAATTCAAAGGCAGCGCATAGCGGACATGATGTCTCCTGCCGTCCCCCAAGGCATGACCTGTCAATCTGAGTTTGCGTATCCTCATGTCTTCCAATCCGACGCCCCGCCATTTCCGTGCCCAAACTTCTTCCGTGATCGCGATAACGGTGTGCTTCATCGCCGTCGCGTTGGTGTTGACCGGCCTCGTGGCGCATGTGGTCGCGACGATGACACGGTCAGCGAACGAAATCGACGATGCGCGGGCAGACCGCGCTGCGCGTGCCGCGATCATTTCGTTCATGGCCAAGCTCAGCGGCACGATGAAAGACAATGCCGTCTGGGATGATGCCTATGCTGCTATTGGCTCGGCTGCCGCTGCGGATTGGGCCTTTGAGAATTGGGGCAAAACTAGCGCGGATTATTCACTCTATGATGGTGCCGTTGTAATCGGGCCCGATGGCAATGCGGTTTCCGCCTATCTGAAGGGCAAACCCTTTCAGCCGCGCGACTATTTCGGAGCCGGCTTCGACCGCCAGATTGAAGCTGCCGCCACCCCCCAGCCAGCACCCTTGCTCAACTTCTTCAAGACTGAGGCGGGAATCCTGCTTGTGGCATCACAGGCAATACAACCCTTCGAAGCAAAGGGCGAGCTTCCGAAGCTCAGCGTTTTGACTTTCTTTAAAGAGCTGACCCCAGAGGTCATCGATGCACTCTCGGATGAGCACGAGCTTGACGGTCTGCGGCTCCAGGCGACGCCCGAACCGAGCCAGTTGAATTCCCCGATCAAGGACATGGGTGGCACGGTCATCGGCTATCTCGTTTGGCCTAGCAAGGCTCCGGGGAACGCCATTTTTGACAAGGTCTATCCCTATGTGACTGCCGCCGCCAGCATCCTCGCCCTTTTTCTGGCAGCCGTCCTGCTTGCAGGCGCGTCCGAAGCCGGGCGTCTCCGCCGTTTGGCCGAGGCGGCCAGATTTGAAGCAGGTCATGACAGTTTGAGCGGCCTGCTGAACAGACACGGCCTTCTTGGGATGCTGAATCAACTGGACAATACCAGCTTGCCAGCATCGCTCTACATGATCGATCTCGACGGTTTCAAAGCTGTCAACGATGCGTGGGGACATGCAGTCGGAGACGAACTGATCCGGATTGTCGCAAAAGCGCTGCAGGGCTGTCATCCCGAAATCCATGATTCTGCAAGGTTAGGCGGTGACGAGTTCGCGTTGGTGCAGGTCGGATCCGCTCCACATCGAGATATAGAAGAATCCATTCTCAAACTTTTTCGCAATCCCTTCAAAATTGGCGGGCGCACGATCGAAGTCGGGACGAGCATTGGCGTGGCGGGCCGCATCGGCAATATCGCGCCACTGGAGCTTCTGCGCAGAGCCGATATCGCTCTTTACCGCGCCAAAGAAAATGGCAAGGGCCAGGCCGTTACCTACGATCTCGAACTGGATCGCGAGCGCCAGCGTATCGCCGAACTGGAAGGCGAGCTGAGAAACGCTATCAATAGCGGCGCGATCGAACCGGTTTTCCAGCCGCTCGTGTCGGCATCAACGGGTGCAATTATTGGTCTTGAGGCTCTCGCACGCTGGCGGAGTGCGACTGGAAGCATCAGCCCGGAAGTTTTTATTCCGCTTGCCGAAAAGTCCGGCCTTATCGATGCATTGGGCGTTCATATGCTACGGACGTCGATCCAGCATGCGAAGGCCTGGCCGTACCTGGCGCTTTCGGTCAATGTCTCGCCCATCCAGCTCTGCAATCCGGACTTTGCCGCACAAGTCACGGCAGTCCTTGATGAATCCGCTTTCGATCCTACCCGCCTGACGCTGGAAATAACCGAGGGCGTCCTGATGACCAATCCTGACCAGGCGCGCCGATCAATCGATGTGCTCCGGCGCATCGGCATCAAATTCGCGCTCGATGACTTCGGCTGCGGCTATGCAAGTATCGGCGCCTTGCGGCAATTCGGATTCGATCGCATGAAGATCGACCGGTCGCTGGTGTTGGGCCTGGAAGAGAACGCCAACGGCATCGATATTCTGCGCGCCACGGTCGCTTTGGCAACGGCGCTTGAAATTCCGGTGACTGCGGAGGGGATCGAGAATCTTCGCCAGGCGGAGATATTGCGCGCCTCCGGTTGCGACCAATTGCAGGGCTACCTAGTCGGTAAACCCATGTCGCCTGGTGAGATTGGCGAGAAGCTCCGTCAGCGCAACTCAGCCGCGTGATCTATCAACCTCTGAGCTAATCGAGCCGTCGAGATACGGCCTGCGGCATTGGACCTATGCCGGTTGATCGATCAGCCGCTGCGCGGTGAATTTGTCGGTCACCAAGGTATCAATCACGCCTATACGCAGTGCGCCGGCGATGGCCGCGGTCTTCTTTTCGCCTCCCGCTAGCGCAATTACCCGATCGACCTTGGCAAGCTCATCGAGCGAGATACCGATCACCCTCTCGTCCAGGGGCGTTTTGACCGGTTTGCCCTTGCCGTCGAAGAAACGCAGGGAAATATCGCCGACCGCTCCAGCATCGGCCAAGTCCGCTAATTCGCGCGACGAGAAGATATTGCCGGACCGGGCCAGAAGCTCGGACGGTTCGACCGCGCCGATGCCGACGATTGCGACGCTGATCGCCCCGAAAAGCTCGATCGTTTCCCGCACGAACGGATCGGCCATCATAAGCAGCTTGGCCTCCCTTGAACTTGTCACGCCTTGGACCGGAAGGAGTTTGGGTTCGGCGCCAGTCAAACGGGCGAGCCTTGTGGTTAGCTGCGTCGCATGGGTCTGAACGGAAGGGTCGCCCATGCCGCCGAGGGTCTGAACGATATATTTTGCCTGGGCGCTTTTTTGCGGGTGGATATTCTCCACCATCTTGAAAATCGTCTGGCTCCAGCTTGAAACGCCGATAATTTCGCCCTCGGAAAGGGTGACTTCGAGAAGGTGAGCGGCGGCTTCGCCGATCCGCGCCATGATGGCGCCTTCCCGGTCTTCGGAACATTCCACGACGATCGCTTCGGGAAGATTGAAACGTTCCCGGAGCGCGGTTTCGAGTTCGGTATAGGTTCCGACAGGTGGGATAACGGTGGTCCGCACGATGTCTTCGGCTTCCGCCCGCTTAAGCATTCGAGAGACGGTCGCCTGCGACAGCCTCAGGTGCTGGGCAATATCAGCCTGTCTCTTGTGCTCGATGTGATACATCTGTGCGACACGAGAAATCAGGCGAAGCTCGTTGATCCGTCCCATGCTTGTTCCATCAGTGAATTTTTATTCACCAATAGCGGGCGGCGGTTCGAACGTCGAGCGTGCAATCGCATCATTCCACGTTTTAAACCTTTCCGCGTTGTCATTTGCCCGCGGCTTGATGATTGTGTTCTGTCGAGGAAGGCGACCGATAGCGTCAAGATCCGCCCACATGCCCAACGACAGGCCGGCCAGATAGGCGGCACCCAGCGCCGACGCCTCCGGCGCTGCGCATTGAATAACAGCGTGTTCCAATAGATCCGCGACACACTGCATGAGAAACGTATTCTGACTGGGTCCACCGTCGACATAGAGCGAGCCGATGTTTCCTCCATTCTGCTTCTGCATCGCCTGGAAGACATCATGCACCTGCAGCGCAATGGAATCGGTAACGGCCCTCGCCAACTGCGCGCGGGTGGTGCTGAAGTTGATTTGGGAAAACAGCGCGCGGGCATCCGAATTCCAATGGGGCGCCCCGAGGCCGACAAACGCGGGAACGAAGCCGGGCCCACCCGGCTCGGCGGTCGCCGCCAGCTCGACGAGTGCGGTGACGTCGGAAAGCCCGAGAATTTCTGTCATCCACGGCAGGCTTGCCGCTGAGACGAGGATATTGCCTTCGAAAGCGAAGGTCGGTTTTCCCGCAATGCGCCAGGCAACGGTCGTCGTGATCCCATGTTGCGGCGCGATGAAGTGCGGCAATGTCGTCATGACCGACGAACCCGTGCCGAACGTCACTTTGCCGTCTCCCGCCTTATGGGCCCCATGCCCGAAGAGAGCGGCGTGGCTATCGCCGATGGCAGCGCAAACGGGCGTTCCGTCCGGCACGCCCGGGAGGCTCGTGGTCGTTCCGAATTGCCCGGCGCTGTCAAGAACTTCGGGAAGCAGGCCTTTGTCTACGCCAAACAATGTGCAAAGCTCGTCGCTCCAACGCTGGGCTTTCAGGTCGAAGAGTTGGCTGCGGGCTGCATTCGATGCATCGCAGACATGCTTCTTACCACCCGTCAGGCAGTGGATAAGCCAGCTATCCACGGTGCCGATTCGCACTGCGCGCCCAGCCGGGGCGCGATCCAGCAGCCATTTCATCTTCGAGCCGGGAAACATCGGATCGATCGGCAGGCCAGTAGTCTCCTCGACCCACTGCGAATGCCCGAGCCCAATCAGCTTTTCGCAATCGTCGGCCGTGCGGCGGCACTGCCAGCTCACGACGGGACCGAGCGCCTCGCCGGTATCGCCATCCCACATCGTTACCGATTCCCGCTGATTGGAAATCGCAACCGCTTCGATCGCAACCTTTTCCGGCGCAGCTTCGATACAAGCACGTACCGCCTCGCATACCGATTGCCAGATGCGATTTGGATCCTGCTCGACCCAGCCTGGTTGCGGATAGCTGATGCCAACGGGCGCAGCACCGCGAGAAATCAGCTCGCCCTTTTCCGATACCAGAATGGCCTTGGAATTCGTCGTGCCCTGATCGATTGCCAGGATGGCTCGCATAAAATGTTTCCTCCAAGAATGGGTCGGGGCATTCAGCACAACGCCTCGGTAAGCGCGCTGTCAGCGTCAGATCACTTCCTCTTGAGAAGCGTCAACGCCGCCTGCGCAATGGCGTCCGGAGCCATTCCGAATTCATCCAGAAGGAATTCCGCCGAGCCTGTCGGGGCATAGATACCAGGAACGCCCAGACGCTTCATCGGAACAGGCGCATTATCGACGACGACTTCGGCGACCGCAGAGCCGAGACCCCCATAGATCGAATGCTCCTCGGCCGTCACGATGGCGCCCGTTTCCTTTGCGGCGGCGATGATGGCCTGCTCATCGATCGGCCGCACGGTTGCCATGTTGAGAACACGGGCGTCGATCCCCCGGGTTGCGAGTATCTCTGCCGCCTTGACAATACGATGCGTCAGCGTGCCGTTGGCAATCAGCGTCACGTCCCTGCCCTCGCGCAGCACATTGGCTTTGCCGAGCTCGAACTTATGATCGTCAGGCAGCAGGTCCGGAACGCCGACGCGCGACAGGCGGAGGAAGCAGGGTCCGGCATAGCTTGCCGCCCATTTTACGGCAGCAGCCGTTTCAATGCGGTCGCATGGCGCAATAACCGGAAGATTTGGCAGGACACGCGTCCAAGCGAAATCCTCGATGGAATGATGCGTCGGGCCGAGTTCGCCATAGGCCATGCCGGAGGAAATGCCGATCAGTTTGACGTTCGCATTCGAATAGGAAATATCGGCCTTGATCTGCTCCAGAGCACGGCCGGTCAGGAAGCACGCGGCCCCACAGACGAATGGGATCTGTCCACCGTTCGCCAGCCCTGCTCCAACGCCGACCATGTTTTGTTCGGCAATGCCGACATTGACCAGTCGTTCCGGGAATTTGGATTTGAACCCGCCGAGCTTGGATGAGCCGACGGAATCGTTGCAGACCGCAATGATCGTCCGCTCGCTACCCGCCAACGCCTCCAAAGTCGCAGCGAAAGCATCACGGCAATCGTGAAGATTGATGTTCGAGTTGGGCGCGTCCATTAGAGTGCCTCCGACAGTTCTGCGACTGCTTGTTCGTATTGTTCCTTGTTCGGCACCTTATGATGCCACTCCACCCGGTCCTGCATGAAGGAGATGCCATGGCCCTTGTTGGTGTGGGCGATGATGCAGTGCGGACGCGGGCCGCGATGTTCCAATGCGGGAACGATTTGCGTCATTTCGTTGCCGTTGATTTCGCTGACTTCCCAGCCGAATGCTTCGAGTTTCGGTCTGAGCGGGGCGACATTATTGGTATCGGCGAGTGCCGCGCCTTGCTGGAAGCGATTGTGATCGATGATCAGGGTCAGATTGTCCAGATTGAACTGCGATGCCGCCATGATGGCCTCCCAGTTCGATCCCTCTTGCATCTCGCCGTCCCCGGTCATGACATAGGTGTGATAGCCGGCGCCATTCATCTTGCCGGCCTTGGCAATGCCGACGGACACAGGCAATCCGTGCCCCAACGGACCGGTGTTGGTTTCGACACCCGGCACCTTGTTGCAATTGGGATGGCCGTTGAGCCGTGAATGCGGCTGCAAAAACGTTGAGATCTCCTCTTCCGAAATGAACCCGCGCTTTGCCAAGGTGACGTACAGCGCGCAGGCCGTGTGGCCCTTTGACAGAATGAACCGATCACGATCGGGCCGCTTCGGTTCGCTGGGATAGATTTTCAGAACGCGAAAATAGAGAGCCGTCAGGATGTCGATCGCCGACATCTCACCGCCAATATGTCCCGCACCTGCGTCATAGACCGCTTGCAGGTCACGCAGGCGTATCTGACGCGCGACGCGCTCAAGTTCCTTAACTTGCATGATGCTCCCTCGTTGCATAAATATTCAATCACAGATATTTTTGCACAAAAGACCATTCAGTCAAGCCCATTTATTGATTGCATGCCGCTTTGGCAGAAAGCTATGCGCCTTTTTCAGTGCTTGACAGGCCAAATATGAGTTGATAATGAATTTTCCAACATGAATGCATAAATATGCAAGCTTGAAGGAAAATCACCTGGAGCAAGCATAGGGAGTGGAGGAGCCATGTCAGCCTTGGGCGTTAACGAGCAAAGCCAGCAGCCGCGAACCTCACTTGCATGGCTTAGCGGGGCCACGGGTCCGCTGATCGGCTTGCTGATACTCTGCGTTTTCCTGAGCGTTGCGACGGACCGGTTTCTTTCGGTGCGCAACGCGCTCAACATCCTCGATCAAATCACCGTGCTCGGCGTCATGTCCGTGGGTATGACCTTCGTCATTCTGATCGGCGGCATTGATCTTTCCGTCGGCTCGGTCCTTGCGCTGTCGATGATGGTCATGGGCTGGGTTGCCAATGTTGCGGGCTTGCCGATGGCTGTCGCAATCCCCTTGGCGCTCCTGGCTTCAGCTTTCAGCGGCCTAATTGTCGGCTTGATGGTCACGAGTTTCCGTGTGCCCGCCTTCATTGCCACCCTTGCGATGATGTCGGTCGCCCGTGGCATTGCCAATATGATTACCGATGGCCAGCAGATTGTCGGCTTTCCCGACTGGTTTACGATGCTGGCGATCGACCGTCACTTCGGCGTCCTGACCGCGACCGTCTTCCTGATGCTGGCGATCGTCATCGTCTCGTGGCTCTTTCTCAAATACCGCTCCGAAGGCCGCATGCTATACGCAATCGGTGGCAATCCCGAGGTCGCCCGCCTGGCCGGCATCAATGTGCCGGTGGTCACGATCGGCGTTTACGTCGTGTGCGCCATATTGGCGGGCGTTGCCGGGATCGTCCTTGCTGCGCGCCTGGATGCCGTCCAACCTTCAAGCGGCTTTGGCTACGAGCTCGACACCATTGCGGCCGTCGTCATCGGAGGAACGTCTCTGTCGGGCGGTGCTGGTGGCATCGGCGGAACGCTGATCGGCGTGCTCATCATCGGCGTTTTGCGCAACGGCCTGAACCTGCTCAACGTCTCACCATTCCTGCAACAAGTGATCATCGGCGTCGTCATCGTTCTTGCGGTCGGCGCTGAAACGCTGCGCCGGAAGAAGGCATAAGACGAGCCACTAAGGCCGATAGCCAGAATTCCCCTTCCGCTGCACGGACGGGGATTGTGAAAGCCCGAGGGCGGAGGACGTATCCAAGGGCGGATTGAAACCAAAGGAGGAACTCATGAAACTTTCCCGTACTCTCTTGACCACGGCAGCCATACTCGCACTGTCGCTGGGCTCGGTTCAGGCCAAGGAAGTCAAGAAACTCGGCCTCGCGGTCGCCAACCTTCAGGCAAACTTCTTCAACCAGATCAAGCAGGCTGTCGAAGCGGAAGCCAAGACCCGCGGCATCGAAGTCATCACCGTTGACGCGAAGGGCGACGGTCCGACGCAGGTCAACCAGGTCCAGGATCTTCTCACGCAGAACATCGATGCGCTCATCTACATTCCCGCCGGTGCCGCCGCCGCAACCATTCCGGTGAAGCTCGCCCATCAGTCGAACGTGCCGGTCATCAACGTCGACCGCAACGCCGACGGTGCACCTGGCGACACCTTCCTGGCCACGGATTCCGTTGCATCGGCAAACGCCGTCTGCAAGTACATCATCGAGAAGGCCGGCGGTAAGGGCAACATGGTGATCATCCATGGCCAGAAGGGCACGACGCCGGAAGTCGATCGCACGAAGGGCTGCATGGATGCCGTCAAGGCAAATCCGGGCGTAAAGATCGTTTCAGAGCAATGGTCGAACATCTGGAGCCAGGATGAAGGCTTCCAGATCATGCAGAACATGCTTCAGGCAAATCCTGACGTTTCGATCGTCTTCGCGCAGGCCGACGCTCTCGCTCTCGGCGCGGCACAGGCCATCAAGGTCGCAAACCCCTCGCAGAAGATTGCTCTCGGCGGCTTCGATGGCGACACCGCAGCTCTGGAAGCTTTGAAGAACGGCGTCTTCGACGTGACCGCGACGCAGCAGACCCAGAAAATGGGCCGCGATGCCGTTGCCAATGCTGTAAAGATCGTCGGCGGCGAGAAAGCGCCCCCGGTCCAGCTTATGGATGCGACCCTGACCACAAAGGATAACGTGGCCGGCTTTATCGCCAACCATCCGTAAGCATAACCAAGGGAGCGGTGCGATGACTGATCCGGTGCTCACACTCAGAGGTATTTCCAAGCGCTACGGCCCTCTGGAAGTCCTGAAGAACGTCAGTCTCGATGTCTTCCCGGGCGAGGTCGTCGCCTTGCTCGGCGAAAACGGCGCGGGCAAATCGACCCTATCGGGCATCATCGCCGGATCACGCACGCCTTCCGAAGGTACCATGACATGGCAGGGGCAGCCTTATGCCCCTGCCAATCCGAGAGAGGCGATCGACAAGGGCGTGGTCCTGATCCACCAGGAGCTTCAACTGCTTCCCGAGCTGACGATCGCCGAAAATGTCTTCATCGGTCGCTGGCCGATGAAGAACGGCGTCGTCGACCGGACACAAATGGTCAAACGCGCTCAAGAACAGCTCTCGCGCCTGAACCTGCATATTCCTGCGACGCGCAAGGTGGCGGGACTGTCGACCGCCAACCAACAGCTCATTGAAATTGCCAAGGCCCTGGCGCTCGATGCGAAGCTGCTGATCCTCGACGAACCGACGGCCGCACTCGGCGGTGCGGAAACCGAGGCGCTCTTCGAGCAGGTCAGGAAATTGCGCTCCGAAGGCGTCGGGATCATCTACATTTCGCACCGGATGGAAGAGATCAAGCAGATCACCGACCGCATTGTCGTTCTTCGCGACGGCGAACGTGTTCAGGAATTTGCCGATAGCTCGACCCCTGTGCGCACGATCGTTGAAAGCATGGTCGGCCGTTCGCTCGATAGAATGTTCCCGACATTGCCGGTGCCGCAGGATCGTCCGGTGTTGCAGGTCGACGCTCTGACCTCGGTGGACGATTCATTCCGCGATATTAGCTTCGAGGTAAGGGCCGGAGAAATTCTGGGTATAGCCGGCCTGGTCGGCGCGGGGCGAACCGAATTGGTGCGGGCCATCTCCGGAGCAGATCCGGTAAGGTCCGGCGCTGTGCGCCTCAATGGCGAAGCGTTAAAACTGCATAGTCCGGCTGACGCGGTAGCGAGAGGCATCGTTATGGTGCCGGAAGACCGCAAGCTTCAGGGATTGGTCGTCAACCACCGCATCGCGGAAAATATTGTTTACCCAAACCTCGATCGGTTCGAAAGCCGCTGGATTACGTCCTCGATGAAGCGGGATTTCGCAAAAAGAGCCATTTCGACATTTGGTATCAAGGGCCGTGCTGATCAACTGGCCTCCGATCTCTCCGGCGGCAACCAGCAGAAGATCGTCATCGCAAAATGGCTGATGCGCGATCCCAAAGTGGTCGTGCTCGATGAACCGACCCGAGGCATCGATGTCGGGGCTCGCGCCGGCATCTACGACATCATTGTCGGCCTCGCGAACAGGGGCGTGGCCGTCATCGTGGTCAGCTCTGATCTGGAAGAGGTTCTCGGTGTATCAAACCGCATCCTTGTCCTTGCGCAAGGCAAACAAGCGGGAATTCTGGAGCGCGACCAGGCGAACGACGTCTCCGTCATGGAATTGGCTACAATCTAAAATGACATCAAGAAAGGAAGAGCGATGCCCGACATCACTCTGAATGCTCCCAAGCTTTTCGACCTCTCCGGCCAGGTTGCCTTTGTGACCGGCGCCGGTAGCGGTATCGGCCAGCGCATCGCGATCGGTCTGGCTCAATGCGGCGCAGATGTCGCATTGCTTGACCGCCGCAACGACGATGGCCTGTCGCAGACCGCCGAATTCGTTCGCAAGGCTGGACGCCGTTCGATCCAGCTTGCCGCGGATGTGACAAACAAGGCAGCGCTTGCCGAAGCGGTGGAACGGGCGGATGTCGAACTTGGCCCCCTCTCCCTCGCCCTCAATGCCGCAGGCATCGCGAATGCCAATCCTGCCGAGGAGATGGAAGAGGAGCAATATCAGACGCTGATGGACATCAACCTCAAGGGGGTTTTTCTGTCCTGCCAGGCCGAAGCGCGCTCGATGCTGAAGAGGGGCAAGGGATCGATCGTGAACATCGCGTCCATGTCGGGCGTCATCGTCAATCGCGGCCTGAACCAATGCCATTACAACGCGTCCAAGGCCGGCGTCATCCACATGTCGAAGTCCCTGGCAATGGAATGGGTCGACCGCGGAATTCGCGTCAACACGATCTCCCCCGGCTATACGGCGACACCGATGAACACCCGGCCGGAGATGGTCCATCAGACAAAGCTGTTTGAAGAGCAGACGCCGATGCAGCGCATGGCGACGGTCGATGAGATGGTTGGTCCCGCCGTATTTCTGCTTTCGGACGCGTCAAGCTTTGTCACGGGTGTCGACCTGCTGGTCGATGGCGGTTTCTGCTGCTGGTGATGACGATGCCGCACAAGTTGATCGCCGGAAACTGGAAAATGAACGGGCTGCTCTCGGACCTAAACGAGATTGTCGCCATCGCGGCCGCCGCCGATGACGCCAAGGCCGAAGCCATCATTTGCCCACCCGCCACCCTTATCGACCGCGCCGCGTCGATAGCGCGCGGCTCAAAATTGCGGATCGGCGGGCAGGATTGTCACGCCTCGCCGTCGGGCGCCCACACGGGCGATGTTTCCGCGAACATGCTGGCCGATCTCGGAGCAACCTGTGTGATCCTCGGCCATTCGGAGCGTCGGGCAAACCATGATGAGACCAGCGCTCTCGTCGCCGCAAAAGCGGCGGCGGCTTACCGCGCCGGACTGACGGCCATCGTCTGCGTCGGCGAAACCGACGATGAGAGGACCGGCGGCATGACGCTTGCGGTCGTCGAAAGCCAGCTTTCGGCGTCCGTTCCGGACAGTGCTTGCGCTGCCAACACCGTTATCGCCTACGAGCCGGTATGGGCGATTGGAACCGGCCGCGTTCCGACGGAGGCCGAAATCGCCGAAGTTCACGCCGCCCTGCGCGGAGCCCTGATCAAGCGATTTGGCGCGGAGGGCAGCGAGATACGGCTCCTTTACGGTGGTTCCGTGAAGCCATCGAACGCGGCGTCGCTATTTGCCATTGCCCTCGTAGACGGCGCGCTTATCGGGGGAGCCTCGCTGAAGGCATCGGATTTTGCAGCGATACTGCGTGCTGTCCCCTGAATGCGAGCCCGATGGTTGGCCGCCGACGGGACGGCCTTGAAGATTTATTTTGCTAAGCGCCGTTTGCCAGGAAGCACGGCGGTGGACCGGGAGACATCCGAATGAACCGCTTCGAAAACAAGACCGTCGTCATCACTGGAGCCAGCCGGGGCATTGGCGCCGCCATCGCACGGCGCTTTGCGAAAGAGGGCGCAAATCTCGTCGTTTCCGCCAATGAGGAGTCGGTGCACTTCGTCGCCGAAGAGATCAAGAAGAATGGCGGCAAAGCGATCTCCTTCGTCGGCGACGTCACGGATAAGGCAAGCGTGAAGGCCCTTTACGATGCTGCGGAAGATGCCTTCGGTACTGTCGATGTCTCGATCCAGAATGCCGGCGTCATTACAATCGCGCGGATTGAAGACATGACCGAAGGCGAGTGGGACAAGGTCATGGCCGTCAACACCAAGGGTGTTTTCCTGTGCGCACAGGAAGCGATCCTGCGCATGCGCAAACACGGCCGCGGCGGACGCATCATCAATACCGCATCGGGACAGGCACGAGACGGCTTCATTTATACGCCGCACTATGCCGCCTCGAAGATGGGAGTGGTCGGGATCACTCAGAGCCTCGCAAAGGAAGTCGCCACCGAAAACATAACCGTCAATGCGTTCTGCCCGGGCATCATCGAGACGGACATGTGGGCCTATAATGATCAGGCCTGGGGTAAGCTCCTTGGCAATTACGGTCCGGGCGAGCTGATGAAGGAGTGGGTCGCAGGCATTCCGATGAAGCGCGCCGGTTCCGGCGAAGACGTCGCCGGTCTCGTCACCTTCCTCGCGAGCGATGATGCGGCCTACATCACAGGTCAGACGATCAATGTCGACGGCGGTCTCATCATGTCCTGAGTTCATGAGAAAACAATCTGTTCACCGGTTGTGTCGCAGAAAAGACAGTGAGAGGAAAACTGCCCTCTTGCGGGAGGCCATATCGATCGCCTATCTTATCAGCGTTCTCAGGGCGGGGTGAAACTCCCCACCGGCGGTATCGAGGAAACTCGGAGCCCGCGAGCGCCTCTGCAAATCGCGGAGGGTCAGCAGACCCGGTGAGAGGCCGGGGCCGACGGTTAAAGTCCGGATGGAAGAGAGCAACCGTGCGAGCGCAACCGGTGTTGTTGCGCGTCCGCAGGCTTGTTCGCCCAAGGGATAAACAGTGACTTCGAAAGAAGTCTTGGATGCTGCGAAGGCAGCTAACCCTTGAAAGGCAAAGTGCATGGCAATTTCTAAAATCGAAGATGCAATCGCGGCGATTTCACGCGGCGAGATCGTTGTTGTTGTTGATGACCAGGATAGAGAAAACGAGGGCGACCTTGTGATTGCGTCCGATGCTGTGACGCCTGCGGCAATTACCTTCATGATGAATCATGCGCGCGGTCTGATCTGTGTGGCCGTGGAAGGTGAAAGGCTGGATGAGCTCGACATTCCCCTGATGGTTCCACGCAATACCGAGGTTCTGAAGACCGCCTTCACGGTGTCCGTCGACTACATTCCGGAAACGACGACAGGGATTTCTGCAGCCGATCGCGCCGCGACGGTTCGTGCCCTCGTTACCAAGGGCACGCGGCCAGACGACTTTGCCCGCCCAGGGCACATTTTTCCACTGCGCGCTCACCCGGCTGGCGTGCTTGGACGTCCCGGCCATACCGAGGCAGCCGTCGATCTCGCAAAGCTTGCGGGGCGCTCCGGATCTGGCGTGATTTGCGAAGTCGCCAATGATGACGGCACCATGGCTCGCCTTCCCGATCTTGAGAAGTTTGCCGAGCGGCACGGCCTGCTCCTGGTGACGATTGAAGATCTGATCGCCTACCTGAATGATCAGCGCGATCTGGCGACACCGGAAATGTCGGCCGCCTAATCGTTCAAACTAGATGCCAACATGGCGCGTTCTGTTGCAAAAGATTGTTGTGTGTCTGCGATTGGCGGAGGCACCTTTCTAGACAAGAGCTCGTGCAATCCGCTCGCAACAATCGCGCCTTTGCTTTCGCTATAGATCGGTGTCCGGCCTCTCTTCCATCTCTTCATCGGCAATGGAACTGACCAGCGCCACGACGCGGCTGCGGACACGCGGGGGAAGCAGCAAAACGTCCTCGATGAGACGGCGGCCTTCCGCGGTGGAGATATAGGCGATGCGGTCATCGACCTCGGTCACGATCTGCGGGTCCTGTGTGCCTTCAGGATCGGGCAGGCCTTCAAAGAATTTCGCAACGGGTACCCTCAGGCGTTTGGCGACCTCATAGAGCATGGATGCACTGACGCGGTTCCTGCCGTTTTCATATTTCTGCACCTGCTGGAAACTGACGCCAATGCCGGCGCCAAGATCGCCGAGCGATACATTCGATTGTATGCGGCGGATACGGATCTGCTGTCCGACATGCAGATCGACGGGATGGGCTGACTGGCTTTCAATGGTCGGCTGCTTGCTTTGCCCACGTCTCGACGATCGGATTTGTGCGGCGGCTGTACGGCGATTCATGGTCGACACCCCGAATGGAGAGTTTCATGCGGTACGCCCCCGCTGAAAACTCGCTCAACCCACTGATCGGGGAGTGCAAACCGTGCTAGACGGCCCTATGGCCTTTAGCTCCGAGGAACCTGGACATACGCCACAGGCTCCCCGACCGCAAAGGTCAAGGAGTGTGGTGCCGTACCGGCCGACACCAACCGCTAGCAGGGGTTTGCAGCCCCAAGGCAGCGCGTACTGCCTCGCAGAAAAAGATAGTGGAATTCAGTTTGCTTCGCAACCGAATTCTATACAAGATTCAATGGCTTCACCTTGGAAACACGCGGTACTTCGCAGAGCAGCAGATCCGCGCTTTGCAGATACTATGACGTGCTGAGCTATTCGAAGCGCGATAAGGAAACCTACCATTTGCGACGATGCGCTCGCGACACCCGGCCGTGGCTCCCGTGCTCCTTCGTGGATGGAACTTCCTGCGTCCAAGCGACCGCTCGTGCAACAACGCCGCCCGCCGGCGCCCCCTTCCTTCTCAAAGACTAAAACAGCGGCCATCGCGGACGGTGGAAGCCAGTTGAGCTGTCGCTTAGTCCCCGTCACAATTGGCGCGACCAATATTGCTGGACATTGGCGAGGATGGATCCCTTGGTGAGCTTTAGCGAATTCCTCAATCGATGTACTCTCACCGGAATCTGAAGTAACTTGGACGACAACTGGTATAAAGCTTGACCCTCCTGGATAGTCTCCACGTCTACGTCGATGGCTCCTTTTCGCCCACCACGAAAACCGGTGGCTGGGCATTCGTGGTTTATCGCGGTGGAATTGAGGTGACCTCGAATTGTGGGCGAGTTGCGGCCCCGGGCAACGGGCAGATGGAAGTCCTGGCCCTGCTGCAAGCACTTGAATGGCTCGAAGGTTCAGAAATCCGCGAGCGGTCGTGATTTGGTGCGATTCCCACTACGTTGTCGACGGCTGCAACAGACTTCTGAAAATCTGGACGATGGGCTTGCCTGCGTGATGCGCAAGGGTCATCCGGACGTCGGAGACAGCATTTCCCGAGAGCAGTATGAGAGCCTCAAGCATGTAAACGTGCTCCCGCCGGGCCGTCTACGCGTCGGTCTCGTCCAGGCATTGGGACAACAAAACCTCAAGCGCGAGGTCGCCGTTTCCGTCACCCACTTCCTTGCCGTGCCCGCGATGCTTGCCGTCACGGACTATTGTGCGACGCTGCCGAGGCTGGTCTGCCAGAGCCTCGAAGGCGATCCGCGCCTAAAGGTGCTTCCGACGCCCGTCGATCTCGGAACTTTTCCGGTCGAGATGGCTTGGCATGTTCGCTACCGCCACGATCCAGCCCACAGGTGGTTGCGCTCGGTGATAGCCGAACTGGCAAAGGAAATGGCTACCGGGAAAATATAGCGATTTCTATGATCCGATTGGCATCGTTCGCCGCATGAGCGATGCCACAAAGACCTGCCGCCTTGATGAGATACGAACCGTCGTATTCTCGTTCGACTGAGACGCAGCCGCTGTAAACCGTCAGGATCCGGTCATTCCTCCCTGAAGGCACGCGCGACCTGATCCATGAAAGGCTTCGTCAAATAGGCGAGAGCTGTGCGTTCCCCCGTCTGGACGAAGGCTTCGACCGGCATGCCGGGCAGTGGTGTTACCTCGCCCAGCCTCTGCCATTCGCCGTCAGAAACTTTGGCACGCACGACGTAGTAGCTGAGACCCGACCGTGGATCGGCGGTGAGGTCAGCTGCTACGCTTGTGACGATACCATTAAGTTCCGGCGTGTTACGCTGGCTGAAAGCGGAAAACCGAAGATGCACGGCCTGGCCGATGCTGACCTGATCGATGTCGGTCGGCGAAAGCTTGACCTCGGCGACCAGCGCATCGCGATCCGGGACGATCTGCATGATCGCTTCTCCGGGCGCTATGACGGCGCCGGGTGCGTGAACGGCGAGCTGGTGGACGATGCCGCCCTGCGGCGCGCGGATATCGATGCGCTGCAGCTCATCCTCGGCGGCGACCAGACGCTCGGAAAATTCGCCGATATCGCTTTCTGCCTGGCGGAGCTGATCTGAGACTTCGCTGCGCTGGTCGTCGTCGATCTGGATGATCTGAAGCTCCGTCTCGGTGATCTTGCCCTTCGTCTGCGCCTCGTTGGCAACGAGGCTGCCGAGTTCGCCGGTTAGGCTTGCCGCCTCCCGCTGGAGAGCATAGACCCTATTTGCGGGAACCAACCCCTGGTCGAAGAGGCGCTGCAGGCTTGTCAGCTCCTTTTCGATCAACGCGATCTCCTGCCGCTTGGCGGTTTCCTGCGAGACCAGACCTTCGGCTTCCTGTTTTAGCTGCTCGATGCGCTCTCGCAATTGCGCCTTCCTGCTCGTGCGCGAGGACCTGCGGTCGGCGAAAAGTCTCTTCTCCCCGTCAATCGAGCGGCTGACGTCAGCATCGTCGCCTTTTTTCAGTAGCTCCTCGGAGAATTCGATAACGTCGACTCCATCGCGTTCGGCTTCCAGCCGCGCGGTTCTGGCTGAAAGCTCGTTCAGACGCTTGCGCACGATCGCGAGATTGGCGCGCGTCTGCGTATCATCCAGGTGGATGAGGATCCGGCCGGCTTCCACGAGCTCCCCGTTTTTCACGAAAATCTGGCCGACAGTCCCACCCTTCTGATGCTGCACTGGCTTCACGTATGTGTCGACGACCACCGTTCCGGTGGCGATCACGGCACCCGACAGATGCGTGGTTGCCGCAAGCCCTCCCATGACACCACCAAGCAGCACGACGACGCTGAGGGCTGCCACTGTCAGCTTACTGATAGCGCGCTCCGCCGATGGCCCTCCGATCTCTGTCACGAACCTGCCTCCTCCCCGCCGACCAGGAGACGCACGGGCTGCGGGGCAGCTTTCGGCAGCCTTGCCGTCGTCTTGCTCAGTACCTCGTCCTTTGGACCGAACGCCTGCATCTGGCCGTTGCCCATGACAAGGACCTTATCGACAGCAACGAGCGCGCTCGGCCGATGGGCGATGATGATTGCAATCCCTCCCCTTGCACGGATGCCAGAGATCGCCTTTGTCAGTGCCGCTTCGCCGTCGGCGTCGAGATTGGAGTTCGGTTCGTCGAGCACGACTAGGAACGGATCTCCGTAAAGGGCTCGGGCAAGCGCGATGCGCTGCCGCTGTCCGGCCGAGAGAACCGATCCGTGTTCACCAACCCTCGTATCGAACCCGTCGGAAAGCTGCACGATCATGTCATAGACGCCGGCGGCCCTTGCGGCCGCGATGACGGCCTCGGAATTGGCGGCCGGATCGAAGCGGGCAATGTTTTGAGCGATTGAACCGTCGAAGAGCGAGACATCCTGCGGCAGATAACCGAGATGGCGGCCGAGGGCGCGCGGCTCCCATTGCGAAAGTAGAGCTTTGTCGAGCCTGACAGCGCCACTCAGCGGAAGCCACAGGCCGGTGATGGCGCGCGCGAGAGTCGATTTTCCCGACGCACTCGGGCCGATCACGCCGACCGCTTCACCTGCCGAGACACCGAACGAGACGCCTTTGAGGATCGGATTGCGACCACCAGGAGCCCCAAGATGCAGGTTCTCGACGGCAAGACTTTCGCGTGGCGCCGGCATGGCAATCTCGCGCTGTTGCGATGCCATCAGCGTCATCAGCTTGGTCAGACGCGCCCAACTCTGTCTTGCTGCGACGAAACCCTTCCACTGACCTATGGCAAGCTCCACGGGCGCAAGCGCCCGGCTGGCGAGGATCGAACTCGCGATCATGATCCCGCCTGTCGCTTGCTGGTTGATCACCAGATAGGCACCGACGGCGAGAACGCCCGACTGCAGCATCATGCGCAGGATCTTTGACGCCGTCGCCAGCCCGCCGGTAACGGTGCTCGCCGCAACATGGTTGGCGAGATAACGTCGGTTGAGACCGGCCCATTGCTCGCCGATGAAATGACCAAAGCCCATGGCAAGCACGGCTTCCGAATTGCGCTTGGTAGCTTCGGCAAGGGTGATACGCTCGGCCGCGAGCCTTGCCGCCTCCTTTGCTGGTGCGCGTGAGCGGATTTCGGTAAGCGCTGTCAGACCGATGAGCAAAAGGGCGCCTGCAAGTGCCGTCACTCCTATCCAGAAGTGGAAGAGGAAACAAAGACCAAGATAAAACGGCATCCACGGCATGTCGAAAAGCGCCGTTGGCCCCTGCCCCGATAGAAAGCCGCGTATCGTATCGAGATCGCGCACGCATTGCAGCCCGTCGCCCGGCATCTGTATGCGCGATGGTAACAGGATGAGCGAACCGTAGACGCGGTCGCCGAAACGCTCATCGATGGCCGTTCCCACCCTGACCAGGAGCATCGACCGGATCAACTCCAGCACGCCCTGAAAGATAAACAGCGTGGCTGCGATGATGCCGAGGCCGACGAGCGTCGGCAGGCTGCGACCGGGAATGACCCGGTCGTAGACTTGCAGCATGAAGAACGAACCGGTCAACGCCAGAATATTGATGACACAGCTCGTGACGCCGACACCGAGGAAGGCCCGCCGAAGCGATGAAAGGACCGCCACAAGAAAGACTTGTGACGGTTGTTCCCGATTACTGCTCAAGACGAATGCCTTTCATCACGCGGCGGTGGTGAAGTGGAAGTCGTCATGATGAAGGCTTGTCAATGCAACATTCTTCAGCGTGATGACATTGCTGGAATTATAGGTAATCAGCGTATCCGCACCCACCTGGGTCGCGGCTGCCATCACTGATGCGAAATCGGCAAAGAGGCTGGTGCTGACATCGATGGAGTCGTGGCTTGCCGCGCCCGCTACGAAGTCCGTTATCGTATCCTTACCGAAGCCAACCCTGAAGACGAAGGCATCGTCGCCCGATCCTCCTGTCAGCGTGTCGTTGCCAGCACCGCCGATCAGGGTATCTTTACCGTCATTGCCCGAGATCACGTCGTTGCCGGCGCCGCCATCCAGCTTGTTGTCAGCCGCGGACCCGCGGATATCATTTACGCCGGCGCCGCCCACCACATTCTCGATGTTCAGGATCTGCTCGGCAGGCGATGCGTCCGAGAAGGTCACCAGACCCGCAGCCAGATCGATCGTGTGGCTGGCGGTCGTGTAATAGGTGAAGTCGAGCGTATCATTGCCCTCACCACCGTCAAATGTGTCGATGCCAAGATTACCGATTAGAAGATCGTCGCCGTCACCGCCGAAATGAGCATCGTTTCCATCGCCGCCGTTGAGCGTATCATTGCCGACCTCGCCATGGAGGGTGTCATTGCCGGCAGCACCATTGACGATGTCGTTGCCTGCACCGCCGCCCAGTGTGTCATTGCCCGCGGTGCCAGTCAGCGTATCATTGCCAGCCGAACCCCGGATCCAGGATGCTACCTCGATCTGGGTTCTGTCCCATACTGTGCCGTCGGCAAATTGGATGCGCTCCACCCCCCAATTGGCGGTCGTCGACGAAAGCTGCTCGTCCAGTGTGATGACCGCCCCTGTCTCATTAACTGTGATCAGAGTGTGGACCCCTAACCGGCTGAATGTGACATCACTGGCATTCAGGTCACTAAAGCGCAGGGCGTCGACATCGACCGTCGAACTCGACTGGTCGTCGATATAGTCGCTGCCCTCGCCCTTGGCATAGAGATAGACATCGCTGCCCGCACCGCTGTTATAGCGGTCGTCACCGGCCCCACCGATGAAGGTGTCGCCATCAGGAGTGCCGGCGAGCGTATCGTTCCCTGTCGTCCCGTAGATCACAACCAAACCTTTGAACGCCGTGTCGAGCGCACCTGCAGCACCCCCAAGAACCTCACCGTCCTTGAAGACGATCGATTCGACGCCGCCTGCGAGGTTGAATTGGTTCTTGAGCATGATCGTCTCTCCGGTCGAAAGCGCGCGGATGATCACATCGTTGACAGCCGATCCCGTCCGCTCGAACCGCACGTCACTCCGCAAAAGATCGTTGAGTCGAAGGATGTCGCTGTCGGTCCCTGACGTCTGCTCATCGATGATATCGTTGCCGTCTCCGGCCGAATAGACGTAGGTGTCGTTTCCTGCGCCACCGACAAGCGTATCGTTACCGGCGCCTGCTCGAATTTCGTCGGTGCCCGAGGATCCGTTGATCGTCTCGTTGCCGGCTGTTCCTCCGACATAAGCCACGTGTGCGACCATATCGGCCCGCGACCAGCTAGTGCCGTCGGCGAAGACAATCGCGTCGACGCCGCGTCCATAATAGTCCTGCAAGGACGCTTTGAGCGTAATAGAGCCGGCGTTGCCAGCGCCGACGGCACTTTCGGCCACCACGATGGTCACGTCGTTGCCATTGCGCACCAATGTCACGTCGGCAGCATTGACGTCTGCAAACACCAGCCGATCGCTACCGCCGGCATTCTCATATTCGGTGATCACGTCATTGCCGTCACCGCGGGTATAGACGTAGGTGTCGTTGTTGCCCTGGCCGTTCAGACTGTCATCGCCCTTGCCGCCATGGATCGTGTCGGCGACGTTGAAGCCGTCGATTGTATCGTTGCCGTCAGTGGCCGCCTGCGTCAGCAGCTTGGTGCGGATCGTCGCCCGCGTCCAGATCGTACCGTCGGCAAAAACCACCTTGTCGACGCCGCGCGCATAATAGTCATCCAGCATGTTCTTCAGCAGGATCGACCCGGCGTCGCCGGCGCCGGCGGCACTCTCAGTGACCGCCAGCTTTAGGTCGATGCCGGTGCGCACCAACGTCACGTCGCTTGCGTTGATGTCGGAAAATACCAGGCGATCGTCGTCACCCGCACTGTCCCATTCGGTGATCGTGTCGTTGCCGTCGCCGCGAGCGTAAAGGTAGGCGTCGTTGTTACCCTGGCCGTTGAGACTGTCGTCTCCCCTGCCGCCGCGGATCGTGTCGGCGACATTGAAGCCGTCGATCGTATCGTTGCCGGCGGTCACGGCCTGCTGCAGGACCATCGTCCGGAAATCCGCCCGCGTCCAGGCGGTTCCGTCAGCAAACACAACCTTGTCGACACCGCGCGCATAGTACTCGTCCAGCATGTTCTTGAGGACAATCGACCCGGCATCGCCGGCGCCGGCGGCACTCTCGGCGACCACCAGCTTCAGGTCGATACCGGTACGCACCAGCATCACGTCGCTCGCATTGATATTGGTGAAGACCAGACGATCGTCGTCGCCGGCGCTGTCCCATTCGGTGATGGTGTCGTTGCCGTCGCCACGGGCGTAAAGATAGGTGTCGTTGCTGCCCTGGCCATTGAGGCTGTCGTTGCCCTTACCGCCCCGGATCGTGTCGGCGACATTGAAGCCGTCGATCGTATCGTTACCATCAGTGGCGGCTTGCTGCAGGACCTTGGTTCGGAAATCCGCCCGTGTCCAGGCCGTTCCATCCGCAAACACCACCTTGTCGACACCGCGCGCGTAATATTCGTCCAGCATGTTCTTGAGGACGATCGACCCGGCGTCGCCTGCGCCAACGGCACTCTCGGTGGCCACCAGCTTCAGGTCGATGCCGGTACGCACCAAGGACACGTTGCTCGCGTTGAGGTTAGTGAAGACCAGACGATCGTCGTCGCCGGCGCTATCCCATTCGGTGATCGTGTCGTTACCGTCGCCACGGGCGTAAAGATAGGTGTCGTTGCTGCCCTGACCGTTCAGGCTGTCGTCGCCTTTACCGCCCCTGATCGTATCCGCGATGTTAAAGCCGTCGATGACGTCATTGCCGGCGGTGCCAGCCTGCTGCAGAACCATTGTCCGCAGGTCCGCTCTCGACCATACTGTGTCATCGGCAAAGACGATCTGCTCAAGACCGCGCGCGTAATATTCGTCGAGTTCGTTCTTGATGAGGATGGTTCCACCATCGGCGCCACCTGCCACCGTCGGTGCGATGACGAGCGACACATCGATACCGTTGCGAACAAGTGAAACCGACGCGGGGTTGATATCGGCAAGGACCAGGCGGTCATTTGAACCGCCATTGGCGTCATCGTTGATCGTGTCGTTGCCGTCACCACGTTGGTATAGGTAAACATCGTTGCCGCCGCCACCGTTGATGACGTCGTTGCCGGCGTTTGCACGAATGATATCGGAGCCGTTGGTGCCGTTCACCGTTTCCGCCGCCGTCGTGCCAGCCACGTTGACGACCTTCGAGGCGAAATCGATGAACGCCCAGACCGTTCCGTCAGCAAATACAACTCGCTCGATCCCCTGCTCGGCATTCGCATCCAGCGCGCCCTTCAGCGTAATGGTCGAACCGTCCGTTCCGCCCGCGACGCTCGGAGCGATCGTCAGGACGAGATCAGCCCCACTGCGGCCCCAGCTAACGTCGCTCGCGACGATTCCATTGAAGAGGAGCGTATCGGCCATGCCGCTGGCAGCCGCTTCGGTGATGATGTCGTTACCGTCGCCGCGCGCATAATGGTAGACGTCATTGCCGCCGGCGCCGTTGATCGTGTCGTTGCCGAGACCACCCGTGATATCGTCGCCGCTGCTGAAGCCAGTGATCGTATCGTTGCCGGTGGTGCTGACGGCGCCGAGCAGCTTCACCCTGATATCGTTTTTCGTCCACTCGACGCCATCGGCGAAGACGACCGTTTCGACACCTCCCTGGTCGCCATCCAAAGCGGCGCGTAGAAGAACGCTTCCCGCATCATTTGCGGTCGGCGTGCTTTTCGGGATCGTAATGGTCAGATCGATACCATTGCGCGACAGCGAGACCTCGGCGGAATTGATGTTCGTGAACACCAGCCGGTCATCGTTGCCGCCGGCGCTGCCCTCGATCACCGTATCGGCACCGTCGCCACGCGAGTAGCGATAGGTGTCGTTACCACCAAGACCGTTCAGCACATCGTTGCCACGGCCCCCTTCAAAGGTGTCGGCGCCGTTCGAGCCGTCGATGCTGTCGTTGCCGGCAGTTGCCGGAATGATCGGCAATAGCGGCAGGATTTCGGTGCGCGTGTAGATCGTGCCGTCTGCGAAGAGAACGCTCTCGACGCCACGCTCGTAATAGCCGTCCAGGAAATAGGGGAGCGAAATTGAACCGCCATCGCCAGCGCCAGGTGCGCTTTCGGGAATGACGATTACGATATCGTTGCCATTGCGAAGATAGGTGACGTCTTGCGGGTTGACGTCGGAGAGCTGGAGGCGGTCGCCGGTGCCAGACCAATCTCCTTCGACGATCGTGTCGCTGCCATCGCCGTGCGCCCAGACGTAGAGGTCGCTGCCGCCGCGGCCGGTGAGCGTATCGTTTCCAGCGTCGCCGTGCAGGATATCGGCCCTGTCCGAACCGTTGATCGTATCGTTGCCGGCGGTCGCTGCCTGATCCATCAGCATCTGGCGAACCTGGTCATTAGTCCAGATCGTGCCATTGGCAAAGCGAATGGTCTCAAAGCCTTTTTCGTAAAAGCCGTTGACTGTGTCCTGGAACAGGATCGAACCGCCGTCGCCCGCCCCCGCAACACTTTCTCGGATCAGGATCTTCAGATCGTTGCCCTGGCGAACGAGCGTTACCTCATTGGGATTGATGTCGACGAAGCGGATCTGGTCACCGTTGCCACTCCAGTCTCCGTCGAACATCGTGTCATTGCCGTCACCGCGGGCATAGACATAGGCGTCGCTGCCGCCACCGCCGTTCAACGTATCGTTACCGACGCCGCCGCGCAGGATATCACCCCGGCCCGTGCCGTTGATCGTGTCATTGCCTGCGGTGGTCGCTTGATCCACGAGCATCTGGCGAACCTGGTCGTTGGTCCAGATCGTGCCATTGGCAAACTGAATGGTCTCGAAGCCCTTTTCGTAAAAGCCGTCGACCGTGTCCTGGAACAGGATCGAACCGCCATCGCCTGCTCCGGGTGCAGTCTCAGCAATCAGGATCTTGAGGCTGTTACCCTGGCGAAGGAGCGAAATGTTGCTCGGATTGATATCGACGAACAGCAGGCGGTCGCCATTGCCACTCCAGTCGCCGTCGAACATCGTGTCATTGCCGTCACCGCGGGCATAGACATAGGTATCATAGCCGCCGCCGCCGTTAATGATGTCGTCACCCTTGCCGCCCGCTAGCGTGTCGGCAATGTTTGAACCGGTGATCGTGTCGTTGCCGGGCGTGCCCTGTTGATTGATAACCATCGGCACGAAGACATCCCGCGACCAGGAGATGCCGTCCGCAAACGAAATCGTCTCGATGCCGCGCTCGTAGAAGCCGTCGATCGTGTCCTTCAGCAGCACCGATCCGCCGTCCCCAACGCCGGGAGCGGACTCTGCAATGACGATTAGAAGGCTGTTGCCGTTGCGCACGAGCGAGACTTCACTCGAATTTACATCTTTAAAGAAGAGACGGTCGTTACCACCGCTCCAGTCACCGTCGACGATGGTATCGTTGCCGTCGCCACGGCTATAATAATAGGAGTCGCTCCATCCGCCGCCATCGATGACATCGTTTCCTCGGCCGCCGGTGATCGAATCTGCGCCTTTGCCCGCGTTGATGATGTCGTTGCCGCCACCGCCATTGATCGTATCGTTGAGCTCGAATCCGTTGATCGTGTCGTCGCCGGACGTGCTCTGCGCTTCGATCATGCGCTGGCTGATCTGTTCTCTGGTGATCTGTGTGCCGTCGGCAAACAGGAAGCGTTCGACGTCGTTCATATCCCAGACGCCAACATAGAATTCGCTGGTGATCAGAAGCGTGTCGCTCGAGCCGGCAAGCGAGATCAGCAAATCGTATTCGCCCGACCGCTGGAAGGTGACGTCGTCGACATCGACACCTGCCGCAAACCGAACCGCATCGTCATCATCATAGGTAACGATCCCGTAGGTTTCCCGGATCTCGTCATGGCCATAGCCATAACCGAAGACATAGGTATCGGAACCGTCGCCGCCCTCCAGGATGTCGTGGCCGGCGCCCCCGTCGAGCGTGTTGTTCGTCCAGAAGCCGTAGATGTGGTCGTCGCCATCGGTCTTGGCGTCGAGCAGGTAGTGGGCGCGAATGTCGGACGCGTACCAGATTGCGCCATCCGAGAAGTGGATTTCGTCGACCTGATCGGGGCGGTAATTGATGGCGTTATAAGATACTTGCTCGATGAGGGTCAGGGTCTCGCCCGTATCCTGCAGCGTTATGATGATATCGCTAGCCCCAGGTGTCCGTGAAAGGACGATGTCATCGGCGGTGACATAATCGTGGAAGATGATCTTGTCGGAATCGCCACCATTCAGGGCGCCGGCGCCGCGCTCCTGGATTTTGTCGTTGCCGTAGCCGCGACCCCACACATAGGTGTCGTTGCCGTTGTTGCCGTAAAGTGTGTCGTTGCCAGCGCCACCATCAAGTACGTCATCGATATCGAAACCGTCGATGACATCGCCTCCATCGGTCTTCTGCCCAGCAATGACCGCGGTCGCGATTTGGTACCAGGCGATGCTCTGATCGCCCGATGTGAACTCGATGCTCTCGATGCGATCGAAGAAGATGTCTCCGAAAACGCCTGAGGCAGCATAGGAGAACTCGTTGCGTAAGGTGACGCTGCCTTCTTCGCCGTTGACATAGATGACGACGGAATTGCGCTCGCCATCCACCCGACCGAAGCTGATGTCGTCTCTGTCGATCCCCACACCGAAGCGCAGCACATCGGTGGTTCCGGACAGGATATTGGTCATGGAGTCCTGGATGATGTCGTGTCCATCGCCCAAGGCATAAAGGTAAAGATCGTTCTGGTTTCCGCCGGAGATGAAGTCGTCACCCTTGCCGGCCCGCAGGATATCTTCGCGCTCCATGCCGTACAGCTGATCGTTGCCGTCTGTCGAGTAGGCCTTCAACACAAGGTTTGCGACCTGATCGCTCGTTAGGCTGGTGCCATTATCAAAGGTGAAGAGATCGATGCGGCTCATGTACCAGGTGCCGTAGACGCCGGTATAGGTCGCCGCGAACTGCCCCTGGATGGTGATCTGGTCGAGCGGGTGGTCCTTGAACCGGATGACGAGGTCAGCCGAGGCCCTGTCACGCTGGAAGATCAGGTCACCAGTGCGGATGCCGTCCAGGAACTGCAGCATGTCCTGGTCGTTGCGGAAGGCATTGTCCTCGTAGTCGTGAACGATATCCTTGCCGTCGCCGCGGCCATAGCGGTAGATATCGGTATCACCCCCGCCTTCCAGCAGATCGTCTCCCTTGCCGCCTTCGAGCACGTCGATATCGGCGGTGCCGACGATGTGGGTCGATGCGTCATCGATCTTGGAGACCGCTTCGGCGATATCGACCTTAGTCCAGACAGTGCCGTCCTTGAAGACGATCTGGTTAATGCCATAGTCGCGCGAGACGTCGCCGACCATCGAGCCGGGCCAGCGCCCTTCGAACTCATTGGTGATGCGCAGAACGGCGCCGGTGACCTTATCGGTCAAAAGCAAGTCGATGCCGTCGCGCGAGGCGATAATGTCGCCGGCATTGTGGGCGGAGAAGCGGACCGAGTCGACGCTGCCGCCGATACCATCGTCATCAAAGATCTCGGTTGAGCCGAAGCTTTTGCCGATGACATAGTTGTCGGAACCTTTGCCGCCGCGCACGACCGTTTCGCCACCATCGACGATCAGGATATCGTCCTGCCCGCTGCCATTGACTTCGCCGGTTCCCGTGAAGAACAGATCCTGCGCCATGCCGAAGGCACGTGCGAAGTCGACAACCGAGATGCCGCCGGCATGCTGCTCAACCGCGTTGAGCATGTTCTGTGCCAAGAACGCGTAGGTATTCTTCTGCGATGCCGAACCACGGGAATAGTCCGACAGGAAGACGTCGAAGAAGGGCTTCCATTCGGTGAGCCATGACGCGGCGTTGCTGCTCTGCTCGGCGTCTACAAGGAGCGCGGTGAAGACGGCGGCGATCTGAGAGCCGCTCTTCGATGTGAAGCCGTCGCTTTGGGCATTATAGTCGATGCTGTCGAAATAATGCGCAAGGGGGCCGCTTTGCACCGCCAAGCGGACCGCGAAGAGGTTGAGGGCGTCGTCCATCTTATCGAGAAAGGCAGCGACGGCCTTGTAACCGTTTGTCGCCGAATCCGGGATATCGAAGAAGGCCTGGAGTGACTCGCCGATCAACCGTTCATAGAAGGAGAAGTCCGAGCCTGCGACAGTGTCGATGACGACGCCGCTGCCGAGCGTGTGAGTGGTCGACGATGCGAGAGCGCTGCTCCAGTCAGCCTTCTGGTAATTGTAGATACGAAAGTAGTCATCACCGTTGCGGTAATCGAGATAGGATACCGAAACGCCATTATGCAGCTCCGTTCCAGTCGTGACGACATTCGATGAACCAGCGCCTGTCCATTGCGACAGGAGGTCGGAGAGCTGGCCGCGCCCCGACGTACCTTCACTGCTCGAGACGATGACCCCGGAGGCCATTCGGATGCCCGGAATGTCGGACGTTCCGTCACCCGAAGCGGAAACGCCCCAGGCGTAGTCGACAACATTTCCGTCTTTGCGAACGATCGCAAGGTCGTCATAGGTGCTCAGACCTGCGGCACCGGTAATGATATCAGCGCTGATCTTGACCGGAGAGCCTTCAGCCCATGCCGTCAGGATCGGCCGGATTGCTTCACGCAAAGCCGACAGGACCGGCGAGGTCAGCGTCTGGACTGCAGTACGCACGGCCGTCTCAGCGGCCGGAAGAACACTCATTGCCTCATGCAGGGATACGAGCGTGCCACGCCCCTTGAGGTCGGCAAGGTCGAGGACCGACTGCGAGACCTGGATCGGGGCACCGACATAGGTGGTGTTCTGGTTGTCGAGCTTGAGCAGCACATCAGCGATCGTGCGAACCGTACCGTCAGCGAGCGTATAGCCTGCGGTGCTGGCGATCGTGTTGCCATTGACGACCTGGGGCACCGTTCCGGTGTTGGGCGTCACGTTGATCGAGGCAATGCCACGCTCTACGACGCTCTTGAGTTCACCAGCATCGGTGCGGTGGTTCTCGTTGGCATCCTGCCAGACGAGAAGTGAGGAGAAGCTGTCGGCCGCGGTAACCGCACCATCACCGTTAAAGTCTGCGAGTCCGCTATCGTTGGCGTCGACCTTGCCGTCGTGATTGCCGTCGAGAAGGGCGAGTGCGGCGAGGCCCGAAGTGGTGGCGTTGCCGAACATCTCGTCGGAACCGGTGATCTTGCCATCACCATTCAGGTCACGGACGAGAACACCGTCGTCCTTGCCGACGAAACCGGATGACTCGGCGTAGAGATCGTTGTCGAGGTCGAGCTTGGACTTCGTGCGATCGAGCGCGGTGAGTTCGATACCATCGCCGTCGAGGTCGAGGACGAGCGGATCCTGCCCACCCCAGGGGTAATGACCCGTCATCGTCTTGATCATCAGGCCGAGAATATCGAAGGCGCCCTCGCCAAGGACGGAATACTGGCCCTTCATATCCTGCGTAATGTCGCGGAAGCGTACGAAAGACATGTGATATTCGGCGAGGAAAATCCCACCCGGCCCGACTTCGCCCTGACCGCCTGGGCCCTGTGTCGTCCTGTCCTTCCAGTTGAGGACATACATGGTCGCGACCTCGTCGGACGGCGTCCCGTCGGGGTTGGTAACATGCCAGAAAGCATTGCGGATGACGAGTTCACCCTCAGCATTGAGACCGTACGAGGTTCCATAGGGTCCCCAGGCATAGGGGTCCTCCGACGCTTCGTTTTTCAGGCCACCATAAAGGGTCAGCACACCACCCAGCGCGATGCGGTCGTCAGCGCTGAGGTCCGTCACACCGATGCCATTGGTGAACCAGATCTTGTCCTGGCCTTCGCCGGTCGTGATGATCGAACCGAAGTCGGCGCTGATCAGCACGTCGTCGTGGTCGCTGAGCTTGACCTGATCGGCGCCCTGAACGTGCAGTGCGTTGTTGTAGCCGAGCGCCCCATTTGCAAAATAGTCGACGATCGTCTTCAGCTCCTGGTCGTAGCCCTGCCACTGGAAGATGTTGTCGAGAGTGTCGACGTCATCGTGGTTTGACGTGACGCCGTTCAGATAGTTGATGCCGTGCGACAGGCCGGAATAGTCGACAACATCGACCTTCTCGATGAAGGCGTTGGGGCTGAGGGTCTCGCCGGCCGGCAGCTCGGACTGGATGCGTCCTGACTTGCCCATGTCGATGAGGATCGGGGCATCAAGCCCCTCGTCGGTCACGATCAGTTCGTCTGCACGATCAGAAAGTTCGATCTTGTCGATCGACACCAGCGTGTCTGTGCCTGCCTTTCCGGTCGCCATATCCTCGACGGTGACCTCAAGCGCCTCGATACCGCCGAAGTCGTGGTTGACCTTCAGGTCCGTGACCCTGACGCCTTCCTGCTGTAGAGCGCTTTCGTCGACGGGCGTATTAGGATTGTCTTCGATCAGGTTGTCGACCGTATAACGAACTGTGTCGGTCTCGGTTGCGCCCACGAGCCATTCGAGGAAATCTGTCAGGAGCCCGACATTCTCGTTTCCGCCAATGTAGACGTCGTTTTCGTTCTGACGGCCGGTCTGATGATCGGCGACGGTAACTGAATCGATGAAATTGTCGGAACCGTTGCCGCCCACCAAGAGGTCGCGACCAAGATGTCCGGTCAGCGTGTCATCACCGTCGCCGCCGGCGATGATATTGTTCTCGTCACTGCCCGTGATCTGGTCGTCGCCGTCGGTCGCTGCGAAAAGGCCGGCATGGTACTTATCATAGCCATCAGCAGTGTCGCCGAGGGTCAAGACGAGTGGGTCATCCGAAAGAGAAAACTCGAGCGCCCCAATGACCTCGTAAACCGAGAAATGGTCCGCATGAGGATCTGTGTAAAGTTCCTGCATCGCAGAGGAGATGAGGGACTCGGTAACGGCGCCCAATCCTTTTTTGTAGAGGCCCTCGAGGATGGTTTGAACACCTACGATTTTTATGACGTCGTCTTCCGTCTCGACCTTTCCAACACCCCACAAATCCTGTGAGACATTTACCGTCAATACCTGTGCGGTTGCCCCATCGTTGACTTCGCTCCCGCTCGCGTCGGTGAGGGTTATGATCCCCTTTTCAGGATGATAGGCGGAATCGACGTTCTTATAATCGATTTCCCTCAAGGCCATTAGCCCGGCAAATTGCACGAGTGTATCGGCTAGACCGGGCATGGCATCTTTTACTAACCTGGACGCCTTATCCGCGTCGACGAGCTGACCGAGGGCATTTGCATCATCGAACAAGGCTTTCGCGCCGGTATTGCCAAAGACGAGCGCGCCCTCGTCAAGGACGGAGTATGCCAAGATATCCATCAGCCTGGCAGCGGCTTCCGCGTAACCTCCAAGCTTGTCTACCCCGACAGCTAGTGCAACGTCGGTGCTGAACAGTGCGTCAAGAAGCGGCGCTCCGATCGCGTGCCAGTCGACCAGATTTTCAGAATCAGCATAGGTAAGTAATACCATCAAGCCCTGCGAATGCAGGTCGATTGGGTTGCGAAAGCCGCCGAACGAATTGAGGTAGACGACCCCCTGCTGCGCATCCGCGGTGTTGCCGTAGATGAGCGCGGCGGCGGCAATTGCCTGGCTTGCAGCGACATCTTCAGGGAGATAGTCCTGTGCGAGGAAGCCAAGAAAGGGGCCTAATAAACGCGCGAATGTCGCAATCTCGCCCGTTGTGCGAAACGAGGTGACGTCTGTGGCATAGGGCAGGTTCAGACCAGGGAGGCTCAGTCCATTGCCGTTCAAAATGTCGACAAGCTGTTGGTAGACAACCGTTGGGTCCGCTTGTTCTTCGATACCTTCTATGAAGGTGTTTAAGGAGGCGGTGAGGGCTAGGCCTAAATACGGAATCTCATTAAAAATCACCGCTTGGTCGTGGGTGAGCGACGACACGTAGCCCGCGAGACTGCCACCCAACGAGTGACCGGTTATGATAACATTTCCTGTCGGTGGGGTTGTCTCCCCTAAATCAGGGAATAGCTCCCGACCTGTGATCAGTTTGTAAAACTCTCCCGCGTAGTATGGTTGAAGGCCAACGCCTTCAACATCCGCCCCTAGAACATCGAAGGAACTCATCCAGCCGGCAAGGATATCCTTGATTGTTTCGAGGGGTGACAACGTACTCGTGAAAAAATCGGTGCCGCGATAGGCGATAACGGTCTCGCCCGAAGCCAATGTGTAGCTCGATGCACTGAAGCCGGCCGCCAACGCCCCATCAATTTCATCGGATACCCTGCTCCAAGTTGCAGTGCCGATGTTGTGGCTGAGCTCGGCTCCGCCGCGCTCAAGTTGGCGCACTGTTCCTCGCGAATAGGCATCAAGCGAGAGAAGCGCAAGCATTACGTCCTGATGTGTCGCAGTCATCATCTGCTCCCGTCACCGAAAAAATGAGCTTTTGTAATGAGAAATCCGATTGGACTGTCCCGATACGACCGCTGGTGGCCTGGCGGGTCTCTCTCGAAGACTTGCTTGCCAACGGGAGTGTTCAGCCAAGGCAGCCGATCACGTATTTTGGAGGTCACCGGTTCGTCTGTGATTTGAATATCGATTCCTGTAAAACGGACACCTGGAAAGACCCTCCCAAGATCCCGTGGTTGGATCTCGTAAATCGTCTTTGGATTTTGTTCGTCTCGAAAGGCGATGAATGCTGGATACCGGTTTCCACCAAACATCCGAAATGGCATTCTCCCGGTCGCAGCCTTCATACGATCAAAGTCGGCGTCTTGAAGCATGCCGATGCTGCTTTTAATGCCGAGTGTCAGGAGAATTGCCTTCTCCCAAATTTGTGCGAGTGTACCGCCCTTCTCATGCTCGACCGGAAGGATGTAGAAAGTGCCTCTGCCCGGTAGGTCAAAGATCAGCGTCTCGCCATAGAGCCTGGTTGCGCCGCCTGCCCCCGTAAGGCTTTGGGTCACGCGACTATAGCGGACCTCCATCACCGTCGAGGCTTCGACAGGTTTCCCATCGACCTCAACGCCTGCGATGACACGATAACGGACGCTCGCAGTCTCGCCCTGGCAACCTGTCAATAGAATGGTGCCCCACAGTATTAGCAGGAGTTTTCTAACTATAAGCGCCGAAGAAGGCCGGACACGATTGATGAGTAATTGCGCTATTATACACACTGCAAATCTATCCCTGCCCCAGGCTTCATTGGGCAGAGTAGAACTAGCCGTCGTAATAGCTACGCCATGCCGTATCGACATGCCTGTCTCGCACAAAATTTAACTTGAAAATGAGATGCTGGCGCCTCGATCGAGGCGTCAGTTCAGATGCTTGCTGGGCTCGTCGCCGACCGCATCAAACGGCGCAGAAGCGCCCGCGGACAGCTTGGCAAGAACTTCCGGGTCGACCAGATGCGCGACCATGGGATGGATTTTAATGTTACCTTGCTTGGCAACCTGATGGAAGTGCGTCAGCACCAGCGTTGCGAGCTCGCGCGTCGGGGCGATCACATCTAACAGCCACACAATCTCGCCACTCTTCCAGTCCTCCGGCTTCAACCGGATTGGAAATACGCCAGCTTTTGTCTGCTCCGAAATTCGCGCATCAACCTCGGCGCCCACTGTTGCCCAAATCGCAATTGCCGGCGGCTCGATGCCGGTTGCCGTCTTTGGGGTAGCGATCGCAACACGGTCGTTAATAAGAGGATCGATCACCAGGTGAGACAGATCGGAAATCATCTGACTGCGGTACCGAGGAACGGAACTCATCGCGAGAACAACTTGTCCAAAGGTCGATTGCAATGCCGCCTTGGCTCCCGCAAGCTTTTGCTTGGTCTCCTCAGAAATCTGGCTCTGATTTAGCTTTGACGGCACTTCCGTCGCAATGGCGTTCATATTTTCCCCCAATTAAACTGCTGCAGGAAGTCCCTAAAGTTGTAACTATGGCAGAGGTTACTAACGCATAAAGATAAAAACTGAGTCTACAATTGCAAGTAAAATTTTTCCTGTTTGCGCCTTTAAGGCGAAAAAATACGACGAGAACAGATGACACGACTACTGTCCGAATTCGAACTCCAGCCCTACACGCCGGTTCAAACGAGCCGGTGCCTGAGCCGATGGCACTCGAATGCGCCAGAAAATGAGCGGTCCTGGATCAAGCGGATAGGCCCGCCAATCCGGCTATGTGTCATATTTTGCTCCATTCGATCCATCGGCGTTCACGGCGGAAAAGAAAGACCGCCCGTGGCATGAGATTACGCAAGGTCAGCTATGACGCAAGGTACCAAAATTGACCACATAATTTGATAAATTATTGATCATAAATCTATATTAGCAGATAAATTTATTGTTCCGACGCAATAGCGGGCAACTAAATCCACATGATCATGCGATCAATGAAAATATCATCCAGCATAGCACCCGACATAACCACCGCGCTCAAAAACCCAACGGCATTTGGCAAAAAACCCAGTCTTGCCGCCTTGAGCACAGCTTCCATTTTCGTTTTGCATTCAAGGGTCGTCATGGCTCGATTGAGATGTTTACGAACAGTATGGACTGACAGGCCCAACGTGTAGGCGATTTCCGCAGCATCGCTTCCGCGCGCTAATAGATCGAGACAAGCAGCGCTTTGTCTTGAGAGTCTAGCTGTTCCCCGTGCCTGAGGACCTTCTCTTATCGCTAGCATGCGATCATGAATGTACCGGCCAAGATAGGTGAGTTCGGCAACGTGTTGATGATAGCAAGTATGCCAATCATCTTCATTCCCGTGATGGCTCATCGCTATAAACCCGCGCTCACCGCCATGACCTTCAAGGGGAATCGTGACGCCATGGCGGCCAAGATTGAATCGGTCAAGCTGTGAAAAGAAATAGCGATTAGCGCGAGAGGATTGGTCGACATTTTTCCATTCCACTGGCAACATCGAACGACGAGCTGCCAGTACAATCGGATCTATTTCCGCCAACCGTTCGTCGCAGTATTGTTTCACCCACGATGGATCGCATGTTCCAAGCATGAGGGGCGAGCTGCCGAGGGAATTCCCAGAGCGCGAAGCATTGTAAATCACATTCGCAGCTCCATAACGCTCACGAAGCTCGTAGAGGGAGCGACAAACATCATCATATGTTTGAGCACGTTCGATTGCGGAACGATCATGAATCAGAAAAGCGTTATAGCTCATTATTCAAGCCTGGTTTTCGAAAATTCTTTTACGTCAGGTTTACAGAAAAATTTGAGAACCTGTAGCGAGCCACCAAAAACCCACCGGTCTCAATGCTATTCAGGCGAGAGATGAGATCGGCAATACGCAATTTCAAGTGGGTCTGACGGTTTAACGAACCACTACTCTCTCGTTTGCACAAAAGTGGTTATAAAGGGCAACGAACAGCGCTTTCCGGAACACTATCTGTGAGTGCGAAGTGTATTTCGGGAACCAGACCAGGAAACATTCGGCCAATGGCTGGCAGTTCGCCGACAATGTCGGCAAGCTTAGAGCGCGCCCGACAGAAGTATAACGCTGATTGGAGTCTCGCCCGAGCGATCATTAATATGGGAGGCCTTAGGTTCTTATAGACATTGAAGCGGGCGAACTGATTGGCCTGCTCCATAGTTTGAGGGCCTATCGAGGCCAGCGTCGCCGGGTGCATTAGCTTTTCCGGTGAATTCGGTGAGGTTGATCTCGCGCACCGACAACTTCTCGCGCAGTGCCATCCGACGGATGATGTTTAAAAAGTCCCATGTGGATCACTCCGTTGCCCCCGTCGCTCTCCGCGTTGGGGGAAGGTTCACATGGCTCAATTCTCAATGGAAATTATGCGCCTAACCGGCTCAGTTCTGCGTGGAAACCAACACTTAACGTTCCAGGAGCACGAGGAGGCCTTTTTTTGGTTGATCGAACAGCTTCTGAGAACGGGAAAGGTGAAATTCATTGCCCCAGAAGCTGACTGCTATATGTCGCCTGCGAATCCTCATCCGCAGTTCACGATTCACGACGAGCAAGCACATTGGCACGAGACACCGGAAGCAAGACTACACGAATTTCACCATGGATCGTGAATTGATGGGTCCCGCGCAGTTGAAATCAAGAGACAACACGCGGGGATATCTCGGACCTTCGGGAGACCAGAGGATAACGACTACGTCAGCATTCGCGCTGGACGCCTCGACATGGGCTGCGGGAGCCTCTTTTTCCTTCGAGACTGGGACATCGCCAACAGCTGGCACGTGGAAAACCTCCTGTAAGATTGGTCAACCGATCGAGGCCAGCGTTGTCCATCCATCTCTTAAGGGCCGTGCATGGCAACTGGATTGCGAAAGCTCCGACTGGAAGAAGCACGGATTTTACATCGAGGAGCTTCGCTATTTTTTAAGCATGCACGACGAAAGCCACTATGGGATCGCCGACGACTACATCGAGCGCCTTGAAATCACTCGTTGATCCCCTCATCACCACCGCAAACCCCACTCTGACGAGATTTGAAACTGACGAATCGAACAAGTTTGAAATCGCTCGTAACATCCCAGTTTATTCGGCGAACGGCTAATTTGCATCCGCGAGATTATTGAATGACCCTGCCCAAAAATATTCTTATGTCCTGCATTATCGGCTTGGCGGGAGTGAGCTATGCTCATGCAGGCTCGATCGACTTACCAGCGCCGCAACTCTGCTCGACATTAGCCGATTGTGCCAAGCTAATTGAGGCGACGAATGATACATCTCGACGCGCGCAAGCACTCGCTGATCGATGCGGACTTCAATTTAAAGAATCGCCATTTCGGCTATCCACTATCGATTGTGACCGGGCTACTAGGCTGGATCCGCTTCTCGTCCCAGCCTACGACATACGGTCCCGGATTAACGACATTATCTCCGGTACTTCACCGAACCCCATCGAAAAGCAGAACGCCGCGGCACAACGGAAAACGGATCTCGACAAGGTCGTGGAGCTCGCACCGAAACAAGCGCGCTCCTATTTGTTGCGAGGCCGCTATCTAATTGAAACCAAGCAATATCAGCTTGCACTGGAAGATCTTGACACGGCGGCAGCGATCAGCCCTGACGATCCACTCGTCTATCTTTTCAGGGGCAGCGCCTACAAAGGAACGGGCAAGGACGATCTTGCTTTGAAGGATTGCGAGAAATTTCTCGCCATGGCACCTCCGCGACCTGACGTCCTGCAAATGATGGCCGAGATTCATCTTGCGCGCCACGAGCTTGAGCAAGCTCTGGCTTTTGCCGATCGCGCTGTAGAAGTGAGCCCTACGGACACAGAGTTCAAGATCGATCTCAGCGTATCCCTCACGCAGCGGGGTCGCATTTATCTGGAAATGGGCAACAAGGAGAAAGCGCGGCTGGACTTAACCGCTGCAGTTTCGGCCTATCCTAACGGCGCGGAAGGGCGGGAAGCATTGGGGGCTCTCCTCAACAAAACGATACCGTCGGAATTTGACTGCAGCTTCGCCGCCACCGGCTTAGATCAAAAATCCGACTTGCATGCAATCCAAGTTTGCAGCGATCTCTTGGCTATTGTCGACAGTGCGATGGCACGACAACAGCGCGTCCGCCTTTACTTTAGGACGAAGCAGTATGACCTTGCGGCGGGCGATTTAAGCAAGCTACTTGAGACAGATCCCAATAATCTCACCTATTATCGCTCAAGGGCGGAGGCTTACCACCGAGCCGGAAAACAAGACCTCGCCTTGGTAGACCTGAAGAAGGCTATGCAGACTGCCGATTCCGATGAAGCCGCCCCTTTGTTCCGAGATGATTGCGCCCCTTGATTCCGGGATGATCTCGCCCCTTTTTAGTGGGGTCTGCAGGCGATGATTGTTGTCAGTTCATTTAGGCAGGGTGTCAAGCTTTTCGGGGCAGGTTTCGGCGTAGGCTATCGCCGCTCAATTCGATGCGATGAGCGTTGTGAACGAGGCGATCCAGTATGGCATCGGCGTAAGTCGGGTCTCCTATGACGCCATGCCATGCCGATACGGGAAGTTGGCTGGTGATGATGGTTGATCGGCGGCCGTAG
>NZ_JAQJCK010000081.1:0-749 GCF_030182455.1 Rhizobium cerradonense
TCGCTGCGATCTCGCTGGCTCTTGTTGCTGTGCTTTGCAGGGTCGCAGCGTCTTCCGGCTGGCGTTACAACCGTGAAACGCTCGGACGTGGCATCCTTTGTGTCATTGTCGTCATGTTTGCATGGCTGCCGTTTTTACAGACGGAGAAGCCGAGCGACGCTTTCGTCGCGGCAGTGAAAGCGGCATCGAAGGGGGAGCCGACGCTCGGCGTCATCGGCAGCGACGTCGCCGCTGCCCATCCGCTCGCCAGGATTGTCGGGGCCCGCTTTTTGTCTGCCAATAACAGCGACTGGTTCGGCGCCCTTGCGTACGTTCTGGCCCGGAAGGCGTCAGCGAAAGGAGAGGTGGCGGATGCCGCTCGCTACCAGAAGCGATCGGATGCCTACCTAGACGCCAAATATGCCGAGTTCGCCAGCCACAACTACGATCTGATCGTTATCCAGCAGGACGAGCCGCTTTGGACCGATTACGTGCTTGGTCAAGCACGTTTTGCCGCGCTGCTTTCCGCATATCATCCCATTGCTAGGGATGAGCGGTTTATGGTCTATGGCCGCGCCGCTCCTGCCGACCAGAGTTCAATTGCTCGGTGAGCGCTGATGCAGATAGTTTCTATGGCGACTTCGGAGCGTCACTAAGCCCGGTGTCCGGCTCATGCGCATATGGTGAAGGCCATGACGCTGGAAACGACCATTGCGAGGCGGCAATTTCGACGCGATCACGTGAACCAATTGATGCGGACGAACGTGACG
>NZ_JAQJCK010000082.1:0-693 GCF_030182455.1 Rhizobium cerradonense
TGTGCCGTATTCGCTGCCGTCGCGGACATAAAGCAATTCGCCCTCGCTGATATTGTCCGAGTTGGCGGTCACCTCCTCGATCAACTCGAGGTTCTCGCCGATCATCTCAGCGACCTCTTTAAGAGTATATATGATCCTGGAACGTGCCATCACGCAGCCTCGTATCGGTCTTTCGCCGGCACCCACTGCCACGGCAGCAATTCCTGGAGCCGATCCTTTGGATGGCTCTGGATCCTGGTCAGGACGTCTGTGAGATAGACCTCCGGATTGTGGCCATGGAGTTTGGCAGTTTATGCCGACCGGCGAACTATGCCGATTAAGCAAGTTTTTGCCAATGTTTTCTGTAACATAGCGGTAGCATAATCGGCATAGTTCGCCGGTCGGCATAAACTGCCTTATGCCGCGCGCGGCATAAAGAGGTAACTATTTGGGCGTCCAACGTGAAGCCTTCCCCGGCACGAATTGCCTTTTCTCGGGCCATGTTGAGAAGTTTGCGGCTTTCTGGCGTATAGAGTTTGACGATTTCATCCCGTGCCAGTGGCGTCTGTGGAATAAGATCGAAGAATTCATAGACAGTATTCGTCCAACTCAGCGTCTGATCCGGTAGGCTACCAACTGAACGAAGATGTTTGCCGGCTTCAGAATGTTCCAAATCACTGTGTCCAACACAGGATTGCACAAATTGCTTGCTTT
>NZ_JAQJCK010000083.1:0-650 GCF_030182455.1 Rhizobium cerradonense
TATGGACAATCTCTCTACCCATTCACCCGGCGCGCTATACGACGCGTTTCCTGCCGCCGAAGCCCGTCGTGTGCTCAAGCGGCTTGAATTCCACCACACGCCGAAACACGCAAGTTGGCTGAATATGGTCGAGATCGAGATTGGCGTTTTGAAAAGCCAATGCCTCGACCGCAGGATCGACGACAAACACAGGATGATTGCAGAGATCAATGCTTGGCAGCAGCAGAGAAACGCGCAAAGGGCACAAATCCAATGGATGTTCACCACCGAAAAAGCCCGTGAAAAACTCCACAAGGCCCTATCCAGTCAAAGAGTCATAATCTCTGCGGAGGGGTACTAGTGGCAAATGAGAGGGTCCCGGTAGGGACGATGGTTACCCATCGCCCCCCGGTCAGTTCCGTACGTGCGGCACTACCGCATACGGCTCCTATCGGCTGTAGTGACGGTAAGCCGAGCATCAGGATGCGGATGCATCAGCCGGCACGGTGGCAGGTATTTGCGGACGAGCCTTTGGAAACGATCCCAAGGCAAGCGGTGTCGCTGGCTTCGGCGCATCAAGGCGTGTCGCCAAGCTCGACCAACTTCCCAGCGGAACCCTCCCAATCGTCGCAGATTGTCAGGCACCGCATGGTAGTTAAAATACCCCTGTA
>NZ_JAQJCK010000084.1:0-645 GCF_030182455.1 Rhizobium cerradonense
TGGCCGAAAAGGATCGCCTGAAAGGCGCGCTCGTGACCATCGACGCCATTGCCTGCAATGCCAAAACCGCCCAGGCGGTGCTCGATGCAGGCGCTGATTACCTCCTGGCGGCCAAGGCCAATCAGCCCGGCCTGATGGGTGAGATCGAGCGCTTCTTTGCCGACGCTCCGGCAAACCTCACCTCAACCGTGACCGAAGTCGACAAGGGCCATGGCCGGGTCGAAGAGCGGCGGGTCACCGTCTCCACTCAAATCGACTGGCTCTCCGGCGACAGGCGCTTTCCCGGCGAATACCGCTTCCCGTCCATCGCCACCATCGTCAAGGTGCAAGCACAAGTCTATGAAAAGTCCAGGCAAAGCAGCCAGGTCCGCTTCTATATCTCCTCACGGTCGATGACCGCGCTCCAGTTCGCCGAGGCCATACGTGGCCATTGGGCCATCGAGAACTCCCTCCATTGGGTACTCGACGTCACCTTCAACGAGGATGCCGCCCGATCTCGAACCGGGCATGGACCAGCCAACATGGCCGTCGTCCGACACTTCGCCATCAACATGGTTCGAAGCCATAACGACAAGCGCAGTATCAAACTCAGACGAAACAAAGCAGGCAGAAACCCACAATACATGGCCGAAATCATCCGAGCAT
>NZ_JAQJCK010000085.1:0-638 GCF_030182455.1 Rhizobium cerradonense
CGGCGCGCTATACGACGCGTTTCCTGCCGCCGAAGCCCGTCGTGTGCTCAAGCGGCTTGAATTCCACCACACGCCGAAACACGCAAGTTGGCTGAATATGGTCGAGATCGAGATTGGCGTTTTGAAAAGCCAATGCCTCGACCGCAGGATCGACGACAAACACAGGATGATTGCAGAGATCAATGCTTGGCAGCAGCAGAGAAACGCGCAAAGGGCACAAATCCAATGGATGTTCACCACCGAAAAAGCCCGTGAAAAACTCCACAAGGCCTATCCAGTCAAAGAGTCATAATCTCTGTGGAGGGGTACTAGAGTGAAGCAAGGCACCAAAATTGACCGTTAGATGGTGTAACGGGCGGATCCCAGCCAGGCGAGTTTGAAGGCTTGGTGGTCGTCCCTCACAATGATGGTGTCGCGGAGTCAGGAGTGGCCTGCTCCATAGCATCACGGAGAGACGACCATGAAGCAGTATGCCGGAATCGATGTCTCGTTGGAATACTCGAGTGTGTGCGTGGTGGATGCGGATGGCCGCATCGTGCGCGAGGCAAAGGTCCACAGTGAACCCGATGCGCTGATCGCCTGGTTTGGCGAGCAGGGCGCGGCGATGGAACGAATTGGTCTTGAGGCTGGCCCCTTGT
>NZ_JAQJCK010000086.1:0-631 GCF_030182455.1 Rhizobium cerradonense
CGGCCGGCAGCCCTTGCCGTCCGGTGGCCTTGACGCCGTGCCGACCCAGATCCCGCCCCACCAAGCCAAACAGATCGTGGTGCTCGTCCAGCCACTGCGACATCGACTTCAGTTCGTGGCCGATCTCGTGCGTGGCGAAAAGATCGAATATACTGGCTTGGACGGTGCGTTCCTGGCGCATTGTCGGCTCCGGCGGTTGCAGATTGTGCTTCGGAATCAGTGGCATGAGCCCAAAGTATACCTGAAACCGCCGGGCCTTGCTTGCGCAAAATTCAGATTCACTTAATAATATCAATAACTTGATGTTCGTGGACGGAAACTAGCTAATCTTACTGAGTCACAAAAAACGGGAGATTCGCGGTTTGCGATGATGTGCTAGCGTGGCGATTCGTGGTCAGCAGGAGCAAGCTGAGATGAATGGCCTGAGCGGAAGAAGTGAATCAGACTTTGCGGATTATGTCGAGAGGCTTGTCGATGTGATCGGCCATGCCGATCGGGCAGAGCCGCTGAAGGATTACTGCCTTGGCCTCATGCTGCCGGTGGAGCGCAAGAGTGTCGAGCCTCTGGCAGCGGTAACGGCACCGGCGAGGGTTTCGTCCAAGCATCAGTCGTTACTGCATTTCGTCGGTCA
>NZ_JAQJCK010000087.1:0-620 GCF_030182455.1 Rhizobium cerradonense
CTTGGCTGATAGTTTGCGGGCAACGCCGGGCCGTGGCTCCTCACTCAACGCGCCTTCGAGATTGGCCTCTACCAGGCGGCGCTTGGTGCGATAGATGGTCGATCCGCTGACATTCAAAGTCGCAGCGATGACCTCGTCGCTCACACCCTCATTCGCCGCCAACAGGATTTGTGCACGCTTGAGCCTGCGCGCCGAGTGACGGCCACCGCTCAAAAGAGCGTTCAGTTGCTCACGTTCAAGCTGGTTGAGTTCCACATGATATCTTATATTCATTTGAGCCTCCTGATGCGATGAAACACAGGTTAAACTCAAATGAATCAAACGTTTGGCAAAGAGCCTCCTGCCGGAGCGCCACAGTTCACGCAGCTGCAGGGCCAATACCTGGCCTTCATTTATGCCTACACCAGGATCTTCAAACGCTCCCCGGCAGAAGCGGACATGCGTCGCCACTTTGAGGTGACCGCACCGTCTGTACACCAGATGGTGATAACCCTGGAAAAGGCCGGTCTCATTCAACGCCAGCCTGGAGTAGCGCGAAGCATTCAATTGCTCGTACAACCCGAAGCGCTGCCAATCTTGCGATAGCTCAACCCGTCAGAATCTCTGCGGAACGGTACTAG
>NZ_JAQJCK010000010.1:0-191349 GCF_030182455.1 Rhizobium cerradonense
TATATCTCCTCACGGTCGATGACCGCGCTCCAGTTCGCCGAGGCCATACGTGGCCATTGGGCCATCGAGAACTCCCTCCATTGGGTACTCGACGTCACCTTCAACGAGGATGCCGCCCGATCTCGAACCGGGCATGGACCAGCCAACATGGCCGTCGTCCGACACTTCGCCATCAACATGGTTCGAAGCCATAACGACAAGCGCAGTATCAAACTCAGACGAAACAAAGCAGGCAGAAACCCACAATACATGGCCGAAATCATCCGAGCATAACTGTTAACCCGGATTCAGAGCCGTGGTTTCGAGGTGCCGCAGCGCGTCCATGATGATGGCCGCCGCGGGCGCCTCGCGGACCTCGAGAACCTTTTCACCGGTTGAAATGTGTTCGAGCCCGACAAAGCGGCCGTGTCCGAATTTACCAACTGTTTTATTTAGGAGCGGGATTGTGTCGATCAGTGCAACGTCATGGTCATCAATTGACACGAGATTTCCGTCGATAAACCCCAGTTTGATCTCTACCGGCTGCTGCGCGGCAATGTTACGGGTCCAATCAAACGCCTCTTCCGGGATAGAAAAGTTCTCGGGATCGTCCAAAGGTCCAGACTCAAATTCCCGGCACCAGAGGTTTTCGTCCCCGCTCCACGTGCGATCCGTCACAAAAGTCAGTCCGAACTTGGAGAGGGCGGCGGCCTTCTGCTGCCGGCAAATCACCGAGCATTCATACGGACTGCCGAAGTTATCGGAGTCCACGCGATAGATTTCCGACGCGGTGAGCGACACAGCACCGTAACCTTTGGTCCTGATGGTCTGGGGTGCCTGAACAACCGCAATTTGCTTAGCACCCGAGGAAAAGAACTGACCTATCTGGGATTGGGTCCAATATTGCGCTCCTTGCCCTTTTGATGCGCCGCGAACAAAAGCGAGAATCCCATCCTCGGTGGATACGAGATTCCACATGCGGCTCTACCAGCTCGCAGTCCACACCATCAACGGCGTCGTCATGGCAGGCGAGACGCTGATGCTCGTCGTACCGGAGGCAGATGATCTGACCGTCGAAGCCCGGGTGGCCACCCGTGACATCGACCAGATCCACGTCGGGCAGTTGGTCGAGATCCGCTTCAGCGCCTTTAACCAGCGCACCACGCCCGACGTGGAGGCGGAGGTCGTGACGGTCGCTCCCGACCTCGTAACCGATGAGCGCACCGGGGCCACCTATTATCCGCTGCGCATCCACCCCAAACCGGAAAGCCTCGCCAAGCTCAAGGGCCTTTCGCTCTACCCCGGCATGCCCGCCGAGGTCTTCATCAAGATCGCCGACCGTACCGTCATCTCCTACCTGACAAAGCCGCTCACCGACCAGATGCAGCATGCGTTTCGGGAGGATTGAGCAGCGCGTGGCTGGAGCGGCGAGTAGGTATCGGCGAATGAGGTGGGCGCCTCGGGCGGGGCAGCGGTTTTTAAGAACGATGCGTTCCGGGGGAATGCTTCGTCGGCGTATGGGGGTTCGCAGCGCCTCACGTGCAGGCTGTGGCTCATATGTAATTGGGGTTAGGACAGGAGCAGTTCAAAATCCTGCGCTAAGGACGAATGGATCATGAACATCGGTTATTGGCCTCTGAGTAGCAACGGTACAGAAAACCTAAGCGATCGGGCGGTTTATGGTGAGGTCAATCCTTCTCTACTGTGCGTCCTCCAAACTGGTACCGGAAGTCTTGACCCCTGCAGAACGGTACAGCCGTAACTGCGCACAATCGAAGAGAGAGGAATCCCAAGATGCCGCATCCAAGCCAGACCGGAAAACCAAGCCAGACGAGCGACGACTGGTGGATTAACGACCAGACGCCCGACAACCCATATGGCAAGAGCGAGGATTATGAGTCCTTTATCGACCATCTTGGGTCATTGCCCAGTTGGCTGACGCCCGAGATCGCTGCGGGAACGGTGAGGATCAATCTCTACGAACTCAACAACCACCCGGAATACAAGGCCGCCGCGATCGGCGCCTTAGAGATGTGGGCGTCTGTCACACCCCTGAAATTCGAAATCATCGACGACGCGCCGTTCGACGGCACCACGGACCAGATTGAGGTTGTCAGCCCCGAACTTGGCGAGGAGGACGATGGCATGGCCTATTCGAACGGTCACCATGTCAGCATCGGCCAGGGTTTCGACGACAAGGAAGCCCACAAGACCGATGTCGGCGGCTATGTCTTCCAAGCCTTCATGCATGAATTCGGCCATCAATTCGGTCTGAATCATCCTGGAGACTACAATTACAGCGGTCCCGACGGCGCGAGCCGATCACCTATCGGAACGATGCGACCTGGATATATGATCGGTGGCAATACAGCGTCATGTCCTATTTCGATAGCAACGCTGTCGGCGAAACCAGCCTCTGGTTTGCGTCGACGCCGCTTATGGCCGACATCGAGGCCTTCATTCGCCGCCTTTTTTCAACCGTTGACGCGAATGGAGTGCGCACCTACCAGCACATCGACCTCAACACAGAGAACAATATCTACGGCTTCGGGAGCCCACAGCGTAGCTACCAGCTGACCTCCTCTGGCAAGCAGCATGACATCGGCTTCGCGATCCATGATACCGGCGGGACCGACACGATCGATTTCTCCGGCTCGACGGCGGGTACGATCCTCGACTTGCGCGCCGGACATTTCTCCAGCGTCAACGGTTGCAGCAACAATGTTTCGATCTTCGCTGGACACAACGCGGATGCGACCGACTATTACGTCGAGAACGGCATCGGCAGCAGCCATGACGATGTCCTGATCGGCAACGACGGCGCCAACGTCCTCGACGGCCGCGGCGGCGCCGACCGCATGGCTGGCAACGGCGGCGACGATATCTATTTCGTCGATTCCCCGGACGACGTCATTCACGAGAAGGCCAACGGCGGGAACGACACCGTCATCCTCCTGTCCAAGAACCTGAAAATTCCGCAAATCGCCAACGTCGAACACATCATCTACGCCGACGAATTGCCTGGCAACGATGGCAACATCCTCTGTGGCGGAGCTGGCGAGGACACGCTGACCGGCGGCGAGGGTCAGGATACATTCCGCTTCTCGCCTGAGCTTGGGAACGGTAATGTCGAGCGGATCAAGGACTTCAGGGTGATCAACGACATGATCCTGCTGGACAGTCTCGTCTTTGAGAGCGGCGGTGGAGACGGCGCTCTCGCCTTGGGCGCGTTCCACGGGAGCGCGGAGGGCATCGCTCATAACGCAGGCGACCGCATCATCTACAACACCGATAGCGGCGCCTTGTCATATGACGTCGACGGAGGCGGAGAGCTTGCGGCCATTCAGGTTGCGCAGCTGACCCCAAATCTGAGGCTTTCGGCAGCCGACTTCATTGTCATCTAACTCGATACCAGGAGGGGCGCTTGCAGGCGCCCCTTCCGATACTACATTTGCAGTGGTTTATCTTTTCGAGCCCTTAGCTGAGCGGCAATCTCGCTACCGCAGGGCCTTGCGAGGCAATCATGGAGAGTGTGCGATGAAGCACCGGACCGACCGCCGCACAGTATTACAGGCCGTTGGGGCTGCGGCTGTTGCGGCGGTCGCCGGACCAGTCGCTGCTCAATCGTCGGATATTCGCGGCACGGTCACGTTCGAGGGCGGCGCGGTGATACCGAAGGGTCGTCTTGAGATTTATCTCGAGGACCGTGCCATTCAAAATAATGCGCGACGTCGCGCCACGGAAACGCGCATCAGAAGCGACGGCGGGTCAAAGGCGATAGCCTTTTCCTTGTCCCTGCCCGCAAGCTCGGCTGCTTCGAGAACGCTGCAGATCGTCGCGCGCTTGGAGCGTGCGGATGGCCTGCTGGTGGCGCGCGGGAGCACCCAGCTCAAGGCGGCTTCGCCTGTCGACGTCACACTCAACATCGTGATGTATTAAGGGGGCAAGACCAATGACTGACGACAGAACTCGTCTCGAAAATCGATGTCGACAGGTGACCGCCTGACTCGCGCGTAGACACTGGCTAATAGCGGCAGGCTTTGCTCCACCAAACTGGCGCACCATCAAATCCCAGGTTGAGAGATCGATCTGCGGGTGAGGGCACCCAAGGGCTAGGGACTTTGGTTGTTCGGCCGCCTTTCAGAAGGGGCGTGTGAGCTGCTCATAGGTCCGCCGGTACAAGGCGTCGCCAAACAGCCGCAGGACAGCGTTCCGGATCGCACTCGAACCCGGCCTAAGTTTATCGCAAGCGCGCGATTTCTCCTGTACCCAGCAGACGCGACCAAATTTCAAGGGCGGCTACCCGCTTTCCGACGTCACGCGCAGAGCGCCTGCCCCATCTGGCCGGACCGATGCGTCACTCATTCTCGTCAGGTTGCTTCGAGCACCATGTTGAGGGGCGTCTGGGCTGCACGCCGGATATGAGTGAAGCCGCCTGAGCGGATCACCTCGGCCAATCGCCGCTCTCCAGCTTGCGCACCGAGCGCGAGCCCTGTCTCCTGGGCAAGCGAGGTCGGAACGCAGATCATCGTCGAGGCTGAGTAGTAGAGCCGTCCAACCGGATTGATATTCTCCTCCAGGGTATCTCCGGCCGTTGGTTCGACCACCATCCAGACCCCGCCTTTTTTTAACGCCTTTCGGATATGAGCCGCAGCGGCTTTCGGGTCGCCCATGTCGTGCAAACAGTCGAAGCAGGTGATCAAATCGAAATCTCCGCCGTCGAAATCCTGCGCCCGGCCAACCTCGAAGTGCAGGTTCGTCAACCCGTGTGCCTGGGCGTGCGCGATCGCAGCGGCAATCGAGCCTGCATGGAAGTCGTAGCCCACAAAGCGGGAATTGGGAAACGCCTGCGCCAGAAGGATCGTGGATAGCCCGTGCCCACATCCGACGTCCGCCACCTTCGCGCCCGTTTCCAATCTACCGATTACACCGTGGAGTGCCGGCAGCCAGTCCTGCACAAGGGAATTAATATAACCTGGGCGGAATAGTCGCGCGACGGCGCAGAACATGCAGCCAGCCTGATCTCCCCAGGCAACGCCTCGGCCGGTTTTGAAGGCGGACTGCACCTTCGGCTGGTTTTCGACCATCGCAGCAGCGATATCGAACGCGCCAACGAGATTGACCGCGCTGTCCGGCTCGGCAAACACGAAGGCCTGCTCCGGCGTCAGCGAGAACAATCCTCGCTCATGATGCACATAACCTGAGGCTGCCTGTGCCGCCAGCCACTCCCGCACATAACGAGGTGCGCATCCCGAGGCATCGGCAAGTTCGTCGGCCTTCACCGGCCCGACTGCCTTCAGCGTCCTGTATAGCCCGAGAGCATCTCCAATCCGTACCAGCGGCACGCTGAGCGCTCCGCCAAGGTCGTCAAGGACGCGGCTCACGAGTTCATTGAGCGTTGTTTCGTTGATTTCTGTCATGTGAAATTCCTCGTGATTTGTGGCGGCCTCATGCGCCGCTTGTGGTTCAAGGGGTCGGAAACAGATGAACTCGATGCCCTCGATTTCGGATGTATGCACCGCCTACGCTTTGCGTAGACGCTCATCTAGAACCTGCGCATCCCTCTAACTGCATGGCCTTCTCGCACGACAGTAACGCGTAGACGCTTGCGGTGCGCAAACTGGGCGGTTTAATCGCCATCCGTTTTCAGCGAATAATGCCGCCGATGGTACCTCCGTCGCGCTCTTGGGTTTAGCCCCCCGGCTTCTTCTGAGCACTACTCGTGCCAATCAGGTCGCCCCCGCAACCGTCCGAGATTGCGGATGTTTCATCGGGGGGGTGTAGGGTTGCGGACATGTCGTGTCGCAATCCGCCCCCGATCAGTGCCACGATGAAGAGGAAGTTTTGGGAGGGGCGACAACAAATGGGCGAAGACGGTATTAACGAACGCCCGGATCTCGATGCAAGCTGCGGGTCTGAAAGCCGAGGAACTGAGAATGGCCAACACTGATCTAATTCCGGCATCACTGCTCGCACGCAAGGCTGTCGTATGTCTGCGGCAGTCACAACCAGAGGTCATGTCTAACTTAGAATCATAAGCGGCCGAAGAATTCGTTTTTCTTTCCCAACCTGATTTCGCGATTCAAAGGTGCAGACGGACAGGCTGGTTGCGATTTCGCTCGCTGGGGCGACCAGCCACAATCCCCATCGGCCTCCCCAACGCGTGCACTGGGTTGGACGCCGGGCGATCAACGGCCAATATAAAGTTTGTAAGGCGCTTAAGAAAATGACTGCCCTCAGAGCTCGTATGTCGATCAGTCCCCGCACTTCGGCGTCAGTTCTTCAGCACCCATCGTGCCATGCACGACAGATTGCGTTTGAGAAAATTCTTCCGATAAGCCATCGCTCAAAACAGTAATTCAATCCATTTTGCTCGGAAGATTAGAACATCTTCGCCTTTCTAAAAGCTACTAAATATATAGGGTAAATTATCTAATCAATCGGGACTCGTGGTCATCATGAACATCCTCGCGCTGAGTGGCAATGTCAAAAGACCGTCCCGCACGGCGTCCTTGGTGAAGGTCGCCGCCGATCGCCTGCGGCAGCGCGTTGGTGGCCACGTGCAGTGCATCGAGCTTGTCGATGCAGCACCGGTGCTCTTTCGGGCGCTCAGAGCTGATCAGCTCGATACCGAGGGCAGGGCGGTCATTGCCGCGGTGGAAGGAGCCGATATCATCATCGCCGGATCACCCGTTTATCGGGCGTCCTACAGCGGCGCGCTGAAGCATCTGTTTGACCTTGTCGATCATCGAGCGCTGAGGGGCAAGCGCGTCGTCCTCGCCGCAACCGGCGGCACGCCGTTGCATGGCCTGATGCTTGAGCACCAATTGCGGCCGCTCTTCGGCTTCTTCAATGCGCTGACCGTCCCGACCTCGATCTATGCGCTTGAGGCCGACTTTACCGATCACGAGCTCAGGAATCCTGCCGTCCTCGAGCGCGTGGATCGAGCCGTCGAAGAGGTTTCTGAAATCACGCCGGCGCTCGACATCGGAGCGATCGCGGCCTCGGCAAAACACAGCGGATTGGCAGCTTAGCCATAGAACGAAATTCCAGAGGGAGCCTTACATGACTTTTTCCAATGCCTCAAACGATCCGGTCAAATTTGCCTATTGGGTGCCGAATGTCTCGGGAGGACTGGTGATTTCGAATATCGAACAGCGCACAAGCTGGACGATCGAATACAACAGAAAGCTTGCGCAGATCGCCGAAGCGAGCGGTTTCGACTATGCCCTAAGCCAGATCCGTTTCACGGCAGGCTATGGAGCGGAATTTCAGCATGAGTCCGTTTCGTTCAGTCAGGCCCTTCTTGAATCGACGACGACATTGAAGGTGATCGCAGCGATCCTGCCTGGTCCTTGGAATCCGGCCGTTGCCGCCAAGCAGATTGCCACCATCAATCACCTGACCAACGGGCGCGTCGCAGTCAATATTGTCAGCGGCTGGTTCCGCGGTGAATTTGCCGCCATTGGCGAGCACTGGCTTGATCATGACGAGCGCTATCGCCGCTCGGAGGAGTTCATCCGTGCGCTTCGCGGTATCTGGACCGAGGATAATTTCACCTTCCGCGGCGATTTCTATCGCTTCAACAATTATTCGCTGAAGCCGAAGCCGATCGATCCGCAGCCGGAAATCTTCCAGGGCGGCTCCTCACGCGCAGCTCGCGACATGGCGGCGCGTGTGTCGGACTGGTACTTCACCAACGGCAATACGCCGGCCGAGATCCGCAAGCAGGTTGACGACATCCAATCGAAGGCCAAGGAGAATGGCCATTCAGTGCGGATCGGGGTGAACGCCTTCGCAATCGTGCGCGAAACCGAGGAAGAAGCTAAGGCAGTGCTTGCCGAGATCATCGAGAAGGCCAATCCCGAGGCGGTCAATGCTTTCGGGCATGAAGTTAAGAACGCCGGCAAGGCGTCGCCGGAAGGCGAAGGAAACTGGGCGAAATCTTCTTTCGAAGACCTCGTTCAATATAATGATGGCTTCCGCTCGAACCTCATCGGCACGCCACGGCAGGTTGCCGAGCGGGTTGTGGCGCTGAAGCAGGCGGGTGCGGATCTGATTCTGCTGGGCTTCCTGCATTTCCAGGAGGAGGTCGAGTATTTCGGCAAGCATGTGATTCCGCTGGTTCGTGAGCTCGAAGAGGCCGCCAGCACGCAGCCAGTGGCGGCCGAATAGGCCTCGCTGCAGCAAAATACCTCGTAAAGTGAAACATGATGGGTGCGTGGGCCGATTGGTCCACGCCGACGGGATTGGCGTGCCATGTTCAAGCCGCGCCCGAGCCGAATGGAGGACACTGAATGCCTGCCGCGACCTATTCCCTTGACGTGCTGGATCCCGGTACGCTGCGGGACTCCGGCGACCAGATTGCCCGCGCGTTGCCACCGGGCAAGACCGGCGGCATCCCGCAGCATGACGAAGAGACCCATGCTCTCTCTTTGCATGGCATCAGCCTGTCATTCGGTGGCGTCGCTGCCTTGGTCAATGTAGACCTTTCTGTTGAGCCGGGGGAGATCCGGGCGATTATCGGTCCAAATGGCGCAGGCAAGAGTTCGCTGATCAACGTCATCAGCGGTGTCTATCGCTCGAACCATGGCCATGTTCGTATCGGCTCCAACACCTATCGTCATGTGCCGACGGAGCGATTGGCATCGCTTGGCGTTGCGCGCACGTTCCAGAACCTCGCCTTGTTCAAGGGCTTGAGTGTCACTGATAACGTCATCGCCGGTCGAGCCTATACCGTGCGCTCGACCTTTGCCGAACAGATCCTCGGGCTTGGCCGCGCGCGCCGCGAAGAGGCGGATGCACGCGAGCGGGCGGCCCGTATTCTCGAGTTCCTGCATCTGGGCCAGGTCAGTCATCGTCTCGTAGGCACGCTGCCCTACGGACTGCAAAAACGCGTCGAGCTCGCCCGCGCGCTGGTGGCGGAACCGAAGATCCTGCTTTTGGACGAGCCCATGGCGGGAATGACGGCGAGCGAAAAGAACGACATGGCCGACTTCATCCGGTCTGCCCGAGATCTGTATGACACGACGGTGATCCTCATCGAACACGACATCGGCGTGGTCATGCAGCTTTCCGACCGGATCGCGGTCCTCGATTACGGCCGCAAGATCGCCGACGGCAGCCCGGACGAAATTCGTGCCGACGAGCGCGTCATCGACGCCTATCTCGGCGTCGTTGCGGAAAACGAGGATGGGGAGGGCATCTGATGGCAGATTTCGACTGGCCGTTTCTGATCGAAGTGCTGGTTGGCGGCCTGCTGTCGGGCGTTATGTATTCGCTCGTCGCAATCGGTTTCGTGCTGATCTACAAGACGTCGGGCGTGCTTAATTTCGCTCAAGGGGCAATGTTGCTGTTTGCCGCGCTGACCTTTGTCAGCCTTCTTGAGCGTGGCGTTCCCTTTGCCTTGGCGCTCGTCATTACATTCGCTGTCATGGTGCTGATCGGCATTGCCATCGAGCGTACCGTGCTGCGACCATTGACCAACAAGCCGCCGATTACGCTTTTCATGGCGACGCTCGGGCTCTCCTATATCATCGAGGGGGCGGCTCAACTCATCTGGGGCACGCAGGTCCACGGTCTGGAGCTCGGGATCGAGGATGTTCCATTCGACATTGGCGGCGTGTTCATCAGCCAGTTCGATCTTTTTGCGGCGGCAGTCGCTGCTGCGATGGTGGCGGCGCTGTCCGCCTTCTTCCGCTACACCCGAATTGGGCTGGCATGCCGGGCTGTAGCGGACGATCAGTTCGCTGCGCTTGCAGTCGGACTGAAACTGCCCTGGATTTGGGCAACGGTCTGGGCGGCTGCCGGTGTCGTGGCGCTGGTGGCTGGCCTGCTATGGGGCGCGCGGCTCGGCGTGCAGTTCTCCCTGTCGCTGGTGGTGCTGAAAGCGCTGCCCGTTCTCGTGCTTGGCGGCTTTGATTCCATTCTGGGTGCGATCGTCGGCGGCCTGCTAATCGGCGCGACAGAGAAGCTCGCGGAAGTCTATATCGGCGAATATTTCGGCGGCGGCATCGAAGGTTGGATTGCCTATGTCGCAGCACTCGCCTTCCTGCTCATCCGCCCCTCCGGCCTGTTTGGGCAAAAGCTCGTGGAAAGGGTCTGATATGGCCGTCGTTACCACCGATCATCATCCCACACGGCTTTTCAGCCGCTGGATGACGCCGATTGCCATCCTTGCCGGCGCCTATCTCGTGGTTCCCTTTGTCGGTTCGACCTATTTGTTCGAGGCGATCCTTTTGCCGTTCCTGGCGCTCAGCCTTGCCGGCGTCGGGCTGAATCTGCTTACCGGCTATGCAGGCCAGGTCTCGCTCGGAAGCGCCGCCTTCATGGCCGTCGGTGCCTTTGCTGCTTACAATTTCAATCTGCGCGTCGATGGCCTGCCGTTGATCGTCAGCATCCTGCTGGCCGGCCTTATGGCGGCGGTGATCGGCATCGTCTTCGGCCTGCCGAGCCTCAGATTGAAGGGCTTTTATCTTGCGGTGTCGACGCTCGCCGCGCAGTTCTTCGTGCAGTGGGCTCTCACCAAGTTTAGCTGGTTTTCAAACGACTCTGCCTCCGGGGTCATTGATGCGCCGCCTCTGACGCTTGCGGGCGTCGAGTTTACGGGCCCGGCAGGTCGCTATCTCTTTTCACTTACGATCGTGGTGGTGCTGACCTTCCTGGCGCATCGGCTGACGACCTCTCAAACCGGGCGCAACTTCATCGCCGTTCGGGACAATGAGATCGCGGCGCGCATCATCGGCGTGCCCGTACTGAGAACCAAGTTGCTGGCCTTTGCGATCTCCTCTTTCATCATCGCGGTTGCGGGAGCGCTTTGGGCCTTTGCTTACCTGAGGACCGTCGAGCCGGCCGGCTTCAATCTCGACCGATCGTTCCAGATCCTTTTCATCATCATCATCGGCGGGCTTGCCTCGACGCGGGGCGCCTTTCTCGGCGCCGCCCTGATCGTCGTCTTCCCGCTCGTGCTATCTCGATTGGGCTCGTTCCTGCTCGGTGATGTTTTCGATTCCGGCGTGCTCGACATGAGCCAGCGCATCGTGCTCGGCGCCTTGATCATTCTGTTTCTGATCCTGGAACCGGACGGGCTTTCCTCGCTTTGGGGCAAGATCCGAAGGCGGTTGGGCTCTGCCATCGACAGGCCGGCCTGACCAAGCCGGGGCACAAGCTCCGCAAACATCAAACCCATCGCTCATTCAACCCAGTTCCGGCCATCACACCGGACAATACCCGGAGTGTATCCAAACATGACCATGCTTGCGAAATTGAAGGCCGCTGTCATTGCGGCTGGACTAGCCGTCTCGGCCGCGATACCGGCCGCCCATGCCGATGAACAATATTTCCCGCTGCAGAGCTATCGCGTCGGGCCCTATGCGGCCGGCGGCACAGGTTTCTTCGGTGGTTTTATCGATTATCTGAACCTCATCAACACGCGGAATGGCGGCGTCAACGGCGTCAAGCTCACCTGGTCGGAAGCGGAAACGCAATACGAGGTTGAACGCGGCGTCGAGGCCTACGAGCGTCTCAAGAGCAATCCGAATATTGCCGCCTGGAACCCGCTTTCCGTCGGTATCGCCTATGCCATGATCGACCGCATCACGCAGGACAAGGTGCCGTTGATCACCATCAACCATGGTCGCACGGATTCCACTGATGGCCGCGTTTTCCCCTATGTCTTTCCGCTGCTGCTCAATCCCTATAGCGAGACCTCGGGCATCGTGAACTACATCGCCTCGAAGCTCGGCGGTCTCGACAAGCTGAAGGGCAAGAAGATCGTCGTGCTCTATCACGGCTCGCCCTACGGCAAGGAAACGATCCCGATCTATGAACTCCTGTCGCAGAAATATGGCTTCGAACTGCAGCAGATCGAAGTGCCGCATCCGGGCAACGAGCAACAGGCACAATGGCTGACGATCCGCCGCGCCAAGCCGGATTACGTCGTGCTGCGCGGCTGGGGTGTCATGAACCCGGTCGCCCTGAAAACCGCGGCCAAGACCGGTTTTCCTGCCGACCATATCATCGGCAACGTCTGGTCTAACTCGGAAGAGGACGTGATCCCGGCAGGCGACGCCGCGAAGGGATATACCGCCATCACGACCCAAGCCTCCGGCACGGAATATCCGATCGTCCAGGAGATCGTGAAGACGCTCTATGACAACGGCAAGGGCAATCTGGAAGACAAGAAGCGCATCGGCTCCGTCTACCACAATCTCGGTATCGTCAACGGTATCCTGAACGTCGAGGCGATCCGTATTGCCCAGGAAAAGTTCGGACATCGGACTCTGACGGGCGACGAGGTCCGCTGGGGCTTCGAGCACCTGCAGCTTGATCCGGCTCGCGTCGAGGCGCTCGGCGCCAAGGGCCTGTTCCATTCCATCAACGTCACCTGGGACAATCACGAGGGCAACGGCTACGTGACCTTCCAGCAGTGGGACGGCAAGAAGTGGAACGTCGTATCCGATTGGATTGCGCCGGACTGGGCTCTGTTGAGGCCGATCATCGAGAAATCCTCGGAAGCCTACGCCAAGGAAAAGGGCATCAAGTTGCGCACGTCTGAAGACGCACAGGCCGTGACGAACTGAGCCCCGGTGGCTGGGCATCGACAGCGCGGCCCTGCTGCTTTCTGCCGGTGCCCGGCTCGCATACGAAACCACACTGAGATTGGGTGGACCATGGCTGGAAAAGACGTTCTGCTGAGCGTGGACGGGATCAAAGCGACCTACAATGGAGCAATCACGGCGCTTCACGGTGTCAGCTTCACATTGCGCCGCGGCGAGATTCTGGCGCTGCTGGGTGCCAATGGCGCCGGCAAGACGACGACGCTCAAGGCGATTTCGAATCTGCTTCCGGCCGAGCGCGGCGAGATTACCGCTGGAGGCGTCTTATACGAGGGCCGTGACGTTACAACGGCAACGCCGGCCGAATTGGTGCGCGCCGGTCTCGTGCAGGTCCTTGAGGGCCGGCATTGCTTCCGCAATTTGACCATCGAGGAAAATCTCATTTCCGGCGGTCTCAGACGGAGCGGCTCGCGCGCTGAGATCGCCGCGGATCTGGAGAGAATCTACACGATTTTCCCCCGGCTGAAGGAGAAGCGCCGTGCATTGGCCGGCCTCGCCTCGGGTGGTGAACAGCAAATGGCGGCGATCGGCCGTGCATTGATGTCACGTCCAAAGCTGCTGGTGCTCGACGAGCCGTCCATGGGGCTGGCGCCGATCGTCGTGCAGGACATTTTCCGGACGCTGCGGCGGCTGAATGTTGAAAGCGGTCTTTCCATTCTCGTCGCCGAACAGAATTCGGCGATCGCCCTGCGTTATGCCGACCGCGCGACAGTTCTCGAAAACGGCACCGCCGTTCTTTCGGGAGATGCGGCCGAGTTGCGCGGGCGCGACGACGTCAAAGCATTTTATCTCGGTCAGAAATCGACACCCGCACCCACACCCGCCGCAACAAACCTCCCACCGGCCTGATCGGCCGCCATCCTCAAAAGGAGAAACCATCATGACGCTCTCACAGGTCAATACCGAAAATGCCGCCAAGGCCGTACCGGCGGTTCCTCGCCCGGCCGAGCCTGCCCATGTCATCAAGGACGATGCCGAGGCAATCGCCGTTGCACGGCGGCTTGCGACCGAATTCGTGAAGGACTCGGCCAAGCGCGACCGCGAACGCATTTGGCCTGCAGCCGAGCTGGACGCCTTTTCGCAAAGCGGCCTATGGTCTATCAATGTGCCAAAAGCCTTCGGCGGGCCGGAGGTTTCGTACGCAACGCTCGCAAAGGTCATCGAGATCATATCGGCAGCGGATTCCTCGATCGGCCAGATCGCCCAGAACCATCTGGGCGTCGTTGCTGCCATCCGGACCGTATCGGATCCCGCCCAACAGAAACTTCTGTTTGCCGAGGTGCTGAAGGGCACCCGCTTCGGCAACGCTTTTTCGGAATTCGGTTCCAAACGAGCGGTCGATTTCGAGACGCGCTTCACCGATGCCGGCGACCACGTCGTCGTCAACGGGCGCAAGTTCTACTCCTCCGGCGCACTGCTCGCGCATCTGGTGCCGATTGTCGCGCTCGATGACGAGGGGCGGGCCTGGTATGCGATTGCCGAGCGCGATGCGCCAGGGCTGACTGTCATCGATGACTGGTCCTCGTTCGGGCAGCGAACGACGCTCTCCGGCACCGTGCTGCTCGACAACGTCAAGGTGCCGAAGACCCATCTCGTGCCCGGATACAAGGGCTATGAAGTGCCGACCGCCGATGGCGCCATATTCCAGATCATCCAGGTTGCCGTCGACACGGGTATCGCACAGGCCGCCATTGACGAGACGGTCGCCTTCGTGCGCACCAAGAGCCGGGCGTGGGTGGATAGCGGCCAGGATCACGCCTGGGAGGATCCCTATACAATCCAGGCCGTCGGCGACCTGACGCTGCGCCTGCATGCCGCGCAAGCGCTTCTGGAAAAAGCCGGCTATGCAATCGACCGCGCCGTGCTGAACCCCAATGCGGAGACGGTCGCCGAAGCGCAGATCGTAACGGCTGAGGCCAAGATCCTGTCGACCGAAATCGCAATTGCGGCGACCAATAAGCTGTTTGAACTGGCAGGCACCCGCTCAACGCTTGCCGAGCACAATCTCGATCGCCATTGGCGCAATGCGCGCACCCATACGCTCCATGACCCTGTGCGCTGGAAATACGCCATTCTCGGAAGGTATTTCCTGAATGGCGAAAAGCCCCCGCTGCATGCGTGGAGTTGACGACGGTCCGAAGAGGTCTCCCGCGTCGTAGCGGTGTGGGAGACCTCAAGGCTCGTGGCAAAGCAAGCCTGAAACAAATACGGCGGCCTCTCCCAAACACATGGCGGAGGCGCAGAGCAGGCTGATGATGAGGGGAGCCGCCGTCAAAGGTCGCGTCTACCGACATCAATTATCGAAGCTTCAAGAACAGCGGAGACGTCCAAATTCGGGATTGATCCCGCTGACGCGCCGTGAGGAACAACGGGTGTTCTCGTCCCGGATCGAGTTCAAGTTTGTGCAACGAAATCTCGCCCGCAAGATCTCTTGGTAGCGGTTGGTCTGTAACCGTTTCCACGATCAGACGCAGCTCGACGCCCGGCAGATTGAGTGTGATCGAGCCCTTTGCAATCAGATCTTTCCCACTGACTTCCAGCCTTGCTTCGGGGGCATGCACATGCGGTGGTGGCTGAAGCGGGTCGCCGATCTTGCTATAGCCGTGGAGTTTGGCGTCGATAGTAATGTGAGCGTCGTTTAGGTCCGAAAGCGTGAGCTCAATTCCGTCAATATCGCCGTGCGTTGCCGTTCTAAAGCCGAGCTTGCCGAGGCCGGTGCGCCACACGCTCTGTTCAGGATGGTCAAAGCCGACCCCATACAGATCAAGGAGCGCCGCGCCGGTCACGGCGACGTCGCCGCTCCAATAAGCTGCCCGATAGCGATCCTTGATGCGGGCGCCACCGAAGCGGATACGGACGTTGCGTTCGCTGAGGCCAGCCTCCGCATGCAGATCGCGGCTCCACACGAGGCGATCGCCATCATAGAGTTGAACCTCTTCCCAGCCGGCATGGCCGAGCAGACGGTAGGAGAGCGGCTCGTCAGGTTCCGCGTTGAACGCCTCGCCCATGAAATGCTTTCCCTGGGACAGAACAGCGAAACTCCGCTCGCCTGTCGTGGCGAAGGTGCGCCGTGCCCTGAGTGCGCTGCCGACGCCGGCCCTGTCGAAACGGTCTGCGATGACGCCCGTCAACCCGCCGCGCGAACCGAAAGTTCCGGTTGCCGGCGCGCCGCCGCCGCATCGGCCTTGGTGCTCGTCGCTCGCGGCCGAGGCGCCGACCCTGTATCCGCGTGCGAGCGCCTCGGTGTAGAGCCAGTGAAATTGCCCCCAGGCGGAACCGATCTCGATGAGCCTTTCCAGCTCCGGATGGTTCCAATCCAGAATACAGCGCCGGCCGCCCACATGCGGGATCAGCAAATGGCCCTCCGGATCGTCCTCATAGGCGGCATGGAGCCGGTCTACTGGCCACACGCCGGGTCGGATCGTTCCGGCCGTCGTCTCATTCCATTCGAAAGAGCGGAGGGACTGCCCTTTTTCATCAAAGGGGAAGCGCGGCTTGCCATCACGAAGGAAGACGACGTTGCGGTCGCCGCCGGCTGCAGAGTTGCCGCACCATTCTGTTCCCGGATAGCAGACGAAGCGGCCGGGCTCGTTGAGGCCATGGATAATTTCCACGGCCTTGTTCCAATTCGCTTCGGTGATGTTGAAGTCGTTGACGGTGTAGCCCACTACGTCAAGCCCGGCGATGTCTCGTCCGTAGGTGAGATTGTAAGTCGCGTCGTTGGTTCCGACAGTGTCGTCGGAGTGAACGTGCAGATCCGCGTAGAGAGGACGCAATGCGCCTTCTTCACTCTGGACATAGGCGATGGCCGCTGCGACAAAGGGTTCGCCGTCGAGCCATGCTTCCAGTTTCCACTCGCCGGCTTCGGTGAAGGAAAGCCCGGAAATCCGCGCGAATGTCCAGTCCTCCGCGGCTAGCGCGATCGGCTCTGTGCGTTGGGTCGCGTCTGGAGCGGTGATCACGAGCGTGCCCCGCAAATTGCGATCGCGGCAGGTGTTTCCCCATATGTCGTCGACGCGCACAATCGCATCGAAGGATTGGCCGAGGCCAACAAGGCGCGGCGCAATGACCTGAAGGGCGTGGGGCTGGCCGGCCAGGATTTCGAGCTTGCAGTCGCCCGGCACTTCGGCAAATTTCGAGCTGCCCAGCGGATCTATGAACAGCCGGAATCGGAAGGCCTTTTCCACGAACGTCTGCACCCGCGTGCCGGCGCCGCCCTGTCGTCGATCTCCAAGGCGGATGACGATCCTGTCGCCGGGATTGATGTAGCCATCGACGACATCGACGATAACGGCCTTCTGGAAAGGACGCTCGTGTCCCTTCTGATCGAAACGCACCTTCAGCGCCTGCACAGTTGCCGGACTCTGGCCAGGAGCCAGTGGCCCGGCGTGATATTCGGCGGAAACGTAGTTGGCGCCAGTCGGGTCCGTTGTCTGAAACAGTGCCCAATCGGAATAGAACTTGAAGGCGAGCTTCAGCCATGCCCCATCGGCAAGACCGACAGCGCCGACTTCATAGACGAGTTCCAGTTCGGTCCACTCGCCCGCGGTCAGCGTCTGTCTTTGACAGGTGAGACGGCCGAGGAAGGGGAGGGTGTCGAAATAGGCGGCAAGGCCCGTCGGGGAATGGGCGGTGGCCTCGGATGCCTTGTGCTGCAAAGTCTCTGTCATGGGAGAAGTCCGTTATTGTCCGCGCCAGCCTTCGTAGCTGCGCTCTATCCGTCGAAATACGAGGCTCTCCATGAGCCACGCTATGAGTCCGATCAGCGCGATGCCGAGAAGCACCTGCGCCGAATTGCCGACCTGCCCGCCCATCGCGACCATCCAGCCGATCCCCTGGGAGGCGCCGATCATCTCGGCGGCGACGAGCGCGCGCCATGCCTGCGCAAAGCCGATGCGCAATGCGGCGATCAGGAAGGGGAGGGAGGCAGGCAAATACACGTGGGCCAGCAGTTGAAACCGTTTGGCACCCAGAATGCGGGCTGCGCGTACCTCCCCACCGCCGATGGAAAGCACGCCCTCCTGGATCGTCAAAGCCATCGGAAAAGCCGACGCTATGAATATGACAACGGCGATCGAGAGATAGCCGAGGCCGAAGAAGATCAGGGAGAGCGGCGCCCAGGCAATCGGAGGGATCGCCATGAACAGACCGAGCAAAGGCTGGGCGAACTCCCGGAACGGCCGCCAAAGTCCGGCGGACACCCCTATGAGCAGAGCCGCCAGGACAGCCGCGCCGAAGCCGCCGAACTCACGCAACAAGCTGGCCAGAAACTGGCGGCTGAGCTCGCCGGACTGGATCCAGCGCAATCCCTCGGCTGCCACCTCCCAGGGCTGTGGCAGCACGTAAGACGGAACCCTGCTGGCGGCGAGGCACCACACGGCAAGCAGGAAGGGAAGCGCTGCCCAGCGCCAGGACGGCTGCGGAAAACGCCGCCGCGCTGTCAAGTTCTTCATCGATCGGATCTCACCGCTGAGCGGCCGCTTTCGCGGCAAAACTGTCGTCAATGATGTCATCGACGTTCAACGGCTTATTGAGAATGCCGAGGTTAACGGAGTAATCGATGAGGCGCTGGATGAAGGCGCGGTCGGACGGCTCGATTTCAGCGGACCAGCCAAGGCGTTTCCTGGCTTCCGCAACGATCGCTTCCGGCGGAACCACGCTTCCGTCCGCGGCGTTCACCGATTCCAGCTTGAAACTCCGGGCAATGATCCGATTGGCCTCCTCGGGGTTCTCCCGGAGAAATGCGATGGCCTTGGCATTGGCCCGCAGCAATTTGACGAGGTCGTCCGGCCGCTCCTTCAACGTTTTTGCAGGTGCTGCCACGACATACCATGGATAGCCCGGCAGGGCGCCATTCACGTCGAATACGACCCGACCAGCGCCGCGAAGCACAGACTGACTGATGAATGGCTCCCATGAAAAGGCTGCATCCACCACGCCTGTATCAAGGGCGGAGTTCATGTTGCCCACGGGCATCTGCGATAATTGGAGGTCGGTGTCCGGATTGAGGCCGGCAGTCTCCTTCAGGACGAAGCCGCGCAGCAGCACGTCCATGCCGCTTCCTCTGTTGACGCCAGCGAGTTTCTTGCCTTTGAGGTCTGAGAGCGATTGAATGGAGCCATCCGCTTTTGCGATCAAGGCTGCCTGACCACAGTTCACTTTGGCGATGATCTTCGCTTCGAGCCCGCGCGCGGCCCATTGATAGACGGGCGGGGCGCCGATATAGGCCACGTCGATTTCCCCTCCCGCCACCGCCTGCTGAATGACGGGGCCGTCGCCAAAACCCTTGAGCTCGACGTTCAATCCCTCTTCCCGAAAGTAGCCTTTCTCCCCGGCGATGAGGGCCGGCGCATTTGCCATGGCTTGGACCCAGCCGATGCGAAGCGGCGGGGGTTCCTGCGCACCAGCGGGCCAGGCAGCAGCAAGCGCGAGAAGAGCTGCAGGTAGAATGCGTTTCATCGGATGGTTCCCTTCAGGTAATGCGTTGATTGCTGATCATAACGGCGGCGATTTGCTCGGCGAGCCGTTCGCGCAGTTGCGCAAACAAAGGATTGGCTCGCGTGCCTCGCTGGTCGCGAGGACGCGGCAAATCGATTGTCACTTCTGCCGTGATGCCGGTCGGAGGCAGACCGAGGACCAGGACGCGATCCGCCAGATAGATCGCTTCGTCGATGTCATGCGTGATGAACAGCACGGTCTGGCCCAAGCTCGACCAGATGCGGAGCAGTTCGTCGTTGAGGGAAGAGCGCGTCATGGCGTCGAGTGCTGCGAACGGTTCATCCATGAGCAGAAGGCGCGGCTCAAGTGCCAGCGAGCGCGCAAGCGCGACGCGCTGACGCTGGCCGCCCGACAATCGGTGAGGCGGTTCGTCCGCATGTTCTCCCAGGCCGACAAGCCGCAGAAAATGCAGGGCGACGGCCTTTTGCTCCTGTGGCGATCCCCTGCGATTCATACGAAGGCCAAAGCGGACATTTTCCAGGGCGCTCAGCCAGGGGAAAAGATTGGGTGACTGGAACACATATCCGAGTGCCGGATGCTCCGGCACAACCGACGCCCCATCTATGGTGATATGACCGGCTTGTGGATGCAGGAACCCGGACAATAGATTGAGCAATGTCGACTTGCCGCAGCCCGAAGGACCGAGGACCGCGACAAATTCTCCCGGACGGGCTTCCAGGGAAAACCGTTCGAATATACTGCGTCGGCTTTCGGGATAAGCGAAACCCATGCCATTCACCGAAAAGGTCGCGCCGCGTGAAAGCTGCCGTGCTGGGGAAACAAATGCCATATCGCGTTCGAATAATCCGACGTTGGAATTGCCCCAGTTTTTAATACATTATAATACAAGTTATCAACGCGGAGCCTTCCCTTGTCCGGCGGCAAAGGAGAACGGTATTCCAAAGCTGTAAGAGTCCGTGGTCTTTTTAACCTCGATGGAAAATAGATGAGCCTGATACGCAACAACCCGGTGGCGATGTATCTCCAGATCGCCGATCGCCTTCGCCGCGAGATCGCTGAAGGGACATATGAGCCCTCCGGGCGACTGCCATCGGAATCGCAGATCATGGTGCGCTTCGACGTCAGCCGCGTCACCGTCCGCCTTGCGCTTGAGCAGCTCGATAAGGACGGGCTGATCGAGCGTAGGAAAGGCAAGGGCACTTTCGTCGCCGGCAAGCAGGTCCGCCATCAGATCGATACCCTGCGCAGCTTTCACGAGTCGCTGAAAGTGCAGGGCTTCGATGCCACGATGCGGATCGTCGAACTGATCGCGATTGAAACGCCGTCGGCGTTTGTCTCGTTGTTCGGAGCAAAATGCGCGCTGTTGGAGCGCCTTCACATGGTAGATGACGAGCCCATAGCCTTAGGCCGAAGCCTCATGCCCGCCGTCATGTCCGAGCTGGATCTGGAAACGGCCGAACAACGACCGACCTATGCCCTCCTCAAAGACAAAGCGGGCGCCGATATTGGCTCCGCCGAGATAGCGATCGGCGCGCGCGCTGTCCCATCTCGAATATCGTCCTTGATCGGCGTTGCCGCAAATGCGGTCTTGCTTGTCCTCGAACGAACCTCTTATTTCGATCATGGTGCCTGCGCTGAGTGGTCGGAATTTTTCATCCGGCCAGAGCGATACAAATTTGTCCTCGGCAATCGAATGTCCGCTTAAATCGAGCACTTCAAGCTGTTTCAGCATCGCTGATCTTGGGATCACGGTTCGTGTTCCTCAAGAGCGGTCATCTATAGCTTTCGCTTGTTAGTGCAGCGGAATGATCGAAGCGGAAGCCAAATCCCTGCAAGGCTTGCATCTAAGTGGATGCTTGAACAGAAGGCTGTCAGGAGGCGCCCGGTTGGCGATGGGCAAAGTCGTCGCACGCTGCCAAGCGTGCGTTCTGTGAGCGCAGACTGCACTGCGCTCACGAAAGGCATAGATTAATAGCGGCACGCTGATGCCAGCGCGCATCATGTGTTGCTATTTCGACAGATCGGCCGTCGCCGCCAGAATCACTTTTGCTACTTCCGCAGGCTGCGATAGTTGCGGCGTGTGTCCTGCCGGCAAGCTCACGACATGGGCCGAGATTTTCTTTGCCATCGCTTTCTGGAGATCCGGCTGAATCATGCGGTCCTGCTCGCTGACGATGTACCATGAAGGTTTCGTCTTCCAGGCAGCATCGCTTACTTTCTCCTCGAAATTCTTGCCGCGTACAGGACCTTGCGTGGCCGCCATCAGCCGTGTTTCATCTGCCGGAAGATCCTGGGCTAGGTGCTGTGCGACCCCTTCAAGGCTGAGTGTCAGGAAACCCTCTTTATCCGCGATGATGTGGGCGAAACCCGAGGGAACCGGATAGTCCTTGGACAAATCCGCAACCGATTGACCTTCCGAGGGAGCGAACGCGGCGACATAAACCAGCGATTTGACGTGCTCGTGCTGGCCAGCCTCCGTGATGACGACGCCGCCCCAGGAATGACCCACCAGAACGACCGGACCGGTCTGCGTATCCAGCGCGCGCCGCGTGGCTGCTACATCATCTGCCAGCGACGTAAGCGGGTTCTGCACCGAAACAACCTTCAGCCCTTCTTTTTGAAGGAGTGGAATGACTTTGTTCCATGCCGATCCGTCGGCAAAAGCGCCGTGCACAAGCACAACGACAGGCTTTTCGACCTCGGACGCACTGGTGGGTGCTGCGTTTGAGGCCAGCGCAGTGCTGCCCATGACGGCGGCTACAACTGCTTTTTTCACGAATGATGACATCAAGTGCTCCTTTGAATTGGGCCTACCGCAGGCTTTGCGGAAGGCAACCGCGATCAGATGGAAGGCACTTGTACATATGAAAATATTGGGAATAAATGTTCGAACAGGATCATGATAACAAACGATGAGTTTCAAATGGACAGACTGGCTTGCATGCAGGTTTTTGTGAAAGCCGTCGAAGCAGGTTCAATTTCGGCTGCCGCCGCTGAACTCGGTATGTCATCCCAATTGGCAGGCAAGCAACTAAGGGCGCTGGAGCAGGATTTCGGCATCAAGCTGTTGAACCGCACCACGCGTAGACAAAGCCTCACCGACAGTGGCCGCATATTCTACGATCATGCCAAGAACATCATGGCGGAGATGGAGGCAGCCGAGGCGCTGATTGCTGAAACCCGCTCAATCCCGCGAGGACGACTTCGCGTCAGTGCACCGATCACTTTCGGCAGTCACGCGCTCGCGCCTGAATTACCGGAATATTTGAAGCGGCATCCGGAAGTCTCATTGGACCTCAGCCTGACCAACCGCACCGTAGACCTTGTGGAGGAGGGTTTCGATGTTGTCTTCCGGACTGGAGAGCTCCCGGACAGCCGACTGTTGACGAGAGGGCTGGCGCCTCTTCGTTTGGTTTTGTGTGCCGCACCCTCCTATCTAAAGTCGGCCGAAAAACTGACGAAACCGGAAGACCTGCAACAGCACGAGTGCCTGGTGTTTTCGCACACATCACTTAGAACGCAATGGGCGTTCGAGGGACCGGGTGGCGTCATATCCGTCCCGATCGCTGGCAGGTTTTCGACCGACAGCGGCGAAGCGCTACGCGCCGCTGCTGTTGCTGGTATGGGGGTACTACTGCAGCCGCACGAGCTGGTGGTCGAAGAAATCCGGGCCGGGCGCCTGGTGAGGCTTCTGCCAGAGTATGAACCGCCCGCCCGTCCACTACACGTACTCTATGCGCCCGACAGGCGGATGACGCCCAAGCTGCGAAGCTTTCTGGATTTTGCCGTTCGGAAGTTCGGTCTGCAGTAGCCGAGCGGGCAAGAGCGCTGATTGCGCTCATCCGGAATTTCGCTAACGGGTGCTGTCGTCGCGTTTCTCACCGATGCTACGAAAATCGGTCGACACGCACCATCAAGAATAGGGCCTCTATGTCGAACAGGCCCTATCCGCAGGCCAAAGGGTGTATATCACAAACGACATTATCATGTTCTAATTCAATGGTCGGACGTGCCTCCGACGATTGAAATCAAGCACTTCATGGCAACTGGCCCCTATCCCTAACCGGATAGGGGCTTTTTGTGTGGGACAAGGGCTAGGTTCCACAGGAGTTACCGAACAGGCAGCACTCCAGAGGCTGATGCAACCACCCGACCGAGTTCGAACAACGCTAGCCGATTTGATTTTATGGCGCTTGCAAGATAGAGGGCTCACACAAGTTTGGCCGCCCATGCTACGAGCGTGACGGCAACTGACACAGTTAACAAGGCAACCCGGCGGGCAGACATGAGCGACCAGAACGATGAATACATCTACGACGAACTGAGCGGCGAATGGCGGCCGGCTTCGGAGATCGCCGCGGAGGCCGCGAAAGCTGCGGAGGTCCGCGACGCATCCGGCAATGTGCTGGCCGATGGGGACTCCGTGGTTCTGATCAAGGATCTCAAGGTAAAGGGAGCCGGCCAGACGCTCAAGCAAGGGACGGTCATCAGGTCGATCCGGCTCACCGACAACCCGGAAGAGATCGACTGCCGGCATGACGCGATCAAGGGGTTAGTCCTGCGCACCGAGTTCGTGCGCAAGCGGTGATCGGAGAAATTAGCGTTCAGGCATCTGCTGGTGATGCGCCGATTGCAGCTTAACCTTGGTACGTGGCTTCAAACGGCATCAACACTAGGCGCTCCCAGCAGATCGATGACTTCTTGACAGCGGCCGCGAAACTCCAGGCTCGATGACGGGAGTCCCGCATTCCCGACCAAGGTTGTTTCGGGACTCCCGGCCGTCGCATGGGAGCCCCGCTTCAGCACGTACAGTAGATCGCCGGCTGCGTGCTTAAACCAGAGCAAACCTCCTTGCGTCAGAAATGCGAGATTAATATCCACTGAGGCGTGTGCCGTTTCGGATCGCGGCTGTGCAGGCCGCCCATGGGCATGTGGCACTTGGGCTTCAATGATGCGACCGAAGCAGCACCATCGCCGGGCCTGCCAGAGCAGCGGCCGCGATCATAAGTGAAATTCCCACCTTCAGTACCTTTATCCGGCGTGTCCTGACGCCGCTCCAATCATACACCAACTTATCCCTCCGACTGCTGGCCTGGGTAATGTGACCTAGCGGCCTCCCAACGTATGGCAAGGGGACGGAAATAGCCGTCCCCTCGGAAGAGACGCAAACGAATGAAGAGGTCCTGCCTCGTGGCAGTGAGGCAGGACCAGAGCACCGGTTATGGCTCATGCTGCGCGTACAATTTACCGGGTGGGCGTTTGGTTCGCGCGAGGTTTGGTACCACCGCCAGATGAAACCAAACTGAAGACAGGTCGCGGTATGGCTGGCTCTTCACGCGGCCGTATCCCTCTTAAGAAAGAAAACCTCATGGATCGAGCGAAATTCTTCGCTTTCATGCGCTCAACCGTATCCTCGCTGGATGTTGTGCAGGAATTGCTATGAGGGCATGATCGCTGCTTTGATAAAGCATGTTTTGCGGCAGACGAAAACGCCCGCAACCGTCGTAAATGCCGGTAACGATGTGAACATGGAAATCGATGCTGATTTATTCTGAAAAATAGCAGCGGGAGGAGGGCCCAATGACGACTATCCATCAGATGCAGTATCGCGAACGGCTGAGATCCGCAAAGGAGGCCGTCGCTCTGATCCCGTCTGGCGCGAAGGTGGCGATGCCGATAGCTGCCGGTCAGCCGCCTGCCATTCTTGCGGCATTGGCCGAGCGAGCTCGGGCGGGAGCCGTCGACAATGTGCGGCTCCACTATCTTCTTTGTACTGGCGTTGCGGGAACCAGCGTCTTCGATTTCGACCTCTGCCACCGGATCATTCCGATCAGTTACTTTCACGGAGGCGTGGAGCGTGCGCTCGACAAGAGGCGATCGGCGGAAGCATTGCCGGCTGTCGACCTGGTGCCCTGCCATTTCAGCCAGGTGCCGCGCTCTCTGGTGGAGCACGTCGGAGTAGATACGCTGATTGCAATCGTCGCGCCGATGGATGCGGATGGCAATTTCAGCCTCGGCGCAAGTACCGACTATGCGCTCACAGTATCGCGAAAGCCAGGAATTCGGCTGATCCTCGAAGTCAATGCCAAGATGCCCTATGTGCGAGGCGATTGCATGATCCCCGTATCAGCCGTCACGGCGGTGGTCGAAAATGACGTCGGTCTGCCGATCCTGCCGGCCGCTCCGAGCAATGAAGTGGACGATGCCATCGGTGCGATCGTTGCAGGCCTGGTGGAAGACGGCGATTGCCTGCAAATGGGTATCGGCGCCTTGCCGGATGCAGTGTGTTCGCGCCTTTCGCAACATCGCCACCTTGGCATCCATACGGAAATGATGACGGTGGGCCTTGCCAATCTGGTCAAGGCGGGCGTGGTCGACAATAGCCGCAAGCAGACACATGTCGGGCGGTCGGTCTTCACCTTTGCGCTGGGAGATCAGTCGCTTTACGACTTCCTGCACAACAATCCGGACATTGAAGCCCATCCTGTCGACTATGTGAACAATCCTTTCGTCATTTCTCGGAACGACCGGGCTGTGTCAGTCAACGCGACGCTGCAGATCGATCTGAATGGGGCATGCAATTCGGAATTCATGAACGGCAGGCAGTTCAGTGCATCCGGCGGTCAGGTCGATTTCGTGCGTGGCGCCTATGCTTCGCGGGGAGGGCGGTCGATCATCGCTTGTCATTCCACCGCGGCGAAGGGCACGCTCTCGCGCATTGTTCCGGCACTGACCGGGCCGGTGACTACATCGCGCAACGACACGCATATCGTCGTCACGGAATATGGATGGACGAACCTCAAGGGCAAGTCCGTGGCCGAGCGAGCAAGGGCACTGATTGCGCTGGCCCACCCGGATTTCCGCGAGGAGCTGGATCGGGCAGCCCATGGGGCGGGGTTTTATGCTGATACCGTGTTGAATTCACGAACTTCAGACACCCACCGTTGAGACGAGAAGGCCGTTCTCTGCAGCACGTATGATGACGCCCGTACCGCACCTCAAAACTCTAAAGCGAGCACAACCCGAGCTATGTCGGGTCGTGTTTCGTCTGTGGCTACCTACTTCTGTATCCTGCTGCGATGCCGAAACTAGGGGGCAGCCAGTCCTGCATCAAAACTCCTCCCAATCGGCCTTGCGAGCAACCGCCGTGTTGCCGGAGAAGGTATTGGCTAGCTTGCGGCCGAGTGCCCGTGCCGGCGACGCAACTGGTTTCGCTGTCCCAACAACCAGACGCGACGCCATCGCTGGTCCGAGCTTGAACTGTGCAATGAGATCGCGAAGCGTTCTGACTTGGTCTGCCAGGCCGTTGGTGGCAGCAGTCGATTCCTCCACCATTGCCGCATTCTGTTGCGTGGCCTGATCCATCTGGTTCACAGCGATGCTGACTTCGGAAAGACCCGTCGACTGCTCCCGCGCGGCAGTCGAGATGGAATACACATGCTCGTTCACCTTGACGACCTGACTTTCAATCGCTGCGAGCGCCGAGCCCGTCGCTGTGACAAGCTTTACGCCAGAGCTGACCTCCTCGCTGGAGCGATTGATGAGCGTCTTGATGTCCTTGGCGGCATTTGCCGATCGCTGTGCCAGTTCGCGGACTTCCTGAGCAACGACAGCGAAGCCCTTGCCGGCGTCCCCGGCACGGGCGGCCTCAACGCCGGCATTTAGTGCAAGCAGGTTTGTCTGGAAGGCGATCTCATCAATGACATTGGTGATTTGACCGATCTCGCCTGAGGCTTGCTCGATCCTGCCCATCGCCGCAACGGCTTCCTTGACGACGGAACTTGATTGCTCCGTGCTCTTGCGTGCTTCGTTGACCATATGGCTGGCTTCCGACGCCCGGGCGGTGGAATTCTTCACGGCAACGGTGATTTCCTCGAGTGCAGAGGATGTTTCTTCGAGCGAGGCCGCCTGTTGCTCGGTGCGCTTGGACAGGCTGTCAGATGCGGTCCGCATCTCTCCTGCGTTGCTGTTGATCGTTTCGATTGCGCTGGATACCTCGCCAAGTATGGAGCGCAAATTGACCATCGTTGCGTTGACGTTGTCCTTCAGTTCGCCAAATGCTCCCTGGAAATCTCCGCTCATCGTTTCGGTCAGATCTCCTTCTGCAAGGGCTGCAATAACCCGGCGGGTCTCGGTAATGCCACTGTCGACGGAGGCCACCAGTTCGTTGACGCCCGCCGCAAAATGGTCGAGGTCCGGATTGTCATAAGCCTTCGTGATCCGCTGCGTGAAATCGCCCGCAACAGCGGCGGACACAACTGCAGCGATACTCGTCTGCAGATCGGCGCTCTTGGTCTGCAACGCGGCTTCCTGGGCGTTCAAATCTCGAACCTTGATCCCATTCTGCTTGAACACCTCGATCGCGTGCGCCATCGCGCCGATTTCGTCATGGCGGTTGGCGTAGGGAACTCCTGCGTCGAGATTTCCCGCGGCGAGCTTGCTCATGCTGTTGGTCAAAACGTTGATTGGGCGTGCAATCGCCTTTGAACCGTACAGGGCGGAGACGATCAGTGTGACAATCGCCAGCAATCCGATTCCAAGATTGAGCAGCAGGATCAGTGTTGCACCCGCTTTCGCGTCGTCGTCAGCCTGGCTCGCCGCTTTTTTTGCCGCCTCAACACCTTCGTCGAATAGTTTCGCTGCCTGATCGGAGATGGGCAGAAGTTTTGCCTGGATCTCCGCTGTTTTGGCTTGGATGGCGGGGGAGGCATCTTGGCTCTGTAATTTCGTCTTCATGACATCGACGAGTTCGGCTGTCATGGCAAAGAAATTTTCACTCAGGGATTTGAGCGTCTGCACTCGGTCCCGATCAGTGGGTAGCTTTACCTCGGCTGACGCTTGATCGAGATAGTTGATCACCGAATGATGGCGCGCTGCCAAATAGTCCACGGCCTTAGCTAGGTCTTCCGGTGACGAGGCCAATCGGAGATCGCGAACGCCGATCTGCATTCCACGCAGCGACGCTTTCGCATCAACCAAATTGCGGGAAACAATAAGTTGATCCTTCAGAAGCGCCGAGCGTTCGCCGATCATCTGGCCACCATACAAGACGACGAGAAGCATGGTCGCGACCATGAGAATGCCGATTGCGGAAAGCACCGCTAATTTTGTGCCAATACGGGATGAAATAGCCGACAGCATTTGTAATCACTCAATTGATCTGCAAGTTACCATCATAGGACCGGCAGAAGCGAAAATTGCGCGCAGCGTCATGCAATGCGTCAACGAATATTGCGCGAATATCAGAGATTTAGATCGCGCTCAGGGTGTCATGAAGCTGTCATAAAGGTAAAAAAGTGCCTTCAATCAGAGGCAACTCGGGCGCTTTTTCGTAAAATGGATAGTCATTGCGCGGATCAGACTGGTGATAGTCAAGTCGGAGAGAACAGCGACTGACAAAGGCTGATGTCTCGCTTAAGGAAAGCGGGCCTTGCCAGTGCATGACGCTCGTCCAATGCCTCTTCAACATATAACGTCTGAGCCATGATCTTCACCGAAGAGGTACAGACAGAAGTCGCACGAAAGCCACGGGCCGTCATTTCACTGAGCGATGGGACCAAAACCGCCGCTACATCTCACTTGTCCTTGAGCACAAGTGCGCTGGTCAAATCGCCGAGTGGCTTCTGCTTATGGGCAGCGATAGCAGCGTCACGCACAGTGATGCCGTGCAGCGTCGGAAGCTCGAAGCGGCGCGTGACGAAACGCAGGATCGAGGTCGTGTCCATGGGCGTGTGATCGACATAGCCGTGCCGCGCATAGGGCGAGACGATAATTGCTGGAATGCGTGAACCCGGTCCCCAACGGTCGCCCTTAGGCGGTGCCACGTGATCCCACAGGCCGCCATTTTCGTCATAGGTGACAACGACCAGCATATGCGGCCATTGTGGGCTCTTCTCAAGATGCCCGATCAGATCGGCGATATGGGCGTCGCCAGCCTCAATATCGGCATAGCCAGAATGCTCATTAAGGTTGCCTTGCGGCTTGTAGAAAGACACTTGCGGCAGCGTGCCGGCATCGATCGCTTTGATGAACTCAGCGCCGGCCAAGCCGCCATCCCTCAGATGCTCGGTCCTGGCTGCGGTGCCGGGAGCGAAATTGGCATAATAGTTGAAAGGCTGGTGGTGATATTGAAGATTCGGCACTGGCTCCTTGTTGCCGTGGTCGAGCACATCCTGCCAAGCCCCGCCATACCAAGCCCAGGTCACGTGCTTGAGACTGAGCATATCGCCGATGGTTGGCTCAGTCTGTGGCGGCAATGTCGTTGGCTTGTTCGGGTCTGCCAATGCTTTGTCGCCATCCGGCGCGGGACCGTTACCGCTCGGCTGATAGGGCGGCTGCATGGTGTTGACGGCGTAGAAATCGGGCGTGAGGTTGCCGTCGCCGACGAATTTCGGAATGCCGTCTATCGCCGATTCTGGTGAATTGGCGGCGGCCTTAAGCGTCACCCCATCCGGCTCGACCACTGCGATCGAGGGCTTGGCGGCGCTGGTGTCGGCGTTGGCATAATAGGGCGCACAGGCGCAAATCAGCCATTGATGGTTGAAGAAGGAACCACCGAAAGCGCCCATGAAGAAATTATCGGCCAGCACGTATTTCTGGGCGACCTTCCACATTGCCGTCTTCGAGCCGTCCCACGAGCTCATCACCCACGCACCTGAATCGGCATAGGCGACGAATTTGTCGTTGCGTCCGCCGTCGATCTGCATCTGGTTCTGATAGTAACGGTGCCAGAGGTCGCGCGTGATCGTATTCGAGGTGAGGTTGAAGCCCTTGGGATCGTCGGCGCGGAATGGCCGATTGGGGAGATGCTCGGTCTCCGCTTGGGTCACCGGTGGTGTCACGCCTTTGGCGGTAAGACCCTCCCAGATCGGCGGCAACTCACGGAAAGGCTTGCCGTTGCGATCGCGCTGGATGCGTGCGCTTGCCGGCGCCTTCGAAATCCCGTTAGCCCCTGGGAAGCTGCCATAGAGATTGTCGAAGCTGCGATTTTCCGCGTAGATTATCACCACGGTGTCGATCAGCTTCAGATCACTGGCGGTGTTCCGCGCAGGTTCCGCCTTTGCGCCGGAGGCGCTGCCGCCGGCGATGGCAGGGGCAAAAGCCGTCACAGAAAGACTTAACGCGCAGACGGCCGCGGCAGTGATCGTTTTCATTTGAACTGATCTCCCCTGTTTCGGGTGGGCGTGCCTCCACCTGACGCGGCAGCTTATCCGGGGCAGAAGCTAACGCAAGTCCTAATTGAAATGATTCTAAAACCCAGCTATCGATCTTGAGGTGGAGACCTGAGATCGCAGTGAAGGGACGCGAGCACAGCGATGCAATCCAAACCGCGTATAAGACAGTGGGTGGGGATCTGTGCTGCCGCTTCATTGTTGCTCATGATGACCTCGGTCCACACAGGCCAAGCTTTGTCGCGGGCCGATGTGCGGCTGAAAACACAGGCCTTGTATGCACTCGGTAAAGCCCTCTTCTTCGATCCCTCCCTGTCAGCATCGGGCAAGATGGCCTGCTCCTCCTGCCACGACCCAAGCCACGCCTTCGGGCCGAATAATGACCTGGCGGTGCAGCTTGGCGGTGGCGACTTGCATCAGGCCGGGCTGCGAGCGGTGCCCTCGCTCAAATATCTGCAGGTGGTGCCGCCCTTCACCGAGCATTTTTTCGAATCCGAGGACGAAGCCGACGAAAGCATCGACAACGGGCCGACGGGTGGTCTGACCTGGGACGGCCGGGTCGATCGCGGCTGGGAGCAAGCCAGCATTCCCCTGCTTTCTGATTTCGAGATGGGCAATAAAAGCGAAGCGGAGGTCGCCGGCCGCGTGCTCGCGGCGGGCTACGCCAAGGCAATTACCGATATTGCCGGCTCAAAGGCCGTCGATGATCCGGCGATCGTCTTTCGCACCGCGGTTAAGGCACTGGAAGTCTTTCAGCAGGACTATCGGACCTTCTATCCCTATTCGAGCAAGTATGACGCAGTACTGGCCGGCAAGGCTCAGCTCACGCCACAGGAGGCAAGGGGGTTGGACCTGTTCAATGCAGCCGAGAAGGGGAACTGTGCTTCCTGTCACGTCAGTCAGCGTGGAAATGATGGCACGCCGCCACAGTTCACCGACTATGGGTTGATCGCCATCGGCGTGCCCCGTAATCGCGACATTCCTGCGAATAAGGATCCGGCGTTCTACGATCTTGGCCTATGCGGTCCCTTGCGCACAGATTTCATTGGACGCGAGGATTATTGCGGGCTCTTTCGCACACCAACGCTGCGCAACGTCGCTCTTCGCAAGACCTTCTTCCACAATGGCGACATTCATTCTTTGCGGGACGCCGTACGCTTCTACGTGGAACGTGAGACCCATCCGGAGCGCTGGTATCCTCGCAAACCTGACGGGAGTGTAGACAAATATGATGATCTGCCGGAGGCGGCAAAAGCCAACATAAACACCGACCCACCTTTCGACCGCAAGGCAGGCGACAAGCCCGCGCTTTCGCCCGCCGAAATCGACGATGTCGTATCTTTCCTCGGAACACTCACCGACGGCTACGAACGGTTGGAGTGAGGGCGTGAGCGGTCGTGTTTTGCTCGACGCCGCTTGCTGGGCAGATCGAGCAGACGGGCGACGGTCTCGGCGCCTTTGCCAGAAACTGCTATCTTGCCGGTATCGCTTATTTGGAGTTCAGTTCCGTTTGAAAAGCTGAGGGACCAGCCGTCATCGGTGGCTATGCGGCGCCTGTCCGTTAGTTCGATACCGGCCGCAGAGATCAGCGCGATCGCCTTTTCGACGTCCATGATCATCACTCACGCAAGAACATCCTGAGCATTTGTACTAAGGGTCCTGACGGCTCGCAAGTGTCGAGCGCCGAACCCCACGACGATCGCAGGTAAGACCTGGAAGAACGACGGAATCTGAGGCGGGATCGCTAGTGAAAGGTTCCAGGAAGAGGGCGATCGTCTGCCAGCGTTTGCATTGCGCGGATCAGGCCAAAGGCACGGTCGATAATCTCGGCGCTTGACGGATTGTCGAACATCGCGAGTTCCTCGCGCATCACCGTGAGCATCCAGTTGATCTCAAGGAGCGTCAACACGGTGTTTGAATCGGTATCGGCCGCGACGGTGTAGATAAGATCCGTAATTGTCGTCGTCAGGAAGTCGATGCAATTCAGCCGCTCGGTCACATTCAACAGTGAAAATGGGATCGATGATGTCTTGTCGTCCGTCAGCATCAGCGGTTCCTCCAGAAGAAACACAAGGCGCATCACGCCTCATGGTCCTTCATGAGACGCAGTTCGGCTTCGCGCCAACCGAGCAATGACGTTAATAGATCAAACTGCGCTCCGTCGCGAGTGAAGCTTTTGTAAGATTACGATCAGCCTATTTGCCGGCAGCAAGCTGCTCCGTCGTCAGCAAATCGGCATGGTGGGCGAGGGCGACGTCGGGATGTGAACGCAAGCGGCTCTTCAACTGATTGATACCGACCTCCCGAAAAATGGGGTTGAGCGGATCGACCGAGACGCCTCGCTCGGCAAGCTTCAAATCATCTGGAAGATCGATGACCGGAATTGTCGCGTCGGGTCGCGAGCCGAGGAAGAATGCCACCGAGAAGCGTTCGACGCCCGCCGGCGGCGCAACGACGTCATGCACATCCGCGCGCACGAAACCGTTCGTCGCCAGTTCGAGCAGTTCCCCGGTGTTGATCACGAAGGTGCCGGGAACCGGTGGAGCATCGATCCAAAGATCGTCCTCCGTGCGCACGCGCAGACCGGGAACTGCGTCCTGAAGCAATACGGTCACGAAGCCACCATCCTTATGGGCGCCGACGCCCTGGTCCGTCTCGGCAGCGTCGCGACCGGGATAGCGGATGATTTTCAAAAGTTGTGAAGGCTGCGGTTGATAGATCTCCGCAAAGACATTTTCAGGTTGGCCGAGAGCCACCGCAATCGCCTTGAGAATATCGATACCGATCCGCGTGACTTCGGCCTGGTAGGCAAGCAGCAGCGGCTTGAGTTCCGGCAGCGCTTCCGGCCACTGGTTTGGACCCTGCAAGCGCCGCCAAGCTGGCGTGTCCGGACCGATCACGAAGGGGCTGCTTTCAGTGTTGATGTCGAGCTGCTCTCGCCAATCCTGTTGGCCACGAGTGCGTTCCTGCCCAGCACGGTTATACCCGCGGAAGTGCGGCGACTTCACCATTTCGATCTTGAGCTTTTCTTCCAGCGGCAGCGCGAAAAAACGTTTCGCGGTCGCCACCACATCGCGGATCAAGTCCGGATCGACGCCGTGGTTCTGCAGGTAGAAGAAGCCATGATCGTGGAGGGCGCCGCGCAGTTCCGCGACAAAAGCCTGGCGATCCTCCGAAGTGCCGTAGAAGCGGGAGAGATCGAGTGTCGGCAGTGCGGTCTCGTTTGGTAACTGTGCGACGGTCATGGTTTATCTTGTCACTATCCTCAAAAACATGGCAGGGCGGGCAAGCCAAAACGCGGCAAACTCTGCGGCCAGCACTAATGGGGACGCTAGAGGACGCAATCAGCCGCGGCAAACAAGATCATCTTAAAGATGGAAGACTGCTTGGAACGATTTTGCTGTCCGCGCGCCAAGCCTCGGCAAACACAAACTTCATCGATGGAGAGCAGCCCTGCCCGGAACGTGCCGCTTCTCAGTTGGACACAGCTTCGCAAAGAGGAATGGGGCGCGGTGGCGGCGCTGGATGATCTTGCTTGTATTGGGCGATGATTGGCTCGAGCTTCTCCTTCGGCCAGAACTGTGGCGCGCCGATCTCGCTGAGGCATGAGGCGTTCCAGTAAGAACCGTTTTTGCCTGGCGATTGTCCTGAGGCTACGGCACGCGCGACGGCACTGATGTCACGGGCCTCCGGATAGATATAAAGGGTCGTCGGGTTATCCTTGACCATCGACAGCACCTGCACGGCATCTTCCGGCGACCAACTGGTACAGCCGTCGCTGCGGCCGCCCGCATAGGTGACCAGTTTGCCGAATGGGACGTACCCCTGACGATTGGCGTAGGGGCTTTCCGGCTTTTTCTGCATGCATATCCCCGAGACGAGCGCCGCGGCATGGCCACCAATGGCACGCTGCCTGGCGTTTGCAGTGTCGCCGATGCCGTCGAACTGGACGAATGAGCGCGTCAAAACTGCATCCTGATTGGGAGAGGCACGATAATAGCCTTTGAAGGTCGTCTTGATCTCATTCGTCAGATACGCTCCGCCGGCCGTCAGATTGGAATCCATTGCGTTGCCGAAGTTTTTTGCACACTCCCGCCCGTTGGAAAAGTTGACGACCCCTTGCAGATTGCGGCCACCGCCATGCCCTGCCGATATCACGCGGAGCGACTGGGCGGCCTCGCAGATCATGTAGAACCGGCCGCTGCCTGTCGTTCCGCCGGTACGATCGTTAGGACGCGTGGCGTCCATCGCGAAATAGCATGCGTTTCTCACACGTCCTTCTGCGACCTTCTGCTGGTAAAGTGCCCGAGCCCGTTCCAGCACGACTGGAGCAATCTGCCCGCTCCCTTCGCCAACATATCCCGCCAGCCAGCCTGGAATGGCCGATGCATTGCTCGAGGCAAATGCCGGGCCCGCACCGCCGAGCGATGCCACCACGGCAGCAAAGCCGAGGCGCTTGAAAATGCTAAATCTTGGGAGCATGCGGTCTCTCCCCGAGACGTCGAGACGACCATCCGTGTGATGCGCTCGCGGTTTCGGAATCAAAGTGGCGAAAGGTTCTAATAGCTTACCATTGTGCTTGAGCAATCGTTAACACTGCATTTCCAATTTCGTCGCTGCTGCGGTGAGCGAAACCACTTGCCGGATAGCCGCGCAACTCGGGCGAATACTGTGGACGATGGACCTGGTATTCTGGCCGGCCCACCCGGCGGTGAGCACATGGGAGCACGAGCGTTCCATCAGCTCAAAAGTTGACATTTCAATTTTCGTGAAACGCGGATGCCGCCATCACCGCTGCTGAAGAGCGATTTTCCACGCCGAGCTTAACATAGATTTGTTCCAGATGCTTGTTCACGGTTCTGGCGGAAAGACCCAGTATCTCTCCGATATCCTTGTTGGCTTTTCCTTTGGCAATCCAAAGCAACACTTCAGATTCTCGTTGCGTGAGCTTGAAACGTTGCCGCAGGATCTCGTTGTCAGGCACTTGTTTCGTAGCGGTCAATCGAAATAGGTACTCGTCGGTTCCGATCGTGCCCAAAAACGAAAGTTGCAGCGCCGCTTCTCCTTTGATTTTCACGGCGAATGTCGTGTCGTAAACAGCTCCGGCATTTTCACGTGCCACGATGAAATCGGCAATCGGTGCGGCTAGGCTGTTCAAGCCTTCATCGGTGCCGGACGCGGCATTGACAAGACGAGTTGCCTGCGGGGTCGACCAAAGAACGGAGCCATCGCGGCGAACCGCCATCAAATGTCTTCCAGCGACGTCCAGTGCCACCCGAGAACTCTGGGCGGCGCGTGCATTGCGCAGGTGTACGCGGATGCGGGCGCGCAGTTCATCGACATTGATCGGCTTGGTGAGATAGTCGACACCGCCGGATTCCAACGCATGCACAACATGCTCGGTTTCGGTCAATCCGGTCATGAAGACGACGGGAATCTGGGCGATGCCCGCATTGGCCTTCAGCCGGCGGCAGGTCTCGAAACCATCCATCGACGGCATGACGGCATCCAGCAGGATGAGATCGGGTGTGATGCGCTCGACGATGTTCAGCGCCGCCGATCCGGAGGTGGCGATCAGCACGGAGAAGCCGGACTGCTCGAGCGCATCTGTCAGGAAACCAAGAGCTTCCGGCGAATCGTCCACCAGCAAGACTATGTCGCGGGGAAGTGCGGGCTCAGCCAATCTGTTCTACCTTTTCAGTGTCGAAGGTGCGCAGCACATTCAGGAAGCCGTCAAGATCGAAAGCCTGGACATGAATGCGCATGGCGTCGGTAAAGGGTTTGTTTTCATCAAGCTTGGCGAGATCGGCAAGCTTTGCCTCGATGCCCCTGATATAGCCTATTTCGCCGAGCCGCATCAGTTCGCGTACATGCTCCAGCCCCGGGCTTATCAATGGCGCTGGCGGCCTCAGTGCGACCGGGGCGGAGCCGTCGGCATAAATCCATTTCAAGCCGAGGTGGAGCGCCAGCTTGTCGCGAAGCTGGCGGATATCGACCGGCTTGCCGATGGCGTCATTATGGCTGTCGTCGCTGTCCTTGGCGGCGGCGCGGTCGCCGATATTGGCCGACAGCATCAGGATCGGCGCCATCTGGCCGTTCTCCCTCAGCCGCGAGACCAGTTGCCAGCCGTTCATGCCGGGCATGGAGATGTCGACCAGGAAAAGATCGGGTTTGATGCCCTCGATCAACGTCAGGCAGTCCGGCCCGCCGGTGGCCGTCAGCACGATGAAATCGAGCGGCGACAGTACTTCGCGCATCAGCTCGCGATGATCCTCATTGTCGTCGACGACGACGATGGTACGGCGCGGCCCTTCGTAACTGACGATCCGCTGTTCCTGCGCCGGCGGCTTCATCGGCCGGATCACCGCCGACAGCATCAGGCGCACCTTGAAAGCGGAACCCTTGTCCTTTTCGCTGGAAACGGAGATTTCGCCGCCGAGCGTATTGGTAAGTAGCTGGGTAATGGTCAGTCCAAGGCCGAGGCCCGGCATGGGGCGGACGCTGTCGGCCTCGCCACGCTGGAAGGGCTCGTAAATGCGGGTGAGATCCTTCTCGGCGATGCCGCGCCCGGTGTCGGCGATGGTGAAACTCGCGACCTGGCTGCGATAGCCAACCTCGAAGCGCACACTGCCCGCATCGGTGAACTTGATGGCGTTGGAGAGCAGGTTGACGAGGATCTGCCGCAGCCGCTTTTCGTCGGTGCGGACATAATCGGGAAGGGCGGCGGAGCGTTCATGGATGAAGGTCAGACCCTTGGCCTGCGCCTGCGGGCGGAACATATCGACGATCTGGTCGAGAAAGTCCTGGATGTTGATCTCGTTGGAATAAACCTGCAGCCGGCCGGCCTCGATCTTGGAAATGTCGAGTAGCCCGTCGATCAGACCGGAGAGATGCTCGGCGCTGCGGCGGATGACCTTCAACGAGGATTGCCGGGGCGCGGGAATGGTCTCGTCATGCTCGAGGATCTGGGCATAGCCCAGTACCGCGTTGAGCGGCGTGCGCAATTCGTGACTCAAGCCGACGACGTAGCGGCTCTTGGCGCGGTTGGCGGCTTCGGCCGCCTCCTTGGCGCTCTGCAAAGCCGCATCCGTCTTCTTGTGCGCGGCGATTTCCTTGAGCAGCAGGGTGTTTTGGCGGGAGGATTCCTCCTCGGCGACGACGCGGCTGTCGTGGGCGAGCACATAGAACCAGCAGACGACGCCCGCGATGACGGCAAAGACGAAGAAGACGATCAGGATGGTGCGGTCGACCACTTGCGCCGTCTCGGGCGAGGCGGAGCCAACCTGATGCGCGATCATCGCCAGGATGGCGCCCACAGCCGTCAGGGCCACCGCGACTGCAATGCCGTAGCGGCCGAGACGGGTGGCGAGCTTGGCGACGACGGTCTCCGGCAGGAGGGTCTTGGCGACCGTGCCGATCTGCGTGTTAAGCCGCGCCTTCGGCTTGCACATGTCGTGGCAGCGGCTGTCCAGCGAGCAGCAAAGCGAGCAGATCGGCGCGGCATAGGCCGGGCACCAGGCCATGTCCTCCGGCTCGAAAGGATGTTCGCAGACCGAGCAGGTGATGGTGGCGAGGTTCTTCCAGCTTTGGCGCGGCTTGCGGGCGAGATAGAATTTTCCCTTGGTCGCCCAGGCGAGTGTGGGCGAGGCGATGAGGGCAATGACCAAGGTGATATAGGGGGCGAGCGAGGCGGCGATAGTGCCAAGCGCGCCAAAATGGGCGATGAGGGCAATCGCCGCCGAGAGCGCCATGGCCCCCAGGCCGACGGGATTGACGTCGTAGAGATGGGCGCGCTTGAACTCGATACCGGGAGGGGCAAGACCGAGCGGCTTGTTGATGAAGAGATCGGCGGAGATCGTGCAGAGCCACGCCATGGCGATGATGGAGAAGATGCCGAGGGTTTCCTCCAGCAGCCTGTAGATGCCAAGTTCCATCAGCAGCAGGGCAATGGCAACATTGAAGACCAGCCAGATGACGCGGCCGGGATGGCTATGGGTCAGCCGCGAAAAGAAATTCGACCAGGCAAGCGAACCGGCATAGGCATTCATCACATTGATCTTGAGCTGCGAGATCATGACAAAAGCGGCCATCAACAGCAGCGCGGCGTTGTGCCAGGGAATCATGTAGCCGAAGGCGGTGAGATACATCTGCGCCGGATCGGCGGCGCGATCGGCCGGCACGCCGGAACTTAGCGTCAGCACGACGAGGAAGGAGCCGGCCAGCAGCTTCAGCGCGCCGATGAGTACCCAGCCGGGACCGGCGAGAAAGATCACCAGATGATGCCGCCATTTGCGGCGGCCTTCCGGCGGCAGGAAGCGCAGAAAGTCGGCCTGTTCGCCGATCTGTGACATCAGCGCCAGGATGACGGCGGAAGCAGCGCCGAATTCCACCAGATCGAAGGGAGCGGCCGTTCCCGATGCCTCGGACGCGTGATGTATACCGGCGAACGCCCGCCAGAGGTCGAATTTCCCCCAATCGGAAAAGGCGATGAAGACGAAGGGCAGGATGTTGAGGACGATCCAGAACGGCTGGGTCAGGAGCTGGAACCGGCTGATCAGACGGACGCCGTGCGTCACCAGCGGGATCACCATGACGGCGCTGACGATATAGCCGACCCACAGGGGTATGCCGAGTGTCAGCTCCAGCGCCCCCGACATGATGGATGCCTCGATGGCGAACAGCATGAAGGTGAAGCCGGCATAGATCAGCGAGGTGATCGTCGAGCCGATATAGCCGAAGCTCGCGCCGCGGGTCAGGAGATCGATATCGACCCCGTGTCGGATGGCATAGCGGCTGATCGGCAGGCCGATCGCCAGCATGACGATACTAGCGACGATGATGGCATAAAAGGCGTTGGTCGTGCCGTAGGAGAGTGTTGTGGCGCCGCCGATTGCCTCCAGCGCCAGGAAGGAGATGGCGCCGATTGCCGTCTGCGAAATGCGCTGCGAGGAAAATTGCCTGGCGCTTTTGGCGGTGAAGCGCAGCGCATAGTCTTCCAGCGTCTGGTTTGCCACCCAGCGGTTATATTCGCGTCTCACCGGAATGATGCGTTGCCGCGCCGCCATGCCCACCCTTCAGCAGTCTTCAACTCTAACCGACGTCGTAACACGGAATGCAGCGGCCCTTAAGTGCATGGATTGCTGATATGCTGCACATTTCGCCCCGTCTCCTACGTCATATTACGTATGTGGAATCCCCTGGCGCTGCCGGATAGTCGCGGCAGGCAACGGCTGATCTTCGTTTACGCGCCGTTGCGGGCAGACAAAAAGAGGGGAACTACGCATGAAACTGAAGACTCTTGTCTCCGGCGCGCTTCTGGGCGCCATCATGTCGACGACCGCATTCCACGGAGCTTTTGCCGCCGACGACACCATTAAGGTCGGCGTTCTCCATTCGCTTTCGGGCACCATGGCGATTTCGGAAACGACGCTGAAGGATGCCATGCTGATGCTCATCGACGAGCAGAACAAGAAGGGCGGTGTTCTCGGCAAGAAGCTGGAGCCGGTCGTCGTCGATCCGGCATCCGACTGGCCGCTGTTTGCCGAAAAGGCACGCGAGTTGATCCAGAAGGACAAGGTCTCGGCCGTGTTCGGCTGCTGGACCTCGGTGTCGCGCAAGTCGGTCCTGCCGGTCTTCAAGGAACTGGACTCGATCCTGTTCTACCCCGTGCAGTTCGAGGGTGAAGAGTCCGAGCGCAACGTGTTCTACACTGGCGCAGCGCCGAACCAGCAGGCGATCCCCGCTGTCGATTATCTGATGCAGAATGAAGGCGTGCAGCGCTGGGTTCTGGAAGGCACCGACTACGTCTATCCGCGCACGACCAACAAAATCCTTGAGGCCTATCTGAAGTCCAAGGGCGTCAAGGCCGAAGACATCATCATCAACTACACGCCGTTTGGCTTCTCCGACTGGCAGACGGAAGTCTCCAAGATCAAGGCCTTCGGTTCGGCCGGCAAGAAGACCGCCGTCGTCTCCACCATCAATGGCGACGCCAATGTTCCCTTTTACAAGGAGCTCGGCAACCAGGGCGTCAAGGCGGAAGACATTCCGGTCGTCGCTTTCTCCGTCGGCGAAGAGGAACTTGCCGGCGTCGACACCAAGCCGCTGGTCGGCCATCTCGCCGCCTGGAACTATTTCCAGTCCGTCGACACGCCTGCCAATGCCGAATTCATCAAGGAATGGCATGCCTATACCAAGAACGACAAGCGCGTCACCAACGACCCGATGGAAGCCGCCTATATCGGCTTCAACATGTGGGTGAAGGCGGTCGAGAAGGCCGGCACGACCGATCCGGACAAGGTGATCGACGCGCTCGTCGGCGTTTCCGTTCCAAACCTTACCGGCGGCTACGCCACCATGATGCCGAACCATTACATCACCAAGCCCGTGCTGATCGGCGAAGTGCAGGAAAACGGCCAGTTCGACGTCGTTTCGCAAACCCCCGCGGTGGTCGGCAAGGAATGGTCGGATTACCTGCCTGACAGCAAGGACCTGATCTCGGATTGGCGCATGCCGATGAACTGCGGCAACTTCAACGTTTCCACGGGCAAGTGCGGCGGCAAGGGTTCCTGAGTTCCGCCCGATATCGAGGCGGCGATAAGCCGCCTCGAATAATTCCTTGACGTCGCATGATCCCGAAAACCGCTTCGCACTTTTCGGGATCATGCGCGCAGATCGTCGCGGGCAGGCTCCTCTGCCCGCGACAGCATGAGGGGACGTGCGATGTTCGACAAATTCATTTACCGCAAGGCTTTGGCGTTTGCCGCCGGCTTTTGCCTGATGCTGGTGCTGGCGGCGACCGCGCTGCGCGCCGAGGAGGATGCGCATAGCCTCATCAATGCGCTAGGTCCGGCAAACTTCCAGCAGGCCGACGAGATCGTGAAGAACCTGGCCAAGACCGGCGATCCCAAGGTAGTCCCGGCGCTGCAAGCCTTTTCGGACGGCGATCTCTATGTCCGCAAATCCGACAATCAAGTCTTCATCGCCAAATCTTTCGGTGATGGCATGGCCTTGGTCGATCCGTTGACCGGGCAGGCGGCCGGCCAGGAAGCCAAGGGCAATCTCAGCAAGATCAAGATCAACAACAATCTTCGTCGCTCGGTCCGTGCGGCGCTCGGCGGCCTGACGCTGATGAGCCCGGATCGCGGCGCCAGATTGGAGGCGGCTCAATCTGTGCTGAAATCGCCGAGCGCGGATTCGCTGGACGCGTTGGAAGCAGCGTTGCAGGGCGAAAAGGATGGCGAAATCCGCGGCGTGCTCGAGAGGGCGCGCGCGGTTGCCGTGCTAAGCTCCGATCGTTCGCCGGAGCAGAAGAAGGCAGCGATCGAGACGATCAGGAACGAAGGCGGCCGCGATGCGATCGGGGTTCTCTCCTCGGTTTCCGTGGACGACAGCCTGAAGCCCGATATCGCGGCTGCTATAGCCAGCATCCAAAGCCAATTGGCGATCTGGGATGCGGTGCAGAACGTCTGGTACGGCCTGTCGCTCGGCTCGGTGCTTCTGCTTGCCGCCATCGGGCTTGCCATCACCTTCGGCGTCATGGGCATCATCAACATGGCACATGGCGAGATGGTGATGCTGGGCGCCTATTCCACCTTCATGGTGCAGAGCGTTATCCGCAGCTCTTATCCGGAACTCTTCGACTGGTCGCTGGCGATCGCCTTGCCGGTCGCGTTCCTGGTCACCGGCGCCGTCGGCCTCGTCATCGAGCGCGGCGTCATTCGTTTCCTCTATGGCCGGCCGCTGGAAACGCTGCTCGCCACCTGGGGCATCTCGCTGATCCTGCAACAGGCGGTGCGTTCGATCTTCGGGCCGACCAATCAGGAAGTCGGCAATCCCTCCTGGATGTCTGGTTCCTTCGATCTCGGTTATCTCTCGATCACCTGGAACCGCCTCTGGATCATCGTTTTCGCGCTTGGCGCCTTCGTCGCCCTGCTGTTGCTGCTGAAGCGCTCGGCCTTCGGCTTGCAGATGCGGGCGGTGACGCAGAATCGGCGCATGGCGTCCTCCATGGGCATTCGGACGCCCTGGGTCGATGCATTCACCTTTGCCCTGGGGTCGGGCATTGCGGGGATGGCAGGCGTTGCGCTCTCGCAGATCGACAACGTCTCGCCAAACCTTGGCCAGAGCTACATCATCGACAGTTTCATGGTTGTCGTTTTCGGCGGCGTCGGCAATCTCTGGGGAACGCTGGTCGGTGCCTTCTCGCTCGGCATCCTCAACAAATTCCTCGAACCCTATGCGGGGGCGGTGCTCGGCAAGATCCTGGTTCTTGTCCTCATCATTCTTTTTATCCAGAAACGTCCGCGCGGGCTCTTCGCCCTCAAGGGAAGGGCGGTGGAAGCATGATCACGGCCTTTATCCTTCGTTCGCTCGATCGGCGTATCAGCATCGCCATCGCGATCCTGCTGGCCGTCGCGGTGCTCGTGCCGCTGTCGAACCTGGCTCTGCCGGAAAGCAGTCCGCTGCATGTGCCGACCTACCTGATGTCGCTGTTCGGCAAATATCTGACCTACGCGCTGCTCGCCTTGGCGCTCGACCTCGTCTGGGGCTATTGCGGCATTCTCTCGCTCGGTCACGGCGCCTTCTTTGCGCTCGGCGGCTACGCGATGGGCATGTATCTGATGCGGCAGATCGGATCGCGTGGCACCTATGGCAATCCCATCCTTCCGGACTTCATGGTGTTCCTGAACTGGAAGGAATTGCCCTGGTTCTGGTACGGCTTCGACCATTTCTGGTTTGCGATGATCATGGTGCTGGCGGCCCCTGGTCTGCTCGCCTTCGTCTTCGGCTGGTTCGCCTTCCGCTCCCGCGTCAACGGGGTCTATCTGTCGATCATCACGCAGGCGATGACCTATGCGCTGCTGCTCGCCTTCTTCCGCAACGACATGGGTTTCGGCGGCAATAACGGCCTGACCGATTTCAAGGATATTCTCGGTTTCAACATCCAGGCCGACGGCACCCGCGCCGTGCTCTTTGCCGCCACCGCGTTGTTTCTGGCGCTGGCGCTGATGCTGTCCTCGGCCATCGTGCGCTCGAAGTTCGGCAAGGTACTGGTCGGCGTGCGCGATGCGGAAAGCCGGACGCGCTTCCTGGGCTATCGTGTCGAGCACATGAAGCTTTTCGTCTTTGTGGTATCGGCGATGATGGCAGGCGTTGCCGGCGCACTCTATGTGCCGCAGATCGGCATCATCAACCCCGGTGAATTCGCGCCCGCCAATTCGATCGAAGTGGTCATCTGGACGGCGGTCGGCGGCCGGGCGACGCTGATCGGCCCGATTATCGGCGCCATCCTCGTCAATGGCGGCAAGACGGTTTTCACCGGTCTGTTTCCCGATTTCTGGCTCTTTGCTCTCGGTGGCCTCTTCGTCGCGGTGACGCTGTTCCTGCCCAAGGGCATCGTCGGCACGATAGCGCAGCATATCGGTAGTGGTCGCAAACCGGTGAGCCCGAAGCCTGAAGCAGACGAAGATGAAGCCGAAGCCGGCAAGACGACGATCCAGGCGGCGGAGTGAGACCATGATCCCGGACATCAAGCCCAACAGCATGCTTTATCTCAACAACGTCTCGGTCGCCTTCGACGGCTTCAAGGCGCTTAATTCCCTGTCGATCGTCATCGAGCCAGGAGAGCTTCGCGCCATCATCGGCCCGAACGGCGCCGGCAAGACGACGATGATGGACATCATCACCGGCAAGACGCGGCCCGACCAGGGCGAGGTGTTCTTCAACGGCCAGATCGATCTGACCAAGAAGGACGAGGCCGATATCGCCCAGCTCGGCATCGGCCGCAAATTCCAGAAGCCGACCGTCTTCGAAAGCCATACCGTTTGGGACAATCTCGAACTGGCGCTCAACCGCAAGCGTGGCGTTTTCTCGACGCTCTTCTACCGCTTGACGCCTGAAGACCGCGCCCGCATCCACGAAATCCTCGACACGGTGCGCCTTTCCCACCGGCGCGACGAGTTGGCCGCCAATCTTTCGCATGGGCAGAAGCAGTGGCTGGAGATCGGCATGCTGCTCGCCCAGGACCCGAAGCTGCTTTTGGTCGACGAACCTGTGGCCGGCATGACCGACGCTGAGACGGCCGAGACGGCCGTGCTGCTAAAGGAGATCGCCAAGACACGTTCGGTCGTGGTGGTCGAGCATGACATGGGCTTCATCCGCGATCTTGGCGTCAAGGTGACGTGCCTGGCGGAAGGTTCGGTGCTGGCCGAAGGCTCGATCGATTTCGTCAGCAACGATCCGAAGGTGATCGAAAATTATTTGGGGCGATGAGATGCTGACAGTCGAAAACGCAAATCTGCATTATGGCGCCGCTCAGGCGCTGCGCGGCATCTCGATCAAGGCGGAGATGGGCAAGATCACCTGTGTGCTCGGGCGCAACGGCGTCGGCAAGAGTTCGCTGCTGCGCGCCGTCACGGGACAGCACCCCTTGAGCGATGGCACGATTAATTTCAATGACATTGCGCTGAACGGTATGGCCCCTTTCGCTCGCGCCAAGCTCGGCATCGGCTATGTGCCGCAGGGGCGGGAAATCTTTCCGCTACTGACGGTCAAGGAAAATCTGGAAACAGGTTATGCGCCGATCGCCCGCAAGGACCGCTTCGTTCCTGAAGAGATTTTTACGCTCTTTCCGGTGTTAAAATCGATGCTTTCCAGGCGCGGCGGCGATCTCTCCGGCGGCCAGCAACAGCAGCTAGCGATCGGCCGAGCGTTGGTGACGCGGCCTAAGATCCTCGTCCTTGACGAGCCGACGGAAGGAATCCAGCCCTCAATCATCAAGGATATTGGCCGAGCGATCAAATATCTGCGCGACTCGACCGGGATGGCAATTCTGCTAGTCGAGCAATATCTTGATTTCTGTCGGGAGCTTGCGGATTACGTTTATATCATGAACCGTGGCGAAATTGTCCACGAGGGGCAGGCGGAAACGCTTGAGACGCCGGAAGCCCGACGCCATCTGACCGTTTGACGAGCTGGAAGGAGCAACACGCTCCCAATTGGCATCATCGTCATGGCTCTCAAAGCCGAGCAATTCGTCTCAGTTCGTCTGCCGTCGTTGTAGGAAAGCCGAAGAATTCAAGATAGGCCGGTATCTGCTCAAACAACATGTCCGTCCCGACCTGATACCGGCATCCTCTCTCGCGTGCCGCGGCCAGAAACGGCGTGATCTCCTCCTTCATCACCACTTCGCCGACGAATGTGGAGGGGGCTAGCCGCGTCACATCCAGCGGCAGAGGGTCGTCCTTGCGCATCCCCAGCGGTGTGGCGTTGATGACGATATCGAAGCCATCAGGTTTGTTTGAGCCTGTCGTGACTTGGGTTGCCGGGTAGTAGGTGTTGAGGCGGGTTTTCAGGCCATCAAGGGACTCCTTGTTGTCGTCGTGGAGGGCGAGGTGGGCGAGGCCGGCGCTGGCGAGCGACGCCGCGATGGCAGAGCCGACGCCGCCGGCGCCGATAATGAGGGCTTTGGCGCCTGATATCGTCTGGCCCTTGCGTTTCAGCCCTCGCACGAAGCCCTCGCCGTCGAACATGTCGCCGATCAGTTTGCCGTTGGGGCCGAGTTTCACGGCGTTGCAGGAGCCGGCCACGCGGGCGTTGGTGGAGATCTCGTCCAGGAGCGCCATGGTAGCGATCTTGTGGGGCATGGTGATGAGGGCGCCTTGGACGTTTGACAGACGGAAGATCAGCTTCAGGAAATCGGGGTAATCCGCCGGCTTGCAACCCATGGGCACGACGACGGCGTCGATGCCCTGTTCCTCGAAAAAGGGATTATAGATCAGCGGCGCCTTGAAGCTTTCCGTCGGGTAGCCGAGATGAGCGATGAGCCGCGTGGTTCCGCTAATCATGGGCATGACTTCTCGTTTGACTAGGGAACACAGTCTTTCCGGAGCGGGCGGATTGCTTGATAGCCTCGATGACGCGCAGTGTCGCAAGCCCCTCATGGCCGCTGACGAGCGGCGTGGCGCTGCCTTCAATGATATCGCAGAAATGCTGGAGCTGCAGGGTCAGGGGGTCGGCCGGCATCACGGCAAGACGCTCTTCGCCAAGCGGCTCGCGCCAGTCGGGGCGCAGCGCGTTGCGCCAGAGTGCAAGCTGCGGGATCGAAAGCGAGGCCTCCGTGCCGCCGATTTGATAGCAGAACTGGTCCTGCTGCGGAAAGCCGGAGTTTTCGCCCGCCGTCATCTCCCAGCTCCAGGGTGAGACGACGGCATCGGAGGCGGTAAGTGTTGCGAGAACGCCGCTCTCAAAACGCAGGAGCACGACGACGGTGTCTTCCACCGAATGACCCCTTGCGGCATTGGATTCCACCGCATGCACGCTTTCCACTTCGCCGAAGAGATAGCGGAAGAGATCGACGTCATGGATGAGGTTGATGAAGGTCGGCCCGGCGCCTAGCTCTCGGCGCCATTTCACATTGAAGTAATCGTCGGGTTTGGCGACCCAGAAGCTGCCGTGAACAGCGCGGATCTGCCCGAGTCGGCCACTGTCGATGATGCGTTTGGCTTGCCTAATCAAAGGGTTATGACGGCGGTGATGGCCGACGAGAATGGGTACGCCGGCCCGCTCGGCGAGGCTGACGAGGCCGGCGGCCGCCTCGCTATCGTCGGCGATTGGCTTTTCGATGAGAACAGGAATGCCCGAGGTAATCACCTCAGTGGCGTTTGCGACGTGAAGTTGGTTCGGCGTTGCGACGATGACGCCATCGGGGCGACGCCCTTTTTCCAGCGCTTCGGCAAGGCTTGCAAACCAGGTGATGCCATTGGTCCGTGCCTCGTCACGGGCCGCGGGCGAGGGGTCGATGACGGCGGCGAGTGCCGTGCGCGGCTCTGACAACACGCCCTCGATATGGCGCCGGCCAATCAGCCCGGCGCCAACTACGGCAATTTCGAGCGGGCGTGTGCACGACGAATCTAGCATGAAAGCTTCCTTTCGACCCTAGTTGCGCAGAATTTCGCCGAGGAATTTGCGGGTGCGCTCATGGTGGGGATTGGTGAAGAATTCGGCGGGGGAGGCCTCCTCGACGATCGCGCCGCTCGCCATGAAGATCACCCGGTTGGCAACCTGGCGGGCAAAGCCCATTTCATGCGTCACGCAAATCATCGTCATGCCTTCTTCGGCGAGGCTGATCATCGTATCGAGCACTTCCTTGACCATCTCGGGATCGAGTGCAGAGGTCGGCTCGTCGAAGAGCATCACCTTGGGCCGCATGCAGAGCGCGCGCGCGATTGCCACGCGCTGCTGCTGTCCGCCTGACAGCTGCACGGGATATTTGGCTGCCTGTTCGGAGATTTTGACGCGGGCCAGCAGGCTGCGCGCCCGCTCTTCCGCCTCAGATTTCGAAACACCAAGCGCGCGCATCGGCGCCAGCATGCAGTTTTGCAGAACCGTCAGATGCGGGAAGAGGTTGAACTGCTGGAAGACCATGCCGACCTCGCGCCTGATCGCATCGATCGCCTTCGCCTGATTGCCGAGCAGGATGCCGCGGACGTGGATCTCGCCCTTTTCATAGGTCTCGAGATGGTTGATGCAGCGGATCAGGGTCGATTTTCCGCTGCCGGAGGGGCCGCAGAGCACGATGCGCTCGCCTCTGCGCACCTCGATGTTGATATCGTGCAGAGCTTGGAAGGCGCCGTACCATTTTTCCACATGGCGCATGGTGATCATGGTTTCGCCAGCGGTTGTGTTCGATACTGGGGCGGTTGCTGTCGTCATGGTCTTGTTTCCGTCGATCTCTGTGGCCGTGTCATCGCGCGTGGGCGGCGTTGAAGCGCCGTTCCAGACGCGCGCCGAGGATCGTCAGTGGACAGCACATCAGGAAATAAAGGGCGCCGACGATGCCGAAGACGGTCAGCGGCTGGAAGATCTGGTTGGAGATGATGTTGCCGGCGCGCGTCAGTTCCGTGAAGCCGACGATGGAGGCGAGCGACGTGCCCTTGATGAGCTGCACTAGGAAGCCGATCGTCGCCGGCAACGAGATGCGGATTGCCTGCGGCAGGATCACATCCTTCATGCGCGAGACATATTTCAGGCTGAGCGCCTTTGCCGCTTCCGTCTGGCCGCGCGGCACGGCCGCGATCGAGCCGCGCCAGATCTCACCGAGATAGGCACTGGCATGCAGCGTCAGGCCGATTGCCACCGCTTCCCAGGCATCGAGCTTGAGGCCGATGAGCGCCAGCCCGTAATAGGTGACGAAGAGCTGCATCAGGAGCGGAGTGCCCTGAAAGACAGCAATGTAGGTCGCCGTCGCCCGCTCCAAAAGCGGTATGCCCGAGGTGCGCGCCAGTGCCACGCCGAGGCCCGCGATGCAGCCGCAGACGAAGCCGACGGCCGAGAGAAGCACGGTCCATTTCAGGCCGATCAGAAGGAAGATGAATTCTTCGCTGCCCATGGTGCCCTCAATTGACCGGATAGGTGAAATAGCGGGCCGAGAAAAGCGCAAAGAGGCGCATCATCAGCCAGGAAATGACGAGGTAGAAGATCGTGATGGTGAAATAGACCTCGAAGCTGCGGAAGCTGTCGGATTCGATGCGCTGAGCCACTGAGGTGAGCTCATAAGCCGAGATCGCTGAGACGATGCTGGTCGATAGCGTCAGGAGCACGAACTGACTGGTCAGCGAGGGATAGATCGCCCTCAGCGCCGGCTTCAGGATGATCAGCCGGAAGACCTGGACCTTGTGCAGGCCGAGCGCGAGGCCCGCTTCCATCTGCCCCTTGGGAATGGATTGCACGCCGCCTCTGATGATCTCGATTGCATAGGCGCCGCCATTGATGCCGAGCGCGATGATCGCCGTCGGCGTCGGGTCGAGGCGGATGCCGATCAGCGGCAGGGCGAAAAACAGGAAGAAGATCTGCACCAGGAAGGGCGTGTTGCGGATAAGCTCCACGAAGCCGATCACCAGCCAGCGCACGGGTTTGATCGGCGAATCCCTGAGCGCCACGCCGCCGATACCGATGATGACGGCGAGAATCATGCCGCAGATGGCAAGCAGGAATGTGCCGAGACAGCCGAGCAGCAGGCTCGGCAGGCCATCGATGACGGGCGTGAAATCCAGGTGATAGTTCATGTTTTCGCTGCCCCCACCATGCCGGCCATCGCCTCTATGGCAAGCTCGTAACCACGGGCGCCAAAGCCGATCATGATGGCGGTGGCGATGCGCGAGACGAGGGATTTATGGTAGATCGCCTCCCGGGCATGGACATTGGAAATATGCAGCTCGATCTTCGGCGGCTCGAAGGTTTTCAGCGCATCGAGCAGCGCGATCGAGGTGAACGTATAGGCAGCGGGATTGATGATGATGCCGCAGGCCTCTTTCCGGGCCTGATGCACGCTTTCTACCAGCTCGCCTTCGAAATTCGTTTGGCGGAAATCGATCGTAAAGCCGAGGCTGTCGGCTTTGGCGAGACACATCTGCCTGATGTCTGCGAGTGTCGTCGAGCCATAGATATGCGGCTCGCGCTCGCCCAGCAGGTTGAGGTTCGGTCCGTTGAGGACGAAGATGGTTCTGGTCATATGCACCTCACCCCGGGATAGGCTAGTTTCTTGGTCTTGGGCAAAAAGGTGGTGTGGACGGGCATAGCAATGCCCGCCTTATTGCTTGGATTGCCAGGAGTGTGTTGCTCAGTTCGCCGCGAACGGAATACCGTCGAGGCTTTTCGGGAATTCCGGAACTGGCACCTTCATCCACTTGTCGTAGATCTTCTTCAAGTCGCCATCGGCCTTGATCTTGTCGATGAATGTATTGAGCGCGGCGTTGATTTCTTTTTCGCCCAGACGCGTGCAGGCGCCGTTATAGAGCTTCTGGAACTCCAGCTTGTTTTCGAATTCGCCGGGGCGGGCCTTTTCCACCCGGTCCATGTAGAAGATGTTGCCGCCGAGGGCATCGACCTGGCCGGAAACAAGTGCCTGGACGCTGGCCGCATCGCCGTCAAAGCGGCGGATGGTGGCGGAAGTCGGCGCATTCTTGGTGACCTGCGTGTCCTGCGCCGCACCCTTGGCAACGGATATGGTCAGGTTCGCCATGTCTTCGTTGGTCTTGATCGACTTGTTCTTCGGGCCGATCAGAACGATGGCATTGGCATTGTAAGGCTGGCTGAACTGGACGGCCTTGGCGCGGTCCGGCAGCATGGCCATGGTCGCAAACAGCACATCGACGCGGCCGCTTGTCAGCGCCGGGATGCGGTTATTGACTTCGAGCGGAACGAATTCGACTTCAACGCCGAGTTCCTTGGCGAAGAGCGCACCCATATCGGCATCAAACCCATCCTGCTTTCCGGCGCTGGTGACGAAGCCCCATGGCGGGTTATCGCCCTGGATGCCGACGATCAGCTTGCCGCGGGCCTTGATTTCTTCGGGCGTGACGGCGGCAGCGGGGTTTGCAAGCCCGATGGCGGCCACGAGAGCGGCGGCGCCCAGCATGGCGCCACGCCGCGTCAGCAAAGACTTCAGCATAAAATCCTCCCTCTTAGGCGGTCGTCGAAAGCGACCTCACAGTCATCCTCTCCCGACTGTTCCCAATAATGTTTGCCAGAGAAGAACCCATAAATCAACATAGTTTTTAGAAATCATATGAGACTTTTGATTTGGTCAATTGAATTGAAATCTTCACGACATTCGCCATAATGCCCATCATAAGGGTCGATGATTTTGTCCGCGCGGCCCAACGAGGAGGATTTGCGAGCCATGAAGACCTCGATTGCGACTGTCACGATCTCAGGCGAGTTGCCGGAAAAACTGGAAGCGATTGCACGCGCCGGCTTCGACGGCGTGGAGATTTTCGAAAATGATTTCCTGGCCTTTGACGGCAGTCCCGCCGATGTCGGCAGGATGGCGCGGGATCTCGGCCTGACTATTACGCTTTTCCAGCCCTTCCGCGATTTCGAAGGCATGCCGGACACCTTGCGCGGGCGCACGTTCGACCGTGCCGAGCGCAAGTTCGACATCATGCAGGAGCTCGGCACCGACATGGTGCTCGTCTGTTCCAATGTCTCGCAGGCAGCTCTTGGCGGCATCGACCGTGCCGCCGCTGACTTTCATGAGCTGGGAGAGCGGGCGGCAAAACGTGGGCTGAAAGTGGGTTACGAGGCGCTCGCCTGGGGCCGCTTTGTCAACGACCACCGCGATGCCTGGGAGATCGTGCGTCGCGCCGACCACCAGAATGTCGGGCTGATCCTCGACAGTTTCCACTCGCTGTCGCGCAGGATCGACATCAACTCCATCCGCTCGATCCCCAAGGAAAAGATCTTCATCGTGCAGCTTGCCGATGCACCGCTGATCGATATGGAACTGCTCTACTGGAGCAGGCATTTTCGCAACATGCCGGGCGAGGGTGATCTTCCCGTTACCGAATTCACCGAGGCGGTGGCCTCCACCGGCTATAACGGCTTCTTCTCGTTGGAGATCTTCAACGACCAGTTCCGCGGCGGCTCGACGCGGGCGATCGCCGCCGATGGCCATCGCTCACTGATCTATCTGGCCGACCAAATCCGCCGGAAGGTGGAGACGCCTGTCGGCATCGAGATGCCTGCGCGTGCGGCTGTCAAAGGCATCGGCTTCATCGAATTTGCGACCGATGACGAGGAGGCCGTGGAGCTCGTCGGTATCCTCAAAGCGCTCGGCTTCCGAAAGGTGGCGGTGCATCGTTCCAAGAAGGTGACGCTCTTCCAGCAGGGCGAGATCCGTATCCTCGTCAATGTCGATCCCGCCGGATTTGCCAATGCCGCCTATGCCGTTCATGGCACGTTTGCCTACGCGATGGCGCTTATCGTCGATGATGCCGGGCAGGCCTATGCCCGCGCCTTGGCGCTCGATGCCGAACCCTTCGCCCAGGCCGTCGCAGAGGGCGAGCTGCAACTGCCGGCGATCCGCGGTGTCGGCGGTGGACTTATCTATCTCATCGACGAGAAGAGCCCGCTCGGGCGATTCTCGGAGATCGATTTTGAACCTGTGAGTGAAGAAGGGACCACCACGGACGCCGGCCTGCAGCAGATCGATCATATCGCTCAGACCGTCGCCTATGACGAGATGCTGACCTGGCTGCTCTTCTACACCTCGATCTTCGAGACCCGCAAAACCCCCATGGTCGATATCATCGATCCCTCCGGTGTGGTGCGCAGCCAGGCGATCGAAAACCAGTCGGGCAGCTTGCGCATAACCATGAACGGCGCTGAAAACCGCCGCACACTCGCCGGCCACTTCATTGCCGAAAAATTCGGCTCCGGGATCCAGCATCTGGCTTTCTCGACGGATGATATCTTTTCAACCGCCGAACGCCTGCGCGCCAATGGCTTTAAGCCCCTGCCGATCTCGCCCAATTACTACGACGACGTCGAAGCCCGCTTCGGGCTGGAGCCGGAGCTCACCGAACGGCTAAAGGAAGAAAACATTCTCTATGACCGCGATGATGAGGGGGAGTATTTCCAGCTCTACAGCGGCACTTATGGCGAGGGATTCTTCTTCGAGGTCGTGCAACGTCGTGCTTACCGCGGTTATGGGGCACCAAATGCGATTTTCAGGATTGCGGCGCTGAAGAAGCAGATGCGGCCCGAGGGGGTTCCGAAGGATGCGATGTGACCTCAGCCGATCCGGCCGCTGGTCAGCACGTGCTCTACACCACTCTGGATATGCCTGCGAATGACCGCTCTTGCGCCCTCGACATCACGCTTCAGTGCAAGCTCGAATAGCAGTTTGTGATCGTCGACCACCGCCTTGCCGCGAAAGCTCTGCGCCAGCATGTGATACCGCAGGAAGCGGTCGAAGACGGACGAAAGTGTCGCCATCAGCGTCGCCGAATTGCAGGCCGAGACGATCGCCTGATGGAATTCCCAGTCGTAGCGCACCCAGTCGATGGTGCGCGAAGCATCACCCGCCAGCAGCTTGCGTTCGGCCGCCGCGAGCTTGTGATGGGCGGCGACGATGTGACCTTCCCATTCCAATGTGCCGGACGCGAAGGATAGCCCGATCGCATGTGTCTCGAGCACGGTGCGGAGATCGGCAAGCTCCTCCAGCTCTTTGCGCGACGCCTGGCTCACCTCGAAGCCACGCTGCCCCTCAGCCAGTACGAGATTCTCCATTGCAAGGCGGCTGAGAATCTCGCGCAAGGACGAGACGCTGATCGAATAATGCTCCTTGGCTTGTTCCAGCTTGATCTTGGTCGCAGGCGCCAACGCCCCGGAAATGATGTCCTGCCGGATCTGCCGGAAGACAACATCGCTGATGGTCTCCCAGGCTTCGGCCGTGGCCTTGAGCATCGGTTTGTCTATGTTGCGCGGCGCAGCCATTGTTATTTCGTCAGTCTGGCAGATGAGGAGAGCAGGCCCTTGCCGAGCGCATGCTCGACGCCCGCTTGGATATGGCGCTGAAGGATCGTCTTGGCCGTCTTGCTGTCGCGCCTGAGCGCTGCGTCCAATAGCTGTTTGTGCTCCTCTTCGGCAACGCCGCCGCGATAGGAGAGCGCAACCATCTGATAGCGCAGATATTTGTCGAAGACGGAGGAATGCGTTTCCATCAACAGCCGCGAGCCGCAAGCGGCTATCAGCGCCTGGTGGAATTCCCAGTCATAACGTTTCCAGTCTTCGGCCCGGGCTGTATCGCCAGAGGCCATCATCGCTTCCATGCGCGCCAGCTTGTAATGGGCCGACACGAGCTGCGCCTCCCATTCCACGTCGCCCTGTTCGAAGGATTGCTCCAACGCATGTTCCTCGAGCAAAAGCCGAAGTGCGGCAATCTCCCTGAGATCGGCAACGGAGACCCCCGCCACCTCGAAGCCCCGTTGACCCTCCGCGACGACGAGGCCCTCCGAGGTCAACCGGTTGAGGATTTCCCGGAGCGTGCTGACGCTGGTCCCATAAGCACCTCTGAGATTTTCCAGTTTCAGCTTTTGCCCCGGCGAAAGCCGTCCGAAGATGATATCGGCACGAATCTGCCTGTAACTGCTCTCGGCGACGGTTTCTTCGATATCTTCTTGCCGCATGAGTCTCTCCGAGATTTTAGAATTCGTCCTATATAAGGAGAAGACTATGGCGAATTCAATCGCAAAATGACTGCGGCGAGGGGTCGGCCGGCCGTTCTCGATCCATAGTGCGGGCCGGGCAGATCGGCGGGAAATGGCCCTCAACACGAAAAAAGCCGGCATGGAAGCAGTTGCGGAATGGTTCCAACAGGTTTACTTTAGATTTTACTAATGGCGCAACGTGGGGTATGGTTGGCCTGGACTAGCATGCTCTCCTAAGATGTGATGACGATCAAGGTTTTCAAACCGCTTCCTGACATCGGCGTCAGACCGGCGGCCAAGCTCAAGTTTGATCATCACGAAGGCGGCGTTCCTGTCATTAACGCTGAAGAGCAGGGCTCGTCAGTGAGGGCGATCTGATCCGAAGGTGGAATTTTTTCAATCGAGCGTTGGGTTAACGGCCAGCATGGCACTTGGCTCCGACGATACAGGCGACGCCTTCGTCTCCTCCTCTGTAGCGCCCCGCTTACGCTTGGTAAGTTGCAGAAATATCTCTGAAATCAAACGGGATGGGGCAATCGAAATGGCATGGGTGATCGAGGCGATTGTCGTTCGGCAGTTCCCTGTCCACTCGCCATGGAAGTTCCAATTCCTTAAGCCGGAGAAGAGTCCTGAAAATGAGGTGACGGGTATGCTCTAACGGCATGTACGCGGCGAACAATGATTGGTCGCTAAAGCTGAGAGCCCACTATTCCATGGAGAGCCTGGAGAGCATCGACGACATTTTCCACATATGGAAAGCAGCAAGATCGATGATCGTAGAGTAGTGAGACTGCATTTGCTTGCGTGACAGTAACTGGAGAGATTCTGCATTGCCATTTTGATGGGAGGCTCAGATGACTTCACTTGAAACCGCAGTGAGAAACGAGAAATTTTCAGGCAAGTCCCAGGTAGAAAGTGCGCTATCAGCCGAGGAACTCCGCTTGATGGACGCCTACTGGCGGGCGTCGAACTATCTGTCTGTCGGGCAGATCTATTTGCTCGACAATCCGTTGCTCAAAGAGCCGCTGAAACGGGAGCATATCAAGCCGCGTCTGCTCGGCCACTGGGGGACGTCGCCCGGCCTGAACATGCTCTACGTGCATCTGAACCGTGTGATCAAGCGCGACGACCTCAATATGATTTATGTGATCGGGCCTGGCCATGGCGGACCGTCGCTCGTCGCACATGCTTATCTGGAAGGGACTTACAGCGAAGTCTATCCGAATATCGGGCAGGACGCGGAGGGCATGCAGCGGCTGTTCAAGCAGTTCAGTTTTCCTGGCGGCATTCCGAGCCACGTCGCTCCGGAAACGCCTGGAAGCATCCATGAAGGGGGTGAGCTGGGCTATGCCCTGAGCCACGCCTACGGCGCAGCCTTCGACAACCCGGATCTTATCGTCGCTTGCGTCGTCGGTGACGGGGAGGCAGAGACAGGGCCGCTCGCCACGGGATGGCATGGCAACAAGTTCCTCAATCCCGCGCGTGACGGATGCGTGCTGCCGATCCTGCATCTCAACGGCTACAAGATCGCCAATCCGTGCTTCCTCGCCCGCATTCCAGAGCAGGAACTGAGGAAATTCTTCGAGGGGATGGGTTATGCCCCCCTCTTCGTTGAAGGGCATGAGCCCGATCAGGTACAGCAGCAACTGGCCGCAGCCATGGACACGGCAGTCGCGGAGATCAAGAGGATCTGGGCGGAAGCTAGAGGCAAAGGGAATGTCAGCCGTCCGGCTTGGCCCATGATCGTCTTCCGCACCCCCAAGGGGTGGACTTGCCCAAGCGAAATCGACGGCAAGAAATGCGAAGACTATTGGCGGTCGCACCAGGTTCCGATGGGCGACATGAACAAACCGGAACACATCCAGATCCTTCAACACTGGATGAAAACATACAAGCCTGAAGAACTCTTCGATGAGAATGGCAAGTTGCGCGTCGAATTTGCCTCGTTGGCGCCAAGCGGTCATCGCCGGATGAGCGACAACCCGCATGCAAACGGCGGTCTGCTGCTGCGCGATTTGAAGATGCCGGACTTCCGCAGCTACGCCGTCTCGGTGCCGAGCCCCGGATCCACAACGACGGAATCCGCTCGCGTCATGGGCAAGTTCCTGCGGGATATCATGAAGCTGAACATGGACAGCAAGAACTTCCGGCTGTTCAGCCCCGACGAGAACAACTCCAACCGCTGGCAGGACGTGCTGGAAGTCACCGACCGCTGCTATATGGCGGAGATTTATCCGGAGGACGATCACCTGTCGCCCGATGGCCGTGTGATGGAGGTGCTGAGCGAACATCAATGCCAAGGCTGGCTAGAAGGTTATCTGCTGACGGGGCGCCACGGCTTCTTCTCTTGCTACGAGGCTTTCATCCACATCATCGACTCGATGTTCAATCAGCATGCCAAGTGGCTGAAGGTGTGCAACCACATTCCCTGGCGACGGCCAATCGGCTCGCTGAACTACTTCCTGAGCTCGCACGTCTGGCGGCAGGACCATAACGGCTTCAGCCACCAGGATCCCGGTTTCATCGATCACGTTGTCAACAAGAAGGCCGAGGTCATCCGCGTCTATCTGCCGCCGGATGCAAACACGCTGCTTTCCGTCACCGATCATTGCCTGCGCAGCCGCAACTATGTGAACGTCGTCGTGGCTGGCAAGCAACCGGCTCCGCAATGGCTGACAATGGATCAGGCGATCAAGCACTGCGCTGAAGGTGTCGGTATTTGGGAGTGGGCCAGCAACGATCGGGGATCGGAGCCCGACGTCGTGATGGCATGCTGCGGCGACGTGCCGACGCTGGAGACGCTTGCGGCAGTCCAACTCATCCGTGAGCATATCCCCGAATTGAAGGTGCGCGTCGTCAACGTTGTCAACCTCATGAAGCTGCAGCCTTCGAACGAGCACCCGCATGGGCTTCCCGATCGCGATTTCGATGCGCTTTTCACCAAGAATAAGCCGATCATTTTCGCGTTCCATGGATATCCCTGGCTGATTCATCGCCTGACCTACCGGCGCACCAACCACGACAATCTGCATGTTCGAGGATACAAAGAGGAGGGAACGACGACGACACCGTTCGACATGGTCGTTCTTAACCAGCTCGATCGCTTCCACCTTGTCGAAGATGTCATCGATCGACTGCCGCAACTCGGCGCTCGCGCGGCCTACTTCAAGCAGGCGATCCGCGAGAAGCTGATTGAGCACCGGCAGTACATCGAGGAGCATGGCGATGACATGCCTCAGATCAGCGGCTGGAAATGGGGCGTCAAGAGTATGGAGCAGGTGAAGGGAACGACGTCCACGGAAGGCGACAATACTTAAATGGCGATAGGCCGATGACCGTTAAACAAGGAGGCGGACATATGTTGCGGTTGACCGCAAATGACATAGCTGCAGGCCGACCAGTCGTCCGCCTTCCGATTGCGTTTTGGTGATGGGTCGGTCATGTCGGAACTACAGTCGACCGATCCTGATCTGAACCGCATGCCAACCGAAGAGGATCTCGGTCGCCTTCAGTTCACGACGTTGCTTTACTATCTCCAATGCACCAACCCGGACAACGGGCTGGTGCGTGACAAGACACAAGCGGGCGCACCGGCAAGCATCGCCGCTGTCGGCATGGGGCTTGCCACCATTCCGGTCGTGGTTGAGCGCGGCGTCGTTATTCGCGAGTTCGCCGCCAAGATCGCTCGACGGCGACTGGAATTTCTGATGCATTGCCACCAGGGGCCGGAACCTGATGCCTCGGGCTACAAGGGCTTCTTCTATCATTTCCTCGACATCGAGACAGGGCGGCGGGTCTGGCAATGCGAATTGTCGACGATCGACTCGACCTTTCTGTTTGCCGGTGCTTTGACCGTCGCCACCTATTTCGATGGGGACTCAGAAGATGAGGCGAAGGTCAGGCAACTTGCCACGGCACTCTACGAGCGGGCGGATTGGAACTGGGCTTGCGACCACGGCGCGACGCTGACCCATGGCTGGCGACCGGAAAACGGTTTCATTCCCTATCGCTGGCGCGGCTATGACGAAGGCTTGCTTCTCTACATCCTCGGACTTGGCTCGCCGACCCATCCGCTACCGCAGGAAAGCTATGCGGCTTACACGGAAAGCTACGAGTGGCGAAACATCTTCGGGCGCGAATTGCTTTATTCCGGTCCTCTCTTCACGCATCAGCTTTCGCATATGTGGATCGATTTCCGAGACATTCGCGATGAATTCATGCGGGAGCATGACAGCGATTATTTCCGAAATAGTCGGCAAGCCACCTTCGTACAGCAGGAATATGCGATTCGAAATCCCTTGGGGTTCGAAGGATATGGCGAGCACTGCTGGGGATTCACCGCAAGCGACGGCCCCGGCTGGCTGACCAGGGATATTGGCGGTCAGCGCCGCGAATTCTTCGACTATGTCGCGCGTGGCGCACCCTTCGGACCGGACGATGGTACCGTCTCGCCCTGGGTCGTCGTTGCGTCCCTGCCGTTTGCGCCTGAGATCGTCATTCCAACCGTCCGCAATTTCGCTGCCCTGAAGCTGGGGATGACGCGGCTCTATGGTTTCAAGCCGTCCTTCAATCAGACGTTCAAGGATGAGAATAGCCCAACTGGGTGGTGGACCAGCCCTTACCATTTTGGGATCGATCAAGGGCCGGTGGCGCTGATGATCGAGAACTATCGAACCGGTTTCCTCTGGAAACTGATGCGCAATTGCGAGCCGGTCGTCCGCGGACTGCGGAGGGCGGGATTTGCCGGCGCGTGGCTGTAGTGGAGAGCCTGCGAAGAGAGCACTGACGGTTACCCGTTGCAGCGCCAAACCTGTTGCGGGGATGTACGGCCAGGCGACTATCTTAGACCCAATCATTGATAGTCGGAGCCCCATTTTTCGCTTGCGCGGGCCTTGCTCAGTACTGTCCCTGAGTTGTCTCAGCCTTTGTGCGGAGCTATATTAGAAACGGCGAATTTGTGGCTTGGATTTCTACGTCGGAGGCGGAGTGATGCTGGTCAGAGACGTGATGAAAGTAAGAATTATCAAGGTCTCGCCGGACAATAGCGTCAAGCAGGCCGCAGAGCTGATGCTCGCCAATCATGTCAGCGGCATCCCGGTTATCGACGATGAGGGCCAATTGGTTGGCCTCATCACAGAGGGCGATCTGTTGCGGAGATCCGAGCTAGGTCATCGAACCATGGCCGACGAGTCGTTGTCCCCGGAGGAAAAGGCCAGGACATACATCAAGAGCAATGCCTGGAAGGTTGCCGATGTGATGAGCCGCAATCCGGTGTCCATCGGGGAGGACACGCCGCTTGCACGCGTCGCTAACCTGATGGAGGAGCACGGCATCAAGCGCCTTCCAGTGACGAGAGCGGGCGCCGTCGTCGGCATTGTGAGCCGCGCCGATCTTCTCCAGGCGATTATCTTCGCCAAGCCCGATGAAACGGCGCCTGGTGATGAAGCGATCCGTCGCAGCATCCTGATCCGCCTCAATGAGAATACCGGTCTCGAAGGACAGGATCTGACGGTGACCGTGGCGAACGGCGTGGTGCATTTGTGGGGAAATGTCTCGACGGAGGAATGCCGGAAGGCGGCGCGCGTCGCTGCCGAGAGTGTCCGCGGCGTCGCTGGCGTTGTGGATCATTTTCCGAAGCGCGAGACCTAGAGAACCAGAAGAGGGCCCTGGACCTTCGGAGACTTGGCAACCAGAGTGCCGGAGCCGCCCACACAAGCGGGCCCTCGTGAATGCGGGAACCAATTACAACTGTTGGAGTGTCTGCCAGGGCACGGCAAGGGGGGTAGCATGAGCAGCGAGAAGGCGGCTGTTCAGCCGCAGGATTTCAAGTCACTTTCCTCTCTGCATCTTCCAGAACAATATGGTTGCGGGCCGATCCAATTCAGGGGAAGCCATGACGGGCTCTATGAGCGTCATTTGTTGTTCGACAATGTTATCGCTCCCGAGAATGCGGGAAACCGTGAGCGATATGAGGCGATTGCCCGATCCGTCAGGGATGTGCTGTCGCAGCGCTGGCAACGGACGGAACAGACCTACAGCATGGAGAACCCGAAGCGGGTCTATTATCTGTCGATGGAGTTCCTGATCGGGCGATCTCTCAGCAACAATATCCTCAATCTCCGGCTTGATCCGCTCGCCAGACGTTTTTTCGATCACGAGCACATAGACGAACTGGCCATTCTTGCCGAGGAGCCCGATGCGGGGCTGGGCAACGGCGGGCTGGGGCGGCTCGCCGCCTGCTTCCTGGATTCGATGGCAACGATGCAACTGCCGGCGATGGGATATGGGCTGCGCTACGAGTACGGGATTTTCAAACAGATGATCGTCGATGGCTGGCAACGCGAGCAGCCGGACAACTGGTTGCGCCGGCCGGATCCCTGGGAGGTCGCTCGCCCGCAGGAAGCCGTGGAAATCAAACTCGGCTGCTCCTTCGAGGTCCGCGGCGGGAATTTGCGGGTCGCGGTCGGTAGACCGTCCCACTTGATCGGCATGCCCTACGACCGCCCGATCATCGGCTACGGCGGCAGGACCATAAACACGCTGCGGCTTTGGGCGGCTGCAACGCCGGAGAGCTTCGATTTCCAGACCTTCGGCGCTGGTGAGTTCGTCAGTGCGCTGGCACAGCGACTAACGGCCGAGACAGTCACCCGGGTTCTTTACCCCGACGATTCGACGAGCATGGGACAGGGCCTGCGGTTCGTTCAGGAATATTTCCTGGTCGCATGTTCCCTTGCCGACCTCGTCCGGCGATTTCGCTCAAATAATACCGATTGGCATTTTCTGCCCGACAAGGTGGCGATCCAGCTCAACGACACGCATCCGAGCATGGCAGTTGCGGAACTGATGCGTATCCTGCTCGATGACGCGGATCTCAGTTGGGATGACGCATGGGATCTGACCAGGGCTTGCCTTGCCTACACCAATCACACGCTTCTGCCCGAGGCGCTGGAGAAATGGCCGCTGCGGTGGTTCGAATTGATGTTGCCGCGTCACCTTGAGATCATTCTGGAGATTGATCGTCGCTTCCGGGAGGAGATCCTCACCCTCTTTCCGGATGATCAGGGCCGGGTCGAGCGGGCGAGCCTGATCGAGCATGGTGGCGAGCGTCTGGTGCGCATGGCCCATCTTGCCATCGTCGGCTCGCACAGCACCAATGGGGTAGCCGAGATCCATTCAAGATTGCTGCGCGAAACCACCGTCAAGGACCTCGCGGAGATATTCCCGCGCCGGTTCAACAATAAGACGAATGGCGTGACACCCCGACGCTGGCTGCTCATGTCCAACCCGGAGCTTGCCGGTTGCATAAGCGATGCCATCGGCGAGGGATGGATCACCAACCTCAGCGAGCTGGAAAGGTTAAAACCGCTCGTCGCTGACGACAGCTTTGTCGATCAGGTCCGGGAAGCCAAGCGTATGGCAAAACACCGCTTTGCCGGATGGCTGAAATCGAGCGCCGGCATCGTCGTCGATCCCAGCGCGATCTTTGACAGCCAGGTCAAACGCATTCACGAATACAAGCGGCAATTATTGAACGCATTGAGGATCGTCGCGCTCTACAACCGGATCCGCGAAGATCCCGGCCTGGATATGACGCCGCGTACCTTCTTCTTTTCCGGCAAAGCAGCGCCCGCCTACAACGTGGCGAAGCTGATAATCAAATTTCTCAATAACCTCGCCGGCACGATAGATGCCGATCCTCAAGTGCGTGGGCGCCTTAAGGTCGTCTTCATGCCCGACTACTGCGTCTCGGTGGCAGAGCGCCTCATCCCCGCCAGTGACGTCTCCAACCAGATCTCGACAGCCGGATACGAAGCGAGCGGTACCAGCAACATGAAGTTCATGATGAACGGCGCGCTGACGATCGGCACTCGTGATGGCGCCACGATCGAAATGGCCGAGGCCGCCGGCGAGGAAAATTTTTTCCTGTTCGGGCTGACGGCTGACGAAGTCGCGGGGAGCCGCGGCTGGTACAGCCCACATTGGCATTACGACAACGAACCCGAAACCCGTGCGGTGCTGGACCTGATCCTATCAGGTCATTTCTGCCGTCATGAACCTGGGGTCATGGACGCGCTACGCAATATCCTCCTGACGAGCGGCGATGTCTTCAGACATCTGGCGGACCTCACCTCATATCTGGAAGCGGACCAGAGTTTGCAGTCTCTCTACGGCGATCCTCGTGCATGGACTCGTAAAGCGCTGCTCAACATCGCAAGCTCCGGAAAGTTCTCAAGCGACCGCACGATCGCCGAGTATGCGGCCGAAATCTGGGACGCGAGACCCTGTCCCGTTCCTTGACTTGTGGTGGGTGGCGACTTCGAACAGCCTATGCGGAGCGGTTGATGCCATGGACACTATCCTCGTCGTGAATGCCGGTTCCTCCAGCCTGAAGTTCGAGGTCTTCGCCGCGGCGGATACGCTTGCACGGCGGATCAAGGGGAGGATGGAAGGGATCGGCACCGCGCCGCGCCTGACCATCAAGGGCGCCGGCGGCGATCGGCTGGCGGACGAAGATTACCCACGCGATACCGTTCCCGACTTGCCGGCGGCGATGCGTCTGGTGGGGGAATGGCTGCGGGAGCGTCACGAGGGCCGTTTGATCGCCGTCGGTCACCGTGTCGTCCATGGCGGTCCAGACCACATGCGCCCAGCGCGCATCGATGAAGACCTGGTGCGGGAACTGGAGCGGTACACGCCGCTTGCGCCGCTGCATCAGCCAAACAATCTTGCGCCCATCCGCATCCTGCTGGAGCACCAACCGCAGCTAGCTCAAGTCGCCTGTTTCGATACCGCCTTCCATCGCGGCCATGATCCGATGGCCGACCACTATGCCATTCCGGCGCATTATTTCGACGAGGGTGTCCGGCGCTACGGTTTTCACGGGCTGTCCTATGAATATGTGGCCGGAAAGCTGGCCGAGGTCGCGCCGGACGTTAGCGGCAGACGGGTCATCGTTGCCCATCTCGGAAGCGGCGCCTCCATGTGCGCGCTCAACCGCGGGCGAAGCGTCGAGTGCACATTCGGGTTCACCGCCCTCGATGGATTGCCGATGGGTACGCGATGCGGGCAGATCGATCCCGGCGTACTCCTTTATCTGCTCCAGCAATACGGCATGACGGCAGTGCAATTGCAGGACCTTCTCTATAAGGAATCTGGCCTCAAGGGACTTTCCGGCATCAGCAACGACGTGCGCGATCTGCTTGCCAGCAGCGACGCCGGTGCGACGCTGGCCCTCGACCATTTCGTGCACCGCATCGGCCTTAACGCCGGCTTGCTGGCGGCGGCGCTGGGTGGGCTGGACGCCTTCGTCTTCACGGCTGGCGTCGGGGAAAATTCGCCGGCAATGCGTGCGCGGATTGCCGAAAAGCTAGGCTGGCTTGGAGCGTCGCTCGACCCTGAGCGAAACGATGCCGGCGAGTTGCTGGTATCAAGTGAGGACAGCAAGGTCGCAGTCTATGTCGTGCCGACCGACGAGGAATTGATGATTGCACGGCACACGTTGGCGCTGATCAAGGCTTGATAGGCGGGCTGTTCGCCGATGCTTCCGGAAGTCTCAGCCACTGCGGACTTCGCGCGTACTCCCCGGATCGCGAGCGCCGTTCTCTGTCAAGACGCTTTCGCAGGCCATAAATTCTCTCCAGCGTAAAACGGGGGCGAACATGAATAACCAGCATATTCCGCTCAAGGTGACGGCAACAAGGTTCGTCCGTGCGGTCAAAATCTTCATGACATCGGATGTGGGCGGAAGAGCCAAGTTTCTTCTTTTCGCTCTCGTCGCTCTCTTCGGCGGCATCAGTGCTTTGAACGTCGTCAATAGCTTCGTCGGTCGGCATTTCATGACCGCCATCGCCGAAAGGCAGACGGCCGAATTCATTCGCCAGGCCATCCTGTATGCCATGGCTTTCGCGGCATCGACCATCGTCTCGGTGATCGCCAGGTTCTCGGAGGAGCGGCTGGCCTTGCTCTGGCGGGAATTCCTGACGCGCCGCGCTGTTGGTATTTATATGAGCGGAGGGACGTTTTACCGCGTCGGGATTCGGGGCAAGCTCGCCCATCCTGACCAGCGGATTGCCGATGACATCAACGCCTTCACGATCACGACCCTTTCTTTCGTATTGATGCTACTGAACAGCCTTTTGACCGTCCTGACCTTCTCAGGCGTACTTTGGCTCATCAGTCCGCTGCTATTCATCGCGGCTGTCGTATACGCAGCCACAGGATCTTACCTGACGATCTTACTAGGCCGCCCGCTGATCAGTCTGAGCTACGATCAGCTCGATCGCGAGGCTGCGTTCCGGTCCAGCTTAATCCGCGTGCGCGAAAACGCGGAATCGATCATGCTTGGCGGAGGAGAGCAAAGGCACGCCAATCTCTTGCTGAGGCGTTTCGATGAACTTGCCATGAACTTCAGGCGCATAATCGTCATCAACCGCAATGTCGGTTTCTTCACGACGGGCTACAACTGGATGACTCAGATCATTCCGATCCTCATCATAGCCCCGGTATTTATCCGCGGAGACATGGAGTTCGGCGTCATTACCCAGTCTGCCGCCGCCTTTGCGATGCTTGTCGGTGCGTTTTCATTTATCGTCAGCCAATTCAAATCGATTTCCAATTTCGCGGTAGTCGTGGCGCGCATCAGCTCCCTCATTGAGGCGATCGAAGATGCTAGTCAGCCAACGAAAACCAACCTGGAAATCGTTGAGCACGATGGTCATCTTGCCTATGACCACGTTACGCTCACCTCGGCGACGGGCCATGCGCTACTCAAGGATCTTTCGGCGACCTTCCCTGCGGACGCCCGTGTGGTCGTAGTGGGAGACGACAATGCGGCGGCCACCGCGCTGTTTCGCGCAACTGCCGGGATTGGCATATCCGGAGAGGGGCGCATCATTCGTCCCGCACGCGATCAGTTGCGTTTTCTCGCCCAACGCACTCATCTTGCTCCCGGAACTCTGCGGCAGATACTTGTGCCATCGGGGCGGTCGAGCGACGTGACGGATGAGCAGATCCTTTCTCTCCTCAAACGGTTGGGATTTGCACCCGTTCTGGAAACCGACGATCTCGATAAGGAGGACGACTGGTCGACCCGGTTGTCGCCACGCGACCAACAGATTGTGGCAATTGCAGGGGTCCTTATCGCAGCTCCCTCCCATGTCTTTTTTGAAAATGCAGACGTGATCTTCGGTCACGACCTGCTGCGCGACATCCTTACACTCCTTGCCGAGCGAAAGATTGCCTGCGTAAACCTGGCGGAAGCGGATATCCAGCGGGAGGCATATGATGCTGTGCTAGAGTGTCATGCAGACGGATCCTGGAATTGGATCGACCAACGAGGACGCTCGTGACCGCAAAGCGGCTGTCGCTTGGCACTTAAACGGGTCTTCCTTAAACATTCCCATTAATATCGACATTGGCCCGGAGCCGACAGGATAACGCGCACCTTATGCTGCGCTCATGAAGATCCTCGTTTGCCATAACCGGCCCCAATACCCAAAATGCAACATTGTCGGACCGTCGCTCATCAGGAATTTTACCACTCGGAGGAGTGCCAATGATCAGGCATCACATTGCGACGGGCCTTGCCATCAACATCAGACCCATGGCCGTAATCCGCAATTCCATTCTCATTGCCGAGATCTGAACGACGTCGTCGTGTCCGGAGATTGACCGCATACCGTGCCGATCGGCGACGCTTCCTTGCCTGGACGAAGGGGCGGCACCGATGTCCAGCCGGCATCGCGGACATGTTCCCTGATATCGGGATATCACCACGGCAGCCATCGACGCTATGCGCACCGATGGCTTCGACGTAGCCGCTGTCCACGAAGTTACCGCGGCCTTTGAGAAATCAGTGCATTTGGGAAGAGCCTCTCTGGCGATCACAGGATCGGCCGGTGTGGCATCCCCATCCCTGAGACAAGCCGCAGCATGGGAAATGTGTATCGTTAGCTAAAGGAGGAGACAATGTTACTAGAGAGGGAAGCAGCCGTCGCAGGCGTGACCATAGGGGAGGAGACATCCACCGCGTTCAAAAGACGCTTCATGATAAGGATGATAGCCGTTCTCACGGGCGGAATGCTCCTCGACGGTTACATCCTCGGGGTCATCGGCCCTGTAACCACCGTGATGAAGCAAGATATGGGTATGTCGACGGCCGACATGGGGCTGATCGCGTCCGCTGCGCTGTTCGGGATATTGATCGGCTCGCCGCTCGGCGGATGGGCTGGCGACAAGTTCGGCCGAAAGCCGCTCTTCATGATCGACATGGCGCTGTTCGTACTCGCATCGGCGATGCAGTTCTTCATCAATTCGGTTGAGATGTTGTTTGTGGTGCGGCTGCTGATGGGCGTTGCCATAGGTGCTGAGTACTCGGTCGGCTGGCCGCTGATGTCGGAGTTTGCGCCCGCCCGACTGCGGGGGCGGCTGATGGGCGTCACGATCCTCGCCTGGTATGGCGGATTCATGATCGGGTACACGGCGGGCTACATTCTGAACCTGCCGACACCGCTGCCGTGGCGTTTCATCATCGGCACGAGCACGCTTATCGCGGTCGTCTTGTTCGTCGCCCGGCTCGGCCTGCCGGAGTCGCCGCGCTGGTTGTGGAGCAAGGGCCGCAAGAATGAGGCCCGCGCCATCGCACGCAAATATCTGGAGAGCGCCGGGGATATGGCGGACATGGAGAACGAAGAGGTTCGTCATGGCCAGTTCTCGGAACTCTTCTCCGCGAAATACTGGCGAATGACTGCTTTCGTTTCGTGGTTCTGGTTCTGCAACGTCCTGCCATATTTCGCGATCGCGACCTTCGCAGACAATGTGTTGGAGCACTACGGCCTCAACGGCGGGCTCGCCGGTGGTGTCGGATTGTCGATGGTTGCTGTGATCGGGGTCGCCGTCACGGTGGCGCTGATCGACAAGGCAGGTCGCCGGTTGTTCACGGTCCCGCCGCAGTGGATCACCATGGTCGTCTTCCTCGTCATTGGCCTGTGGTCGAACGCGCCTCCAGCCGTGGTATTGGGCCTCTTCCTCGTCTTCTCGTTCCTGAATGCGATGAATGGGACGCTGACGAGTATCTATCCCGGCGAGGTGTTCCCCACCGAGGTTCGTGGCGTCGGCACCGGTTTTGCAGCCGCTGTCAGCCGGATCGGCGCGGGTATGGGTACGTTCCTGTTGCCGATAGGCGTGGAGAAATTCGGGGTTTCGGCGGCCATGCTGGTCGCGGCGGGTGTTGTCTTCAGCGGCGCGCTGGTGTCTCAACTGTGGGCGCCTGAGACAAGAGGGAAAAGCCTTAGTGAAACGGCCGCGGGGTATTCGCACTAGCTGGCGCTTTGCTTTGGCAAGTTTGCGAACACGCTGATGGCTATTGCGCGATAGGTTTCTGTGTGAGGGTGGAGGTGTCACATCCCATTCTCACACAGGAGGTCTCACGAGGTCCAGATCCGTGCTCAATCGCAATTCGGATGCCTCGCGACATAGTTCTTCTGTCGCGACTATGAAATGTCGCAGCGGCCTTTGCGTGTCGGAAAAGACATGCGACTTTGTTATCGACGATCCCTCTGACGACGATGTTATTGGATGCTAATCAAACGCCGTTACCTTCCCTCTCTCGGTTCGTTCGCCACTTTCGAAGTTGCGGCGAAGCATCTCAGCTTTACCCTCGCCGGGAACGAGCTCAACGTGACCCAGGCCGCTATTAGCCAGCAGATCCGTGGCCTCGAAAAATCGCTGGGCGTTACCTTGTTCATCCGCAAGCACAACAGCCTCGAACTGACATTCGATGGCCAACGGCTCTTGACTGCCGTCAGCGGCGGGCTGGACAAGATTTGCGATGCGATCAACGATATTAATGCTCCGTCTGATCTTCCCATGATCACCTGTTCGGGTACCAATGCGGCGATCGCCTTCTGGCTGAAATCCCTTGTGGACAGGTTCCGTTCCGAGCGGCCTGACGTGAGGTTCGTGCTTCTGGCGTCGGACGAGGACGACACATTGAGGAACTTCGACGAGGTCGATCTTTCCCTGATTTGTGGAAACGAACGCTGCGAGGTCGGGGAAAATCTCCGCTACCTCTTTCCGGATATTGTTCAACCGGTATGCAGTCCGGATTATCTCGAACGCCACGGGCCATTTCCGGACCCCTTAAGCCTGGGGCAAGCGGATTTGCTCGACCTGCATCGCAAGCACTGGACCTCCGACGCCATCGGATGGCACCCAGTCACTTGGGACGATTGGTTCCGGGCGAACGGTCTCGATGTGCCGCACTTATCGCCCATCATGATCAGCAACAATTATCCGCTTCTCGTGAACGCAGCGATCAAGGGCGAGGGAATCGTTCTGGGGTGGCATCATCTCGTACGATCGCTGCTGGACGAAGGCGCGCTCCGCACATTGTTCGATGCCCCTCTTCGCGTCGATCGGGGATATTATTTGAAGGTGAACCGAGCATCCCTGGACAAGCCGCATGTGCAGGAATTCATCGATTTCGTCCTGACGGATCTTGCTGCTCCGGAACAAGGACACCAGCCTCGCGGAGTGGCGATGGGAGATATCCTCTGAGCTGGTTTGTCAACGCGATCCACCTCATCAAGGCGGCGTCGCGTCCGTCGAGGATTTCGTTAAGGCGATGTGGGCCGGACCTGGATTGCGGTGGGTAGCGAAGGGGCCGACGATGTTGTTCCACCTTGGAGCCGGTGAAGGGGGCTATCTTTTGCGAAAGGTACACCGAACGCTTTAATCGCAGGTGGGACGATCTCGGCGTCCTTCATCTTGGCCCGCAGCAGCGGACATTTCGGAATGGAAGCGACGATTTAGGCGGCCGCAGATATGGCCATCGAACGCTCTCTGAATGAATGGCCTGTTCCGCCGTCCCGCTGGTTTGTCTGTGACGAGGTGGTGTTCCCTGTATGCTCGCCCGCCTATCTGTCGAACCATGCTCCCGTTACCGCTGTGGCGGATTTGTCCGACCATCACCTGCTTCACTCGTTCGATCCGCACCGCAAGCGGCTCAGTTGGGGAGAGTGGTTCAACCTCGTGGGGGCGGGATCGGTAGATGCAGCACCAAACATGGTGCTGAATGACTATCAATTGGTCATGCAGGGAGCCCTATCGGGGGAGGGGATTGCCCTTGGATGGAATTTCTCCGCCCAGCTCTTGCTTCAAAACAAGCTTCTGGTGAGGCCGTTAGACGTTTCGGTGAAGACGGGAGGCGCCTTCTTTCTGGTGGCCAACGAGCGTCGAACCGAACAGGATAAGCTTAACATCCTAGTGGAATGGTTTCTCTCGCAGACGGCGGACCTGCGCTAAGGCGATCGGTTTTTCAACCGGTCTCATTGCACATATACGGGTACCACGGCAGAGGTTTCGTCGCGGTAGGGCAAGCGGATTTGGAAGCGGTGTTCGCCGCTCTGGATGGGCCAGAAGACAGGCCGGTCGGGGTCGGTGACGGCGAAGGGCTGGCCGTCGACATACCAGACGATTTGCGGCACATGCGGTTGGACATCGGCCTTCAGAGGCAGACGGTCGAAGGCGGCGGGCTGTTCCGGATTGCGCCAGATCTGACTGTTGCGCGCAGGTGTTGATATGGCGAGATGGATCTGCGGGTTGGAGGCATCGGCACCGGCGAGTGAATAGCTCTGGCTCCTCCCGGCTGCTGCACTGATCGGCAAAGATTTGAGGTTGGCGTCCGGACGAAGCGACGGCGCTGCCACCTTCGGCATCTCGTCAGGCTTAAGCCATTCCACCAGCGTCTGGCCGCAGGTGTTGTCATTTGACTGTCCATTGACGACGCAAACCTCCATCGGTTTGCGGTCCGGCGGCGTCGGAAAGCGCGCATCGGCGATGTCTCCGGGCTTGTTGCCATGAACCCGGTCGATGATCGCGTGCACGAGGCGGGCGGCACTTCCGGCGCCGGTCATCCTGCTCATGGTGCCGGCGTCACCGCGGCCGATCCAGACGCCGACGATGACTTTTTCGGAATAGGCCATCGCCCAGGCATCCCGGTAGCCTTGGGAGGTGCCGGTCTTGATCGCGACGGGGAAAGGATATTCCAGCGTGCCATAGCGGTGGAAGCTCGGCAGCCGGGCCTGCGGATCGGAGAGGAAGGACGTGATCAACCGGGCCGTATCGAGCGAAATGATCCGCACGGATTGGGATTGCGGCTGCTCGCGCGCCCAGCGCAGATCCTGCAATTGGCCGTCATTGGCCAGCGCGCCATAGGCCCGCATCAGCCTGTCCAGGCGTGTCGGCAGCGAGCCGATCGCCATCGAGAGGCCGAAATGATCGGCTGGGGTTTCAAGGTCGTGCAGGCCGAGATCGCGCAAAAAGCGGAATGTCGTCTCAAGACCGATGCTGCGCAGCAGATTAGTGGCGGGCACGTTGCGCGAATTGGCCAGTGCCTGGCGCGGCAGCATTGGCCCAAGGAATTCGCGGTCTGCATCGCCGATGCCCGACGCGCCTTCCGGCAAATCGAGCAACATGTCGGTCGGCTTCAGCACGCCGCGTTCGAAGGCCAGCGCATAAATGAACGGCTTGAGTGTCGACCCGGGCGAGCGCTGTGTCCGCGTGTAGTCGAACGCGCCGGCATGCCTGCCGTAATAATTGCTCGAACCCACCTGGGCGAGGACCTCGCCCGTTTGACGCGACACCACCATGACGCCGACCTGCTGCGCGCCTGCGGAGCGCCAGCCATCGAGATATTGGCGTGCGAGAGCGGTAACGTCTGTCTGCAGCGCAAGGTCGATGGTCGTGTGGATCAGCGGCGTATTTGCGGAGGCTGGTGCTATCTGGCCGTTCTCGATGAGGTCGTGATAGCGCAATATGAGATGCAGAGCATCCGGGCGGCGCGGCAGGTCGGGCATGCGCATGTCGGCGAGCTGGCGATGGGCGATTTCTGCCTCGTCGGCATTGATGATCTTCTGCTGCGCCAGCGTGTTCAGCATTTGGTGGCCGCGCTGAATCGCCCGGCGCAAGCCTTCCGGCCGCAGCGGGTTCATCCGGGTCGGTGATTGCGGGATGGCTGATAGCAGTGCGATCTCAGCCCAGGAAAGATCGGCCACCGGCTTGTCGAAATAGAGCCGTGCCGCATGGGCGATGCCGTGGCTGCCATTGCCGTAGGGTGCCAGCCGCAAGTATTGCGCCAGCATCGCCTCGCGGCCGTAGCGCAGGGTCAGCAACACACCGGTGCCGGCCTCGAGGATCTTGTGCATGAAGGTGCGCGATTCCGGCCGCTGCATCCGCGCCACTTGCATGGCAATGGTCGAGGCGCCCGAGCGGCGTCCCATGCCCTCAAGATTTTGCCAGGCGGCGCGGCCGATGGCATAGGGATCGACGCCAGCATGCTCGTAGAACCGCCTGTCCTCGAGTGCAAGCGTTGCCTTCACGACGCGGTCAGGCAGTTGCTCCAACGGCCAATAGCCATAATCGATGCGCCCGCTCTCCTTGTCGGCATGGCCGATCTGGGCGAGGAACGCGCCGCCGCGATCATAAAGTATCGGTGTCGGGGCGGGTGCATCCAGGTGAGCGCGCTGATTGATGAGACAGGCAAAGACCGAGGCACCAGCTGCGAGGATCAGCAGGGGGAAAAGAACGAGCTTCGATCGGCGGCTTCCCAAAAATGTCATTGCCCGGTTGCCTGGCTCCTTGTCTGATATCCATCCGATCGTGGCGGCTTATTTCGCCACCACGATCTGCACGGCTGCGCTCATTCCCTGCACGCCCTTCTGGTACATGGTTTCGGCGAAGGCCTGCGGCTGCGTATACGAGCCGGGGATCAAGGCGCGCGTCCGGTAGGCAAAGATATAGTTACCCTTCGGAAGCCTGTCGGAAGCGCAGAATACTTGGTCGTCGCCATAGGAAACCCAATCGGTCGGCAAGGTCGACGCTATTGCCGGCGTCGCTTCTGCCGGGGCCGTGGCTATATTGGGGTTCAGAGGATCGAGCCCTGCCGCTAGCGGCAGAGTGAGAGCCACATGGGTCCGATCTTCAGATACGACCAGTTCGACCCTCTCTTCCAGGACATCGCCGACCTTGAGCTGGATGGCACCGTTGGCATCGGGGGCCAGCTTTTCCAGCGGTGCGTTGCCTGCGGGGACGCGGTAGAGCGTGCGCGTAAGGGCAAAGCCCTGGCTCTGGGCCTGCGCCTTATAGCCGGCTTCGGCCGACAGATAACTGGTTTCCACCAGCGCGAGGGCAGATGTAGACCCGGTGTTGCTGATGGTGATTGCGCCCGGATCCAGCGTGACCTGACGCAGCACGGGTGTATTGGCGTCCAGCGTCAGCGTTTGGACGCTGCCGTTCTGACTAAGCGTCAACGGCAACGGCGTCGTCGGCCGCTGCCAAGCGGCTGAAAGTGCTCGGATCGCCGCCGAACTGGCGTTGGTCGAGCCCCAGCCGTCGCCTTCGCCCAATTGCAACAGGGCGGTTTTCAAGGCGGGATAGCGCGGATCCGTTTCCAAGGTCAAAGCCGCCGCGCGCACCATTTCGGCCAGGCTGCGGGTTTCCGAAGGCAGGATAATGGGATTGCCCCCATCCTGTGCCTGCCCATTGTAAACCAACTGGCCATCGCGAGAGAGGATGCGTACGCGCGACCACATGGCGTCGGCCAAACCGCCGACAAGGCGTGGGTCGGCATCCGGCGCGGCGGCGGCCGCTGCCGTCATTCGGGCAACGCTGACATTCGGCATCAGGGCAGCCGAACGGGCCAGTTCCGCCGTATAGGCAGGGTCGAGCTTGCCGCCTTCGGCGAGCGCCGTCAGAGCCTCGACCCGTTCGCGAATCTCGTCGCCGGTGAGCAGATGCGGATAATCCGAGCGCAGCGATAGCTTCAGCACGCTCGCGAGGCGGTCGATCAGCGCCTTGTCGGTGGGCTCGCCTGCCTTCTCGGCTGCGACCAGGAACGAATAGGCCCAGGCTGTCAGCGAGACATTGCCCTTGCTGTGCGGCCAGAAGCCGACAAGGCCATCGGCATCGACCGCCTGGCTGATGGCCAGCACGGTGTTGTGCACGTCGCTGTCGATACGCTTGTCAAGCTTCGCCGCTGCCAGAATGGGTTCGAAACTTTTGAAAGCCACGCTGGAGGAGGCCAAGGATATCCGCTGTTCGGTGGAGCCATACGGAGATTCTACCAGAGTGTTGAGCCCGGCAACCAGCTTCACCAATGCCGGATCGGAAGCGAGCGTGATCGCGCGCTGAAACGATCCGGGGCGGACGTTTTCCTGCGGCGTCGACAGCGTCTTCGAACCGCCGGCCGGGATTTCGACGATCTCGTAATGCTTGATCGGCACGCGGTCGAATTTCAACGGCAGCGCAATTTCGACGGTATCCCGGGCATGGTCGGCCACGCGCTCGATCCCGAAACGCAGACGTACGTCGTCCTTGCCGGGCTTTGGCTCCGGCACCGATGCGAGAACACCGATATGAGCCGGCTTGTTCTGTTCCCAGTTAAATGAGAAATCCTTGTTGCCCGCCAATGTCAGTCCATCGGAAACGATGGATGCCGCGCCGGCGCCGCCACCGCCCTCGACGACACGGGCAATGACGCCTGCCTCGAATTGGTCGCCATACCGGAGGAAGCGGGGCAGGGCGGGTTGGGCCACTATTTCCTGCCGGATCAGCATTTCGCCCGTACCGTAGCCGAAGCGGTCGGGACCGCTGACGGCCTTGGCGCGCAGCTTGAAGACAGTCAGCGAGTCCGGCAGCTTCACCTTGATCTTGGCGGTGCCATCCGGACCGACCTTTACGTCGGGAAGATAGATCGGCACCGGCGTAAAATTCTTGCGGACGGAAATATTGTTGTCCGTGCCCCAGTCTTCGCGCTCGTCGCCGCCCGGCACCTCATCCAGGGGAATGATGCCAAAGGCCATATTGCGGGTATCGCGCAGCGCCATGGTGGATTGGCGCTTGACGATGAAATTCGGCAGCGGGTCCAGCGGTTGTTCGGTTGCAAGCGACAGCACGGCTTGGTCGACCATCCAGAAGGTGGCATCGCCAGCGATTGGCTGGCCGGTATCGTCGGCCAGATGCAGCGTGACCTCCACTTCATCGCCGGGGCGGGCCTTCTTTGGATAATCCATGGTAACGGTCACGGTGTTCTTCACCGGCTTCACCGTCACCGTCTTCGTCGCGGCGATTGTCACAGGCTTGCCCTGGTCGAAGGGTGCGTTCGGCGAGGGGATGCTGGTCTCCAGCCGGCCGCGCATGATGAGAAAGTGCACGGGAATTTCCGGCATATATTCCTTGCGGACGGGCAGCGCATAATGGCCGTATCCATCGGCGATATCGACCCAGTCATAGCGGAACTTTCCCTCGGGCTCTTCGACGACGGCTAGGGCGCGCGCTGTCTGGAAGGGGGATTGGATCAGCAGGTTGGCGGTTTCGCCGGGAATGTAGCTGTCCTTGTCCGTGGTGACGACCGCGGTGCGGGCGGGCGCCTGAGCCCAGGTGACCGGCGTGGTGCCGCCGACGAAGAAATCGACGCTGACCTGCTGGCGGCGGCCGATGCGGTCGCTGGCTTCGAGCTGAATGATATAGACGCCCGCATCCTTCGCCTCGAGCGCCAGGGTCTGGATGTCCTTCGTGCTGGTGATCTTGCGCTCCAGGACGGTCTCATCCATTTCCTGCGTGACGTATTTCGCCGAGCCCTGGCTGAAGTCGCTCGCCTGCAGCGTCGACGTCCAGTTGCGATGGATCAGGCGCGCCGTCATCTCCAGCCCGGCGACGGGATCGCCATTGCCATCGACAGCAAGAATCTCGGGCTCGATGGCACCGGGCTTTGGCACATAGCGCGGCACCTTGAGACCAAGCACGAAGGGCGGGACGGCATAGACGTTGGTGATGCTGCGGACCTGCAGATCGTCGTCGCCGGTAACGGTCGCCTCTATCATGTAGCGTCGGGGTTGGGCCGTAGGCTCGATCGTCGTGTCGAAGCTGATGCGCGAGGCACCGCCGGCATCCGTGCTGCCATCTCGCTCAAGCGCCGGCGAGGATTTGAATTCATCGCCGCCGGAATAGCGGGAATCCGTCGAAAACAAGAAGCCCTCATGGCCGGGCGGCGTCCAATTGTAAGGATACTGCACGGCCCGCCAGCGAATGGGGCGGTCTGCCAGCAGACCGCCGGCAAAATAGCGCGCTATCAGGTCAACGTTGAAGGAGGAATCGAGCGGCACCGTTTGCGGATTGTTGAGCACGACTTCAAACGTCGGCAGGCGATAGGCTTCCTTCTTGAAGGAGATACTGCCGCATTGGGTCATGTTGTCAGCCGCGTCATCGGTGCTATCGGCACTATCGGCGGTCGGCGCAGAATCGGCTTGAGCGTCGTCTGCCTGACCATCATCTGCGTTGCTGTCGCTTGGTTGATCGTCTGCATTTTCGTCGTCATTACCGGATTTTTGCTCCGGTTGCGCCTGGTCCATGGCCTGCGCCGTGTCGCCCGGTTCGAAGTGCACTTTGTAGTCACCGGTCGCCGGCGTCTCGGCGTTGAATTTGTGGTAGAAGTCACCGAACGCGTCCAGCTTTACGGGTACGCGCCATTCCTGCTTATCGGGGCCGGTGATCACGATCTGCCCGCCTTGTGTCGGCAGCGTCAGGTGGCCGCCGAGATAGCTGCGGACATATCCCTTGATATGAACCGGTTCCTCTGGTCGGTAGATCGGCCGCTCTGTGAAGACGTGGCATAGGGTGCGGGCCTGCTCGGCGCGATTTTCCTCTGGATTGGTGGTCCAATCCAGCCAGGAGGTCGATGGCTTGGTCCAGTTATCCTGGGCATATTGGGCTGGCGCGTTATCGGGGTCGATGACGAGAGTATCGAGCCCCTTCGTCACGATGACACGCCGGATCTTAGCCTCGGCGCGCTGCTGCAGCTCCCAGGAGAAGAAGCCTTGTGCGTCGGTCGTGCCGGTTGTGAGGGTGACAAACTTGCCGTCTTTCAAGCCGTCGAGCCGAATTTGTGCGCCATCGATCGGATTGCCTTTGGCAAGAGAAGTGACGGCAAAGCGCACCCGGTCCTGTTCCTCGACCGCACTCAAGGTCAGGTCGGTGACCTGCACGCGAAGCCAATGGCGGGTCTGACTGTCTACCGCGCGCAGGCCCACGAGATAAGTCCCGGGTTGGTCCGCTCCGGCAATCCTGGCAAAAGAGGATTTCAGATCCAGGCCGAATTTGGTGTCGACGCCGCCTTTGTGAATCGGCAGGTCCATGAATTGGGAAATAGCGGGCGAACCCAGGGCCTTGACGCGTGCCTGGATCGCGTCGGCTGAGATCTCATCGCTGTCCGCCCATTGCTGCGGCTCCTTGCCGGGCAAGGGTGGCGCTTCGTCGTCGTTCGTATCGAGGCCGGCTTGCGGGAAAGGCCAAAAATCGCGGGATAGCGGATCAATCGCGTGGATGCGCACATCGGCCCTGTCATAGCCGCGCCCGCGCAACGGCACGAGTTGCGGGCCAAAGCGCTCGACCACGCCCTGCGACGCGTCCCAGACAAGCGAGGCCTGTTCCGGCGCGAAGGCGAATTTCCGGCTGAAGCCGGTAGCCAGCGGTCTGCCACGGTCGTCGGTCAGGGAACCGGCGGCTACATCGAGGGTATAGATCTTGTCTGTAAGAAAGCGGCCATGGATATAAAGACGCCCGTTGCTTGCATCTGCCGTCAGATCGTCCACGGGCGGAGAAATGCGCAGCGAGTCCCGCACAGACAATTGTTCGCCAGCCACTGGATTGCTGGAAAATCGGAAGATCAACCCACGAGCTTCGCCCGATCGCGTGGCCGGTGCCGCATCGGCATTGTCGACGGGGTTGCCATTATCATCGACTGCACCGCCGGAATCGCTGACGGTGGCGTTGGACGTGCAGCGCATGATGCCGTCACTTGTGGTGGCGTCGAAGCCCCGCCCGCAGTCTGAATTGATCATGGTGAAGGGCACGGCGGTACGCACCCGCAATTCAAAGGTCTGATCGCTGAAGTCTGGCGTATCGGCAAGCTTTAGCCGCAGAATGGCAACGCGGCCATCGGGCACGCTCGCATGCAGCTTCACCATATAGGATTGCTGGTCGCTGCGGCTGTTGCGTTCAAGCGGCTGGATATCGAAATCCTGCGCTCCCAACATCAAACCGCCTTCGTCGCCGATGCCTGGCGCCGGCCGCAGTTCTATCGACAGAAGGCGGCTCAGCGCCGCTACGTCGACGGGTTCGGCAAAGGTCAACGTGATCTGGTCAAGCTCGTTGACGGGATCACCGGCCGCGGCCGGGACCGTGGATACCGGTACCGGCAGCAGCGGTATCAATTCCGTCTCGCCGCCAGCGTCCTTTTCGTGACCCAGCATCTTGATCTTGACGCGTGCGAGAGGCTGCCATTTGTCGGCGGGCCTGAATTGCAGGGCGCGCGGGCCAAGCCATTGCCAGGCACCGGCCGCCGCTGGTTCCATCGTCACAAAACGCTCGGGCGAGTCTTCCGGGCCACCGGTTGCGGGGCCGGTGTCAGTGGGAAAGAAGATCGTTACCGGATCATAGGCGCGAAGGAACTTCTCCGGCACGATTTTGACGCCGTCGGCGCGTTGCAGAACATCCAGCGTCGGCGAAGTAGCGCTTTGCTGCGCGTGGCTGCTTGAGATCAGCGTTGAAGACGCAAGGGCGAGGGCAATGAGAAATACAATCTTTTTCATTGGTTTTTCACTTCAATCCCGTGGGCTTCAAACCGGCGCGCTGCAGATAATCATTGATAATTTCAGGCGGCGGACCTGCTGGCGGTGGTGACAATCCAACCACCGAGGGCCTGACGACGAGCGTCGGTGCGTCGGCCGGTGCGCGCGCCTCCAGGAGGTAATAGCCTGCCGTTAGCTGCTTGAGCTGATTGACGCCTTCGCCGAGCACCTGGCCTTTGGCATCCAGCAGGCGGCCGATGGCAAGGTCCGGATCGGAACGCAGGCCGACACCGATATTGCCGCTATTCTTGACCTCGAAGCCAAACAAGGCCGTCGCACCCGGCGCTAGCACCACCGGGGCTCCGACGCCGTCATTCACCGGGACGACCGGTGTTGCCGTCATATCCAGACTGCCCGACAAGGGGCCTTCGTGCGTGGAATAGAGCGTCAGGACCGCCTCGCCCGCCGCGAGATAGCGGTGGAATTCGGCGCCCGTCGGAAAAAGCTGCAAGTCTCGGTGACCATTTTGCTCCAATCCGACAATGACAGGGGCGTCGGTGCTGACATCAAGCACGATCGGCTGATCCGGATCGAGGCGGAAGGCCATGGCCTCGCCTTCAAGCGTTACGCTCTGCGGCAGGGTCGTCGTTTTTGGCTCGGGCTTCGGCCAGGGTGACTTGCCGCCACGCTCCAGCCACAGGGCCACAAGTCCGGCATTGTGATCGACGATCAACTGGCCGGGACCGGACACCGGGATGTGGTCGCCACGTAAGACCCGACCGTCGGCCTCAACAAAGGTCGCTGCGCCGCCGGAGACGTTCAGGACATCTCCCTTCATGGCATCAACCGCGATTTCTTCCGATCCGACCGTTCCGAAGAAGCGGCGCTTGATCTGATCGTTGCCGAGGGTAACGGCCTGCCCCGGCGACAGGCCGACGCGCGCGGAGGCTGCATCATTCGTCAGGTTGACCAGCCAGATTTCTTCGGCCGACGTCGCGATGCTGCGCGACAGGGGCGTTGCACCGGACCAGACGTTCAACAACTGAGTGGTTGAAGGGGCAGAAACGACGGCGATCCCGGGCGCCAGGTCGAGCGTGAGCCGTTTCACCCCATTCGTCAGCTTCACCGGCCGCGCGCTAAGGGCTGGAATGGTCGCCGTATAGGTGCCATTTAGCTGCACCACCTCGAGTTCCGCCGCATCGATTGGCCTAAGCCGCATCTGCAGGCTTTCGTCGCTTGCCGCGTTCCAGACACGCAGATCCCGGTTATCGGCGAGGGCGACAGCGCTGTTGAGGCTGACACCCATACCGCGTCCGGCCGTCAGTCCCGGCTGTCCAAAGGCCGAATCCGCGCGCCACAATCTTACTCTGCCTGGCATCGGAGATGTGGCGGGAACAACCGCCTGATCTCCCGGCGCAAGTGTCAGCGCGATCTCGGCATTGGTCTGTGCAGGGCTGACCTGCACATGTCCTGCTGCGCGCGAGACTAGCCATAGACGATCCGACTGCGGAGCAAACAATCCTGACGTGGCTGCCGTAAGCGGGCGATCGGCGCTTGCGCCCACAAGCAAATCCGCAGTGGCGCCGAGGTCTACAAGGCCTGCCGATGGTGCATGCGCGAGTCCGACGTTCAGCGAAAGCTCAAGGCCGTCGATGGTGGTGGGCTCCAGAGAGACATCGCCGGGCTCATGCATATCGCGGGCGATACTGCGCGCGGCGATCTTGATGGGTGCGGTTCCGCCATCAAGGGTCCAGACCGATGCGCGCCATTGTGCTTCTTTCTCGGATCTAGGCCAGGCGATAACGGGCGAGCGGCCACGGGCAAAGGCTTGTGGCTTCCAATTGCCGTCGCCGTCCCGCTTTTCGACGGAGAGAATAAGGTCGCTGGTGGATTGCGCCGCCACCAGCGCCAGTTGGTCTTTTCCATTGGCCGGCAGGGGGAACATGAAGACAGAAGCGCCGTTGACTTCGGCTGTGCCGTTCTCGGCAAGCGCCGGCTGCGGCTGCTCCTGCGGCAGGGCGAATTGAACCTCGATGTCCAAGGCATTGGCCTGATCGTCGCCTGCTGCCTCTTGGCCATCGCCGTTGGAGTCTGCTTCCGAATTGTCGGAATTGTCATCCGATTGGTTGCCCGTGCCCGTGCCCGAGGCTGCTGCTTGATCGAGGGCGAGTGTATAGGATCCAGCCGGTAGACGGGTTGACAGGGCGATGTTCCAGTCATCACTGCGCCCAGTCAGGCGCTCCAGGACGGTGCCATGTTCATCCTTCAGCACGCCCTTGATTTCGCTGCGGCCGAACGTGCCGAGGCTGACGACACGGTCTGTCCCGACATTGAAGGAAAGCTCGGCGGGAAGGTTGACGAAGCGCGCCTCGCCGGGCTGGAGGTCCTTGGTGTTTAGGGTAATCCGGTAATCCAATCGGTCATCGTGAGCGAGGCTCATGAGATCGATCCGATAATGTCCGGCCTTCAACTTGCCGGTGAACCGCGGAGCGGCGACAAAGCGAGCGATCTGCTCCTTATCGTCGCGAAACAGGGTGCCGATCATGCCTTCGGTCAGATCGATGCTGATATCCGCGTCGGCAAGGAGATCGAAAGTCCAGCTATCGGGAACTCGCGCGTCGCTCTTGCCCTGGGGCTCGCGCCATTGAAATGCCTGGGTCTGATTGAAGGCCAGTGGGTGTGGTCCGTGGCCCTGTAGCTGCGGCGGGTCGATCACGGGCCTCAGCCGCGCGACAAACCGCGTGTCGACGTCGCGCGGCAAGATCACGAGGCGGTAGTGCCCGGGCGTAAAATCCTGACTAAGGCTGGAGAGCGGCCCCGGCGGGGTGAGCGGCCAGCCCTCCTCATCCTCCAGACGAGCGGTGAGATCGCCGCCAAGGGAATAGAGATCAAGCTGATACGATCCTGCGCTCGCGATCTCGATCGGCACGATGGCGCCGCGCCCGCCGGAGAGGATTCCGCGGCTGGTGCCGTCGGCGACCAGGGTTGCGGCCGTCAAAAGCGAAGCCGGGGTAACGGCAATGCCAAGATGCCCGGAAGAATTCTGTGCGGAAACATCGACCTGATAGGTTCCTGCGCGCAGATAGGTTTGCAGTAGCGCGTTGTGGCCATCGCCATTATCGGACGCTTCCCCCAGCCCCGGCAGGAATGAGGTGCCGAGACGCAGTGACGTCTGCAAACGGCCGAGGGTTTCGACGCGATAAAGTCCCCCTTCCGTAACATCCAGCCGGTAGGTTTTCTGCGCGTTTTCGGCGAGATCGAGAAACAGGCGTTGACCGGCAATCAGCGGAGATGCGGGTGCTGGCGGCACGCTCTTCCGCGCCGCAGAGGCATCAGCCTGCCAGGTGACGACTATGGACCGGGCAGCGGCCGGAGCAGGGAAGCGCAGCGTCAACGTCCGGCCTTTTGCATCTACCCGTTGGTTGCTGGTAGCAAAAGCGACCGGCGTATTGTGCATGTCGACGGCGGCAATGGTTCCGCCGGCGGGCACATGGACGTCGATACGCAAATCCGCTGGTGATGCCGGTCGCGACAGGGCATTCGCATCATCGGAGGCGCTGCCTTTCACCTGCGGCACGGGCGCTGGGATATTCGAATTGGGCTGGTTCTGCAGGGGCTGCGGCTGAGCAGAAGCATCTGTGGGCTGCCAAAGCGCCAGTGGCCGCGCCCGCAGGTCCGCGGGCAGGGCAACGGCACGAGGCCCGGTCAGTAGGCCGGGCGCGGCATTGGTGATGATCTCATAGCGCGTGGCCTTTTCGGCTTCCCGGATGCCAAACGAAATAGTCGTGCGAGCCGGGGCGGCGGGTTGTGGCGGCGGCGCAAGGCCCGGCGTGCCGAAAGTAAGGTCGACGATGCCGGTTGCATCATTGTCGGGCAGCAGCCGCAGCAGATAGTAGCCGGCGTTTAGATCGAAACGATCGGGATTGCGGCCATCGGCGCGCGGGGCATTGCCAACCAGAATCGGGCTGATGTCGGCATGCACGGCAACGCCCGAGGTGCGGATCCCGATCTGGCCTGCTTGTGTCATCTCGAACAGCAGCGAGGTCGGCCCGCGCAAATTGAAGCGCCGCCGCCAAGCCTGGCCTGGACCCAGATGAGGCGTGTCAGAGGCCACGATGGTGGCTTTGCCGCTGGCATCCTGGCGCAAGAGCAGAGCCGTAGCCGGAATTTCATCGCCGCCTTCGCCAGCAACGTCGAGACTGATGAGATTGGGCACCGAGCCGTCGAATTGGGTCTGGTTGCTGAACCGCAGTCCCCGAACCTGGAAATGCTGGCCTTCATAACCGGAGACTTCGACAATGCTCGGCTGACTGTCCGTCGATAGCGAAAGCGTGGCGGTCGGTTCACGATTCGATTTGCCGATTGCAGCACTTTGAAAGCTAGTCGCCGTGCTGGAAATCCGACCGGCCCGGAGCACCGCCGGTGCCGATTGCGGCAGCTCGAGCCGGAAGGTATCGAGATCCGCCGGAGCGTCAAAGCGTATCGACCCAAAAGGCCCGATGACGCCTTCGGCAATCCCTCCGGCCAGTGACAACTGCGTGCCGGTGCGGATATGGAATGGCTCAGCCATGTCCGAGTTGGTCCAGACAAGCTTCTGGCCGCCATAGGCCGTCACGAGGTAATGGCCGGGCTCGACCGTTCCCGTCAGCGTTGCCCGGGTCATGGGGAGACCCGGCTTCAGTTCAAAGATCGACATTTTCGGCGAGAGATCGACAATGTCGGTGCCGTTTCGCCACAAACGCAGATCCTGAAGCGAGCGTCCGACCGCTTCTATATCGACGCGCCCGGATTCGGGAATGTCGATCCAGTAGGATCTTTGTTGCAGGTCGCTTAGATCGGCATGGATGGGGGTGATGGAGGTCAAAGCGGCGTCAGGCTGTTCAAGCTCCTGGTAGGCTTGTGCGGTAAGCTTGGCTTCGCCAGCGGCTCCCTTGGCTCCGAACACACGGATCTTATAGATGCCTTTGTCGAGCAGCGCATCGATCCGGCCGTCGCTGACGCCAGGTGCGCCCATGCGGTCCCCTGGTCCCGCGATCATATCGACAAGCTGGAGTGCCACACCGGACGTGCTCTGTGTACGGATGGTGATATGGCCGGGCGTGTCGACGGTTAGCAAGGTGCTGCCATCGTGATCGGCAGGCAATTGATCCAACGCCAAATGCGGCTGCGACACTGGCCGGGGCAGGGCTTTGGGGGACGCTGGTTGAGATGCCGCGGCAACCGATGGCGCGGGTGTATCTTGTGCCGCCGCCGACTGTGTCGCTAGCGCTGTTGATGCCGCAGGTTCGACGCCCTGGATAGATTCGGGAGGCTGCTGGCTTGGAGGAGCGCTCGTAGCCTTCAGCGCCGCAAGACGTGTCTGATAGCTTGTTGCCAGGCATGTCGACAGCCGGACCGGGTCGGTGTCCACACAGGATTTATTACGGTCCGCCAACCAGCGGCGCTGTTGCTGGCGCAGGTCGTTCAGTTTTGTCGGGTCTCCGCTCAGATCCGTCAACGCCTGACGATAGGCGGCCGCCAAGGCGGTATCCTGAGCAATTAGGGCTGGAGAAGTACAAATCGCCTTTTCGATAGCGGTCTGTGCCTTGCTGCAATCAAAAGATTGCGCGTGGCAGACCGTCGAAAAAAGACCACAACCGAGACCAACAAGCACGCGAAGGCGGGAGACGAAAGTCATGAACAACTCGTTTCTTAGGTGGCCAGCACGTTAGTCAATATGAACTATCGTTGATCAAGACAAGAGCGCCATAGCGGATGCATCAAGCTGAGAACCGCCAACGAACTAAATGTTTGATGGCGGGACTGCGATACCCTTTCCGGCTGCCCCGAAGGCGGATAATGCAAGTGGATCCGTGCGCGCTGCGGACCGCCATTCATGGCCAAAGTTGATCAATTCAACCTCTTGGCCCCTGACCGGTTTCCGGTCCCCCTGGCATCTCCGGAGTTACTGAGAAAGCGAGGGGCGCAAAGGCTTCCGGTCTCCATTCATCCAAGCTTTTGGATTAGGTACATCGCAAGGAGGGCGATGAACGGCATAAAGGGCCTGAAGTTAAATTCTCCCTTTGGCGGTGCGGCTTTCCTGATCGCCGCCGCCTGTTCAGCGCGCCGTGCCAGTTGTTCAGCCCGTCGTGCCAGACCTCGTTTACCGAGTTCATGCTGAGGACGCTGTTCCGCCCATATTTGCGAAAGACGCCATTTGAACCCATCCGCCCGCTCGCGCCCAATAACCGCATAGACCTTGCGATCGTTGGCACTCCAACCGAATTCTTCATCATATGCGAGGATCAATTCTCGATCCCGCCGATGGACGGGTACATGGGGGAACGATGAGGTGCGTTCGCAATACTGTGTAATGTTGCAAAAGCTCTCGATGATCGCTGGCTCCAATAGCTCGCGCATCTGCGTCGGAAGCTCGCCGATCCGCAAAAGGAAATTGTTCCAGCCATCGAGATCGACATAGACGCTGGACATATTGTGCAGTTTTCCCAATTGGGTCTTGAGCGCCGCAAGATCGACCGTAGATGACGGCCCGCCGGGGAGGGCTTGTTCCGCCTCGATGTCATCCGTACGCTCGTCGAGCGGGGGCGGCAAAATTTTGGCAGTAACCGGGGGTCTGTCAGGCGTCGAAGCCGCAAGTATTGCTGTCGGATATGGGAGCGGTTCGACAGGTGCGAACTCGTCATGCTTCGTTCGATGCTGAGCTGTTTCGGCAAGGACAAGCGCACGGTCTCGGGCTTCGACGAGAGTCTGGAACCCGGTGGGATCCTCATCTGGTCTGATTGTCTTCAGCTTCTTGGCGTAGGCTCGACGGATAGCGGACATGTCCGCCCCCGGTTCGAGCTCAAGAACTGACCAGGGATAGCCTGTCATGGTCATTGGAATCCGCGCCCTTCAAAAGCGTCCAAGCGTTGGGAAAAGCTTTTGCGCTCCGCGTCGCCTCGCGTCCGGCTCTGGTCGAGGTCGTGTACGAACCGCAGAAGAAGCTGACGGATGAGTTCGCGCGTCTCTCCGAGATGCTCGGCATACAAGCGCTCCGCTCGCGAAATCAGTGCTTGATTTGGAAGTTGGTCGCGCGGGTGAAGCTTGATCTCCGCAAGAGCGGCAAAACGCCGATCGAGCTCTGCTTCCGAAAGGCCCACATCATTGTGGAAGACCGCTCTGGCGGTCGCGCCGGTGCTGATAACCTTTGCCTCTACCTCCAAAGCACCGTTAACGTCGTAGGTGAAACGAGTTTCAATTCCCTCTGCGCCGGCCTTGTTTGGGGGCACGGTGACCTCGACCTCGCCCAAGTAGACGTTTTCGTTTGGCCGGAGGTTTTCGCCCTGATAAACTTTCAGACTGACTTGGGTCTGGTTATCGTTGACGGTCGAAAAGAAGCCAGCGCGCGACACCGGAACGACCGAGTTTCGCTGAATCAAGGGCTGCATCATCCCACGGGATCTGTCGGACAGGTCGACAACCGCAACGCCCAGAGTGTGAGGCGACACATCGGTCATAACGACGTCTTCGAGCGCAGTCGCCCGGCTTACCAAGCCTGCCTGAATCGCGCTTCCCAGCGCGACTGTCTTGTCTGGATCGATATTGACGAGGGGAAGCCGCCCAAACAGGCGAGCCACAAGCGAACGCACCATCGGCATGCGTGTCGCCCCACCAACGAGAATGATGGCATCGAGCTCTGAAACCGAAACACGTGCGTCCGCGATTGCACGCTCCAATGGAGTGCGCAATCGCCGCAAAAGTGGGGCGGCCGACAGCTCGAATTCATCGCGGCCTATGCTGCCTTCGACTAGTTCGCCGTGGATCTTGAGAGAATAAGTGCCGGCAAGAGCGGATCCGAGGTCGATTTTTAGCTGCTCGCAGCTTCGTTTCAACGAGCTTCTTTCACTGGCGCTTAGCCGATCCATGTCCAAGGAATGAATACGAAGAATTTCTCTTTGGAGGACTTCCGTAAAGTCGTCACCGCCAAGTGCGGTATCGCCGGTTGTCGCCCGAACCTCCATCACCCCATCATATTTGTCGAGGACGGAGACGTCGAAGGTTCCGCCACCGAGATCGAAGACTAGAAACTTCCCTTCCGAAACCTCTGAGAAACCATAGGCAAGGGCTGCAGCCGTCGGTTCGTTGATGATCCGGCGCACCTTAAGACCGGCCAATCTGCCGGCAGCGATCGTCGCTTTGCGCTGATGTTCGTTGAAATAAGCTGGAACGGAAATGACCACCTCGGAAACTTCTTCTTTGAAGAAGGCTTCCGCATCCGCCTTCAATGACCTGAGCACGAAGGCGGACACTTCCTCTGGCCGCAAGGACAGATCGCCGAGCATGATGGCGTGGTTTGTGCCCATGAATCGCTTGAAGGAGGATATTGTCCGTTCTGGGTGGGTGATCAGGCGATCTTTCGCGGCCTTTCCGACCAACACAGCGCCATCGTCGCCCAAACCAACGACCGAAGGTGTCAGCATTTCCCCATGGATATTTGGAGCTAGTTTCGGTTCATCGCTGTCGAAGGCTGCGATAAGGGAGTTGGTCGTGCCGAGATCAATACCGTAGATCATGTGTGGTTCATTTCAAGGAAGGCGTGGTTTCGGGCCGCCGATTTTCCGACCACTTCGACCGTGGCAGCCGCATGGCACCTCTACTAAAGATCAGAAGAATATGCCAGAAATAGTTGCATTCGTGTTGAATGGTTTGTTAGTTGCTACAACTTTCGCTAAGCGGCGCGACTGCTCTCATCGCTGCCGGTTTCCATCCTGATCGCCATGACTGCAACAGCGCTAATGGATGTCCGAGTTCGGCTGGCAGGGGTGAAAGTCATTTCTTAATCTCCTGTCGGCCGCCACTCCTTTGTAGCGCCAAAACTTTTCTGCGAGCGCTTTCAGCTCTGCGGTCGCCAGGTCGCCGATTCATCGGCGGGAAATTGGAGCCTGGGTCATCTTCATCGCGAAGCATCGTGTCGTCTCGGAATAGAAGAAGCGGGGGGCCAAGTTATGCCGTAAACGACCGGGCTCCGGTGCCAGCGCGCCTAAGACCGTGGTAAGATGCTCAGCTCTCTGTATCGAAGGGGTGGGCAGAGAAATGGAGAGGCGTCTCGCCGCGATACTTTCCGCTGACGTCGTTGGCTATAGTCGCCTCATGGGAGTGGATGAGGGCGGTACGCTTGAGCGGTTGAAGGCATGCCGTCGGGACCTCATCGATTCCGCCATCAAAGAGCACCATGGCCGGATCATCAAGCTGATGGGCGACGGCGCGCTGGTCGAATTTGCTAGTGTCGTGGACGCGGTTCAATGCGCGGCCGTAATCCAGCGGAGTATGTCCAGCAGAGACCAGGGAGTTTCCGAGGAACAGCGCATTCGGTTTCGCATCGGGGTCAATCTCGGCGACATCATTGTCGAAGGCGATGACATCTATGGCGACGGCGTCAACATAGCCGCCCGCCTGCAAGGCATTGCCGAACCTGGCGGAATTTTCATATCCGGCGCCGCATTCGACCAAGTCGCACACAAGGTCGATGTCGGCTTTTCGGCGCTCGGCGAGCATCGGCTGAAGAACATAGCGGACCGGGTTCGCGTCTATCGCGTTCTGCTTGACCCAGCCCACACTGGCAAGGTCGTCTTTGCCCCTCGGGCAAAGTCGCGAGGTATGGCGCTGTTGGCGCTCGCAGCGCTATTGCTCGCAACCACTGCGGCTGTCGTCGCATGGCAATGGTTTTACAAGCAACGCCCATCGATCGCAGTGCTGCCCTTTGCCAACTTGAGTGATCAAACCCAGGATTATTTCGCCGATGGTATTACCGACAACCTGATTACCGATCTAACCAGGCTGTCGAAACTTGACGTCATCTCCCAGAATTCCGTCTTTGCCTACAAGGGTAAGCCCCACGTTCTGGCAGATATACGCCGTGATCTCGGCGTGCGCTTTGTCGTGGAGGGCAGCGTACAGCGAATTGGCGACCTGATGCGCGTCAATGCGCAACTGATCGATACTAACAGCGGCGACCATCTGTGGGCCAATCGGTTTGACCGCAGCGGGGCGGACGTGTTTGCCGTGCAGGACTCGATGAGCCGCCAGATCGCCAATGCACTCGGTCTGACGCTGACGTCGTCCGAGGCAGAGCGAATTGCGCGTCCGCCGACCGCCAATCTCGAGGCATATGATTATTATCTGCGTGCCGAGCAGGCGGCCCGTACCGGACGTCGTTCCCTGATGCTGGAGGCATTGGCGCTGTTTGACAAGGCTGAGGCACTGGACAGCGGCTTTGCCGAAGCCTTCGCGTCCGATGCGCACGCGACGGCCTATGTCTGGCGAAGCGCGTATGATGACGTCCTCCAGAGCGCCCTGGCGCGAAAAAGGGCCTATGACAAGGCAAGTCGCGCCCTTGCCCTCGATCCTGAACTACCGTCGCCTTATGCGGTCCTCGCTATCATGCAGGTCGTGGACCGACGTTACGAGCAGGCTATCGCCTCGGCGCAGAAGGCCGTGTCGCTCGGCCCAGCCGATGCCGAAGCCCACATGGCGGTCGCATATGTTCAAATGATCTCGGGCAATCACGCCGACGCCGCTGCGGCCGTCGAGAAGGCGCTCAGGTTCGATCCGAACCTCTCCGCCATCGATCGATACACGGCTGGCATGATTTTTTATCTGCAGCGCGACTACGAGAGGGCAATCGACAATTTCAAACGCGCGGGCTACGGCTCCCAAGGCAACGGCGAGTTCGTTACCCCACTCGCGATGGCCTATGTCCGTGTCGGTCGCATTGATGAGGCTCGAGCGACTGTCGCCGAAGCCGAACGTCTTCTCGGGGGGCGCGACAGCATCGCGGCCTGGCGGCTCGGCAATGCCCATTTCAGGGAAGAGGATTTGGCATTTATCCTGGACGCGCTGCGCGAGGCCGGGCTGCCGGAATGGCCGTTCGGCTTCCAGGGCGACGAGCAATATCGGTTGAAGGGTCCCGAGATCGCGGCCGCCGTCATGGGCAAACTTCTGCGGGGAAAGACCGAGCCGTCCGAGAGCCCTGCGCTCATGCAAGTCCAATTGGACGGCAAGGCCGCATTCCGCTCCGCATCCCAGATGATGACCGAGAAGGTTTCTGTCAAAGGGGACCTGCTTTGCGAGCAAAGTGAAAACGCGTTTGGCCGACCCGATTGCGGCCCGGTCTATAGACACGCAAACCCGGCCGACGAAACCAGCTATGCTTACGTGAATTCGACCAAGGTCTTCTATTTTTCGCCTGCCCAATAGAGCCTTTTTAGTGGTCAGTGATACTGATCCAGTTCGAGATCGGCCGCGACCTTCGGCCATTTGGCATCGGCCTTGGTCACAGTGTCCGCCGGATGCGCGGCAAACTCCTCCGCATACGCCTGGTCATACATCAGGTAAAGCTTGCCTTCGACAATCTTGAAGGCTTCTGGATCGATGTTGACCGTGACGGACCCGCTGCTTACCTCGCCCGCGCAATAGCCGCCGTATTGAGGCGCGTATTTAAGCGGTTCGCTCATAAACATCTCGCGATGTTTGGCACTGGCGAAATGCCACGGCGTCCCCATCCATTCGTAGGAGATTTTTTCCGAGCCTTTCGTCGCTTTGCCTTCGGTAAAGTAGGCGACCGTGTCGTATCCCATGATGGCGACACCGCCGAAGTACCCCGTGTTTACCGAGTCGTCGGCCATGGCTGGCGATCCACCGACAATGTCTGCGACAGCCAGACCGATCATTGCCAAAGAGCGACCAATGCATTGTGCCCCGTTTCCAAAGTGCATCTGCGCCTCCTGTTTATTCATGGATTTCCATGCACTTAGCGTAATTCTCCTCGCCGAGAACGCTGGCCGGAGGACATGCCACGCCATGCCGCTTGAACAGACGGACGATATCGACATTGCCTTTCCACATGGCCCTCGTGATCGGCGCGTAGCCGTGAACCTCGGCGTGGGTGACGTCAGCCCCCTTCGCAAGCAAAAACTCCGCGAGGAGGACGTGGTTCTCTTCGCCCGCAACCATGAGCGGCGTAACACCCGCTTTGTTGGACGCATCCTCGAGAATTGCTCCGTGCTCCAGGAGCAGCTTGCTGATGGGTACGCTACCCGAAAATGCCGCGGCATGAAGGGGTGTAAAGCCGCCTGCATTCCTTGCCATGACATCGGCATTTCTGCCTATCAACAGCTCGGCTACGGCAAGCTGATTTTCGAGCGCGGCGTTGATGAGTGGTGTCGCCTGGTCGTGAGTGCGGCTGTTGACATCGGCGCCCGAAGCCAAAAACTGTTCCACGGCAACGGTGTTTCCCGCTGAAACGGCATCGAACAGGGGATCGCCCGCGGCCCCCATTGTCGCTGCAAAAAACAACGCTACCGATGTAAGAAACCGGCGCATAGCTTTCACCCTAAAGTTTGTGACAGAATAGCACGCCGTCGGGGCTTAGGCTACCTTGCAGCGCTGTCGGCTGTAGCAGCGAGCGCACAGACGACGTTTCTTCAGGGAGCAATAGAAGAAGGAATTTCCGCCAAGCGCGCGCTTGTGCATGGTTGCGGTTGCCTGCGCAAGGCTGTCCATTTTACGATCTACAGTCCAAATTGCGCAACAAGTTGTGTTTGCCGCAATCGGCGATGTACTTTGTTAAGGACTCTGTACTCAAACTGCATTGCGCCTATTCATCTTCTTTCCTGATCGATGAATTCGCTGAGCCTTCAACTCCGCTCGAATGAATTGTGCGGTTCTTCCCGATGAAAGTTCGACCGGATGTATGACACCTCCTGTCCCTTTGCCGGCAGGAGGATCCATGTGATGCTGCTATCTCTCTCCCATAACTGGCAGGCGGATGGTTCGTTTGCGGATAGCGATGCAGTTGCTCAGCCCGGCGCGATTGCCCGCGTGGACGAGTCTAGCCGGCACGAGAAGCAGAGGCTTGAAGATGCGCTTGAATTCGCGGAAACGATCATTGCCGCCATCCCTGATATTCTGTTTGAGATGGACCGAAACGGACGGTATCTCCAGATATGGACAAAGCATCCGGAACTTCTGGCTGCGACCAAACAACAACTGCTGGGCAAAACGGTAAACGACGTCCTCCCGCCTGAAGACGCGGCGGCTGCGTTGCGCGCCATCCGCGAGGCCGACGAGAAAGGCGCCAGCGATTGTCACGTCATTCGCATCGTCCAACAGAACGGCGAGTCCCGATGGTTCGAGCATCATGTTGCAAAGAAAGCGGGCAGTGAAACATCCTCCCAAACGTTTCTTGTTCTGTCACGGGATGTTACCGAACGGAAGCTGGGAGAGCATATTCTAGATGAAGCGCGAACACGCCTCCTCACGGTACTTCAGACTATACCCGACATGGTATGGTTGAAGGATATCGAGGGCGCCTATCTCCTTTGCAATCACGCCTATGAGCGTCTGATCGGCAAGTCGGAGTCCGAAATTGTTGGCAAAACGGATCTAGACCTGTTTGACGCCGACGTCGCACGCCTTTTCCGCGAAAGGGAGCTGGAAGCGATCCGTGCCGGAGGCGTCGTGATCAATGAGAAATGGGTCACACACCACGACAGTGGACAACGCATACTTCTGGAAACACGAAAGGTCCCAATCGTTGGCGCCGAGGGAAAGACAACGGGTGTTCTCGGCGTGGCCCGCGACATTACCGAGTTGAACGCCTCCCGCGAAAAAATTCATCGGATGGCCTTCTACGATTCGCTTACGGACTTGCCCAACCGGGAACTGTTCTTTGGGCGGTTGCGGCAAGCGATGGCAGATGCTGAGTCCCATCGCCAAGTTGTAGGCGTCATGATGATGGACATCGACCATTTCAAAGCCGTAAACGACACGATGGGACATCCCGTCGGCGACGAACTGCTTTGTCAGGCGGCCAGACGCTTCCAGGCAAGCGTGCGCAGCGCCGACACCGTGGCCCGTCTCAGCGGCGATGAATTCGCCATCCTCTTGCCAGACATCCGGCACGCGGACGATTTGCGCGATATCGCCACCAAGATGCTCAAAACATTCGACGAACCCTTCCTGCTCGACGGCAGGGAAGTCTTCGTCTCATGCAGCATCGGGATCGCGCTCCATCCCGAGCACAGCACTGATGCAAACGATCTCGTCAAATATGCCGATTCCGCAATGTATTTGGCAAAGCGTCTTGGGCGGGGAGGCTTCCAATTTTATTCGAGGCAACTGACAGCAGACGCGCAACACCGCCTGATGCTGGAATCGGAATTGCGCCGGGCCATCGAGCGCTGCGAACTCGAAGTGTATTACCAGCCCAAGGTACTCGTCGAAAACGGCAGGATAGTCGGCTCGGAGGCTCTCCTGCGATGGCATCACGGAAAGATGGGCATGGTTCCTCCGGCTGAGTTCATTCCGATTGCCGAGGACACTGGATTAATCGCGGATTTGGGCCGATGGGTATTTCGCGAAGCCTGTCGAACCGCGGCAGAATTGAACGCCGACACCCCAGCGTCTCACAAAATGGCGATCAATGTCTCATCCAGGCAGTTCCAGCGATCTGACCTACTGGAGATGGTAACCCAGATTCTCGATGAAACCGCCTGCCGCCCTGAGTGGATCGAGATTGAGATCACGGAAAGCCTTCTGCTGGATCAACAATACGAGACACTGGCCACTCTTTGTGCCCTTCGGACGATGGGAATCTCAATTGCTATCGATGATTTCGGTACCGGCTATTCGGCGTTGAATTACTTGGCTCGCTTTCCCATCGACACCCTGAAAATCGATCGATCATTCATCAGCAGTGGCGACAAGCGCAGCGCAGAGCTAGTCAAGGCCATTCTCTCGATCGCCCGTTGCCTTGGGCAAAACGTCGTGGCGGAAGGTGTCGAGACGGTCGAACAGGCGGCGTCCTAAGGGCTAACGGATGCGACGCGGCACAAGGGTTCTTGTACAGCAAGCCCGTGCCAAAAGCCGAATTCGTGAAGCTGCCGCAGTTCTTGAGGTCTGATCGGGATTGATGCCAAATGGACGTCGTTCGGTCTGAAGGGCGCGTTACATGTGCGCTATTGTTTAGTGCCGGCTTCGAAATTTCGTCATCGCGGCCATGGTAGGACGAGATGATGGACCATCGCTGAGACGTCCCATTTCAACGGCTTGAAGCTGGTTGCCGTCGCCGTGGCCGCGTAGGATCCGGAGACGCGGCATCGATTCCCGCTCCTGACAGTCATTCCCAAATCGAACCGCCGCTTTCCCATTTGCCCCCAACGTGGTGAAAGCGGCGGCTCGACTGCCCCATTGGAACTATGCCTCTGGGGCGTCTCTACCAAATCAGATTTGATCAAGGGCACATTGATGAGGATCAAGGTATTCGCTATCGCCTGATCTACATTTTGGAAAATTGTGCATAAGCGGACGTGCCAAGGAATACGGCTGACATGCCGTGCTCTGTGCTTGTCCGCCGCTCGAGATGTTTGACGGATCTCTGGGACACTGCGATCCATTGGGCCGGTAACTGGTCTTGGCGGCAGAATGTCCAGGATTGCCACGTCGCCCTTTTTTAGCAAGAATTGATCTGACGTTCGGTGGGAGGAGCCCAATGTACGAGCATTCTGCGCATGCGGATCAGGTTTATGCATCCGCGCAGTCTGTTGCTGCAAGTTCTACGATCGTCGCCTCCTGGCGGCGCTGCATGACCATGCATCGATTGGCACCGGAGGAAAAGCGGTTGCCTGTTCGTCTGAGCGACCAGGAATTTCGAACGGCATGTCAACAGTCGGAAAGGCTGCTGGTGGAAGCGGCTGATGAACTCGGTCGGCTCTTCTCGACAGTCGGAAAGGCTGGCTGCTGCCTGCTTCTGACCGATCGTGACGGCATTGCGCTGGAGCGGCGCGGCACGGCAGGCGACGATAAGGAGTTCCAGAATCTCGGCCTTTGGACCGGCTCGGTGTGGACCGAGGCGAGCATCGGCACGAACGGCATCGGCACCGCGCTTGCTGACGATCGGGCGGTGGCGATCGTTCGGGATCAGCACTTTTTCTGCTCCAATATCAATCTGAGCTGTACCACGGCGCCGATCCGCGACCATCGCGGCCAGATGGCCGGCGCGCTGGACGTTTCAACATGCCGCGAGGATGTCAACGAGGTGACGCTGGCTATCATCTCTCAGACGGTTCGCGAGGCCGCCATGCGTATCGAACTCGGTCTTTTCCGCAGCGCCTTTGCTGGAGCTCGTTTTGTTTTGGTTCCGACCGATAGTGGTTCGACCTCGGCGCTTCTCGCCGTCGATCGGAACGATATGGTGCTTGGTGCGACGAGAGCCGCACGCGTGGCGCTAAAGCTCGACGACCAACGCATTTCCGCTGGCGTCCCAGCCACCGATGCATTGCGGGAAAAGCATCTGGACGATGGAAAAGCTCTTCAGGAGGCTGAACGTGCCGCTCTTCTCAGGGCACTGTCACGCGCCAATGGCAATGTGACGCAAGCCGCACTCTCCCTTGGCATGAACCGTGCCACTCTTCATCGCAAGATGAGGAAGCTGGATCTGCATTGACAGATCGAAAGTGTCGCAGAGTTGCGACACTGTGCACTGCGGTATGGACCACGCACCCTGTCGTCCGGCGATAAAGACGCGCAGATTTCTCCCATCGGGTTTGCGACCCGGAATTGTCGACCAAGGGAGGATGACATGCTGCATCAGAAAATCGTCGAATCTCCATTCAAGCTCAAATATGGGAATTACATCGGCGGCGAATGGCGCGAGCCAATCGGCGGCAGATATTTCGACAACATCACACCGGTGACCGGCGGCAAGATCTGCGAGATTCCACGCTCGGACGAGAACGACATCAACGCGGCGCTGGACGCCGCCCACGCGGCCAAGGACAATTGGGCCAAGACATCAGCCGCTGAGCGCTCGAACATTCTGATGAAGATCGCCCAGCGGATGGAAGACAAACTCGAAACGCTCGCCGAGGCGGAGACGTGGGACAACGGCAAGCCCATTCGCGAAACAATGGCCGCCGATATTCCACTCGCGATCGACCATTTCCGCTATTTCGCCTCTTGCATTCGCGCTCAGGAAGGCTCGATCGGCGAGATCGACCAAGATACCGTCGCCTATCATTTTCATGAGCCGCTCGGCGTCGTCGGCCAGATTATCCCGTGGAACTTCCCGATCCTCATGGCCGCATGGAAGCTGGCGCCTGCCCTTGCTGCCGGCAATTGCGTCGTTATCAAGCCCGCCGAACAGACGCCCGCTTCGTTGCTCGTCTGGGCGGAAATCGTCGGGGATTTGCTGCCGCCCGGCGTGCTTAATATCGTCAACGGCTTTGGCCTCGAGGCGGGCAAGCCGCTCGCGACCAGCCCGCGTATCGCCAAGATTGCTTTCACCGGCGAAACGTCGACCGGTCGGCTGATTATGCAATATGCCAGCCAGAACCTGATACCCGTCACGCTCGAACTCGGTGGCAAGTCGCCGAACATCTTTTTTGCAGACGTGATGGCGGAAGACGACGATTTCCTTGACAAGGCGCTCGAAGGGTTCGCCATGTTCGCGTTGAACCAGGGCGAAGTTTGCACCTGCCCCAGCAGGGCGTTGGTCCAGGAATCCATTTACGATCGTTTCATGGAAAAGGCCGTGAAGCGGGTCGAGCAGATCAAGCAGGGCAACCCGCTCGATTCCGCTACGATGATCGGTGCCCAGGCATCCAGCGAGCAGATGGAGAAGATCCTTTCCTATCTCGACATCGGGAGGCAGGAAGGAGCCGAAGTGCTGACGGGCGGCGGCCGCAATGATCTCGGTGGTGAGCTTTCAAGCGGCTACTACATCAAGCCGACGATCTTCAAGGGTCATAACAAGATGCGCATCTTCCAGGAGGAGATCTTCGGCCCAGTGGTGTCCGTGACCACCTTCAAGGACGAGAAGGAGGCGCTGGAAATCGCCAACGACACGCTCTACGGCCTCGGTGCCGGCGTGTGGACCCGCGATGGCAACCGCGCCTATCGCTTCGGGCGGGAGATCCGGGCCGGCCGCGTCTGGACGAATTGCTATCATGCCTATCCGGCCCATGCGGCCTTCGGCGGGTACAAGCAGTCCGGCATCGGTCGTGAGACACATAAGATGATGCTCGATCACTACCAGCAGACCAAGAACATGCTGGTGAGCTACAGCCCGAAGGCGCTTGGCTTCTTCTGATCTCCTCTCAAGCGCTATGCAAAGGCTTCCGGCTGTTGGCTGGAAGCCCTTAGCCAGCTTGCAATGAGGGAAAGTCTTGGGTGACGAGAAGGGTCAAGCCACGGCCGCGGTCGCGTGTTTCCTACCCAGCTAAAGTGGATAGGGAAGTCGGGTCAGGTCAAATTCGTCGCTGTCGTCGATATAGGAATCAAAGCCGCATTCGGCGGCAAGCCTGGCAGAATCAAGGATGGCGATCGTCTGACCATCGACCCTGATACCCGCCTTTTCGAGACCGGACAGAGCACGGGAAAAGGATTCGCGGGTAACGCCGAGTTCGGAGGCGATCAGGGTCTTCTCATAAGGAAGGATGGCCTTGTCGGGCGTTCCCTGCCGCGCCGATAAGGCGAGCAGGTAGCAGCCAATGCGTTGGGTGGAAGACCTCAGCTTTAGATTCTTGATCTGCCGCACCATTCGGCGGAACTGATGAGCAAGGCTTCCGATCACGGCATGCGCAAGCAACGGCTCGCGCGCCACGGCCCGGCGGAATGTTTCTGCATGGATCAGCAGAAAACGCGAGAGTTCCGGCACACGCGCCTGCATGAGGTAGGGCGCGCCCGTTGCGACGGCAGCGGGAATGAGGAGCCCCGGCTCGCGCACCGCTTCGATCAATACCTCGCGTCCCTCCCGCGACTGGCCAAACAACTGGACCGACCCCGAAAGAAGTGCGATCTGGAAGTTTGGTATGTCACCCTGCTCAAAAAGCACGGTGCCTGGCGCCACGCTATGCTGTACCGAATTGCCAAGCAGCTCCTTTCGTGTTGCGTCGGGCAGCGACTGAAACAATGGCAGTTCTTCCAGCATGCCCCGGAATGATGCGCCGTACTCTCCTTTTCTCATCGATCTCCGTCCCACCGGCAACGGTCCGCGATTCTTAGAACAGAACGGGACCCGTGCGCTCACCTTCGGCGGCCGCCCAACGCGGCTCACATCAAAACAGTATGTGATAAAAATCACGCCGATGATTGATGTGGATCAAGGAGTGCAACTGACTGTGTTGCCATCCTGCTGTCGATAGCTCCCAACCGCGCCAAGCGCGAACTTTTCATCGAGGGCAGCCCATGACACAGGAAACGGCACGACCCAAGGCCGGTCAAATTTTGGGAATGAGCACAGCCGCGTTCACGGCCTGCTTTGCGGTATGGACGATCTTCTCGATCATCGGCATCCGCATCCGACAGGAACTCGGACTAAGCGAAACTCAATTCGGGCTTCTGGTCGGCACGCCCATCCTCACCGGCGCGCTGATCCGCGTCCTGCTTGGCATTTGGACCGATCTTTACGGCGGGAGGCTCGTCTTCACCGCAACCATGCTCGCCGGCGCGGCCGCGACTTTCCTGCTATCTTACGCGCACACTTACCCGCAGATGCTGGTGGCAGCGCTTGGGATTGGCATCGCAGGCGGCTCCTTCGCCGTCGGTGTTGCCTATGTGTCGCGCTGGTATCCGCCGGAAAAACAGGGAACGGCGCTCGGCATTTTCGGCGCCGGCAATGTCGGCGCGGCCGTCACCAAGTTCCTTGCTCCCTTCGTCCTCGTCGCCTTCGGTTGGCAGGCGGTTGCGCAGATTTGGGCTGCCGGACTTGCCGTCATGGCTATTCTGTTCTGGCTGACCACCAAGGATGATCCGGTAACCGTCGAGCGACGTCGCTCCGGCATCCGGCCGACGAGCGCCTGGCTCGAACTCGAACCGCTCAAGAATGTGCAGATCTGGCGCTTCGGACTTTACTATTTCTTTGTGTTCGGTGCGTTCGTCGCACTGGCACTCTGGCTGCCGCAATACCTGATCAAGGTCTATGGCCTTGATATCGAGATGGCAGGCATGATCGCTGCCTTCTTCTCGGTGCCGGCGAGCCTGTTGCGCGCCTATGGCGGTCATCTGTCGGATACCTATGGCGCGCGCCGCGTCCTCTATTGGACTTTCCTTGTCTGCACAGCGGCGACTTTCATACTCTCCTATCCGCCGACCGACTATGTGGTCCACGGCGCAAACGGTACGACCTCATTCCATCTTGAAATGGGCCTTGGCGGCTTCGTCGTCACGATCTTCGTGCTTGGTTTCTTCATGGCGCTCGGCAAGGCAGCCGTCTACAAGCACATTCCAGCCTACTATCCGAACCATGTTGGCTCGGTCGGTGGCCTCGTAGGTATGATCGGGGGCCTCGGCGGCTTTGTCCTGCCGATCCTCTTCGGCGTGCTGCTCGACTTAACGGGTCTGTGGACGAGTTGCTTTATGGCGCTCTTCGTGCTTGTCGGCGGTGCGCTCGTCTGGATGCATCTTGCGATCCGCCAGATGGAACGCGGGGCCGCCGGCGTGCCCCTTTCTCGGTTGCCGCCCTTCCCGGAAATGCAGGGATTGCCTGAACCAGTGGTTCAGACCCGTCCGAGCAAGGCGGTGCTGACCGACTGGCGCCCCGAAGATCCGGTGTTCTGGCAGAAGATCGGCCGGGCAGTCGCTCGCCGAAATCTCTTGCTGTCAATCCCGGCGCTGCTTCTCTCCTTTGCCGTCTGGCAGGTTTGGTCGGTCGTGGTCGCCAAGCTACCGCTCGCGGGTTTCACCTTCAGCGCCGACCAACTCTTCTGGCTCGCCGCATTGCCGGGCCTGTCGGGTGCTACGCTGCGGATCTTCTACTCGTTCATGGTGCCGATCTTCGGCGGCCGGCTCTGGACGACGCTCACCACATGGTCACTCATCATCCCGGCGGTGGGCATCGGTTACGCCGTGCAGCATCCCGAAACGCCTTATGTCGTATTCCTGATCCTGGCCTTGCTTTGCGGGTTCGGCGGCGGCAATTTCGCCTCTTCCATGGCCAATATCTCCTTCTTCTTCCCGAAATCGGAGAAGGGCAACGCGCTTGCGCTCAATGCCGGACTTGGCAATCTTGGTGTCAGCGTCGTGCAGTTCGCCGTGCCGCTTGTCATTGCAGTAGGTCTCTTCGGGCCGCTCGGCGGTACACCTCAAATGGCAGCCAGCCCAGCCGGAGTTGCGCCGCTCTGGCTGCAGAATGCCGGTTTCTTCTTTGTGCCCTTCATCGTGCTGTCGGCTTGCGCCTCCTGGTTCGGCATGAATGACATTGCCTCGGCCAAGGCCTCGTTCGCAGAGCAGGCAATCATCTTCCAGCGAAAACATAACTGGATCATGTGCTGGCTCTACACCGGTACGTTCGGCTCCTTCATCGGCTATTCCGCGGGCTTCCCGTTGTTGTCGAAGATGTTGTTTCCGGAGATCAATGCGTTGCAGTTCGCCTTTCTCGGACCGCTGGTCGGCGCGTTGTCGCGCTCAGCTACCGGGTGGCTTGCCGATCGCTATGGCGGCGCGCGCGTCACCTTCTGGGTCTTCGCGTTGATGATGGCCGGCGTTGCGGGCGTGCTGTGGTTCACGGGCATGAGGGAGCAGCCCGGTGCCTTCTGGGGCTTCTTTGCCAGCTTCCTCGTCCTTTTCTTCGCCACTGGCGTCGGCAATGCCTCCACCTTCCAGATGATACCGGCGATCAGCGCCAGGGAGATGGAGCGGCTGATGCCGGGTGCCGACGCCGAAATGCGTCGTCGTCAAGGGGAGAAGGAGGCGGCCGCCATCACCGGCTTCACCTCGGCGATTGCCGCTTTCGGAGCCTTCTTCATTCCGAAGAGCTTTGGTACCTCGATCGCGTTGACCGGCAGCGCCGAGGCAGCGCTCTGGGCCTTTCTCGTCTTCTACGTGAGCTGCCTTGTCCTCACCTGGGTCGTCTACACCCGCAAGGGCGGCCTTCTTCATGACATCGAGCGGCGCAAGCGCCGCACCGCCGGCCAAGCCGCCGCGGCCGAATAACAGGGAGAAATATATGTCGCACTTCCTCGACCGTCTGACCTTCTTTCGCAAGAATGTTGGTCAGTTCTCAAACGGACATGGGATCGTCACCAGCGAGGACCGCTCCTGGGAGGACGGTTACCGCAAGCGTTGGCAGCACGACAAGATCGTCCGTTCTACCCATGGGGTGAATTGCACGGGTTCCTGTTCATGGAAGATCTATGTCAAGGGCGGGATCGTCACCTGGGAGACCCAGCAGACGGACTATCCGCGCACGCGACCCGACCTGCCGAACCACGAGCCGCGGGGCTGTGCCCGCGGTGCCTCCTATAGCTGGTATCTCTACTCCGGTGCGCGGGTGAAATATCCGATGATCCGCGGCCGGCTACTGAAGCTTTGGCGCAGGGCACGGAAAACCATGTCGCCGGTCGCTGCATGGGCTTCGATCGTGGAAGACGCAGAAAAGCGAAAGTCCTACATCTCGATCCGCGGCCATGGCGGCTTTGTGCGAGCCACCTGGGATGAGGTCAACGAGATCATCGCCGCCGCCAATGCCTACACGATCAAGGCGCACGGCCCCGACCGCATCATCGGTTTCTCGCCGATTCCCGCCATGTCGATGGTTTCCTATGCAGCCGGGTCACGTTATCTGTCGCTGCTCGGCGGCGTCTGCATGTCCTTCTATGACTGGTATTGCGATCTGCCGCCAGCAAGCCCGCAGACCTGGGGCGAGCAAACGGATGTGCCGGAATCGGCCGACTGGTACAATGCCGGCTTCATCATCGTCTGGGGCTCGAACGTACCACAGACCCGCACGCCGGACGCCCATTTCTACACCGAGGTCCGCTACAAGGGCACCAAGAGCGCTGTCGTGAGCCCCGACTATGCCGAGGCGACCAAGTTTGGCGATATTTGGCTCAATCCGAAGCAGGGAACGGATGCCGCGCTGGCGCTTGCCATGGGCCATGTCATTCTGCGCGAATACCATCTCGATCGTTCGGTTCCCTATTTCGACGATTATACGCGGCGCTACACCGACATGCCGTTCCTGGTGCGTCTTGCCGAGCAGAACGGCAAGCTAGTGCCTGAGCGCCTGCTTCGCGCCTCGGAGCTGAAAGGCGCGCTCGGAGAGACCAACAATCCGGAATGGAAGACGGTTGCCATCGACGAGAATACGGGTGATCTGGTCGCTCCGCTCGGTTCCGTCGGCTACCGCTGGGGCGAACAGGCGAAATGGAACCTTGAGGAGAAGGATGGCCACGGTCGCGATATCCGCCTCAAGCTCACGCTTGCAGGGGACGGAGCGGAAATCAGGGCGGTCGATTTCCCCTATTTCGGCGGACGTGCCACCGAACATTTCGTTGCGACTGCACATGACGAAATCCTGACCCGCAACGTTCCGGTCCGTACCATCGCCGGTGTGGATGGCGAGCCCGTGACGGTCGCGACCGCGTATGACCTTATGATGGCGAATTACGGTCTCGACCGCGGCTTCGGCGGCGCCAACGTTGCTCGCAGCTATGACGAGGACATGCCGTTTACGCCGGCCTGGGCGGAACGTGTCACCGGGGTGAAACGTGATGCGATCATTACTGTCGCGCGCGAGTTTGCCACCAATGCCGAAAAGACCAACGGTCGCTCGATGGTGATCCTCGGCGCGGGCGTCAATCATTGGTACCACATGGATATGACCTACCGGGGGATCATCAATCTCCTGGTGTTCTGCGGCGCCATAGGCCAGTCGGGCGGCGGTTGGTCGCATTATGTGGGGCAGGAGAAGCTGCGCCCACAGACCGGCTGGACGCCGCTGGCCTTCGCGCTCGACTGGAACCGGCCGCCCCGCCATATGAACTCTACCTCCTTCTTCTACGCGCATACGGATCAGTGGCGTTACGAGACGCTGACGGCGGAGGAGATCCTCTCGCCGACGGCACCGGAAGGCGACTGGAGCAAAAGCTTCATCGACTACAACGTCAAGGCTGAGCGTATGGGCTGGCTGCCGTCGGCGCCTCAGCTCAAGCAAAATCCGCTCGACATCGCCGCAAAGGCGAAAGCCGCGGGGCTGGCGCCAAGGGATTATGTCGCCGGCGCACTCAAGTCCGGCGAGCTGGAACTGTCCTGCCACGACCCCGACGACCCCGCGAACTGGCCGCGCAACATGTTCGTCTGGCGCTCGAACCTGCTTGGCTCCTCCGGTAAGGGGCACGAATATTTCCTGAAGCACCTGCTTGGAACCGAAAACGGCGTCATGGGCAAGGACCTCGGGACGGAAGGCGCGGTGCGCAACAAGGAGGTCGTTTGGCACGACGAGGCGCCGCGCGGCAAGCTCGACCTGTTGGTGACGCTCGATTTCCGCATGTCCACCACCTGCGTCTATTCGGATATCGTCTTGCCGACCGCCACCTGGTACGAAAAGAACGATCTCAATACATCCGACATGCATCCCTTTATCCATCCGCTGTCGGCGGCGGTCGATCCGGCGTGGGAAGCTCGTTCCGACTGGGAAATTTACAGGGGCCTCGCCAAAACCTTCTCACGGGTTGCATCGGAGGTGCTCGGCATCGAACAGGACGTCGTCCTCACACCGATCCAGCATGACAGTGCCGGCGAGATGGCCCAGGCCTTCGATGTGAAGGACTGGAAGCATGGCGAGATCGAAGCCATTCCAGGCCGCACGATGCCGTCCGTCGCCGTCGTCGAGCGCGATTATCCCAATATTTATGCACGATACACGGCGCTCGGGCCACTGATGACATCCGTCGGCAATGGCGGCAAGGGCATCAACTGGCAGACGCAACACGAGGTCGAAGCGCTTGGGGCACTCAACGGCGTGCATTCGGAGGGTGCGGCAAAGGGCCTGCCGAAAATCGAGAGCGACATTGATGCGGCTGAGGTCATCCTGATGCTCGCACCGGAGACCAACGGGGAGGTGGCGGTGAAGGCCTGGGATGCCCTGTCTGCGGCAACCGGCCGCGACCATGCCCATCTCGCCGTTCCCAAGGAAGACGAAAAGATCCGCTTCCGCGATATCCAGGCGCAGCCGCGCAAGATCATTTCATCGCCCACATGGTCGGGCATCGAGAGCGAGAAGGTCTGCTACAATGCCGGCTACACCAATGTTCATGAGCTGATCCCCTGGCGCACGCTTACCGGCCGTCAGCAGCTCTATCAGGATCACCTCTGGATGCGGGCCTTCGGCGAAGGTTTCGTCACCTGGAAGCCGCCGATCGACCTGAAGACGATCGCGGCCGTCAAGGACCGCCGACCGAACGGAAACAAGGAAATTGTCCTCAATTTCCTGACGCCGCATCAGAAATGGGGCATTCACTCCACCTATACCGACAACCTGCTGATGCTGACCCTCAATCGCGGCGGGCCGGTCGTGTGGATTTCCGAACTGGACGCGAAGTCTGCGGGTATCGTCGACAACGACTGGGTGGAAGTGTTCAACACAAACGGTGCGCTGACTGCGCGCGCTGTTGTCTCCCAGCGCATCAAGCAGGGCATGATGCTGATGTATCATGCGCAGGAAAAGATCATAAACACGCCTGGCTCGCAGATGACCGGCAATCGCGGCGGCATCCATAATTCGGTGACGCGCGCGGTGCTGAAGCCCACCCACATGATCGGCGGCTATGCCCAACTCGCCTACGGCTTCAACTACTATGGAACCGTGGGCGCCAACCGCGACGAATTCATCGTTGTGCGCAAAATGTCCAATATCGACTGGCTTGAGGGGCCGCTGCATTCAACCAAGGCGCCGAAGGAGGCCGCAGAATGAAGATCCGTGCACAAATCGCGATGGTGCTGAACCTCGACAAATGCATTGGTTGCCACACCTGTTCCGTCACCTGCAAGAACGTCTGGACCAGCCGCGAAGGCGTCGAATACGCCTGGTTCAACAATGTCGAGACCAAGCCCGGCGTCGGCTATCCCCGTGAATGGGAAAACCAGGAGAAGTGGAACGGCGGCTGGCGGCGCAAGCGGAACGGCAAGATCGAGCCGAAGATCGGCGCGAAATGGCGCATCTTGGCCAATATATTCGCCAATCCGGATCTGCCCGAAATCGACGACTACTACGAGCCCTTCACCTTCGACTACGAACACCTGCACACGGCGAAGGAATCGAAGGCCTTTCCTACAGCCCGGCCACGGTCGCTCGTGTCCGGAGAGCGCATCGAGAAGATCGAATGGGGTCCGAACTGGGAAGAAATTCTTGGTGGCGAGTTCGAAAAGCGTTCTAAGGACGTGAACTTCGAAGGGGTCCAGAAGGATATCTACGGGCAGTTCGAAAATACCTTCATGATGTATCTGCCGCGGCTTTGCGAGCACTGCCTCAACCCGGCTTGCGCGGCCGTTTGTCCGTCGGGTGCCATCTACAAGCGCGAAGAGGATGGCATCGTTCTGATCGATCAGGATAAGTGCCGCGGCTGGCGCATGTGCGTTTCCGGCTGCCCTTATAAGAAGATCTATTACAACTGGTCGTCCGGCAAATCGGAGAAGTGCATCTTTTGCTATCCACGTATCGAGGCAGGCCAGCCGACCGTTTGTTCGGAGACTTGCGTCGGCCGCATCCGCTATCTCGGCGTCCTTCTTTATGATGCCGACCGCATCGAGCAGGCGGCCAGCGTTCCCGACGAAAAGGACCTCTATCAGGCACAGCTCGACCTGTTCCTGGATCCGAAGGACCCGAAGGTGATCGCGCAAGCGCGCGCCGACGGCGTGCCGGAGACCTGGATCGAGGCGGCCCGCACGTCGCCGATCTGGAAGATGGCGATGGACTGGAAAGTCGCGTTCCCGCTGCACCCGGAATACCGCACGCTGCCAATGGTATGGTACGTGCCGCCGCTTTCTCCGATCCAGTCGGCTGCTGCCTCCGGCAAGATGGGCCTCGACGGTGACATGCCGGATGTGCGGAGCCTCCGCATCCCGCTGCAATATCTCGCCAACCTCTTGACCGCGGGCAACGAGGAACCCGTGGCGCTGGCTCTCGAGCGCATGCTTGCCATGAGGGCTTATATGCGAGCCAAGTCCATCGACGGCCGTATCGATGAACGCATTGCCGAGAAGGTCGCGCTTACCGGAGCCGATATTGAGGACATGTACCGGATCATGGCGATCGCCAACTATGAGGATCGCTTTGTCATCCCGACCGCGCGCCGCGAATGGAGCGAAGACGCCTATGACCTGCGCGGTTCCTGCGGCTTCTCCTTCGGCAACGGCTGCTCCGGCGGCACGAGCGAAACCAATCTCTTTGGCACCAAGCAGACGAAGAAGGCATCGAACCCGATGGAGATCGCATGATGGCCGAAGAACATGGAATTCTCACTTTGCGGGCGCTTTCCGCTCTTCTAACCTATCCGACGGAGGAGCTTTGCGCGGCGGTGTCAGAGATCGAAGGCGTGATCGTCTCCGAAGGGCTCCTGCCGGCCCCCGCTGCAAAATCGCTTCGGCCGCTTCTCGACGACCTTGTCTCGCTCGATCTTTTTGAGTTGCAGGAGCGCTACGTCGAACTCTTCGACAGAACACGCCGCCTCTCGCTGCATCTTTTCGAGCATGTGCATGGCGAGAGCAGGGATCGGGGTCAGGCTATGGTCGATCTCGCCTCGCTTTATGAGAAAGGCGGGCTGGAACTCGCCGCCAACGAACTGCCGGACTATCTCCCGCTGTTCTTGGAATATCTGTCGACGAGACCACGCAAAGAGGCGCTGAATCTTCTTGCCGAGACCGCCAACATTCTGGGAGCGCTCGAAGAACGCCTTTTGTCCCGGAATTCTCCATATGCTGCCGTTCTGACCGCGATCCGTGTGATGGCGGGTGCATCTGCCGAAATCTCCAACGCCGATGCCGGCGAAGCATTGGTTGGTGATCTCGCCGCGCTCGACTCGGAATGGGAGGAGACGGCTGTCACCTTTGGCCCTGGAAGCGGTGGAATGGATAGCTGTTCCAGCGAGCGGCTTCAGACCCGTCTCCGTGCAGCACGTCGCGACGTGCGCGCCAGTGCCCGTTGAAGGAGGAACGATGATGTCCGAGACCATCAATTCCGTGTTTTTCGGCTGGTATCCGTACCTTTGCCTCACCGTGTTCCTGCTCGGTAGCCTGATCCGTTTCGACCGCGAACAATATAGCTGGAAGACAGGCTCCTCTCAGTTGCTTCGCCGCAGCCAGTTGCGGTGGGGCTCGAACCTGTTTCACGTCGGCATACTGGTGATCTTCTTCGGTCACGCCGGCGGATTGCTCACGCCGATTGCCGTCTTCGATGCGCTCGGTATCGCTCACAGCTTCAAGCAGGGGCTCGCGATCGTCGTCGGCGGCATCGCCGGCATCGCCTGCTTTGTCGGGATATCCCTTCTAGCCCATCGCCGGTTCTTCGATCCGCGCATCCGAGCCACTTCGAGCTTCGGCGACATGGCGATCCTGCTCATTCTGTGGCTGCAACTGACGCTCGGCCTCTCCACGATTTTTGTGTCCCTCGGCCATATGGACGGTCATGAAATGGTGAAGTTCATGAATTGGGCGCAAGGCATCCTGACGTTACAGCCGTCTTCGGCCGCTTATGTTGCGGACGTGCATCCGATCTTCAAGATGCATCTGTTGCTGGGCATGACGATCTTTCTGCTGTTTCCCTTTACCCGGCTGGTCCATGTCTGGAGCGCACCGGTCTGGTATCTCGGCCGCCCAGGGTATCAGGTCGTGCGCAGCCGTTTCACGCGTGAGCGGCATCCGGCCCGTTCCTACAGACATCGGGCGGAGTGACAAACATGGTTTCTATCGTCATCGATCGCACGGCAGCGCGCGCCCATGAGGGCCATAACCATCGGCATGAGCATGTGTCTGCCCCGGCCCGCAATGGATCGTCCGAACCTCTGACCATGCCGCCGGTGAGCGTCAACGGCGTTTCGATTTCCCGTAAGGACATCGCCGCGGAGACGCAGAATTTTCCTGCTGTCAATCCGGGCGCTGCCTGGTATGCGGCAACGCGGGCGCTCGTCATCCGTCAGTTGCTGATGCAGGAAGCAAGTCGCCTCGGCATGACCGCCGAACCGCAAAGAGACGCGGACGGACGGGTGGAGACCGAAGAGGATGCGTTACTGCGCGCGCTCGTCGAACGCGAAGTGGAAACTCCGAAGGCGGACGATGAAATGCTGGTTCGCTTCTATGAGAACAACCGCAAACGCTTTGTCACGCCGCCGCTCTACGAGGCGGATCATATCCTGATTGCCGCAAGAAGAGAGGATGGCGCCGCTTTTGGTGAAGCCCGTGAGAGGGCTGCCTCGCTTGCTGCCGTTCTGGCGGAGCAGCCGGAGCGCTTTGCTGCCCTCGCCAGGGATTGTTCCGACTGCCCATCCAGGGAAGTCGGCGGCAGCCTCGGCCAGATCAGCCCCGGGGAAACGACACCGGAATTCGAGGCAGCGCTAGCCGGGCTTACCCCAGGGGAGATATCGGCCCCGGTTGAGACGCGCTACGGTGTCCATCTCATCCGACTGGTGAGGAGGATCGAGGGCAGGCGTCTGCCATTCGAGGCGGTCAGGGATCGGATTGCCCGCTATCTGGAGGAGCATGTACTCCGACAGGCGACCGCGCAGTATATTTCGCTGCTCATCGGGCGCGCCGATATCCGCGGGATTGCTCTTGAAGGTGCCACAACACCCTTGGTGCAGTGAGGAAAAAGCATGTTCGGAACACTTATTGCCTCGCTCGACAATCCCCAAACCGCGGCGACGGTCATTGAGACGCTCGGGATGGAGGGCCTCGCAGATCGGCTCAAAGAGGCGGCCAGTTTGGAAGCAGTGGAACCGGCGGCCTATCTCGCCATGGTCGTCCGTTCTTTCATGGAGACGGCGTCCGACGATCATTTTGCTCAATTGATCGGCATCATGAACCGCGCCGAGGATCCGGGTCTTTCAGCCCTTCGCGCCATTCTCGAAAAGGCTTTGTCCGGGGCGGCGGCATGACTGCATCTTTTGCCACCAATGCCTCGTCCTGCCCACTGACCGATCTTTTCGGTCGCCGGATCACCTATCTCAGGCTGTCTGCAACCGACCGCTGCGACCTGCGCTGCGTCTATTGCATGGCCGAGAACATGACCTTCCTGCCGCGCAGGGAACTGCTGACGCTAGAGGAAATGGATCGTTTGGCTTCGGCCTTTGTCGCGCGCGGTGTTTCGAAGATCCGCATCACCGGCGGCGAACCTCTGGTGCGTAAGGATATTTTGACATTGTTCGAAGCGCTGTCGCGCCATCTGACGACAGGAGTGCTCAAGGAACTGACACTTACGACGAACGGAACGCTGCTTGCCAAGCATGCCGAAGCTTTGACGCGCGCGGGTGTTCGGCGTGTGAATGTCTCCCTGGACACAGTTGACGCGACGCGCTTTCGGGAGATCACGCGGCGAGGAAGCCTTGGTGCGGTGATGGACGGATTGCAGGCGGCACAGGACGCGGGCCTTGCCGTCAAGCTGAATGCCGTTGCGCTCAAAGGCATCACGGAAGGCGAGATCCATGACTTGATAGCCTTCGCTCACGGTCGCGGCATGGACCTGACGCTGATCGAGACCATGCCGCTTGGGGATGTTGGCGCGGACCGGACCGATCAATATTTGCCGCTGACCGATCTTAGGCGGCTGATCGAGACGCGCTGGACGCTCACCGACATACGCGAACGTACCGGCGGGCCGGCGCGTTACGTCCGTGTGGCCGAGACTGGCGGACGGATCGGCTTCATTACGCCGATGAGTCATTCCTTCTGCGAGACCTGCAATCGCGTACGCGTCAGCGCGACCGGCGTGCTCTATACCTGCCTCGGCCAGGAGGACAAGATTGATCTGCGTCCAGCGTTGCGCGGGTTCGAATCTGACCAGGCGCTGCACACGGCAATCGACGCAGCCATCAGGGCGAAGCCGCGAGGCCACGATTTCAGAATTGATCGCCGCGGAACGCCGACGCTTGCCCGTCATATGTCCGCGCTTGGAGGCTGATCCATGGTGCGCATTGGCATCCTCACCGTATCCGACCGAGCAAGCCGCGGCGAATATGACGATCTCGGGGGCCCGGCGATCCGGCATTGGCTGAATCGGGCGATCACATCGCCGTGGATAGCTATTTCGAAGATAATCCCCGACGGTTTCGAAAGCGTCCGCGAGGCGCTGATCGAATTCTGCGATCAAGAGCGGACCGATCTTATCCTGACGACCGGCGGAACCGGTCCGTCTGCACGGGATGAGACGCCGGAAGCCTTTCGCGCCGTGATCACAAAGGAGTTGCCGGGCTTCGGCGAGGTCATGCGACGGGCGAGTTTCCAGAGCGTGCCTACGGCAATTCTCTCTCGACAGTCGGCCGGCATACGCGGCAGCACCCTGATCATCAATCTGCCGGGAAAACCGTCATCGATCGGCCTTTGCCTGGACACAGTGTTTCCGGCGGTGCCCTATTGTCTTGATTTGATCGGCGCCGGCCGCATCGAAACTGACCCGGCAATCGTTGCGACCTTTCGTCCTTCGTAAGCGCCCAGTTTCCGAAGGCCAGCGCCTTACATGAAAATCGACAGCGGGTCGGCGCCAAAAAGGAAGCGATGGCCCCAGAGAAGCAGCCAAATGGTGAGGGCGGCCGCCGCTATCGCGCCAATCAGCATCGGCGCGTCGACACCCAACCTATTCCCGCGGGCAAGACCGCCGAAGGGCACGATAGAAGTCTGAGCCGCAAAATTGTTCCATGTCGTTCCCAAGCGACGCCTGGCACGCATCTCCGCCATCGGAATGCTGCCGAGCGAAAAGAACGCGAATCCTCCAAAAAGCAGGAGGGAGCGCAAGTCGCCATTCGCGGCCAGATGACCGACTGCCCAAAGAGCGAATCCCCAAAGGACCGGGTGGCGTGTTATGCGAACGATCGCTCCGGGTTGTCCCGCTGTGCGCATGGATACCGACAATGGGTTGCGGCTCAGAAGCCCGCCGAGGACCAGGAACAACCCGACTGGAGCCAGAACAAATGTCACTCCGGCATGCCAGGGTTGAAAGTCCCAGAGCGGGATATAGTCCAAAGCCAGTGCGGCGCGGAATACCCATATCAGTGCCGCGATCGATGCCGCGGAATAGACAAGCAAATAGGCCAGCCGGCCTATTTGCTGGACAATGCTCCCGCGGATGGCCGGAATGGCGGGGATCGAGTGAAAGGTGACGAAAGCCACGAAGGCGGTTATGAATTCATGCATTTTTCGGTCCAGAAACTGGCGTTCAATCGCGGTTCAACTGCGCGCCCGATCGGCAAGATTGAGCAACTTTTGGGGATCGCAGATCGTCAACTTCTGCCGGCCGCCTTCCACGATGCCTCTCGCCTCCCATGCGCTCAAGATTCTGGAGACCGTGTGCAATGTGGTGCCAGTCATTTCCGCAATATCCTGCCGCGAGATTGGAAAATCGATACGGATACCTGTGTCCACCTGCTTGCCTGCCTGTCTTGACAGTCTCAGGACCGCATGCGCAACGCGCCTCTCGACTTCTTCCGTCGACATTTCCCGGATACGGGTGTGAGCTTCCTCCAACCGCTGCCCGATGGTCTGCATCGCAGTAACGGCGAGACGGGGATTCTGCTCCACGAACCGTGACCACATCTCCGTGGGCCACGCCAGAGTGAGGCTTTCGGCCGCCGCTATGGCGGTGCCGGGATAGTCGGCGCGCTGGAGCGCCATCGCAAAACCGAACAAATCGCCCGGATGGACCATCCGAACGATAATTTGCTGGCCGTCTGGAGTGACCTGGGTCACTTTGAGCCGCCCATGGAGAAGGAGAAAGAACGACTTGGCCGGGGCGCCTTGTTCGAATACGGCGTCGCCCGGCATGACGCGACGCGAAACGGCATGCTCCAGCATTGCGTTCAGGTCGCTGTCCAACATACGATCGAACAAGGGTAGAGACTTCAGTACTGTCGGGTCGATTTTCACCAGGAATGGGCCTCTGTTATTGGCGGCTCCGAATGCGTGATGAAGCAGGCCGCAAAGCGTGAACATCCAGTTCCGCTTCCGCATGCCGTCATCGGGGTCCGGTTGACGGACAAGTCGGAAAGGCGGCTGGCCGGATTATTCGTCATGCTTGATCCTTTGACGTCGACAGTGCCCCTCGACCGCCGACGATACAATAAAAGATCCGTGCCGATCCTCTTTGACATGGCGCAAATTCAGCATTGGGACAGCCAAAGTCCTGGGACACGATCCTTGCGTATTCGCAACGACGGTCGCTGTGAGCTCCCTTATGGCTGAATGGCCAATTCGGAGATATCGCTTATGCAACAGCATCCTCACGCCACATCCGGGGAACATATTGTTCGCGGATTGTCGCGCTCGCGGCCCGTTCTCTTTTCCTATGGTTTCCGCCCGTTCTTTCTTGCGGCGGCCGTCTGGGCGATCATCAGCATCGATTTGTGGGTCCTGTTTCTTTCGAGGGGCCTGCCTATCGCCGAAGCATATGGAGCAATCTACTGGCATGCGCACGAAATGCTCTTCGGCTTCGCGTCTGCAATTCTCGCAGGCTTCCTCCTCACTGCGATCCCGAACTGGACCGGCCGCTTACCCATTTCGGGCCGGCCGCTCATGGCTTTGTTCGCAATATGGCTCGCGGGCCGCGCAGCGTTGCTGCTTATCGACTGGATTGGCGCAATCCCCGCCGTGTCTGCCGACAGCATATTCTTGCCGGTCCTGCTCGTGCTTTGCGCGCGGGAGGTCATAGCCGGCAGAAAATGGAAAGATCTGAAGGTTATCGCAGGCCTGGCGGCTCTTTCCGTCGCCAACATCTGCTTTCACCTTCAAGTCTTGAAGGGCGTCACACCTGACATCGCCATTCGGTTTGGCCTAGCTGCCTATGTTTTGCTGGTGACGATCATTGGCGGGCGCATTCTTCCGAGCTTCACGCGCAACTGGCTGAACCGGTCCGGCCGCACGGATTTTCCCGCGCCCCACGATCGCTTCGATGCGGTCTCGATCGCCGCAGGCGTGCTGGCCTTGGTGTCTTGGACACTCGCACCGACGACGGTGGCGACGGGCCTGCTCGCTGCCGGTACGGCAATCCTGAACGCGGTACGCCTCGCGCGCTGGCGGGGATGGACGACTTGGCGAGATCCAATGCTTGTGGTCCTGCATATTGCTTATCTGTTCGTTCCGATTGGGTTTGCCGCAATTGCCGCTGGTGCCGTAGGCCTGGAGCAGATCGCGATCCTCCACATTTTGGCGATCGGCGTCGTCAGCCTCATGATGCTGGCGGTCATGACCCGTGCCAGTCGTGGCCACACCGGAAGGAAGCTGAAGGCCAGTTTGACCACCACCGTGTCCTACGCAATCCTTGTGACGGTTGCGGTCGTGCGGCCGCTCGCCGAATTGATTCCGCCTTATGCCGACGTAATATTGATGCTTGCTGCGGCGGGATGGACCGCTGCATTCGGGTTGTTCGCCGTCGAACATGCCCCGTTCCTTTGCAAGGAAAGAAAACCCCTCCGGTGAAAAAGGTGAGCCGGGCCATGCGCCGGCTCCGGTCTGGCGAAGGCGATCAAGTTCACGAACCCGGTCGCCTGCACTGTTCCTCGCGACAAAAATGCCGTTCAGATTCCCGCGCAGTTTGATGTCGGCAAGCGGTCGATGACTGCTTTGCCGATCATGTCAGGCGACCATGGCGGTTCGTGGACAAGGTCTATCTCCACTTTGCCGATGCTTTCGATCGCCTGCAGTCGCTCCCTCACGGCGTCGATGATGAAGGCGGAGGCGGGGCAGGCCCTTGTCGTCGTCGTCATGACGATCCGCACGGTGCCAATCCGCAGGATCTCGATGAGGTATATCAATCCCAACTCGACGATGTCGATGCCGATCTCCGGATCTTCTATGCCGCGAAGGCACTGCACAACAGCTGGAATGGTGATCGTTCCCGCCTGGCTCATGCGGCCGCCTCCGAAGGATTGAAGCGGATCATGATGCGAAAAACGCTTCCGGTCGAATCGAAATTCCCAACCCATTCATGGCCGCGCAATTTCAATTCGTTGAAGAGAAAAACCGGCTCACGGCTAAGAAGTGCAAATAGCACCTCGCCCGCTTTCATCGTCTCCAGCCGAGCGAGTATCCGCTCCATCGGCTCCGGCGGCGTGAGATCGGTAAGATCCATGTTCCAGACAGGGTCCGGCCAGATATCGGCCGAGGCCGGCGATGCATCCGCTTGTGTTTCGCTGGACGATGCCGTTTGCGGAGTGAAAACGATTTCCCAATCGTCATCATCAATCTGTCTGCTCGCATGGATGTAGCCTCGCTGCTTGAGCTGTCTGATGAGGGGCAGGGGCTCGAAAATTGCGAGCAGACGAAGGCCTTCGCCCGGCTCAAGCGATGCGATGGTGTCCATGATGAGCTGGAACGGCAACCCTCCTTCCCTCAGGATTTGGCGGACATCGAGTTCACGAAGCGGCATCATTCGCGTTACCTCTCTGGATTTGTTTTGCGACCAAAAGCGCTGGTTGACGAAAGGGTGCGGTCTTTGCGGAGCCATCGATATTTAAGAGGGCACGCGCACGGAACAGCTCGAACGCCAAGGCTGCCGTGCAGAAAGCCTGCAAGACAGCCGCGGCACGGAAGCCGCTATCGGAATTTCCTGCGATCGCGACCCCGGCCAGGATCACTCCGAGATAGAAGAGGGCGAGCCAGACAGCCGCGTGGCGTTCTCTGACCAGCTCGCTCAAGCGCGGTGTCGGCCGACGGCCGAGCAGCGGCCCGAAGGCTTCGATCCAAGTCAGGAAGGGGACGATCTTGAGCAATTGCGCCAGACCGAGCCCTGTCAGCCAACCGAACGCAAAAACGTAGATCAGCGCGATACGCACGTTTGGGCCGAGGCCAAGCGGGATCGAGACGACGAAGGCCAGAGCCGATGCGGCCAATAGCGCAAATGCCGGAATCGACCCCAGTGTGTTCAGTTCCGGAATTTTGCGTCGCCGGCGCCGGTACATTGCAGTCACGTCGACGAGATATGCCGTAAGGGTTATGGCGAAGGTGATCGCGGCTGCGAGCATAAGCGGCTGAACCAACCCGGAGCCTGCGGTCGAAAGGACCAGGGCAAGGCAGAGGATGGCGAGGGCCGATGCGCCGCTGTTTCGCACGAGGCCGGATTTTCCAGTATCGGGCGAAAGCAGGAACATCGGAAGAAGCTTGTAGCTCACTCCGATAGCGGCGAATGTCATCCAACCTGCCAGGCCGAAGCTCATATGCAGCGGAACCGCATCCAGAACCAATTCGACCAAGTAGCGGGTCTGCGTCACGCCGGAGATCACCAGCGCGAAGATCGCGCCCAGCGTAACGGTCGCGGCGAGACAGACAATCGCCATCATGACAAACGGGGATGCCGTATGAACGCTTCGGCCCCGCCAGAGTCCTATGAACAGTACCATGGCGATGGCGAGGAACGCGCTCGCCAGCATGGACACGGCGGCCACCATCAATGTCCCCGCGAACGGCCATTCGCGTTCTATCGCTTCAAAGCCGAAAGAAAGGGTTGCTAAGCCGATAATCAGCGCCAAGAGGCATACGAGGTTCAATCGTTCGGTCGGCAGGCCCAATCCTGTGAGAACCGGTGAAAACTGCAGCAAAGCTCCGATCATCAAAAGACCGAACCAACCGATGGTCACGAAATGGACGATGATGAGCACCCGGGGCTCGCCAATATCGACGGACGGCTGCCACCAGCCCGCTGCAAGCATCGTTTGCGCCAGCAGTAAACACAGGAGCGCAGCGGCGAAATACGACATCGTCCATCGAGACAGGGTTGCACCAGGGACCAGCATCGCAGGCGCCCGCCTTCAATGCTCACCGCAGCAGCAATCGCATCCGGTATCCAGGCGTGATATCTCAATACGCCAATTTTTCGGGCCCTGTTCGAGATACTCCCAAGCGAACTTTCCAGGGTAGCCCGCCTCAAGCTGATAGTGGAGCGGGCGAGGATCGTGATCGCTCTTAATACGCAGCAAGCCGCCGGGGGGAAGGGTTCGAAGGACACGGAAAATGCGTGCATGTCCTTCACCGGATGTGAGGGTGCGCACGTCACCGGCAGGCGTTTCTGCGAACTCAATTGCTCCTTCATTCATGGAATCAATCCTTCGGCTGCGTGACTTCGAGGTCCTGGCATGACTGCAGCCTTGGCCACCAGATGCTCGGAACTTAAGGCCGGTGCGTTCAGAACACTTTGACTAGGAGCAAATAATTCCCCCGTTTCTCTGGATGGTCGCGCGCTCCGTCATTGACATAGGACAAGGACAAGACCGTTTGTCGCCGCCAGAACCTCTCAAGGATTCAATGAGGGCATTATTCATGTTCAATCGTCTGGTCGCGAAATATGGTGAGGCGCGATTGCCCCGCTACACAAGCTATCCGACAGCGCCTGCCTTCTCCTCAATGGTCGGGCCTGATGCATATGCGGAAGCATTGGCAAAGCTTGCCGAGGACGATCCTGTTTCGCTCTATTTGCATGTGCCATTCTGCCGCGCGATGTGCTGGTATTGCGGCTGTCATACGACCATCACGAGGCAGGATCGTCCCATCGTCGATTATCTCGACGTGATGGACCAGGAGATAGAGCTTGTTGGCTTTGCCGCGCGTCATCCGACGCAGGTCAAGAACGTGCATTTTGGTGGTGGGACGCCGACAATTATGAAGCCGGACGAGTTCCGGGCCCTCATGAAGAAACTCAGAAGCGTGTTTGATTTCCGGGATGATAGCAGCGTTGCGCTCGAGATCGATCCTCGGACGCTTTCGGCGGCGATGGTGGAGGCGTTGGGCGAGAGTGGTGTCGACCGTGCCAGCCTCGGTGTCCAAAGCTTCGATCCGGTTGTGCAGGCGGCTATCAATCGCAGGCAAACCCCGGAACAAACAGAGGAGGCGGTCCTTTTGTTGCGGGGCGCGGGGGTCGGCAGTATCAATTTCGACCTGATCTATGGACTACCGCATCAGACAGTAAAATCCTGCGTCGAAACCGTCCGGACGGCGATCCGGATGCGGCCAGAACGTTTCGCGGTGTTCGGCTATGCTCATGTTCCAGCCTTTAAGAAGCATCAGCGGCTGATCGATGACGCAGCGCTTCCCCGCGCCGAAGAAAGAAATGCCCAGGCGGAAGCAATCGCATCGGAACTCGTGGCGGCAGGCTATGTCCGCATCGGGCTTGATCACTTTGCGCTGCCGGATGACGATCTTTCGATTGCCGCATCGCAAGGCAGCATGCGGAGAAATTTCCAAGGCTACACCACCGATACCTGCGATACGTTGATAGGCCTCGGGGCGTCCGCCATCGGAAAATTGCCGATGGGATATGTCCAGAACCAGGTTCCTATTGGCAGCTATGCCGATCGCATCAGTGCGGGTGTTCTGGCAACGGTCAAAGGCTATCGGCTAACCGACGAGGACAGGCTGCGCGCGCGCGTAATCGAACGGCTCATGTGCGATTTTGCCGTTGATTTGGTCCGCGTTGCGGAGGGGTCGGGCTTCGATGCCGCTCTTCTGTTGGATGGCAATGAGAGACTGCGGGAACTTGCGGCGGACGGCGTTGTCACCATTGATGGCGGCAAAGTTACGGTTTGCCAGGAGTCGCGATTCATGGTCAGGGCTGTTGCCGCGGCCTTCGACGCTTATCTCGGCGCATCTGGACGCACGCATAGCAAGGCTGCTTGAGGAACAAGGGAGAGCCTGCGTCTGACCATGGCTATCAAGTAACGCCAAACAAACGAAAAGCGGCCGAATTCGGCCGCTTTCGTTTGCGAGTTTGCACCAGCCGAGCGCTATTGGGTGATTTGCCCCAGGTCGGCATCGAGGCGCTTGCGCACTAGGTTCGGAACCTTCGCGGTCTTGATGACCTCAAGATTGGTCGGGTTATCGCCAACCTGAACGAGCGCCACCATGCCCATGCCGGCATGAGGCGTGCATTTCACCACATAGAAGCCCGGAATGTCGAATTTTGCCTGATATTCCTCGCTCGCCTTGGATTTGAATTCGGCGGCACCGTCTGGGATCAGGCCCTTGAATGTTTCGACATTGTGACTCTTGTCGGTGGGAACGAAGGTGATGGTGTCGCCGGGCGCGATTTTCACAAAGCCCGGCTCGAACACCATGGCACCATCAGCACCTTTGTTGAGCATTTGAATTTGGTGGTCCGCCGCCAAGAGTGGCGCCGACGAAGTGGCTAGCGCCACCGCTGCGACGATCAGACCGATTTTGAAGCGCATTCCATATCTCCTTTACCGACAGCCTCATTGGCCGTCGGTTCGGTTTTATGGGCCGGCGGGCGGACCTTCTTTGAGGTTGATCAAATTGTCGCGAGCATTCTCTGTATGGCAGGGAGTGGTCTTGCCGAGCGGTGTTTTTGCAACAACGCGCCCGGCAATGAGGAATCCGCGGTGTTTGTTGACCTAGATCAAGGATCGGTCGCCGCGCACGTGGGACCTGTCGCTCAAAGTGCGAGAAAGATGACCTTCCTAAGTGCGGTCATCTGCGCTCTGGGGACGACGACATGAATTACACCGCTGAAACCATGCTGGTCGCGGTCGGCGCTTTTCTGGCATTGGTGGGTGCCGGCGCCGCTCATGATCAGCTTTTTGCCGCCCATATGTGGGTGTTATTCTTCTGTCTTCTGGCCGGTACGATCCTGCTGGTTCGCCGCGTCGACTTTTCGCCGGAAGCGTCTCGTATCAGAAGCGAGCCAACGCCCTATTTCGACGAAGTCATTCGATATGGGCTTATCGCCACCGTCTTCTGGGGTGTTGTCGGTTTTCTGGTGGGCGTGGTCATCGCTCTCCAGCTTGCCTATCCGGATCTGAACTTTGCGCCATACCTGAACTTCGGTCGTCTGCGCCCAGTGCACACCTCTGCCGTCATCTTCGCCTTCGGCGGCAATGGGTTGATAATGACCTCCTTCTACGTCGTCCAGCGCACCTGCCGAGCCCGGCTCTTCGGCGGCAATCTCGGTTGGTTCGTGTTCTGGGGATATCAACTCTTTATCGTCATGGCCGCGACCGGCTATGTTCTCGGGATCACACAGGCCCGCGAATATGCCGAGCCCGAATGGTATGTCGACATCTGGCTCACCATTGTCTGGGTCGCCTATCTTGTCACCTTTCTAGGAACGATCCTGAAGCGCAAGGAGCCGCACATCTATGTGGCGAACTGGTTCTATCTGGGCTTCATCGTCACCATCGCCATGCTGCACGTCGTCAACAATCTGGCGATGCCGGTCTCTTTCCTTGGCTCGAAGAGCTATTCGCTGTTTTCGGGCGTGCAGGATGCTCTGACACAATGGTGGTACGGCCACAACGCCGTCGGCTTTTTCCTGACCGCCGGCTTCCTTGGCATGATGTACTATTTCGTGCCGAAGCAAGCGAACCGCCCAGTCTATTCCTACCGCCTGTCGATCATCCATTTCTGGGCCCTGATCTTCATGTACATTTGGGCTGGCCCACATCACCTGCATTACACGGCATTGCCCGACTGGGCGCAGACGCTGGGCATGGTCTTCTCGGTGATGCTGTGGATGCCTTCCTGGGGCGGCATGATCAACGGTCTGATGACGCTTTCGGGAGCCTGGGACAAGATCCGCACCGACCCGATCATCCGCATGATGATCGTCGCGATCGCCTTCTATGGCATGTCGACCTTCGAAGGCCCGATGATGTCGGTCAAGACGGTCAACTCGCTCAGTCACTATACCGAATGGACCATCGGTCACGTTCATTCCGGCGCGCTCGGCTGGGTCGGCATGATCACGTTCGGCGCCATCTACTACCTGACGCCAAAGCTCTGGGGACGTGAGCGGCTTTACAGCCTCCGCATGGTCAACTGGCATTTCTGGCTCGCCACGCTGGGCATCGTTATCTACGCGGCGGTGCTGTGGGTCGCCGGCATCCAACAAGGCCTGATGTGGCGCGAATACAATAGCCAGGGCTTCCTCGTCTATTCCTTCGCAGAGACCGTGGCTGCGATGTTCCCCTACTACCTCCTGCGCGCCGTCGGCGGTGCTCTCTATCTGGCAGGGGGAGTGATCATGGCCTGGAACGTCGCAATGACCATCCGGGGGCGCCAGCGCGACGAAGCCGCGATCCCGAGCGCTTTCATTGCCCAGGCTGCCGAGTGAGGTAAAGCAAGATGTCTATCCTAGAGAAACACCAGATCCTCGAGAAAAATGCCACCCTGCTGCTCGTCGGGTCGCTGTTGGTGGTCAGCATTGGCGGCATCGTCGAAATCGCGCCGCTGTTCTATCTCCAGAACACGATCGAGAAGGTGGAAGGCATGCGCCCGTACACGCCTCTCGAGCTGGCAGGGCGCAATATCTACATCCGCGAAGGCTGCTACCTCTGCCATAGCCAGATGATCCGCCCGTTCCGGGACGAAGTGGAGCGTTACGGCCATTATTCGCTCGCCGCAGAGTCCATGTATGACCATCCGTTCCAGTGGGGCTCGAAGCGCACGGGACCGGACCTGGCGCGTGTCGGCGGTCGCTATTCCAACGAATGGCACGTCCAGCATCTGTCCAATCCGCGCGAGGTCGTGCCGGAGTCGATCATGCCCACTTATGCCTTCCTCAAAGAGAGGGACGTCACCGTTAAGGATATCGGCATGGATCTCAAGGCTAACGAGGATGTCGGCGTGCCCTATAGCAAAGACATGCTGGCGAATGCGGAAGCCGACATGCGGGCGCAAGCCGATCCGAACGCAAATACGACCGATCTGCTGGCGCGATATCCGAAAGCGAAGGTCGGCGATTTCGACGGCGACCCCACCAGGCTGACCGAGATGGACGCGCTCGTCGCATATCTGCAGATGCTCGGAACACTGGTCGATTTCTCGACCTATGACGATGCCACCGGTTATCGCTGAGGTGCTTCCATGGAAACATATACTGCTATGCGTCACTTCGCCGACAGTTGGGGGCTCCTCGCAATGGCCTTGTTTTTCGTAGGGGCTATCGCCTTCACGCTCCGGCCAGGTAGCAAAAAGATCGCCAACGAAGCCGCTGACATACCTCTGAAGGATGATTGAGATGTCGGACAAACATATAGACGAACTCAGCGGCGTCGAGACAACGGGCCATGAATGGGACGGCATCCGTGAACTCAACAATCCCATGCCGCGATGGTGGGTGTGGACTTTCTATGCCACGATCCTCTGGGCTATCGGCTATGCCATCGCCTATCCCTCCATACCCTTGATCAGGGATACCACCAAAGGACTGCTCGGCTTTTCGAGCCGGGCCGAACTGCAGCAGCAGGTGGAAGAGGCCAAGGTCGCACAAACTCGGTTTCACGATCTCATCGCCGCGAAAACCGTCAGAGAAATCGATGCCGATCCGACGCTGCGCGAGTTTGCCATCGCTGGCGGCGCCTCTGCCTTCAAGGTCAACTGCGCGCCGTGTCATGGCTCCGGTGCCACCGGCGCTCCGGGATTTCCCAATCTGAACGATGACGACTGGCTCTGGGGTGGCGACCTCGAAGCGATCCAAAAGACCGTCTCGCATGGCATCCGCTTCGATGCCGACCCCGAGACGCATTCGTCGGAAATGCCTGCCTTCGGCGATATGCTCGATCATACGCAAATTCGGCAGGTTGCCGCCTACGTCTGGGGACTAACGAACACGCCTTCCGATCCGGCGCTGGCGAAGGCTGGAAGGCAGGTATTCCTCGATAATTGCGCTGCCTGCCACGGCGAGGATGCCAAGGGCAAGCAGGAGATGGGAGCGCCGGATCTCGCCGATGCGATCTGGTTAAAGGGGCGGGGAGAGGATGCGATCATCCGCCAGGTGACCGCGCCGAAACATGGCGTGATGCCGGCTTGGTCGGCCCGACTGGGCGAAACCACCGTAAAGGAGCTGACCGTGTTTGTTCATTCGCTGGGCGGTGGAAAATAGGAGGAATGAAATGACTGCCCACGACCAAAATCCCCTTCTCCGCTTGTACGGCAACCCCCGAGCCATCGTTCATACGCGGGTTGCCGCGCGGGCACATCCGCTCCCTTCCTCGCGGGAGGAAGACAGCCTGGAGAAGCTCGGCAATTCCATGGCCAGTTTGATTTCGCTCAAAGATCACAATACCGCGAGCCGTTAGCATTCAAAGGTAGAGGACGTTCCCTACGGGCTCCCCCGTAGTTCCTCTGAGCCACGTCCCTCCGGGGCGTGGCTCTCATTTTTTGACCGAGCCGAAGACCGGGCGGCCGTTCCTTGACCTACGTCAAGGACGTTTGGTCGGCCGAATGCGAGATGAGGATCATCAACAGGACGCCGAGCGATGAACCTCTACACAGCTCCAGACCCGCGGGACGCTCATGTCGAACGGCTCGATGCCGAAGCGGTCAATGCCCGGCGCAACCGTCAGCCACTCTATGCTGCACGAAAGAAAGTGTTTCCAAAGCGGGCGCAGGGTCGGTTCCGGCGATTCAAATGGATCGTCATGCTGATCACGCTCGGCATCTACTATCTTTCTCCCTGGATTCGCTGGGACCGAGGTCCATATGCGCCCGATCAGGCGATTCTCATCGACTTGGCCTCTCGTCGCTTCTTCTTCTTTTTCATCGAGATATGGCCCCAGGAGTTCTTCTATGTGGCCGGTCTGCTTGTCATGGCCGGCTTTGGCCTGTTTCTGGTAACGTCGGCGGTGGGACGGGCATGGTGTGGTTATGCCTGTCCGCAGACGGTATGGGTCGATCTCTTCCTTGTCGTGGAACGCGCGATCGAAGGTGATCGCAACGCGCGCATGAAACTCGATGCTGGTCCCTGGACGCCGGACAAGATCGCGAAGCGGGTCGCCAAGCATAGCATATGGGTCCTCATCGGCGTCCTCACCGGTGGCGTATGGATCTTCTATTTCGCGGATGCGCCATCCCTGGCCGTTGCCCTAATCAAGGGCCAAGCGCCGGCGGTCGCCTATGCCACGGTCGCCATTCTCACCTCGACCACTTACGTTCTTGGTGGGCTGATGAGGGAACAAGTCTGCACCTACATGTGTCCGTGGCCCCGCATCCAGGGCGCTATGCTGGACGAAAATTCCCTAGTCGTCACCTACAACGACTGGCGCGGTGAGCCTCGCTCCCGTCACGCCAAGAAAGCTCAGGCAGCAGGCCAGCCGGTCGGCGATTGCGTCGATTGCAATGCCTGTGTGGCGGTCTGTCCGATGGGCATAGACATCCGCGATGGTCAGCAGATGGAGTGCATCACCTGCGCCCTGTGTATCGATGCCTGCGACGGCGTGATGGACAAACTCGATAAGCCGCGCGGCCTGATCTCCTATGCGACGCTGAGCGAGTACGCCGCCAACATGAGCCTGGCGACCAACGGCGGCACGGTCGCCGTGCAGCCGAACCTCGTGCGAAACCCTGACGGCAGCTTCATCGAGGGCATTCGGCACTTCAATTGGCGGGTGATCTTCAGGCCGCGCGTTCTTTTTTATGCCGCTGTATGGGCAGCGGTCGGGGTGGCGATGCTCGTGCATCTGGCGCTCAGGGAGCGGCTGGAGCTGAACGTGCTCCACGATCGCAATCCGCAATATGTGCTGGAGTCGGATGGATCGATCCGCAACGGTTATACGCTGCGCGTCCTCAACATGGTCCCGGCGCCGAGGAAAATCGATATCCGACTAGAGGGCGCAGTAGGAGCGACGATGAAGATCCCCGAACTCTCGAAGGAGGAAGGCCGGCACTTCACTGTCGATGCCGATCCGGACGCGGCCACCTCGCTCAAGGTGTTCGTAACGCAACAGGCCAAGGCGGAGACGATCAAGGAATTCCTGTTCGTCATAGAGGACGAAAATCACGCGGATCGGGCGACGTACCGGGCCGCCTTCAACGCACCGGGAGCGCCGAAATGAGAAGCCAAGTTACCACCGGACGTCCCTTCACCGGCCGCCATATGCTGGTCGTCATTGTTGCGTTCTTCACCGTCGTGATCGGAGTGAATGTGACGATGGCGGTTCTCGCGTCCACGAGTTGGAGCGGCCTTGTGGTAGAGAATACCTATGTCGCAAGCCAGGAATTCAACAGCAAGGCCGCCGCAATGCGCGCTATGGCTAGCAGCGGCATTTCCGGCGATCTGTCCCTGCGCGGCCATGTCATTCACTACGATATTCATAACCGGGACGGGTCGCCGGCGGTGGTCGACGACGTGACGCTGACTTTCAGAAGACCCGTGGGCGACCGAGAGGACTTTGCGCTTGCACTGACCAAGACGAGCGAAGGCCATTTCGAAGCCAAACATCGCATTGAGGGAGGCGACTGGATCGTTGAAACCATCTCGCGCAGAGACGGTGTCACGGTAATGCATGAGGCCAGGCGCATCGACACGGCGGAGTTTGGACAATGACCTGCTGCACCATGGACGCGGAAAGCGTCATGACAATGAGCAAGTGCTGCGCCAGTGCCGAGGAGATCGTCCTGGCCAGCCATCCGCTGGGGGAGGGCCTTCGCCAACTGGACCTCAGCATTCCCGATATGCACTGTGGCGCTTGCATCTCGACCATCGAACGGTCTTTGCGCAGCTTACCCTATGTGAAGGGCGCGCGAGTCAACCTGACTGCTCGGCGGGTCAGTTGCACCTATGTCGAGCGCATTGATAATGCTGTCATCGATCCCTCGGGTATTCTTTCCGCGATCACCGAAGCCGGCTACCGGGCGCATATTTTCACTCCCACCGCGTCCCAGACGGATAGCCTGCGCAATCAATTGCTCCTGGCCGTTGGTGTCTGCGGCTTTGCCGCAGCGAATATCATGCTGCTCTCGGTATCGGTCTGGTCCGGCGCAGATGCGGCGACGCGAGACCTGTTTCACTGGATTTCCGCGATGATTGCTGCGCCAGCCCTTATCTATGGCGGCCGTTTCTTTTTTCGCTCGGCGTGGAATGCCTTGAAGCATGGGCGGACCAACATGGACGTGCCCATTTCTCTCGCTGTCACGCTCTCCTATGCCGTATCATTATGGGAGACGATCCATCACGGAGAGCACGCCTGGTTCGATGCCTCCGTTTCGCTGCTATTCTTCCTGCTGATCGGTCGCGCGCTCGACCATATCATGCGCGAGAAAGCGCGAGCCGCGGTCAATGGCCTTGCGAGGCTCGCACCCCGCGGTGCCTTGTTGATAACGGCCGACGGCAGCAGGCGATATATTTCGGTAGAGGACATAGGCATTGGCGACCATATCTTTATCGCCGCCGGCGAGCGCGTCCCCGCCGATGGCGTCGTGATCGCCGGCACGAGCGAACTCGATCTCTCCATCGTCACAGGCGAGAGCGTGCCGGTCGCAGTCGGGAATGGCACGGAGGTTCGGTCGGGTTCGATGAACCTCATGGCCTCGTTGACCATTCGCGTCACGAAGACGGCGGAGAACTCTCTGCTCGCCGAGATTATCAGCCTCATGGAAGCTGCCGAAGGAGGCAGGGCGCGCTATCGCAGGATCGCGGACCGAGCTGCAAGCCTTTACTCACCGGCAGTCCACCTGCTTGCGCTGGTTTCGTTTCTTGCCTGGGGTTTCATCGGTGGGGATTGGAAGCATGCGATGCTGGTGGCGGTTGCCGTTCTCATCATCACCTGCCCGTGCGCGCTTGGTCTTGCCGTACCGGTTGTCCAGGTCGTCGCCGCCGGGAAACTGTTTCGCAGCGGCATTATGATCAAGGATGGTTCTGCTTTGGAACGTCTCGCCGAGGTCGATGCCGTCGTGTTCGATAAGACCGGCACTTTGACGATGGGCCAGCCATGTCTCATCCAGATGGTGGGCGCGGGGCCGGAGGAAAGGGCGATTGCGGCCGGTCTTGCCGCGCATTCCCGGCATCCACTCTCCCAGGCGTTGTTGCGTAGTGCTGGCAACAATGTCCGCCGGTTCGACAGCGTCGCGGAGATTCCGGGAGCGGGCCTCGAGGCCGAGGCCGCCGACGGACTTTATCGGCTCGGCAACATGCAGTTCGCTTGCGCCGCCCCGTTTCGTGAAAAAGGACCAAATGAGTCCCTTTCCGAGGTTATACTGTCGAGGAACAGGATAGAGCTGGCGCGCTTCTACTTTGAGGACACTCTTCGTCCCGGAGCCGCCGCGGCCATTCGCCAGCTCAGTCTTGCAGGGCTGCATACAATGATCCTGTCTGGCGACCGGCGAGCAGTCGTCGAATCGACAGCGCGGCTATTGCATATGGATCGCTGGATTGCGGAATTGGATCCGAAGCAGAAAGTTGAAGAGTGCGCACGCTTAAACGAGGCGGGCAACAAGGTCATGATGGTTGGCGACGGTATCAATGATGCGCCGGCACTTACGGCGGCGCATGTGTCGATGGCTCCCGCAACCGCCTCCGACATTGGCCGACAAGCGGCAGACCTCGTTTTCCTGAAGGACCGCCTCGACGCGGTTCCGGAGGCGATCTGCGTCGCGCGGCGTACGGCTGCTCTGATCCGCCAGAACTTCGCCCTTGCCATCGGTTACAATGTGCTGGCTGTTCCGATCGCCATCGCGGGCTATGCGACGCCGCTTATCGCCGCTGTCGCCATGTCCACGTCTTCGCTGATCGTCGTGACGAATGCATTGCGCCTGAATGGCTGGAATTGGCAGACAGAGCGTACCGGCAAATTCACCACCCCTGCGGGAGCTTCCATATCATGAATATGCTGATCTACCTGATCCCGCTGGCATTGTTCATGGGGACGCTCGGCCTGGGAGGCTTTCTGTGGTCGCTGAAGACCGGGCAGTATGATGATCTGGAGGGGGCATCGTGGCGCATTCTGTTTGATGACGACGATGCACGTCCAAGCGGTGGTAAGGAAAACGTAGATCAAGGTTGATCACGGCCGAAGTCGGCGGGCCGAGAAGCTGCCTTATGGTCCAGGATCTTTATCCCTTCATCGAATTGTCGTTTGAGCGGATGATTTTCTGCGCATTGATCCACCACAGAAGCCGTTTCGGCTCGATCCGCTCAAATCTTGACACCGATCAAAGCACGTCTCCCGCGTCGGCTTAAGCTTGCTCAATTGGACAACGAAATGAGGTGGGGGACATGACCTTCAACATCATACAGCGCATCGCTGGCGCGTCTTCAATGGCGTCAGGCGCTCGATGCGAGGAGGAACGCAAAGCTGGCCTTTTGTTGCGCATCGACGGCGGGAACCGCCAGCAATCGCGAATGAGCTGTGAAACCAGCGGGTCCACCGTGAAGTCGAAACAGGCGTCCACTCTGAAGGAAGTCTTGGAGATGAACACGCGCTATGAGATTGGTCCTCTTCAGGCAAACCAAATCGAACGCGCTTATCTCGTCGTGCAGGCGGTTATGCCGGGTCTTGCATGGGACCGCTGGCGCGCGGCGGTCGGAACCGTCTTTGAGCGTCAGCGCTTCACAGTGGCGACTGGTCCGAACGATTGTGTCCGCGCCGTTTGCCTTGCCCGCGTATTCGAGCATCCGATTGCCGGCCGACTGTTCGATATTCCAATCTTTGTCGTCATCAGTCCACTGGACGAGGAAAGGATCGCGCGGGAGCTTTTCTCCCTGATGAAAGGGCGGGCGATTGGCGCCGGCTGCAGTCACATGCGGTTTTGGACGCTCAACGATGAGGTCTGGGAGCGGCTTGCCGACGAGGGCTTCCGCAACCGCTGGGATCACGGGCTCGTCTATCGGCTTGAATCAGAGTCCATCAATCCGGCCTGGCGGTGAAGAAGGCAGCCTTGGGCCACGTATGGCCGAGAAACAGTCCAGCAAATGCTTCTGCTGTTGCTTGTTACAGACTGTTACTTAAGTGCACCGTATTTCACACCCATGGCATTCTGGCGTCACCTGCGGTGATCAATTGTTCTCCCCGACAACACGGAGGGATGATCATGTTGCGGGCAGACAATATTCATTACGCTAAGGAATTCACCAACCCGGCTCTGCCGGACGCCGAACCGAACTGTCTGCAGGCTCTGTTTAGGAAGCAGCCAACCGAACATCTCGCCGCCGGTCAGTCGTTATTCTTCGAGGGGGATGTCGCCAAGCACTTGTTCGAAGTCGTCGAGGGTAGCCTGCGCATCTTCAAGATCATCTCTGACGGTCGTCGCGTCATCACCGGTTTCCTGCATGCCGGCGACATCGTCGGCGTGTCGTTGCGGAACCACTATCTCTACAGCGCCGAAGCCATTGGCGATACGAAGGTGCGCCGCTTCTCACGCAAGGCCTTCGAAGCCGAGGTCAGCAATTCGCAGGATCTGAGGCCCGAAGTTTTTGCCCGCCTGTGCGACGAGATGGCGGCTGCCCAGGATCAGATGGTTCTGCTGTCGTGCAAGAATGCCGAGGAGCGGGTGTGCACATTCGTGCTGAAGCAGCTCCGCCGCAAACCGGATCACAATCGATCCAATGCGATCGTCGAATTACCAATGACGCGGCTCGACATCGCAGACTATCTCGGCCTGACGATCGAGACCGTTTCACGGACGATGACCAAGCTGGCGAACAAGGGAATACTGGTCTCCGCGGGTCGGCATTGCGTGCGTATCATGAAATATGGGATGCTCGTTCAACTCTCCGGGGATGACGACGAGTGTGATGGCGACGAACGCGGTCTGATCGCTTACGCCGGAGGCCAACGCCACTGAATTTCGAATGATGAAAGCGCAATGAACGACAAATCGAAGACCCGAGTGACAACTGAACTGGAGCTCGACGAGATTGCTCGTCTGCTCGACGGAGCCAACCTCATCATTCACGGTTTTGACGGCGTTGTCAGCCGCTGGACCGGCGGTTGCGAAACGCTCTATGGGTGGTCAAGGGACGAGGCACTTGGTCAGGTCGTTCACACGCTTTTGGCAACACAGTTTCCAAAGCCTTTGGATGAGATCCGCGAGGAAGTCCGAAGGCAGGGGGCATGGCAGGGCGAGGTGGTGCATCGTCACCGGGATGGACGAATCATTTTCGTCGCCACGCGCTGGACGCTCATCACCCCTGCTTTCGATACCAGGCCGGTCATCATCCAGACCAACAACGATGTTACCGAGATGAAACAAATTCAGGACGATCTTGCAGAAAGGGAAGCGCATCTGCGCTCGATCCTCGACACCGTGCCTGAATCGATGATCGTCATCGATGACGTCGGCACGATCTCCTCGTTTAGCGCCGCCTCTGAAAGATTGTTCGGCTACACGGCTGATGAAGTTTGCGGCAGGAACGTCAAAATCTTGATGCCGCAGCCCGATCGTGACGCACATGATAGTTACCTTTCCCGCTACATGACGACTGGAGAGCGGCGCATCATTGGTTATGGCCGCGTCGTGACGGGGCAGCGCAAGGACGGCTCCCTTTTCCCGATGGAGCTCTCCGTCGGCGAGGCCACCGCAAAGGGCAAGCGCATTTTCACCGGCTTCATCCGCGACCTGACGAGCCGCCATAAGATCGAGGATGAGCTGCGCCAGTCGCAGAAGATGGAGGCGATCGGCCAGTTGACCGGCGGACTGGCGCATGACTTCAACAATCTGCTGACCGTCATCAGTGGCAATCTCGAAATGATCGAGGGCAAGCTTAAGGACGAGAAGCTGCGGCCGCTGCTGCGTGAAGCGCAGGACGCGGCCGATGATGGCGCCAAGCTCACAGGCCAATTGCTCGCCTTTGGCCGGCGCCAGCCGCTCAATCCGAAGCTCGTCGATGTCGGCCAACTTGTGTCGAGCTTTTCCGATCTGCTGCGCAGGACGCTTGGCGAGGCTATCGAATTCCGCACCATCGTCAGCGGTGCGGCGAACGAAGCACTGGTCGACGGATCGCAATTGCAGAATGCATTGCTCAATCTGGTCCTGAACGCCAGGGACGCCATGTCGCGTGGCGGCAAGCTCTCGATCGAAATCTCGCGCATCAAGCTGGATGCCGATTACGCACAGATGTATCCGCAGGTACGCACCGGTGAGTATGTCCTGATTTCCGTGACCGATACGGGCCTTGGCATGACATCCGAGGTCAAGCAACGGGCCTTTGAGCCCTTCTTTACCACGAAGAGCGTCGGCTCCGGCACCGGTCTGGGCCTGAGCATGGTCTATGGTTTTGCCAAGCAGTCCGGTGGCCATGTCCAGCTTTATAGCGAGATCGGACAAGGCACGAGTGTGCGCGTCTTTCTTCCCGCGGCACACAAGACGGCCGATAACGCCAGCGAGAAGGGCGTGGAGGAGCGGCTCCAATCTGACATTCCCGGTGGCTTCGAGAAGATTTTGGTGGTGGAGGATGATCCGCGGGTGAGGCGCGTTGCCGTCTCTAGGCTCAACGATGCTGGCTACCAGGTGGTTGAAGCATCCAACGGGAACGAGGCATTGACCAGGCTCGAGGAAAATCCCGATGTCGCGCTGCTTTTCACCGATATCGTCATGCCAGGCGGCATGACCGGCGATGAGCTGGCTAACCATGTGCGGACATTGAAACCAGGCATAAGGATCCTCTTCACATCCGGTTATGCCGAGCCGACGATCGCTGGCCGCGAGCTCGCGCAATCGGGAAGCTGGCTGAAGAAGCCCTATACTGCACGCGAGCTGGCAACGCGCCTGCGAGAGCTTCTGGATTAAGTCTGACTATCGACGGCAAGCGTCACTTTATGCGGGGAGCGCCGGCGAGTGTTTCATGCACATTCCGGCCGTATTGACGTGCCGTCGATCACAGCCGCGCGGTGAAGATGTAACCAACGCCCCGGATCGATTTGATCAATTTTGGATGTTTGGGGTCGTCTTCGATCTTTTTCCGTAATCTGACAATCTGTGCATCGATCGTGCGGTCGAAGGCTTCGAGATTTCTGCCGCGAGTGAGATCCATGAGAAGCTCCCGGCGAAGAACGCGGCCGGCATGGCGCACGAGAACGGCCAGCATGTCGAACTCGCCTGTCGTCAACTCGACTTCGCCACCGTCGGCGGCAAGAAGCTGGCGACGATCGAAATTGAGCTGCCAACCGTCGAAGCGAATGATCTCCTCCTGCCTCGCCTCTGCCGGCGTGGCCGCAGGCTGGCGTCTGCGAAGGATGGATTTCATGCGAGCATGCACCTCGCGCAAATGAAACGGCTTGGCGATATAGTCATCCGCACCCATTTCCAGACCGACGATCCGATCGACGACATCGTCGCGGCCCGTCAGCATGATGATCGGCACATCAGACTGCATGCGGATTTCTCTGGCAAGCAACAGACCATCTTCGCCTCCCGGCAATATCAGGTCCAGCAATATGATATCGAAGCTTGCCTGCTTCATCTGGAGACGCATTTCACCGCCGTCCGAGACGGCGGTGACCTGGTATCCCTCATCTTCGAAATAACGCGTCAACATCTGGCGGATTCTTGTGTCGTCGTCGACGATCAGAACATGTTCGCGCCGCGGTTGATCGGAAGCCATTCAAAATGCCCTGGGAAATGCGGGTGGTGCCTGTGACAATTCGCGAAGAAAATCATCCATGTTTAGCACGCGCAGCATCCGTGTGTCACTCGCTGACTGCGTCTCTTCCTCAATGAAGAACAATTGCGATGGATCAAGATATTGCCGGCTGGCGTGTCGCCAACCGGCTTGCGCGCCGTCGCTACACTGTCTCGATTGCCCGCTCGACGCAGTACGCTCGACTGATCTTTGCGACCTCGTGGCGCGAGCCAAAAATCACCGGAACCCGCTGATGCAGCGAGGTTGGTTCAATGTCGAGGATGGCGGTCTTTCCGGCAATGGCAGAGCCGCCTGCCGCTTCGACCAGAAAGCCAATTGGATTGGCTTCATAAAGTAGACGCAGACGGCCGCCGGAGGCTGGCTTGTTTCGATCGGCGGGATAGAGGAAGATTCCGCCGCGGTTGAAGATGCGATGGGTATCGGCGACCATCGAACCGATCCAGCGCATATTATAGCCGGGGGTTTCGATCGACCCGTCGACATATTCGGTAATGACGTCATCCCAAGACGGACGACGTGCGGCGTTGATCGCAAACTCCTTGGTTTCCGGGGCGATCTTGGCATCCGCGGTTGTCATCACATACACGCCGCGTTCGTCAAGCGTGAAGATCTGTACGCCATTTCCAATCGCAAGGACCAGATTGGTTTGCGGTCCGTACGCGGCATATCCTGCAGCGAGCTGACAGCGGCCGTTTTTCAAAATCTCAGCCGGAGAGCTTGCCTCGATGATGGAAAAGATCGTTCCAACCGTTACGTTGACATCGAGGTTGGACGATCCATCGAGCGGGTCGAAGATCATCGCATATTCGCCATTGGGATGAATGAGCACTTCGGCGTCGAGTTCTTCCGATACCGCGAAAGCAACTGCCGGCGATTTACGGCATGCATCGAGCATGATCTCGTTGGAAAGTATATCGAGCGGCTTCTGCGTCTCGCCTTGGACGTTGATTGCGTCGGTTGCGCCCGTTAGACCTGATAATGACGAGCTTCTGAGCTTGTCTGAAATCTGCCGGGTAGCCTCGGCAATGTTGCGCAGGACGACGACCATGTCCTCGTTCAACAATGTTCCCCTATGACCATCGAGATAGGCTTCGAATGTCGTCATCAATGTCTTTCTCCTGCGGGATTGGTATCGGAATTCACACGATTCTTAGCGGGCACTCTCAGGCTTACGGACGTTCCAAAAGGCCTGCACGGATGTGCTAAGCCTTCGAGGACGTTCGAACGCTGACTTGAGATGCTCAACTCGTGACGGAAATGGTTTCAACTGAATAGCAGCGCGCCTACCAGGCAGTGCGAGCGGTGCTAAGCGCATACGAAAGGCACGACGAAACGTGTGCGGCGAGGGGATTGATCGTGATGACGCAATTTCCAGGAGAGAACAGTTTATGCGCGTTAAGGTGCTTCAGCAGCTCATCGACAGTGCGTTTGTCAGTAAGCGGAAATGAAATCGTCATTGCGCGTTTCCTACGACGGATAGAATGGCGTGAGGCAGTTAGAAGTGATTTTCTTCGCGCTGCAACAAAAAATATTGAATGCACAAATTAAAATCGATTAGCTTTGTATGTTGATTTTTTAAAATCGATTTAAAGGCGTGCGATCGAATTTCAGTCTCGAGGCGCGCCATGGCCCATGCAGCAAACCTATGTCGTTCCCTGTGTCCTTCATAGCTTCGCCACCTTGTACGCAAGGCACGCTAAAGCTTGATGATGGATCAATATCCCCACTGCCTGGAGCATAATCCGGCCGGAGTGAAACACGCTCAAGAACGATGGAGGTATGATGACCACTGCATCACCGATTATCTGTAACGGCACGCCGAAATCGGGCACGCATGCGCTTTTGCAGGCGGTAGAGGCCATCGGGTTTGAAAAATATGCGTTCGTGCGCGCCCTGCGTAAGGACCAGCCCTGTTATGCCCGTCGGATAAATTACAACGAAGAATCGATCTTCCTGTCGCCGCAGGCGAAGAGAAACTTCGACGATTACGTCAAGAATGCCCCCAAGATTCAGGGATATAACGACGTCTCCAGGCTCCTGCATGGCGCTCCATCCCGTATCGTTGTCCACGGTCACGTGTGCTGGAACAAACGTGTGCTGCTCCGCGGTATGACGACGGTAACGATCATCCGCAATCCGCGCGACAATTTCCTGAGTTGGGTGCGCTGGTTTGGCCCCAATGCCTCCCGCGAATTCTTCTCGACCTATGCCTCGTTCATTTCCTGGCGAAAAGATAACCTGTTCATCTACGAACGCCTGTGGGAGCCGGATCATATCATCGCGCTAGGAAAGACTCTCGGCCGCGCCGTCACGTCGCATCAGGTAGAAGAGATCGTTCTCAAATCACACGGCAAGTCGCTGACATGGACCAACAAACCCAGCGATCACCAGTCGGCCTGGAGCAGCGATCTGGCCAGTTTCTGGCGCGCGAATCGCGGCGAGCGGCTCGATGCCGCCTATGAACAGATCGCATCCGAATGGAATGCCAACCGCTTCCATTGATGGGGCTGAGGCGGTTGATCTGCACCTCGGTCTGGCCATATCCTCGTAGTTGGAAGAACGAGATGATGAGCAAGCCCGATATCCAAGCAGAGATGATGGTGTGGCGAGGAGGTCCAGAAAAAAAAGCTGGAGTTCCACTCCCTGCGGTACGAGGTCTTCGATCTTCCCGTTCTTACTGGTGATGGCGACGAAAGTGATATCGAGCTTGCTGCGGAGTTAATGGCGGTCGCCATCAATAACGCTGCATCCGCCTTCCACTCGCTCGCCAGACAGCGAGTGCCAGATGGGTTCCCGACGCAAGAGCAGTTGGATGACCTGAATGCCGATTTTGCGAAAATGACGGGTCGGCTCGCGAATGCCATTTCAAGCCTGACAGACGCAAATTGGTGGCTCGAACATCAAGAACAGCTCCAGAATCGGGCCGTCTACCAATTCATCGTTGATCAGGCCGAACGACCTTAGAGAGTTCGAGGCAATACAGTGGCTCGGTTGAGCTGAAAAACGACCAGAACGGCACGAAAGTCTCGCAGCCCCGTGGGCGAATTGCCAAGTCTGACCTTCTGCACATTCATTGATTTGCCGCCTCACTTGCCGACACAATCTGTGGCCGAAGGTCAGGCGACGGTTCCCCGCCTAATTCAAACCGAAACTCATCCGAGCGCGTGATGAGGCTGGTTTATTGACATGCGATCTGGCCTCAGCTATCAATTCTTACATAAAGTAAGAATTGCATTGCCGGGGAGGATGGAATTGTGAGGCTTGCGAGGAGTCGGCAGGAGACGCGCGCCGCGGTCTTGAATTATATCTGGAGGAAAAAAGGTAGCTTCCGCACCGATATTGCCGACAAGACCGGGCTGACGGAGGCTAGCGTATCCCGCATTGTGTCCGAACTGCGCGCGGAAGGCGTGCTCACCGAAAAGCGGCAGCCCGCAGAATATCCAGGCGGGCCGAGCGCTATCCTTACTTTAAGCAAGAATCGTTATCTCGGCGCGCTCGAGGTGTCGAGCAACCGAGTCCATGCTGGTATCGCCACCCTTGATGGAGATCTTGTTTTCTCGGAACGCTTCGATCTGAAGGACGGCGCCTCGGCGGGGGCGGTGTCTCAGGCTATCGCGGCGGCAGTCGGCGCCTTAGCCGATTCTGCCGAACGTTCCCGGCTGCAACTGGACTTCGTCGGTGTTTCCGTTCCCGGTTACGACGCGCGCCGAGCCATAAATCCCATCGTAATGCTCGATCCCTCCGAGACGCTTGCACGGCTCAACGCAAGTTTTCTTAACGTGCCTGTCGAGATTGCCAATTCGATTGTCGCGCGAGCGATCAACCAACGGCTGACGCTCGGAACCAACGGTTCGAGCGACGACTACCTCTATGTGTTCGTCGGCCATGGCGTGGCGGCCGCCATTGTCAGCGAGTTCTGGGGCAATGGCGATGTCACCACATGCGAGATCGGGCACATGGTCATGGACCCCAAGGGGCCGCAATGTCGCTGCGGTCACTTCGGATGTCTCGAGGCCTACTTGTCGACGAGCGCGATCGCGCCGCGGCTGAAGATCGACGAGGTGGAGCTGCTGGCGCTGGGTGACGCCTGGCCACAGAGGGTTCCCATCAGTGAGAAGACCAGCACGGATGTCCATTCCCGGCTTTTCAGGCTCGGCATGGCCATCGGCAACGCTCTCAACATGGTCGGAACACAACGTGTCTTCCTGGGAGGATGGCCCGCAAATCTCGGCGACGCCGGACGGGCGTCGATCTTGGCTGGCATTGATTGCTGCCTTCTTGGCGGCGCCGGTTCCATCGAGCTCAATTTCGTCCAATCCGAACTCGGACGAGAGCCTGCGGCGGCGCTGTCGCTCGCCACATTCGGTTACCTGAAGCGCGGAGCCCAACCTACTCAGGAAGAAAATGTCCTGATGCACGCGCCCAAGGCGCAAGCCTGAAAGTTTAGTCTTACCTGTGGGAGGAACCACCATGAAATGCCTGAAACTGACCGGAGCGCTTCTGGCTCTGGCGATGACCCTTGCCTGCGGAACGGCGCTCGCCGCCGATGTCCTGCGCATCAAGCCGTCCGGCGACGTCAAAGCGCTCGATCCGCATCTCGGTTCGGACTCCATGGCGCGAAACTATGGCTACATGGTCTACGACACGCTGTTCGCCATGGATGCATCGCTCGCCATCAAGCCGCAGATGGTCGATACCTGGTCGAAATCCGACGACGGAAAGACCTATAAATTCACGCTTCGGGACGGGCTCAAGTTCAGCGACGGAACGCCGGTGACCTCCAAAGATGTCATTGCCTCCCTCAAGCGCTGGAGCGTGAACGACAGCCTCGGCCAGCAGCTCAACGCCAAGGGCGCCAGTTGGGCCGCTCAGGACGATCGCACCTTCACGCTCACCCTATCGGAAAGCTGGGGTCTCGTGCTCGATGCCCTCGGCAAGGCCGGGGCGCCCGTGCCCTTCATCATGCCCGCGCGCATTGCCGATGCCACGCCTCCGAACGAAGCGGTGAAGGACCATACTGGTTCTGGACCGTTCGTTTTCCTCGGCGATGAATGGGTTCCGGGCGCAAAGCTGGCATTCGCGAAGAACCCGTACTACAAGCCGCGGAGCGAGAAGGCGAGCGGTCTTGCCGGCGGCAAAGTCGCTAAGGTCGATCGTGTCGAATGGACGATTATCCCCGATCAGCAAACCGCGCTCGATGCGCTGCGCAAGGGCGAGATCGATATCGACGAGGATCTTTCCGCCGACCTTATCCCGCTTGCCAAGGAAGCCGAAGGTGTAGCCGTGGCAAACCAGGACGATATCGGCGTCGCCCAGCAAATCCGCCTGAACACGATCCAGCCGCCGTTCAACAATCCTCTCCTGCGCAAGGCCTTGCTGACGGCGGTCAACGGCGACGATTTCCTTGCAGCGGTCATCACGGATCCCTCGCTCGGCAAATCGTGCCAATCCTTCTACACTTGCTCCTCACCCTATGCCACCAAAGCCGGCTTCCCGACGCCGGACATCGAAAAGGCCCGCGCGCTGGTGGCGCAAAGCGGTTACGACGGCACGCCCGCCGTGCTTCTGGACGCGACCGAAAACGCCAACATCCATGCCTTCGTCACCGTCACCGATCAGCTCCTGAAGGACATCGGCATCAAAACGCGCGTCGACGCCATGGATTGGGCGACCGTAACCAGCCGCCGGCAGAGCAAGGAACCGGTCGACAAGGGCGGTTGGTCGATCTTCATTTCCGGCCCGGGCGGTCTCGACTTCCTGGAGCCTGTGGGGCACCTGGGTCTGCGCTCGAACTGCGAGAAGGCCTGGTTCGGCTGGCCCTGCGATGAGCAGATCGAAACCATGCGCACCCAGTTTGCGGGCCTGACCGACCTGGCGCAACGCAAGGCGCTGGCCGAGAAGATCCAGCTCCGCGCGGTTGAGACCGTGCCCTACGTTCCGATCGGCACGCAATACCAGATCCGCGCCTATCGCGGCAACCTGACCGGCATTCTGACGCCGCCGGCTCCGGTCTACTGGAATATCGCACGCAAGTAGTCCGAAGCGGCGGGTGCCCAAACGGGCGCCCGCCGATCGCGGGGACGATTGTCGCGTCAGGCTGCGACCGATTGCGAATGTGCGGTGAACAGGACCGATGCAAAACCGGTTCCCCGTCATGGCTGTGAGGAAAGTCAATGTTCAGTTTTGCCATCAAGCGCGTGCTGTCGACCATACCGGTCATGCTGTTCGTCGCCTTCTTCGTCTTCAGCCTGCTTTACCTGGCGCCGGGCGATCCTGCTGCGTTGATTGCCGGCGACCAGGCATCGCCAGCAGAGATCGCGCGTATCCGCGACAGCCTCGGGCTGGACGAACCGATGCTGTGGCGTTTCTTGGAATGGATCGGGCATGTTCTCAGGGGAAACCTGGGTGTCTCGATCTTCTCGCAACTTCCCGTCTCGACGCTCATCGCTCAGCGTTTGGAACCGACCTTGTCGCTGATGGGGCTCACGCTCATCATCTCGGTCACGATCGCGGTTCCGCTCGGCGTACTTGCGGCGGCATGGCAGGGGACTTGGGTCGATCGCCTGGTCATGGCCATTGCTGTGTTCGGCTTTTCCGTGCCGGTGTTTGTCATCGGCTATCTGCTGAGCTATGTCTTTGCGATCCGCCTCGATCTGCTGCCAGTGCAGGGCTATTCGCCCGTTGCCGACGGTGTCCTGTCTTTCCTTCGAAATCTTATCCTGCCGGCGATGGCGCTGTCTTGCGTCTATATCGCCCTGATCGCGCGCATCACGCGGACGTCGATGATCGATGTGCTCTCGCAGGACTATATCCGCACGGCCCGCGCCAAGGGTCTTGGTGCCGCCCCGGTCCTCTTCCTGCACGCCCTCAAGAATGCGTCCGTGCCCGTCGTAACCGTAATCGGTCTCGGCATAGCCATGCTGATCGGCGGCGCGGTCGTGACCGAGACCGTTTTCGCCATCCCTGGAGTGGGGCGCTTGGTGGTCGATGCGATCCTGCGGCGCGACTATCCGGTCATCCAAGGCGTCGTGCTGCTGTTCAGCATGGGCTACGTGCTGATCAATCTCGGGATCGATCTTCTCTACACGCTGCTTGATCCGAGGGTGCGCTACTGATGAGCACGAATATCCAACACACCGAGCATCTGCCGGATCTATTTCCGACGCCGAAGCAATATGGGCGCTGGCGCACGCTGCTGCACAAGCATCCGACGATCGTCATCGGCGGCGGGCTCCTTCTGCTTCTTGTCGCCATCGCTGTCCTGGCGCCGCTGCTCGGAACCATCGATCCCGGATTTGTCTCACCGATCAAGCGCAACCGCGAGCCGTCGCTGATCTACTGGTTCGGTACCGATACGCTGGGCCGCGATCTCTATTCCCGCGTTCTCTACGGAGCGAGAGTCTCGTTGCTGGTCGGATTCTGCGTTGCCATCTGCGCATCATTCCTTGGGCTTGCGACCGGTCTTGTTGCCGGCGCTTACCGACAGCTCGATTCCGTTCTGATGCGGATCATGGACGGACTGATGTCGATCCCGCCCATCCTGCTCGCCATCGCACTGATGGCGGCGCTCGGCGGTTCGGTCGTCAACGTCGTCATCGCGATCACGATTGCGGAATTTCCGCGTATGAGTCGGCTGGTGCGCGGCCTGGTGCTTTCCATACGCGAACAGCCTTTTGTCGATGGCGCAATTGCGTCGGGCTGTTCGATGCCGCGGATCGTCCTCTGGCACATTCTTCCCAACACGCTCGGACCGGTCATGGTTCAGGCCACCTATATCTGTTCCGCTGCCATGATCACGGAGGCGGCCCTGTCCTTCATCGGCGCCGGCACGCCGCCGTCGGTTCCGAGCTGGGGCGGTATCATGAATGAAGGCCGGATGCTCTGGCAGCTCAAGCCCTACATCATTTTGTTTCCGGCGGCATTTCTGTCGATCACGGTGCTCGCGGTGAACCTGCTCGGTGACGGCCTTCGCGATGCTCTCGATCCGCGTGCGGCCAATAGGACGTGACCATGGATAGTCAAACGCCAATTCTCGAAATTCGAAATCTCAGAACGCATTTTCGCGGCGATGATGGCGGCGCTGTTCGAGCCGTCGAAGACGTCTCCTTTTCGCTTAATTCCGGCGAGACCCTGGCGATCGTCGGGGAATCCGGATCGGGTAAATCGGTGACGTCGCTCTCCATCATGCGGCTGCTTTCCGCCCGAAACGCCAGAAATGCCGGCCATATCGATTTCATGGGCCGCGATCTGCTGTCGCTCGATGAAAAGGAGATGCGCCGCATACGCGGCAACGATATCGGCATGATCTTTCAGGAGCCGATGACCTCGCTTAATCCGGTGCTGACGATCGGGCGGCAGATCATGGAAACGCTCATCCTGCACCAGGGCCTGTCAAAACGGGCGGCGCGGGAACGTGCTGTCGAAATGTTGAAACTGGTGGATATTCCGGCGCCTGAACGTCGGATCGACGAATATCCGCACCAGCTTTCCGGCGGCATGCGCCAGCGCGTGATGATCGCCATGGCGCTTGCATGCCAGCCTGGTCTTCTGATCGCCGACGAACCGACAACGGCGCTGGACGTGACGATCCAGGCTCAGGTTCTCGATCTGATGCGCGGGCTGCAGAAGAAGACAGGAACGGCCATCATTCTGATCACCCACGATCTCGGCGTAGTAGCGGAAATGGCCGACCGGATCATCGTGATGTATGCGGGACGAACCGTCGAAGAGGCGGCTACTTCCGAGTTGTTCCAGAACCCGCTGCATCCCTATACGCAAGGGCTTCTCGCCACCATACCGCAATTGGGTTCGTCGCTTCGTGACGACGCCCCGCAGCGCCTGCAGGAGATACCCGGCCAGGTGCCGAGCCTGCGCAAACGTCTCGCCGGCTGCGCCTTTGCCGAGCGCTGTCCGCTGGCTGCGGAGCAATGTCGAATGGAGGTGCCGGTGTTCGAGGCCAAACGGCCGGCCCATAAGGTGGCGTGTCACAAGGTACAAGGAGGAAACCAGGCATGATCGGCGGACCGCCGCTTCTCGAATTGCGCTCGCTGCGCAAGCATTATCCGATCGCGCCCAATTTTTGGGGCCGGCCTACCTCGACCGTCCATGCCATGGACGATGTCAGCCTGATGCTGAGGGCCGGGGAAACACTCTCTGTCGTCGGTGAGAGCGGGTGCGGCAAATCCACGCTCGGCAAGACCGTGGTGCGGCTGCATGAGCCGACGAGCGGTGAGATCCTGCTGAATGGAGAAAGGGTCGATGCGATTTCCGGCCAGGCCCTGAAAACATTCCGCTCGAAGGTGCAGATCATCTTTCAGGACCCGTTTTCAAGCCTGAACCCGCGCCATACCGTCGGGGCGACGCTTGCCGAACCGATCATGAATTTCGCGGTCGCGACAACCAAGGCGGAGATCGACGAACGGATTGCCACGTTGCTGGATATGGTCGGCTTGCCCAAGGACGCCGCGCAGCGCTATCCGCACCAGTTCTCGGGCGGGCAACGTCAGCGTATCGCCATCGCCCGCGCTCTCGCCGCAAACCCTCAACTGATCGTCTGCGATGAAGCGGTCTCCGCGCTTGACGTGTCGGTGAAGGCGCAGATCGTCAACTTGCTCCAGGATATCCAGCGCAAGACCGGGCTGTCGCTGCTTTTCATCAGTCACGATCTCGCCATCGTGGAGCATCTGACGCATCGGGTTGCCGTGATGTATCTGGGCAAGGTGGTGGAAGAGGGAGAGCGCAAGGCGATCTTCGGTTCCCCACAGCATCCCTACACCCAGGCCCTCCTGTCGGCCGTTCCAGTCGTTGCCGCTGCGGACAAACGACAGCGCATCTTGTTGCGCGGCGACATTCCAAGCCCGGTCAAGCCACCCTCGGGATGCCGTTTCCACACCCGCTGCCCCTTTGCGACGGAGCGTTGCCGCAGCGAGGTCCCCGAACTCCGGTCGGTTGGAAGGGATCACCGGGTCGCCTGTCATTTCGATTTTCCAGCGAGCCCGGCAAGCCAGCATGCCACAGTCTGATCTTCATACTTCCACTGCGAGCGACGCAGCAAATATCGCGTTGCCCCAAGGCAAGCTGCGGGGGCGCTCCGATGGGCGCGTCAATCGATTTTTGGCAATACCCTATGCGTCGCCTCCGATTGGAGCCCGTCGCTGGCGTCCGCCGGAGGCACCGGAGCACTGGGACGGTATACGTGATGCCGCCGCATTCGCGCCAGTGGCGCCACAATCTCGGGATAAGGGTTTCTTTCCAGGTGATCCGGCCGCCATGCCGGCGCGGCCCATGGACGAGGATTGCCTATATCTCAACGTTTTCGCGCCAAGCGGACCCGGCCCGTTCCCGGTTCTCGTCTGGCTGCATGGCGGGTCGCAGCTCATCGGTGGAACTTCCCGGCCGATCTACGACGGCACGAGCTTCGCACGCAACGGCATCGTCTGCGTCACTGTCGGTCACCGATTGGGGCTGCTGGGCCTGCTGGACACGGAATCCCTGTTCGGCGGAGATTATGCCGATACCGTCAATCCCATGCTGCGGGATCAGTTGGCCGCTCTGCGCTGGGTGCAGTCCAATATCGCATTCTTCGGCGGGGATCCTCAGCGCGTGACGCTCGGCGGAGAATCTGCCGGTGCGAAAAACGTCTGCGTGCTGACCGCTACGCCAGCCGCGAAGGGGCTGTTTCATGCGGCGATCTCGATGTCGGGGGGCGCAGATACCGTGTTTACCCGTGAGGAAGCCGCCAGCTTTGTCAAGGAAATGGCGCACACGGACAGTCCATGGATCGATGCTCCCTGGGAGAGAATTCTGACGATGCAGGAGGCGGTGCTGGCGCAAGCTGCGAGGCGTTTTCCGCTCAGGCCGGTTTATGGCAATTCGCTTCTTCCCTCGGCTCCTATCGCGGCGGTCGAAGGCGGGCAGGCGATATCCGTCCCAATGCTCTTGGGAACCTGCCGGGATGAGTGCTATCCGATGGTTGCGGATCAGGAGCCCAACCAGGTATGGGCGGGTGGCATGCTTGCCCATCTTTCCAAGGAACGGATGGCAAAGATAGACGCGGATCTCGCGCGGCTTATGCCGAGTCTCGACTGGCGTCGAAGACGGTTGGTTCTGCTGACGGCTGAAGAGTATGAATTGCCTTCATTGCGCCTGGCCCGGCGTCGCGTCGCGGACGGCGCACCAACGTGGGTCTACCGATATGAGCGGCCTGATCGTCAAGGCCCCTTCGCCGGTTATGTCCCGCATCTCTCCGACCTGGCAGCCGCCTGGGGCATTCCGACAGAAGCGGACGGGGATTTCCATCGGATCGTCTGCGACTTCATTAAGAAGCATGAAGTTCCCTGGGAGGCCTTCAACGAGCGTAATCGTCTCGCGTTCATCGGCGATAGAATAGAATGCGATAGCCACCCGGATCGCGACATCCACGCCCTGTTCAAAGATTGGAACTGAAGCCGGCTCACTGTGGAGCCATTTGATCACAAAGCATGGTCAAACAGGAGAAACAGATGAATTCGACATCTCTGCTCAGTGATTTGTTTGCGGCAATTGCCGATCGCGGACGACGTTTGCTGTCCCTTGGCGGCTATGACGAGCAAGCCGATCCGATGGCAGCTCTCGGCGATCTCTGCGATATCCTGCTTTCAGGCAGGGGCGAAGCCTCCGGCATGGCACTGGCGAGAGACATACTCGATCGCTGGCGCGCTCTGGATGAGCCGTCAAGGCTTGCCTTCTCCCTGCTGCTTCTGTCGCGCTTTGGCCCCGATGCCAATCGGCTTGATCGCGCCATCGAGGCCTACCGGTCGAACCCCAGCGCCCAATCCGTCGTCGAACTGAACGCAGCTTCCGAGCCGCGAAGGCAGGAGCTGATACGGCGGCTCAATCTCTCGCCGGATGGCACCGCGACACTCGTGGACATGCGCCGGCAACTGCTGGCCCAGAAGGTGCAATATCCTGAGCTGGAGGCGCTGGACGCAGATTTCGCGCATTTGCTTGGCTCGTGGTTCAATCGCGGCTTTCTGGAGCTTCGCGCCATCAACTGGTCGACGCCGGCCGATATTCTCGAGAAGATCATCCGCTACGAAGCCGTTCATGAGATCCGGGGGTGGGATGATCTGCGCCGGCGGCTTGCGCCCACGGACCGGCGTTGCTTCGCCTTCTTCCATCCGCGCCTGCTTGATGAACCGCTGATCTTCGTCGAGGTTGCGCTGACGCGCGCCATTCCCAGCGCAATTGACGATCTCCTGCGCGAGGATCGCCTCCATATCCCGGCCGCCGAGGCGACGACGGCAGTGTTCTATTCGATCTCGAATTGCCAGGAAGGCTTGCGCGGCATCTCTTTCGGCAATTTCCTGATCAAACAGGTGGTGGAGGATCTCCGCCATGAGTTTCCGAAGCTCGATACCTTCGTCACCCTCTCTCCCGTTCCAGGTTTTGCCGCATGGCTGGACGCCGAACGGCGGTCCGATCGGCTCGCGGTCCTCGACGCTGGCGATCGCGAGGCCCTCGCCGCGCTCGATACGCTCGGTGAGGGGGATCGCTTGGAGCTTCTGAAGACGCTGCAGCCGATCCTTGGTCGAGCCGCCGCATTCTATTTCCTCAGGGCCCGCGATCGGAGCGGGCGGGTCATCGATCCTGTTGCACGCTTCCATCTTGGCAACGGCGCCCGGCTGGAACGGATCAATTTTCTGGCGGACCGCTCTCCCCAGGCCCTCAAGCGCGGGCTGGGACTGATGGTGAACTATTTTTACAAACAGGACGATATCGAAGCGAACCACGAGAATTTCGTCAATCTGGGCGAGGTTGCCGCAAATCCGGCCGTCAAGCGCCTGCTGACGGCGGAACCCACCCGCCGTCCTATCTTTCCGGCCGGCGAGCCCGCCCGTTCGCCCGCTCATGGCCAATCCCGTCCAAAGGAGACTTCCAAGTGACCAACCATCTTTTTGACGCCGTCCGCCAAAACGCCAAGCCGGATGCAGCCTTCATCGAGACATCAGATGGAAAGGTCTGGCGCTACCGCGATGTGATCGAGCAGTCGGGGCGTCTCGCTGCGGCCCTGGCGGCGATGGGCGTCAAGCCAGGTGATCGGGTTGCCGTGCAGGTCGAAAAGAGCCCGGAGGCCTTGCTTCTTTATCTCGCCTGCCTCAGGGCCGGTGCCGTCTATCTTCCTCTCAACACCGCCTATACGTTTGCCGAGCTCGATTATTTCATCGGCGATGCCGAACCCCGGCTGGTCGTCGTGTCTCCGAAAACCCGCGAGGGGCTGGGACCCGTTGCCGCCCGATACGGCGCCCGTCTCGAAACGCTCGACGAGGCAGGAGGCGGATCGCTCATGGCGGCGCTGGCGGACGGTCCGGCCGAATTCACCGACGTAGCGCGCGGTCCGGACGATCTTGCGGCGATCCTCTACACATCGGGCACGACGGGGCGCTCGAAGGGCGCGATGTTGACGCATGACAATCTCTTGTCGAATGCGGTGACGCTGCGCGATCACTGGCGTTTCGAGAGCGGCGACAGGCTGATCCATGCGCTGCCGATCTTCCATACCCATGGCCTCTTCGTGGCATCGAATGTCACCCTGCTCGCCGGCGCCTCGATGTATCTGCTGCCCAAATTCGACGCGGACGAGGTGTTGCGGCTGATGCCCCGGGCGACGGTGCTGATGGGTGTTCCGACCTTCTATGTCCGGCTGGTGCAGCATCCCGGCCTGAGCGCCGACGTGACCTCGGGGATGCGGCTGTTTATCTCGGGCTCAGCGCCGTTGCTTGCCGAGACGCACAGGTTGTTTTCCGAAACGACGGGCCATGCGATCCTCGAGCGCTACGGCATGACCGAGACCAACATGAACACCTCGAACCCCTATGACGGGGAGCGCGTAGCTGGCACCGTTGGCTTCCCTCTCCCCGGCGTTTCCCTGCGCGTCACGCAGCCGGAAACGGGGGCGCCGCTTGCGGATGGCGACACGGGCATGATCGAAGTGAAGGGGCCGAACGTCTTCAAGGGCTACTGGCGCATGCCCGAAAAAACCAAAGCCGAGTTTCGCGACGACGGCTTCTTCATCACCGGCGATCTCGGCAAGATCGACGAGCGCGGCTATGTGCACATCGTCGGCCGGGGCAAGGATCTCGTCATCTCCGGTGGGTACAACATCTATCCGAAGGAGATCGAGAGCGAGATCGATCAGTTGCCCGGCATAGTCGAGAGCGCCGTCATCGGCGTGCCGCATCCCGATCTCGGAGAAGGCCTGACCGCAGTCGTCGTGCGAGAGCCGGGCGCGGCGATCGACGAGACGGCGGTGCTGGAAGGGCTGCGGGATCGCCTCGCACGATATAAGCAGCCAAAACGCATCATCATCGTCGATGAGCTGCCGCGCAACACCATGGGCAAGGTGCAAAAGAACGTGCTGCGCGATGCTTACTCGGGACTTTTTCAAGCTTAAAGCCGGAGTTTTTGCCAGTGGCAGGGGGCACATTGACAGAGATTATCCAGATCACGCTAGAGCCGACATCACTCACAACTGGTGAAGTTGCTCAGTGGATTACTGACAAAAAGCCGAATAATTTCTATCGACCCCTCAGTACCGATCGTCGTGGCCTGTTTTCATTCGGTGTCCATGGAACGGCCGATTTGGTCGGCTGGACCGTATCAAGTTCGGCGGATCGCGCCTTTTCCGTTACAGTCGAAAACGACGACTTCATGTTTTTTGTCGAACGTGAAACCTGTTACGAACTGGCAACGGGCGGGATACGTCACGCGATCACGCCCACGACCGGGTTACTGACGATGGCTGATCGATATTCCGGGGTCAGCATCCAAGCGGGCAGCATTGCAGAAGGATTTTGCATTACTCGAGCGTCGGTGCTGTCTGCATTTATCCGAATTTTCGACCGTCCTCTGCCCAGCGACTTCGAATTCGCACCCCTGCAGGATTTAACCACCGGACCAGCACAGCATCTTTTCAAACTAATGCGCATCTTCAGAGACGAGATTTGCGCCAATCGAAATATCGGCGTTTCCCCAATCGCTCTTGCAAGCTTTCAGGAGATGTTTGGCCTGCTGATGGTGCAGAATTTGCGCCACACATCTTCTCATGTCAGGTCGCCAGTGCAGACAATTGCTCCACGGCAGGTTCGGCGAGCCCTGGAGTTTGCCAAAGCGCATATCGCTATGCCCATCACGATATCGGATATGGCAGAAGCGGCAGGTGTCAGCGTTCGCACGCTGCAGTTTAATTTTCACCGCTTCTTGAACAAGTCACCGATGACCTATTTGAGGCAGTTGCGTCTCGATGGTGCGCGTCATGACCTGTTGACTGCCGTCCCATCCTCGACCGTCAACGAAATTGCACTCCGTTGGGGCTTTACGCACCGCGGTCGTTTCTCTCAGGAATATCGTGCCGCTTTCGGCGTTCCGCCAAGTGCAGATCTGGGACGTAAGTTCAGAGCCTGATCAAAAGTGTTGCAATGGCGGAAGCGCAACGGTTGCCCTGTCACCGCCGCATGGCGGGCAATGACAGGGCGATCGCTGCCACGGGTGGTATGGTTGCGACGGCGACAGGGCGAAGCAGTCAAGTGCAGCGGTGAGCAGCCACCTCCCACCGAAGGCCTTCTGTGAAAGTCGGCGCCACTTTCATGTCACTGACTGCGAGTGAACACCCCGAGATTGACGAGTTGAACGCGTCTGTTGTTGGAAGCCTCGGTGTTGGATCCTTCGATCGGGAAAGCCTCGCCGACGCCGACGGCGTAAAGTCTTTGAGGGTCGACGGCGAATGTGGTTGCCAATGCTTCCTTTATCGCGACGGCGCGTTGCTGACTGAGATCGAGATTGTGCTTTTCGTCCCCGGTCGAGCTCGCATGACCAATCACGAGGAACTTGTAGGCCCAAAGGTTCGGATGGTGTAGCGCATCCGCGATCATACCGAGTGTCCGGTAGGATTTCGGCTGGATGGCGACAGAGTCATTCTCGAAATTGATCTCGACGACCATCTGCGGAAGCTTGGCAATCTTGCTCCAGTTGGGCAGTGCCGACATCTCCTTGCCCGCGCCGTTGATGGCCTCCTGGCGCAACAGTTCGATGTCGATGGCCGGGGCGTTCGCCTTGAGTTTGCCCAGGCCCGAAATGATCCGTTGTTGGGACACCTGCTGGGCGAAGGCGAAGCTTGCCGGCAGGACGCCGATGGCAACAAGAAACACGAATGTCTTGAAGGAACGCGGTAACATCGTCTTACCTCCACCCTGCATCGGTAATCGCCTGGTTGCACTTATCGCTCACCCGCTTTTGCCCTTTGTTGAGGCAGGCGAGTATATATCCGTCGCCCTTGACGCCTTTGCAGCGCATGGCGATGTCGCCTCTACAGACTTGGCTATAGGCGCTCTGCGCCTGCTCGCGTTGAGTGATCGATTGAACGACGCTGGCGACGGAGGTCTTGCAGCTCGGCGATATCTTTGCCTCGTTCTGCGCGAGGCAGTCCGCGATCCGCCCGCCGCCAAGGTTCAGGCCCTTGCAGAATTTGCCGATATCGGCGCCGCAATCGTCGGCAAGCTTCGTAACCGCATCCGCATAGCTGATGGTTTCCGCCTGCAGTAGCCCGCCATAAGAAACACAAGCAAGCATGACAGCCGCGAAAAGATTGCCTCTCCTCGACATTCTTCGCCCCCTCTGAGTTTGGCACGCCGGGGTCGGCGTACAGACGCCGCCAACCTGCCTGAAACCTCAGACGCCAGGAAGTATGTTACGGTATCGCTGATCGGGACACGTCTGCATTGAGGCGAGCGGCAGATTTGCACGCAGCACAGTCTCGTGATGTTCGGCTTACCAAATCGCTCGGCTGACCCGGGTGCTCGCCTTCGCGTGGCGAGAAAATGTGTAAAATACCGTAAAATACGGTTTTGATGATTTCTCTTCGTTTTTGGTCGGTAGAAGTGTCCCGTGTCGGATGAGGGCGCTAGCTGAGTTGCTACTAAGATCCGCAGCAGTGCGGGCCTGCCGCACTTGGTTGTCAATGCGGCTCATCGCGGCGAGTTGTCTGGCGGGCGCCTGCTTCGAAGTGCGCGCCAGATCGACGGAGCAGCTATCAGGAACGTTATGAAAGCAGCCAGCATAACGAGTGCAATACCCGTCTGCAGGAGCTCGAAGCGCAGCGTGTCGCGGGATACGAAATGCCCCGCTATCATTCCGGCTACGGCCAGCGGAAGGCGAACGAAAATTGGCATCTCCATCGTCTGTTCCCCCCATAAGAACCGCCAATGCGGGCGTACCGAAGAAGTATAACACGTAATCCGGGTCTTCCTCAGTTGTGTGGCTCAGTTCCGGTTATGCGAAGCTTGCCCTGTGGTTCCTCGGCCCCGCTTTCGCAAGGGTGCGTGGTACCAGAGATTCAATCCCGTTGTTTTCAGCGAGTGGAGAGCGGAGGCGGTGGTGGTGGGGTGGTTGAGCCAGCGGCGAGTGAGCGCTGGACCATCACGGTATCGGCCCATCGGCCGTAACGATAGGCGACTGCCGGCAAAAGGCCGACGCGAGCGAAGCCGAACCGTTCATGCAGGGCGAGCGAGGCGGCGTTATCGGCGTCGATATAGCCGATCATCTGCCGGAAGCCGGCCGCAGCGCAGGCGTCGATCAACCCGCGCATGAGCAGGCTCCCGACGCCCTGGCCGACATGGTCGTGATGCACATAGATCGAATGCTTGACGGTGTAACGATAGGCCGGGCGTTTGCGGAACAGCACCACGTAGGCATAGCCGACGACCTTCTCGCCCTCGAGCGCAACGACGTGCGGGAAGCGGCGATCTTTCAAATTCTTGCGCCGTTCCCGCAGATCGTCCGGTTGCGGTGTGTCGCTATCGTCCACCCCAACCTCGATGCCGCGGCGAATATGGCGGCGATAGATCGCCAACATGGCATCGACGTCGGTCTCCCGGGATGGGCGAATGACGATTATTTTCTCCTGCTTCATGACTGAACCTAAGCCTATTCCGCGACGACGTAGGTATAGAGCCGGATGCGGCCGGATGCATCAATTTCGCGATAGACCCCCTGAATCTCCACCTCAAAGCCGGGGAAGGTGTTGAAGCAGGTTTCAAACATCTTGAGATAGTCGATCATGGGCTTTGCCTGCTCCGTCAAGCGCTCGCCCGGCACGATGGTCGCGATACCCGGAGGATAGACGACGAAGGGTGTCGTCGCGATGCGGCCGGCTATGGCGTCGATCGGCAGATAGTCCACATCGTTGCGAACCAGGCAGCGTGCCGCATCATGGGGCGACATGGCCATCGGGGGTAGGTGATCAGCAGAAAACTGCTTTGTCTGAAGCGCGCTGACATCGGCCTGGCGGAAGAAGTTGTGCATTTCCGCGCAGAGATCGCGCAGGCGCACGCCGGCATAGCGGCCCGGCCGGCGTCGATAGAATTCCGGAATTACCTCCTCCAGCAAAGCATTGTCGTCATGGAGTTTCTTGAAGGCGACGAGGCCGCTGATCAAGGTGCCGGCCTTGCTGGCCTCCACGCCAGGGGTGAGCAGGAAGAGCAGCGAATTGAGGTCGTTCTTTTCGGCGACGATGCGGTTTTCGCGCAGATATTGCGCGACCACCGGCGCCGGTATGCCGTGCTCGGTGTATTTTCCGCTCACCCGGTCGAAGCCGGGGGTCAGCAGGGTGAGCTTGTTCGGGTCGGTCATGGCAAAGCCCGGCTCCATTGCGGAAAAACCGTGCCATGCCGCGTCGGGCGTCAGATGCCAGAAGGCGGGATTGGTGGCGAGCTGGTCGGTAGAGACGCTTTCCCACGGCACTTCATGCACCGCTCCATGGCTCGATACATCCGGGATCGCCACCCGGTCCGGCACGAAGGGCTCGAAGAACCAACGGCGCTCGGGGCGATGCTCCTTCTCCTCGAACTCGCGTCGTACTGCGCGGATCTTCTTACGCAGCTCGATGCCGAGGCGGATCGTATCGTCCCACAGCACTTCGCCCGAGCGGCCCTTCATCATCTGTGCGCCGACGTCGAGCGAGGCAAACAGCGGATAGAAGGGTGAGGTCGAGGCATGCTGCATGAAGCTTTCGTTGAAGCGACGGTGCTCCACGCGGCGCTTCTGGCCGGTAATATGCCGGTCCTTCATGTGGATCTGAGAGGCCTGCGAGAAGCTTGCGAGCTGCTTGTGGGTGGATTGCGTGGCGATGATGCCGGGCGCGTCCGGGCCAAGATCGGAAAGGCCCATGGCAAAGCGTCCGGCATAGAGCGGATGAAACTTCATGAAGCCCGCCCACGCCTCGTCGAAGAGGATGTAGTCGCACAAATGGCCGATGCGCTTGAGGATCATCTCGGCATTGTGAATGGTACCGTCATAGGTGCACTGTTCCACGACAGCAACGCGGAATGGGCGCGGCTTCTTATAAGCCTCCGGGTCTTTCACCAGCGGGTGCGTGCGGATGCGCTCGCGCAGGGCGTCCTCGTCCATGAACGCGAAATCGATGGGACCGATCAAGCCATAGAGGTTGCGTATGGTCGGCATGTAAACCGGAATGCCGCCCGAGATCATCAAGGCGCCGTGATGAGCGGCCTTGTGGTTGTTGCGATCGAACAGCACGAGATCGCCATCGGTGACGAGTGCGGAGAGCGCGACCTTGTTGGACGTGGAGGTGCCGTTCAGGACGAAATAGGTCTTCTCGGCGCCGAAGATTTTGGCTGCTTCCTTTTGTGCAGCGAGCGCCGGTCCTTCGTGAGTCAGCAGGTCGCCGAGGTCGAGCACGGAATTGTCGAGATCGTCGCGAAACACCGCTTCGCCGAGATGCTCCATGAAGACCCGCCCGATCGGGCTGCGGCTGTAGAAGATGCCGCCATTGTGCCCGGGGCAGGTCCAAAGGTGATTGCCTTCCTCGGCATAATCGACCAGTGCACCGAAGAACGGCGTCTTCAGCGTCTCGGCATATTGCTTGAGCCGGCTGATGAGGCTCTTGGCGATGAAGGCGGGCGTTTCTTCCGATAGGAAGACATAGCCATCGATGAAATCGAGGACCTCTACCGGCACATCCTCGAAGCGCTTACGGCGGATCAGCAGGATGATGGGGAATTCCAGGCCGCGCCGGCGCATTAGGTTGATGAGGGAGGCCGTTTTGCCCTCGAGCCCCTTTTTGCCCCAGTCGACTAGCATGCAGCCGATGGCGGCGTCCGTCTGTACGGCGATCTCCGCATCTTCGAGGTTTCGTGCGCGCACCACCTCAAAGCCGGAGCCTTGGATCTCCTCGATGATCTGGTTGTAGCGGGCGCCCTCCAGGTCATCGCTGTCGAAAGCCGGCGTTGCGAACAGAAAGTTGAAACGTCTGAAATAATCCATTTGGGTACCCGCTCCTGATCTGGGACGAGATGTCGACGCATTTCATGACAAGGATGTGACAGGCTGTCGGATGTTCGAAACACTTGCACAGAATGGCATTTTTGCCATGCGTCTCTTCTCTTCCTGAATTTCTCCGTGCAAATCGATCGTCGGCGACTGTCCGATGCGATAAGCTCCTTTCGAGTGAACGGCCGCTTCTGAAACATAGTTCTGGCAACAAACCACCTGGCTAATGGTTCCGATTCCTTTCAAGGCGAGCAGATATCCTGTTGCATTTTCGGTCAGCCGCCGAGACTTTCATCGGCATATGCGTTTGCTGCTGGCTTTGTGATTGTCAGGAGCTTGGCTGGAAACCACATGCTGCCGGCAGGTGTAGCTTTGCCCGTGGCAGAGGGATTTTGGCTACAGACCCCGATATTTGAACAACCACCAGCCGTCCACGTGCTTCCTTCGTTGGCAGCAAAATCTTAAGCGTTGCGACAGCATGTCCGGACTCCAGCTTGACGACATTCCCCTGCGCAATTTACGGCTGGATAGCAATCTGCTTTGAAAGGTGTCGGGTCGATGTCGGCTGTACGTGCATTTGGAAGATTATCCGATGAGGCAGCGCGGCGCGAACTCGACCGCCTGGCCGCTCTCGACCGGCTGGACATATTAGACACGCCTAGAGACGAGGGGTTCGAACGGCTGGCCCGCCTCATCAAGCAGGTGTTCACAGTCGATATTGGCATCGTCTCGTTCATCGACGCCCACCGTCAGTGGTACAAGGCCTGTTTGGGATTGCCGGCAGACGAGGTTCCCAGGGAAGACACCTTCTGCCGCTACGTCGTGGACTGCGAACAGCCGATCGTCGTGCCCGATGCGAGCCGCGATCCCCGGTTTGCGTCCAATCCTGCCGTGACGGGAGAAGCGCATATCCGGTTTTACGCCGGCGTTCCTCTTAAGACCCGTGATGGTCATACCGTGGGAACCGTCTGCGCCATCGACCGTCAGCCGCGGTCATTTGGAAACAAGGATCTGGCGATCCTGGAAGAGATTGCGGGCGTCGCAATTGATCGCTCGGAGTTGCTGCAGTCGGCTGCCATCGACGTCCTAACGGGCGCGCTGACCCGTCGCGCTTTCAACGAGGAGGCCAGCCGTCTGCTTTCCCTTGCGGCTCGCCATCATCATGACGTGGCGTGTATCGTGCTCGATGTCGACCACTTCAAAAGGATCAACGACACCTATGGCCACGCGGCGGGCGACGAGGTGCTCAAGTCGGTGATCGAGACGTGCCGAGAGCAGCTCCGAGCTGACGATCTGCTTGGGCGTTTGGGTGGTGAAGAATTTGCAATTCTCCTTCCGCATATCGACCAGGCTGCTGCGCTTAAGGTGGCTGAAAAGCTTCGCAGCGCGCTCAATGCAGTTCCGGCCCAACTTGCAGAAAACACGGTGCAGGTTACCGCGAGTTTTGGCGTGACCGCGATGTCGATCATCGCGAAGGACATCGATACGCTTCTCGCCCAAGCTGACGCTGCTATGTATCACGCCAAGCAGGCCGGTCGTAATCGCTGCGAATCATTCGCCGCTCGCTCCGGGTCGCACCAAAGTGCGCGGCGTCGGGTGCTTAAAGCCGGGGTAATCATTTTCAACGAAAGGCACTCAAGCTTCGATTGCACGATCCGTTCTCTCGGACCTGATGGTGCGAACCTCGTTGTGTCGACTGCTTTGGGCATCCCATCGGAGTTCGTGTTGAGCATCCCGGGAGAGGGATTCGAAACCACGTGCCGGATAGTCGCGCAAGACCGTCAGCATCTGGATGTGATGTTCCGGTAGGCTCACATCCAAACAACAAATACCTCGCTTTCCGACCGCGGCCTGCCGCTGATGACGGGATGTAATTCTGGCGCGGCGCGCTTTCAGAGGCCCTTTAGAAACCCAGTTCCGACGATGTTTGCCGTCAGCAGCCGGCCCCGGCGCTGGCAGCAGACCTTCTCCTGGCTGTTTGAGAGCCACGATGGCGATCGAAGGGTACAGTGCCCACCGATGATCGGCGCGAAGGTTTCTTAGCAAGGATTAAGTTTTATCTTGATCGATGGGTGGTGCAAAGCTTCATCCTCTTATAGTTTCACTTAAGGCAATGGAGGTTGCTGGAGGAGGATCCTATGAGTGAAAGAGCCCTGGGCTTTTTGTTGGCTGCAGAAATGTCTGCTCTTTTCTGGGCTGCAGTATTTGTCGTGGTGTTTTCAAACTCGTAACTGTGGCATGCGATGCGTGCCATCGGTAATAGCTCTGCGAGCGGCTGCATTCGGTAAATGCACTCGGGATCGGAAAGCCGATGATCGCGCTTTGCGGCAAGCTCTTGGATTTGCATGAAGACACAACAGTGTGGGTATGTGGAAGTAGCAAGCGTGTGCACCCAAACCGCCCCGACATGGGGCCCCAAGACACACTCCTGCGCACATGTGAGATTTCCGCTCTCGGGTTCAGTCCGCCATAAAATCGCCCCCCAATGGACAGCAGATCACCCCGATATCATCACGGGATACCCTTCTCGAGGCCACATTGTGACTTGATCGTTGCTCGAGCCCGCCCACAGCGAAAGCAAAGCAATGCAACATAATGCCGCTTTCGCCGCATGATCTGAGAGGAGCGAACATGCACACTCGTTATACCAAGACCCTATCGTTGACTGCTGCTGTTTTCAGCCTGACGTTGCTCGGCCAACCATCGTTCTCGCAGGTAATGGCCCAGCAGCAGCCAGCGACTCAGCAACAGCCAGCGGCTCAAGGACAGACTGGTGACAATGGCGCAGCCGCAGCCGTCAGCGATCAAAAAATCGAAGCATTTGCGGTCGCCTATCTCCAGGTCGATAAAGTGAGGCAGGAATATTCGGCCAAGATAGGAGCAACGCCCGATGTAACGGCAAAGCAGAAACTGCAAACCGAAGCTAGCGAGCACATGGTTAAGGCTGTGGAAGGTTCCCCGGGCATTTCGCTAGAGGAATATAAGGCGATTTTGACAGCCGCTCAGAACGATCCGACACTCGCTAAGAGAGTTCAGGACAAGTTTCCGAAATCCGCTCCGGCGCAGCAGTAAGCTGAGTGGAGAACTGCACTGCGCACCTTAAGACAATGCGGTAGCGGCGAATAACCGTAGGCGATCCCCACTTTTGGTCAGGTGGAATGGACGATCACAATTGTTAGTTCTGCCGCGCCAGCTACCGCGACCGCGCGTGAAGCAAGTATCCCCTAAACGTTGGTATAGCCACGGTTAGACCTCAGTCGCGTAGCCTTCGTAGTTGGGCACGAGTAAACCTCTGTCGAACAATGAAAAGCGTTACGGTCGGTGGCATCGATGCCGACCATAATGCAACGGAGGTTCGAAGGTGGAGCGAGCCGTTCGCATTCACAAATATGGTCCGGCCGAGGTGCTCAGTCTCGAACCGCTCGAGGTTCCGTTGCCGGGACCTGGCGAGGCGCTGATCCGCCACACGGCGATCGGGCTCAATTTCGTCGAGGTCTATTTTCGGCGCGGCACGTTCAAGGTGCCGGCGCTTCCGGCTACGCTCGGCAATGAAGGCGCAGGGATCGTCGAAGCCATCGGCCCCGGCGTTACTGGTGTACAAATCGGCGACCGTGTCGTCTATGCCGACGGCCCGCTCGGCGCCTATGCAACGGTCCGCCTCTACCCCGCCGACCAGCTCGTGCACATTCCCGACGCGATCAGTGACAGACAGGCCGCGGCCTCTTTTTTGCGCGGCACAACGGCGCGCATGCTCTTGAAGGAGGTAGCGCCACTCAAAGCTGGCGATACGGTGCTTTTCCATGCCGCGGCCGGCGGAGTCGGCCTGTTATTCACGCAATGGGCGCGTTCGCTCGGCATTCGCGTTATCGGCACCGTGTCCCATGAGAGGAAGGCGGAAGCCGCACGACGCGCCGGCTGCATCGAGGTGATCAACTATGCCACGGAGGATTTCGTCGAGCGTGTCCGAGACATCACGTCCGGCGAGGGCGTCGCGGCCGTGTTCGACGCCGTTGGCCGCGACACCGCGCTCAAATCGCTGGCAACGCTGAAGCCGCGTGGCGTGCTGGCGCTTTTCGGCGAGGCATCCGGCAGCCCGCCTGACATCAATCCGTCCCTGCTGGCGCCGAAATCGCTCTACGTCACCTGGCCGATTCGGCCTGTCTATATGGCGACGCCTGCGCAGCGACAGACCAGCGCAACCGACCTGTTCGATGCGATCGGCGGCGGTATCCTTGATGTCGGACCAAACCAGATCTTCGCTCTCGACGACATCGTTGCGGCCCATCGGGAACTCGAAAGCCGCAAGATCGTCGGCGCCGCCGTCATAACACCGTAAGCCGTTCGCGTCGCTGCGGTCCGCTACAGCCATCCAGGCGGACGCGGAGCCCGCGTTTGTAGGCGCGCTCAATGCCAAGGACAAACTAATCGCCGTCACGGACCAATTGCAGGCGGGAGCTGCAAAAGCGCCACCTGGCAAGGCGGCGGTGCCGGATGATCTTTTCCTGGATCACAGGCGCCATCAAAAGTTCTTCTGACCCCATCGTTCGGCCCATCGTGTACGGAAGAGATCAGCCGAACGCGGTCCTCATAAGTATGGATCCGCGAAGAGGCACTCCGAAATACCGAGTACTCTGATGGACCTGTCGAAAATAAAGACGCTGATCGATTTTGTCGGACGATCGAACATTTCCGAGCTGACGGTAACGGAAAAGGACGTCACGGTACGGATCTTTCGGTCACCGGATCAGACGGCCTCCGCCGCTCCGGAGCAGGTCCTCGATAAATCAGTGGCTGGTTCGGCCGTATCGAGCGGCGATGTTTCGGCAAATGCATCGGCCTCAACCATTACCGTGAAGGCGCCTCTCTTTGGCGTGCTGCATCGCGCACCGGCGCCGGGCGAAGAGCGTTTCGTCAGGGTTGGCGACACGGTGCAGGAGGGACAGATCCTTTTCATCATCGAAGCAATGAAGGTCTTCAACAAGATCGTCGCGCCGCATGCCGGTCGCATTTTGCGCCTGACCGACGTCGATGGCGGTGAAGTCGAAACGGGCGATGTGCTGGCGGAGATTGCGTGATGGCGGAGCCGCTTGATAAAGCTTTGGCGGAACGGCGTTTCGATACGGTTCTCATCGCCAATCGAGGTGAGATTGCCGCGCGGATTCAGCACGCTTGCCGCGAACTCGGTCTGAAGACGGTCGCGATCTGCTCCGAAGCGGACAGGCAGGCATCCTATGGCAAGACGGCCGACAGCTTTCTGTGCATCGGCCCCTCGAACGCGGCCCGGAGTTATCTCAATCAGGATGCAATCCTCCTTGCCGCGCACCTGACCGGGGCCGGCGCGATCCATCCCGGCTATGGGTTTCTGTCGGAAAACGCTGCATTTTCCGACGCCGTTGAGAAGGCCGGCCTTGTCTTCATTGGGCCTGAAGCTTCCTCGATCGCGATCATGGGCGACAAGATATCGGCAAAGCGGGCGATGATCGCCGCCGGTGTGCCCTGCGTGCCCGGCCCCGATACGTCGCTTCCGGACGATCCGGCATCCATCGAACGCATCGCGCAGGAAATTGGCTATCCCGTGATCATAAAGGCCGCGGGCGGCGGAGGTGGAAGAGGGATGCGGGTGGTTTCCGAAGCCGGCGGGCTGCACGAGGCCATCGCTCTGACGCGCGAGGAAGCCCGGCAGGCTTTCGGCTCCCCAGCGCTCTACATGGAGAAGTTTCTCGAACATCCACGGCACATCGAGATTCAGGTGCTCTGCGATAACAATGGCAATGCCATCTGGCTTGGACATCGCGATTGTTCCATGCAGCGTCGGCATCAAAAGGTCGTGGAAGAGGCGCCGGCACCTGGAATTTCATCAGAGGCGATCAAGGCGGTGGGCACGGTCTGCGTCGGAGCCTGCCGGCAGATCCGCTATCGTGGTGTCGGAACCTTCGAATTCCTCTACGAGAATGGCTCGTTCTATTTCATCGAAATGAACACGCGTCTGCAGGTCGAGCATCCGGTCACTGAGATGACCAGCGGGATCGATATTGCGCAGGCACAGATACAAGTCGCTCAAGGTGTTCCCCTGGAAACCAGCCAGGATGATGTGACCTGTACCGGCCATTCCTTCGAATGCCGCATCAATGCCGAGGATCCCGACAGTTTCCTGCCTTCGGTGGGGACTATCACCGATCTTGCCCTTCCCGAGGGGGAGGGTATCCGGGTCGATACCCACATCCATGCCGACTATCGGGTCTCGCCCTATTACGACTCGCTGATTGCGAAGCTGATCGTCCATGCGCCGACTCGAACGGAAGCGATGGCAAGAATGCGTGAGGCCCTTGCCGCCACGCGGATAGAAGGAATTTCCACCAACCTGCCATTGCTGCGCGCATTGTTTGAGGATGAAAGCTTCGCCCGCGGCGAGACGGATATCCACTATCTGGAGCAATGGCTCCAGCATCGGAGGGCGACATGAGCGCGATCGACTTCAGCGATCCGGCGACCATCGCAGTCCTGGCCGATGCCTTGACGGCCGCGGGAGTAGACGGAATTGAAATCTCGAGACCTGGCGGAAATCTGCGTCTCGTGATTTCGGCGGCGGGTGGCGCTCAAGTCAGCACGACAGGAAATGCACGGCCTGGCTTGGCCGTGACACCGGCGGCCACCGTCAAAGCGCCGATTGCGGGTCGCTTCTGCCCTTCACATCCTTCTGCCCCCGTCGAAATCCAGCATCGCCCTCGCGCTGTTTCAGAGCAGGACGTTATCGGCTTCATCCGCATAGGTTCCGTCCTGCTTCCTATTCCCGCGGGCCGGTCCGGTTTGCTGAGCAAACGACTGGCAGAGCCCGATGCCCTGGTCGGTTTCGGTGATCCCCTGTTCGAGATCGAGCCACACTCATGATTGCCAATTCGAACATCCTTGCGCAACGTCGCGAAATCGTCCCCGCCGTCAAAGGCCAGGCGCGGGTTTCCTGCATCGGAGCTCGATCTTTCCTGCTCGAAGCGCCGGGTGAATTTGACCTCTCCGCCCAGCGATGGATCTGGGGCCTGTCACAGACGGTGATCGGCTGGACTGATATCGCAGAAGTGATCCCCGGGATGACCAATCTCCTGGCGATCTTCAAGGAGACGCCAGAGGATCCCGAATTCATTGCAGGCCGGCTTCTCGAGGCATGGAACAATGCTGAGAGCCTCGACCTGGCGGGGAAGATCATCGAAGTCCCCGTCCACTACGGCGGCGCTTACGCGATCGATCTTCCAGCGATCTGCGACTTCAGCGGATTGAGCGACCGCGAGGTGGTGCGCATTCACTATGAGGCCGATTACCGCGTTTTCGCCTTGGGAAGTGCCCCGGGTTTTGCCTATCTGCACGGCCTTGATCCGCGCATTTATATGCCCCGCAAGACCGTTCCGTCGCTGAGGATGGAAAAGGGCAGCGTAACGATCGGAGGAATGCAGACCGGCGTTGCGATGCTGACCGGCCCGAACGGGTGGAACTCCCTCGGCCATGCGGAATTGCAGATGTTCGATCCGACCTCCGCGACGCCGGCTCTGATGGCGCCCGGCGATACCGTGCGCTTTCTGCCGGCAAGGATCGAGCTATGATCGAGATCATCGAAACCGGTTCATTCAACACCGTCCAGGACCTTGGCCGCCCCGGCTATCGTGACATCGGGGTCTCGGCCAGCGGCGCGATGGATCCGCTTGCGGTGAAGATCGGCAATATCCTTATTGGCAATGACGAGGGCGCGGCGGCGATCGAGGTTCAGACCTTTCCGTTCAAACTGCGGTTCGAGACCGATAGCGTCTTTGCCGTCACAGGTGCGGACGGCCATCCGACGCTGGATGGTCGGGAATTGCTTCCATGGTGTACTCACGTCGCCGAGCCGGGTCAGATCCTGGAGCTGAGGCAGCCGCCGAAATTGGCCCGCGCCTATATCCTGTTCGGTGGAGGGCTGGATGTGCCGGTTCTCATGGGCTCGCGCAGCACCGCGCTGCGCGGAGGGTTTGGCGGCAATGCCGGTCGATCGCTCGCTAGGGGCGACAGGATCGGATTTGGCACGGTTTCGGATGCACTCCCTCTGCCATCAAGCGGCATCGCCGCCGTCGAGCCGGCCGTGGCGTTGCGCGATGTCTTCCCGGCTGTGATCGACGGTGTGCTGCCGATCCGGGCGATAGTGGCTGGCGAGCATGAGCTCTTCGCCTCTGACGGCGATGCCTTCTGGGGCCAGACCTGGAGGATATCATCCAGCAGCGACCGGACCGGCTACCGCCTGTCCGGCGAACCGATCAAGCCGTCAGCGACAGTCGAGATGCGCTCTTACGGCATCGTGCCCGGCGTGATCCAGGTCCCGCCCGGTGGCGAGCCGATCATCCAAATGAGCGACGCCAACACCGCGGGTGGCTATCCCAAGATCGCGGGCGTCATCGAATGCGACCTGTGGCGTCTCGGGCAAGCCCGTATTGGAAGCCGGTTGCGGTTCGTTCGCTCGATGCATGCCGAGGCACGCGCGGTTGAGCAGGCCGTTGCCCGCTATGTCGCGGATGTCAGGCGGACATCGCAGGTGGTCAAGCGCGCTTTGAAGGCGATGGCCTGACGGCAAGTGAATGGGTCAAAAGGAGGAAGCCGTGAAGATCGATCTGAATTCCGACATGGGCGAAGGTTTCGGTCCTTATCGGCTATGCGATGATGAGGCGATGATGAGGATCGTTTCCTCCGCCAACGTTGCCTGCGGCTTTCACGGCGGCGATCCGGACACGATGGCGCGCATGGTGCGTCTCGCAAAGGAAAACGGCGTGGGGATCGGCGCGCATCCGGGCTTGCCGGATCGATCCGGTTTCGGCCGGCGCGAGATGCCGTTTCAGCCGGACGAACTGCGGCAGCAGATGCTTTATCAGCTCGGCGCGCTGATTGCGATCGCCAAAAGCCAAGGCATGAGGGTCAGTCATTTCAGCTTTCACGCGGCCATGGGCAATATGGTCAATCGCGATCCAGCGCTCGCCGATCTGATGATGGATGCCATTTTCACCGTCGATCCTCGCCTGGTGATATTCGTCACGGCCGGCAGCGAAATCGAGAAGGCGGCAAAACGCGCGAAACTCAGGACGCTGGCGCTGTTTCTGGCCGACCGCGCCTATGACGCCAGCGGCGCGCTTGTTGCCCGGGGTCTGCCGGGCGCCCTCGTCAAGGACGAGGCTTCTGTTCGGGCGCGGGTGCGCCGTTTCCTGACCGACGGCACCGTGGAGGCCATCGACGGCACCACAATCGCCATGCCGGCCCGGTCGATCCTTGTGCATAGCGATACGCCCGGCTCCTTGGAGCTTGCCCGCATTGTCCGCAGCGAAATCGAGGCTTCCGGCGCCACGCTCGCGCCTGCGGCCGAACTTGCTTCCTGACTGCCTAAAGCATGTCGCGCAAAAGTGTGCAGCGGTTTTGCGACAACGACATGCGCAAAAACAAGAGCTTAAAGCGCAAGGAGCGAATCCCAGAGATCGTGACGTGCTTTAAGGCAACCAATTTTCCCATCTCAGCGAAAGATCATGCCGATGTCTTCCATAGCCGATCGCCTCAAAAACGTCTCCATCTCCGCATCCGCCGCCATGACCCAGCGCGCCAGGGAACTCGCCGCCAAGGGCATCAAGGTTGTCAGTCTCTCGTCCGGCGAGCCGGACTTTCCAACGCCCGCCCATGCGATCGAGGCAGCGCACGCCGCAGCGTTGAACGGCGAGACGAAATATCCGCCGATGGATGGTACGCCGGCGCTGAAGGCTGCGATCAGCAGAAAGTTCAGGCGCGACAACAATCTCGATTACGACGCCAGCCAGATCGTCGTGTCCGGCGGCGGCAAGCAGGTGATCTTCAATGCGATGCTCGCCACCTGCAATCCGGGCGACGAGGTCGTTATTCCCACTCCGTCCTGGGTTAGCTATGCTGACATCGTCAAGTTTGCCGGCGGTGTGCCCGTGGCAGTGCCTTGCTTCGAGCAGGCGGGGTTCAAGCTGCGTCCCGAGGATCTGGAGGCTGCGATTACGCCGCGTACGAAATGGCTTATCCTGAACTTCCCGAACAATCCGACAGGTGCCGCCTGCTCGCGCGCCGAAATGGCCGCGATTGCTGACGTCATGCTGCGCCATCCGCACGTCTGGATCCTGACCGACGATATCTACGAGCACCTGGTCTATGACGGCTTTGAATTCTGCACGATCGCTGATGCCGAACCCAGGCTTTACGACCGTGTCCTGACGATGAACGGAGTTTCGAAAGCCTATGCCATGACCGGCTGGCGGTTGGGATATTGCGCCAGCGGATCGAAGGAGCTGATCGCGGCGATCAGCAACGTCAACGGCCAGAACAGCGGCGGCATCGCCACCGTCTCGCAGGCGGCGGCAATTGCGGCGCTCGACGGACCTCAAGATCTCCTCAAGGAACGGGCGGCCATCTACAGGGAAAGACGCGATTTCGTTCTCAATCAACTGTCGAAGGTCGAAGGGCTGCGTTGCCACAAGCCCGAGGGTGCCTTCTACCTCTATCCCAACATGTCAGCCCTGATAGGCAAGACGACCAAGGGCGGACGCAAGATCGTGACGGATGTCGATTTCGTCATGGCGCTCGTGGAGGAGCATCACGTCGCGACAGTGCAGGGTGCCGCCTATGGCATGAGCCCTTATTTCCGCATCTCCTATGCGACAAGTATGGAAATGCTTGGCGAGGGCTGCGCGCGTATCGCCCAGTTCTGCCGCGATATGCACTGACACCGGATCGTGCCCACCGGCCCGGTTTCCGGGTCGGTGGGCGCGAGGCCCGTTGCCAAATCTAGAGTTTTAGCCGTTCGGTCAGTTCGACAAGGATATCCTTGACGGCGAATGCCGGCTCCGACAGTGAACTCTGATCGGACGTGCAAAGCGACAGCGTTTCCTCGATGCGGGGCGAGACGAGCCGGCAGACAAGAGGCTCGCTCGATTCCGACACGATGCGGTCGGCGATCGCCTTCGGCATGATGGTCGCGCCAAGCCCGCTGCCAACCGCGCGCCCCAGGGTTCGCACGATTTCCACTTCGGCCACGACCTTGAGGTTGATCCGGCTGCGCGTGAAGGCGGCATCGATGGCCCGACGCACGAAATTATAAGCCGGCGGCAACAGCATCGGCATTCCGTCCAGTGCGCTGACCGGCAGGGGCTTCGGGTCTGAATCGATCGCGAAATTGCGATGGGCGACGAAATAGAATTCCTCCCTGAGGATCGGTTCGAACCGTACGCCCTTGATCGGCCCGATGCCGTGGATCAGCGCCATTTCCAGCCGGCCGTTCATGATCATCTGGCTGTAGGTCTGGCCGACGCTCTCGGTCAGATGAAGCAGAATGCCGGGGTGCCGTTTTCTCGTTTCCGCCAGCAGCTCGACCGAGAGAGTGGCAGCACTGCTGAAAGGCACGAGGCCGACCGAAACGCGTCCTGCAAGCGAGTTGCCGGCGGCTGCCGCATCCGTCTGTGCCTGTTCCATCTGACGGAGAATGATCTGGGCATGCCGGTAGACCGCATGTCCGGCATCGGTCATGCTGACGCCCTGCTGGCTTCGGATCAGCAGTTTCTGCCCGAAATGCTCCTCGAGCGCCGCCAACTGCTGGCTCAGCGCCGGCTGGGCGAGGTGCAGGATATCGGCGGCCCGCGTAATGCTGCCGCTGTCAACGATGGCGATGAAGGATTTGAAACGTCTGATATCCATGGCATTGGGTACTATTCTGTCTTCCGGGGCATGTTTGCAGACGCGCATCTGTTTTGCAACGCGCGTCGATGCGGGAAGGCCATGTAGGCTCCGGCAAAAAGGCGCAATTACCCGTGGCAACAGCCCGCTCGCTTGCGGCCGGTCGATCTCCATAAAAGTTGCTTATTACTCCAAAAATAATCGGTCTTAGGCAAGGAGTTGAAGCTCCGCTAATGTCTGCGGCAACAACAAGGGGATCAGAATGCCATTCTCCGATTACAAGACCGCGTTGGTCACCGGCGCCTCCTCCGGTATCGGCGCTGCAGTGGTGGAGCGGCTTCGCCGCGAGAACATCGAAGTGCATGCGATTGCCCGCAGCGCTGGTCCACTGACGGAACTGGCAGAACGTACGGGATGTATCGCTCACGTCATCGATGTGACGGATCGCGCGGCCATCGCCGATCTTACGAACCGCGTTCAGTTCGACATTCTGATCAACAATGCTGGCGTTGACCGGCCGAAGAAATTCCTCCAGGCGGACGAAGAGGACATTGATCTCCTCATCGACGTCAATCTCCGCGCCGTCCTGCATATTTGCCGCCTGATCGTGCCCGGAATGGTGGCTCGCGACCGCGGGCATGTCATCAACATCTCCTCGATTGCCGGCAACTATAATTTCGGCGGCAACTCCACCTATCACGCCGTCAAGGCAGGCGTCGCCATGATGTCGAACCAATTGCGTATCGACGCATTCGGCAAACGCGTCCGCGTGACCGAAATCTGCCCCGGCCGCGTCGCGACCGATATTTTCAACCACGTGCACGGCAGTGATCCCAGCGTGCGCGAACGCTTCATCGATGGGTTCGAGCTGCCGCAGGCCGCCGATATCGCTGACGCAATCGCCTTTGCGATCGCCGCGCCGGTCGCGGTTAATATCGGCCATATGGAGATCACCCCGACATTGCAGGTGATGGGCGGCCTTCAGACGGCCAAGCCTCAGCCCCATGACGCGGAAGGTGCGAAGCCGTGAGCGGGTTCGATCTTTCGGCCATCCTCAGCAATCCGGACTATCAGGCGATGCTCCTGCAGGGCATCGAGATGACTTTCGTCATCTACATCAGCTCCTGGCTGCTTGCCATGACACTCGCCATCCTGCTGTTTGCGCTTCGGATGTCGCCGCTTCGCATCGGTGATCCCATCGTAAAGGCCTACGTTTCCTATCACCGCAATGTGCCGACACTCGTGCAACTAATGCTGTGGTATTTCGGGATCTATTCGTTGATGCCGCAGGGCATCACGGATTGGCTCGCCAACCACAATGCCGAAGCCATTTTCGCGGTGATCGGGCTGGGATTGTGTCAGGCTGCCTATTTCAGCGAGGACTTGCGTTCCGGCCTACGCTCCGTCAGCCCAGGGCAGATGGAAGCAGCCAAGGCGCTCGGGCACGGCTATCTTTCCGCAATGCGTTTCGTGATCATGCCCCAAGGCCTACGCAATGCGCTGCCGCCGCTGATCAATCATAGTGTATCCCTCTTCAAGAACAGCAGTCTCGCCATCGTTGTCGGTGCGTCGGAGCTTACGCATGCGGTGAAGGAAATCGACAATGTCAGTTTCCGCACCTTTGAGATCTATTTGATCGGCACCGTGATCTATCTGTTCTTCTCCCTCATCATCATGGCCCTGGGCGCATTTCTTTCCATGCGGTCCGATCCGGTGCGGAGGGCGCGCGCATGATCCAGGACGTTATCAACATCATCCATGACTATTGGCTTTTGTTGCTGATCGGCCAGTATCCCAATGGCCCGCTGGGCGGCCTTGCCAATACCCTCATTCTCTCGGCGCTCGCCATCGCGCTCGCATTCCCCGTCAGCATCCTGCTAGCCATGGCGCGCCTTTCCAAATGGGCGGTCCTCCGGTGGCCGGTGACGGGCCTGGTCTACATCACACGCGGCGTTCCGCTGCTGATGCTGATCCTTTGGTCGTATTTCCTCGTTCCGCTCTGGACCGGCGCGGACGTGCCGAGTTTCCTGATCATGCTGGTGACGCTGGTGATCTATGAGGGGGCGTTCTTGAGCGAGGTCGTGCGGGCCGGCATCGTTTCACTCGGTCAAGGGCAAACGGATGCCGCCAGGGCTCTCGGCCATAGCTATATCGGCGCGATGCGCTTCGTGATCCTGCCGCAGGCGCTCTACAATATGATCCCGAGCATGATCTCGACCTTCGTCTCGACGATCAAGGATACGACGCTTGGTTACGTCATCAATGTGCCGGACCTGACCTTTGCCGCGAGCCAGGTGAACAACCAACTGCTCTCGCAGCCTTTCCAGGTCTTCTTCATTCTCGCCGTGGCCTACTATCTGCTCTGCTGGAGCCTGACCCACATTGCCAACACGGTTGAAAAGCGAATTGCCCGCAGGCGTGCAGGGCCAAGCAAAGTTCGCCTTCGCACCGACGTCCTTCCCCTCAAGACATTTACGGAGCAGCTATGAGCATCCCAGTTTCCGGGCCGCAGGACGCTCAGGAGATACGTCTTCATGAGGTCTGCAAGAATTATGGTCATTATCCGGTGTTGAAGAACATCAACGCCGCCGTCAGCCGCGGCGAGGTGGTCGTCATTTGCGGGCCGTCCGGTTCCGGCAAATCCACCCTGATCCGCACGATCAACAGGCTGGAAGAGATCAATAGCGGTTCGATCAGTTTTGAGGGAAAGAATATTCACGCCCCGATGGGCGGTGCCGAACTCAACCGGCTGCGTAGCCGGATCGGTTTCGTTTTCCAGAATTTCAACCTGTTTCCCCATTTGTCCGTCATCGACAACGTTTCCATGTCGCCAATCCGCGTCAAGGGCGTGCCGGCGAACATGGCGCGCGACAAGGCCATTACGCTGCTCGATCGAGTGGGCCTTGCCGACAAGGCAAATGCCTATCCCGGCCAGCTTTCAGGCGGTCAGCAGCAGCGCGTGGCAATCGCCCGCGCGCTCGCGATGGAGCCGCCCGTCATGCTCTTTGACGAACCGACGAGCGCGCTCGATCCGGAGATGGTGGGCGAAGTGCTGAGCGTCATGAAAAGCCTGGCGGCCGAAGGGATGACCATGCTCTGCGTCACCCACGAAATGGGCTTCGCCCGCGATGTGGCGGACCGGATCTGGTTCATCGACGCAGGCGAGATCCTGGAAACCGCTCCTCCGGAGGAATTCTTCAAAAATCCTCGCCATCCCCGAGCGCAGCGCTTTCTTTCCGATCTGCGCCACTAAGTATCTGAAATCAATAATAAGGAGAACAGCAATGAACTGGAAATACCTCACCGTAACGCTGGCACTCGCGGGCACCGCTGTCGCCATGCCGGCCAAGGCCGACCAACTTGACACGATCATGTCGGCCAAGACGCTGCGCTGCGCGACCTATGCGGATGTTCCGCCGTTTTCCTCGCCTGATCCGAAGACCCGCGAAATGGCTGGATTCGACGTCGATCTGTGCAAGGCGATCGCGAATGAACTTGGCGTAAAGGCCGAGATCAAGCCGATTTCGGTCGAGGCGCGTGTCCCGGAAGTCAAGCTTGGCCGGGTCGACATCACGGTCGCCAACCTTGCCTATACGCTGAGCCGCGCGGAGCAGATCCAATTCAGCGATCCCTATTATGTCGCCAAGGAAATGCTCATTGTTCCCGCCGATGACGCCGGTAAGAAGAAGGCCGATTACGAGGGCCAGCGTCTCGCCTCGACCAAGGGCTCGACCTCGGAGCTGGCGATCAAACTCAACAAATCCGACCCGCTGACCTTTCAAGATACGGGCTCTGCCTACCTTGCCGTTCAGCAGGGGAAGGCGCGCGGCATGGTCGCGAACACCATGACGACGACGCTGCTTGTCAATCAGTCGAAGACCAAGGGCAAGCAGATGCGCATGATCGATGAGCCCATGCTGCTGGAGCCGGTCGGTATCGGCATGCAGAAGGATCAGCCTGCGCTGACCGCAAAGGTCAATACAATCCTGCACAAGCTGGATGACTCCGGCGAGATCAACAAGATCTGGGAAAAGTGGCTTGGTCCGAACACGGAATACAAGATGACCCGCAACGAGAAGGTCGTACCGATCACCGAGTTGAAGTTCGACCCGATCCCCTGACGCCGCATCTTCGCGCCTGATCGATTGTCGATCCGAAAATCATTGTTCATTGCCGGCGGCGGTATGCCTGCCGCCGGCCTAAACCATGAGAAGTTTCCATGACCCACATCAAAGATATCGCCGAGCGGCCGAGCAAGCCAGACATCGAAGCGCTCGCCAAATTCTCGCCCGCAACGATCCATGAGGCCCAGGGCCGCCGTGGCGCGCTCTCCTCGCGTCTGAAGCCCGTGGACTATCGCATGAAGCTTTGCGGCCCGGCTTTCACGGTGAAGTGCGCACCGCGCGACAACATCATGCTGCAGCTTGCGATCAACTACGCCAAACCGGGCGACATCATCGTCGTGTCTGCGGGAGAATACGAGGAAGCGGGCTCCTTCGGCGATGTTCTGGCCAATGCTTGCCTTTCCAAGGGCATCGGCGGCTTGGTGACCGATACCGGCGTGCGCGACACGCTTCAATTGAGGGAGCTCGGGTTTCCGGTCTTCTCGCTCAGCGTCTGCATCAAAGGCACGGTCAAGGAGACGCTCGCTGCGGTCAACGACCCCATCATCGTCGGCGGAGAGATCATCAATCCCGGTGATATCATCGTCGGCGACGCGGATGGTCTTGTCGTCGTTCGCAGAGAGGAAGCGCGGGAGGTCGCGCGGCTTTCGCAGGCGCGTGACGATGCCGAAGCGGGCTACATCGAAGCCTATAGGCAAGGCAAATCGGTCATCGAAGTCAGCAAGCTTGAACCGGTGCTGAAAGCCAAGGGCCTCATCGTCGATATCTGACCAGTTATTTCCCGATCAGGCCGCCCAGCTGCTATTCGAAACCTAGTGTCCTGCCTCATCCATCGCAAAGGCGACTTGCAGTTCCATCTGAACCGCATGCATGAAGCGGCTCGCTTGGCGCGATATAGCCTCCTCGGTCATACCTTGCCGCTCGAGCGCAGCGGCAAGCGCCGCCATCTCCGACCGCCAGAAACGGTTAGCTTCCTCGCCATGAAGGCGCTGGAGAGCTTCTGCGCATCGTTTGACTTCGGCTACGCGCCGATCGGCAGGAAACTGTACAACCGTCATGCTGTCTTCGTCCTTGTAAGTCGAATCACCTCAGAATGACGCAGCATTGCCGCCGGACCTTCACAAATGGTGAACCGGCCGTTTTGGCTTGCTTTTTCGATCTGCAATGGCAGCTCATCCGGCAATGCCATCGCGTCTCATGAACGGGACGAGGCGCAACTTGAGATCTGTAACTGGCCCAATTGTTGCGTTCGTAAATGGCCCTGTAGACGCGCCCGTGCAGCCGCCGCGTTGTGGAACATTCCTATGCAACCGGAGTTCATATGTATGGCTTTGTGCTGCCAAGCCTCTCATGCGTTGTGATGTGGTCTGATGGCGGCGCTCGCCGCGCCTCCGGGAGGCATTACGATGGCCCAGCCTATGATCACCCACAATCCTCACAGCACGGCAAGCATTGCCGGCCACCCTGTCCACGCAATGCTGATTCCATTCCCGATCGCCTTCTTCGTCGCGACCTTCGTTTGCGACCTCGTCTTTTGGCGAACCGGCAATGCAGCCTGGGCCACCGGCTCGCTCTGGCTGCTCGGGGCCGGCCTGATCATGGCCGCCCTGGCCGCTGTTGCCGGCCTCACCGATGTCCTTGGCGACGCTCAGATCCGTAACCTTCAGGACTTATGGTTTCACGCCGGCGGCAACGTCCTTGTCGTCCTGATCGAGCTTTACAACTGGTACTCGCGATATGCCCACGCAGAGGCGGCGGTGGTGCCGGTTGGCCTCGTCCTGTCGCTGATCGTTGTCCTCATCCTCCTGTTCACGGGTTGGAAGGGCTGGGGAATGGTCTATCGGCACCATGTCGGCGTCGCGGATGAATCGGACGAAATGCGCTGAATACTGTCAGCGTGATTGTAGTCGGCCCCGCTTGATGCAAAAGAATCCGGTCGGCGGACTGGAGAAGGTCCTGTAAACCAACGCCAGAGGTCCTGCGTTGCACCTGTTGCCGCGTTGCACTGGGCCTGCCAATCGCGCCTACGCGCTTGTTGTCAGAGTAGAGATCTGATCGGTATCGTAGCGGCTCCGCAAGTCGGCAAGCGCGCTTGGGTCGGGAGAGCCGTGTGCAGCGAGCTTCGCAAGCTCTTCGAAATAATGCTCGTGTCCGGGCGGAGAGACGGTCATCAGCACGCGCGCCGGCTTTTCGCTGACATTGGTGATGTTGTGCGGCACGCCCGCTGGAATGAACAGGTAGGTACCCGGGGTAGCGCGGATCGTTTTTTCGCCGACGTGCCAGAGGCATTCGCCGTCGAGCATGTAGAAGGTTTCCTCCTGCACGCGATGGATATGCCGGCCGGTGGCAAACCCGGCTGGGATCGTCCAGTCGAACATGCTCGTGTGTCTCGTATCCTCGCCGGTGACGAGAAACACCATGGGATGGCCACGCAGCATGACCCCCTTGTTCTCGTCAGGCATGCGGATGACAGGGGCGGCGCTCATCTTATCCTCCATTGGCTCGGTGCTGCTTCCGCAAGCACCCACCCAGAATGCCACCGCCCTGTCGGATAGTCCTGAAGTCGTTCCGAAATTGTTGCGAAAAGATCGCAAACGGTATCTTCTTCAGGAATGGTTACAAGCCTCACGTTTGGCCCATTTCGCCTCGACGCCGATGCCGGGATCCTGTTCCACGGCGACAAGCCGACGCCGCTCGGTCAGCGGGCGGTTGCGTTGCTTGCGCTGCTCTTGGAGCGGTCGGGTTCACCGGTTTCGAAGGAAGCGCTAATCGAGACTGCATGGCCCGGGCTCGCCATAGAGGACAGCAACCTGACGGTCCAGATCGCGGCGGTGCGGCGGGCTCTCGAAAACCTTAGCGGTGGCGGATGCTGGATAGAGACGCTGCCACGACGCGGCTATCGCTATGTCGGACCGGCGGTCGCAGTTGATGGTCCTGATTCAGCAGCCGCGGTCTTGGCTACGACAACGCCGACATTGCCAGACAAGCCTTCGATCGCGGTTTTACCGTTCTCCAACCTGAGCGGCGATCCTGAACAGGATTATTTCACTGACGGGATGGTTGACGACATCATCACCGGCCTGGCGCGCATCAATTGGCTGCTCGTCATCGCGCGTAACTCGACCTTCATCTACAAGGGTCGCGCGGTGGACGTGAAGCAGGTCGCCCACGAGCTCGGTGTCCGCTACGTGCTCGAAGGCAGCGTGCGGAAAGCCGGTGGCAGTGTGCGCGTGACCGGCCAGATGATCGATGCATCGACCGGCGCTCACGTATGGGCTCAGCGGTACGACCGCAGCTCTACCGATATTTTTGCGCTTCAGGACGAGATCGCCTTATCGGCTGTCGGTGCAATCGCACCCAGCCTGCGGCGTGCCGAAATCGATAGGGTGAAGCGCAAGCGTCCCGACAGTCTCGATGCATATGATCTTGTGCTGCGGGCGCAGCTCGACGTGGATTCCGGCATGCCGGACCGGGTTGCGCGAGCGCTCGTGCTGCTCGATCGTGCCATCGAACTCGATCCGGGTTATGCGCTGGCGCATGGCAATGCCGCGATGTGCCATCATTGCCTCTTCCTGCGCGCCGGCCTGCAGGAAGCCAACCGTGCCGCTTCGATACGCCATGCCCGCTCAGCGATCCTCCACGGGCAGGATGATGCATCCGCCCTTACCCTTGCGGGTTTTTCCATCGGCATGGATGGACATGACCGGAAGGCTGCTTTCACCGCACTGGAAGCCGCACTCGCCATCAGCCCGTCATCTGCCCTGACCTATATCTTGGGAAGCGTCATTCTCGGATGGGGCGGAGAAGCAGAGCGGGCCATCGAGTGGAGCGAGCGGGGCATGCGGCTGAGCCCATTTGACTCATGGGCTTTTGCCGCATTCGATGCGCAAGCGATGAGTCATTTGCTGCTTGGCCGCTATGATGAAGCCTGTCGCGCAGCCTACAAGTCTGTTCAGGCCAATCCCGCACACAGCATCACCCATGTGCAATTGGCTGCCGCCCTGGCCAAGCTCGGCCGGCTGGAAGAAGCGAGGGCAGCCGCTGCGCGGGTGCTTGAGCTGCATCCAACGTTTCACTTCGGCCGCCAGTTTGCAGGCGTCGACTGTGCGCCGGCGCTCGCGCAATGCCTTGGTGATGCGCTACGTGCTGCCGGCCTGCCGGAGTAGCGCGCATCGACCCTGCCGGCGCCTTCGACGGGGTCTGCGTTCGGATCCCATAACGAGCAGATATTCGGCGCCTTGAAAGTAATTTTCAGCAACAGAAGCGAGATATGTTTCCGGATAATCGCAGATCGGCTTCGCAGAACTTACGGTTCTGAGATCGAGTGAGAATATAGTCAACTTTCTACGGCGTTGCTTCGGCTAAAGCGCCGGCGACGCGATAACTGGGCCCTGCCGTCCTCGATTACGTGATTGCGGCCAAGATAGCGTGCAGCATTCTCAGTTACGGTGGTCGTTTTGTACCAGCCCACACCGCCGAAGGTAGGCCCGTGTTCTGCATAAAGAGACGACTGCGTGCCGGATCGACCGCACGTCTGCGCAGTGACTGTGAACAGACCAAAAATGGTCAACAAATTGTTAGTCATGAGGCTTGCGCGCCGCGATATTAACTGCTTCAGAGGAAATAAATAAGAATCTACTTTGCAAGTAGATGTGATTTCGTCTACCTAGTGGATGAATAAGCCTGGAAGTATATTAGCAAAGTACTGTTTTTGGGGAAGGGTACTATTTTGGTTTATAGAAAACGATTGATTGGGGCGATCGGCATTTCGGTAGCCATTAGTTCTTTATTGAGCGGCGCTGCTTACGCTACGACATTGCAGCAGGCAATTGACAAGACAATGAAGACCAACCCGCAGATCATGGAGGCTGCCCAGAATAGGGAGGCAACCGAGTTCCAACTGCGGCAGGCAAGGGGGCTTTATCTGCCGTCAGTCGATCTGGAGTCGGGTTATGGTCGCCGTAGACTTTCGGATGTCACGTCGGGAGCCCTGACGCGTAGCACGGATTACCTAAATCCGGCCGACGTCAGCTTGACGATTACGCAGACGTTGTTTGACGGCGGCGACCGCAAGGCACAGAAAGATAAGCAGGCGGCTCGTGTCGACAGCGCATCCTTTCGCGTCCAGCAGCGCTCGGAAGCCTTAGCGCTTGAAGTGACCCAGGATTATCTCGAATATATGCTGCAGACGGAAATTGTCGCGGCCGCGGAAAAGAACGTCGCCTTCCACAAGCAGATGGTCGGTAACATCGAGGATAGCATTAAGGGCGGGGCCCTTACCGATGCCGATCGTTATCAGGGCCGCGAGCGCCTGCAGGCGGCAAATGCCCGTCTTCAGGAAGCCAAGCAGGAACTGGATGCGACGAAGATCCGCTACCTTCAGGTCGTCGGCGAACCGATCAGCAATGCCCAGCGTCCGGCCTCCGTGTCGCATTACCTGCCGAAGACGCTGGATGATGCTGTCTTCATCGCCCAAAAGAACAATCCGCAGATTTCCTCCGGCAAAGCTGACGTGAACGCCGCGGACGCCGATGTCCGCGGTTCCAAGTCTGCCTTCCTGCCGAAGCTGGACCTTGTCGGCAGCGCCCGTATCGGTGACGATGTGGACGGCAACAAGGGCAACACCAACGACGTCCAGGTCGGTGTCGTCGCCAAGTGGAACCTCTATCACGGCGGCATCGATACCGCCCATCAGCAGGAACTGGTCCGTCGCGCCGCCGAACAGCGTTATGCGCTGAGTGAAACATATCGCGAGGTCGATCAGTCTGTTCGTTCCGCTTGGAGCGAGCGTACCAATCAGGCCCAGCTCGCGCGTATCCTGGACGGGCAGGAAAAGACAAACGCCCAGCTCGTGACGTCCTATCGTGAGCAGTTCAAGGTCGGTCAGCGCTCCCTGCTCGATCTGTTGGATGCCCAGAACACTCGCTTCAACACCGAGGTTTTGGCCAAGACTGCGGACGTCGCCTCGCTCTTTGCCGAATACAAGATCCTTGCCGCATCGGGCAGTTTATTGTCGACGATGAAGCTGAAGCCGGTCCATCAGGCAACGCCTTATGCCCGTGATCAATTCAGCGTGTCGTCGAACACGGCTGATCCCGGCTATACCAAATACGACTCGCATCAGAAGCCCGGCCTGCCGATGGATCTGCTCGAGCCGATTCGCTAATCGTCGCGATCCGGATTGGATAATACTCCATGTTGAACGTGGCACCTGAGGTGTCTGCGAGCGTACCGCTGCAGACGTTTAAATCGGCATTTAAATCGGTCGCTGCGTTCTACGGTCGCCCGAGCTCCGACACAGTGCTGTTTTCAGGCGTTCCGGACGAGGTTCTGGAGGCCATGGAGCAGGACGACGTCGAGCGACTGTCAGAACGCGTCGGCCTGCAGGTGCTGCAGCACAAGGAGCGCGATTGCCGGCTGGGTAATTTCGACTGTCCCGCCATCGTCACCTTTGCTGGTGGCGGTGTGCTTCCATTGCTTGAAATCGCCGAAAATGGCTCCTACGTCATCGATATCGCGCCAACAGCGGGGACGCCGCTCCACCTGACGCGGGATGAGCTTGCGGCGCTCAATCCGCAGGCCGCCTTTGCCTTCACGCTCTACTATCAGAATGCTTCGGAAGAAGCGCGCGTCGGTCATGCGATGGAGATAGAGAAGCGGCATTGGCTGGCAACGACGCTGGTGCCCTACTGGCGCACCTATACTCGTGTCATGCTGGCGGCGCTGTTTATCAACATCATCGCGCTGGCCTCGCCGCTCTTCACCATGAATGTCTATGACCGCGTGCTGCCAAACAAGGCGTTCCCAACGCTTTGGGTGCTGACGATCGGCATTTCCCTGGCCTATCTGTTCGATTTCCTGCTGAAGACGGCCCGCGCGGCGCTGATCGACTATGCCGGCCGCAAGGCGGACCTGCGCCTTTCGCAACTGATCTTCGACAAGATCCTGAATTCGACGCTAGCCTCTCGCCCGATGTCGACAGGCGAATATGCCAACCGCGTGACGCAATATGAATTCGTGCGAGAATTCTTCACCTCGAACACGATCGGTGTGCTGATCGACAGCCTCTTCGTCATCATCTTCCTGATCGTCATTTATATGATCGCCGACTGGCTGGTGGTTATTCCGGCGGTCGCCTTCGTTTTGTCGGTGGTGATCGGCCTCGTAGCCCAGGCGCAGATCGGCAAACGCATGGCGGCTGCGACGAACGAGGCATCGCGTCGCCAGTCGATGCTTGTCGAGACGATTTCGACGATCGAGACATTGAAGAGCCTTCGAGCCGAAGCGACCATGCTACGCCGCTGGCAGGAGCTGACGAAATATTCGAGCCGCACCAGCGAGGACATCAAGCACATCTCGTCAAACGCCATCAACTTGACGATGTTGCTGCAACAGATGGTCAGCGTGTTCATCGTCGTGGCGGGCACCTATGAATTCGCCGATGGAAAAATTGCCATGGGCGCGATCGTTGCCACCGTCATGCTGGCGAGCCGTGCCGGCGCGCCTTTCGGACAGATCGCCATGACACTGGCGCGTTTCCGCCAGGCCACCATGTCGCTGCGCATTCTCGACAAGATCATGGAACAGCCTGATGACCGACCGTCGACTGTCGGCTTCGTCAACCGGCAGATCCGCAGCGGCGGATTCAGCTTCCAGAACGTCTCTTTCCAATATCCGGGTTCCGATCAGGCGGTCATCAATCAGTTGTCCTTCACGGTGACGCCCGGGGAGAAGATCGGGATTATCGGTCGCATAGGTTCGGGCAAGACGACGCTCGGCCGGCTGCTCGACGGGCTTTTCCAGCCTACCAGCGGCCGCGTGCTGATCGATGGCGTCGATATCCGCCAGTATCACATGGCAGAGGTGCGCGCCGCCGTGGCCGTCGCCGGTCAGTCGTCTGACCTGTTCTCCGGAACGGTGAAGGAAAATCTGCTGCTCGGCAGGGCCGATGCCAGCGACGAGGAGTTGCTGGCCGTCTCGCGGATGACCGGTGTCGAGGAGTTCGTCGCCGTTCACCCGCGCGGTTTCGACATGCCCGTCGGCGAGCGCGGCGCGAACCTTTCGAATGGCCAGAAGCAGGCATTGACCATCGCCCGCCTGCTCCTGACCCGGCCGAAGATCGTTTTCCTCGACGAGCCCTCGGGGGCCATGGATCTGGCGAGCGAACGGCACCTGATCAATAAGCTGACAAATGCGTTCGGCCCGGAAACGACGGTGATGGTGGCAACCCATCGCCACAGCATGTTGGAGCTGGTCGACCGGCTGATCGTCATCGACAAGGGCCGCATCATTGCCGATGGACCAAAGCACGCCGTCATCGAGGCGATGCAGCGCAAGGCGGTGTCCTGATGCGTATTCATCGCCACAATATCCACGACAATCCTCCGCTTTTCGCCCGGCTGATCCTCGGTATCTGCGCCTTGATGATTGCCGCTTTCATCGCCTGGGCGGCCTTGGCCGACATTGACGAGATCGCACGGGGCGAGGGGAAGGTGATACCGGTATCGAAGACGCAGATCGTACAGTCGTCCGAGCCGGGCATCGTCCAGCAGATCAATGTCAATCTTGGCCAGGTCGTCCATAAGGGCGATCTTCTGGTCCAGCTCGACAATACCACGACACAATCGACGCTTGGTGAGTCGGTGGCCAAGGCCCGCGCTCTCGGTGCCAAGGTCGAGCGTCTCGCCTTGGAGGAGGCCGGCACCTACGACGCACAATTCGTCTGTCCGGCCGATATTCTTGCCACCGCCAAGGACGTCTGCGATAACGAGGAAAAGCTTTTCGAGGCGGATCGTGCCGCCTATCAGAACAAGCTTAATGTTCTCGATCAGCGTTTGAAGCAGCATCAGAACGAGCTGGACGAGGCCCACGCCAACATAGACCGCCTGACGCAGAATATCGTCGGCGCCCAGAAGCAGTATGATCTGCTGAAGCCGCTCGGCGAGAAGAAGCTCGTCGCCGAAACTGAAATCCTGAAGGTCCAGCGAGACCTGGTCGACCTGCAGGGTCAGCTTAAAGTCTATGTCGAAAGTCTGGATCGCCTGCAGGCAGCCGTCAAGGAAGCGAATTTGCAGGTCAACGACCTTGGGCTGCAGTTGCGCCAGCAGGCATTGACCGACAAGGGGCAGGCATTGTCGGAGCTGTCCGTCGTCGACGAGACGATCCGTGGGGCTTCCGACCGGGTCAAGCATACCGATATCCGTTCCCCGGTCGACGGCATCGTCAATACGCTGGAGGTCAACACGATCGGCGCCTATGTCGACGCCGGCAAAGTCATCGCCGGCGTCGTGCCGACAGCCGACAATCTGCTAATCGAGGCGAAGATTTCACCGCGCGACGTTGCCTTCGTGCGCCTCGGCCAGCCGGCGGTCATCAAGATCTCGGCCTACGATTTCTCGATCTTCGGCGCGCTGGATGGTGCGGTCGTCAACGTCTCCGCCGACAGCCTGGTCGATAAGGACAAGAACGAAACCTATTACCTCGTGCGCATCAAGACCGACAAGTCGGAGCTGGAGCGCGACGGCAAGCGCTATCCGATCATCCCCGGCATGGTGGCTTCGGCCGAGATCATGACCGGCCGCAAGGCGATCCTTGCCTATTTGATGAAGCCGATCAACAAGGCGCGCTCCGAAGCGCTGACAGAACGGTGAGGGCGGCGATGCGCAAAGGAGCCGGAAAGGACGAAGTCACGACGATGGCCCGCAGCGAAGCCTTGCCATCCGTCGATGGTGACGAACTGGAGCCGCGTTTCCGCGCCGTGACTGGCGGCGGTGAGCGTCGCGGCATCCGCTTGGAGCGGATCTATTGGGACGGCCTCGGACGGATGTCCGAAGCCGGCGGCATCAGCATCGGCGACCTCGTTTACCACACGGCGACCGACATGCCGGAAACGGGCAATCTCGCCTCGCTGTTGCGTGTGCTGAGCTTCAAATGGGCGCTGAGCCGTCTGGACGCCATCGAGGATGTTGCGTCGCTAACCAATCTCAACGCAGTCCTTCAGGCGTCGCCGACGCCGGCAGTGGTGTTGACGCGGGAGCGTGGGATCAAGCTCTTCAACGACGCTTTCCTGAAGATGCTGCGCCATCGCCTGCCGTTAATTGACGACGTCCAGCAGACGGCGCGCACCCTGCGCTTTTCCATCGACACCCAGGTCGAGGAAGTATTCTCCGTCCTATCGAGCAATCGCGGCAAGACGCTGAATACAGGCTTCAAGATCGGCCTCGGTTCGCAATCGCTGACGGGCCAGATCAATCTGGCACTGGCACCGACGCACGAGGCCCCGATGCTGATGGGCTATATTTCCGTTTATTGAGAAGTCGTCACGTTCATTGAGCGCGGCATTCCTCGCGGAACGTCGAAAAGGCGAGCCCGATCAGTGGATCTCGCCTTCGCCAGGGGCCACCTTGGCGAGCGGCATTGCGGCGACAACCGCTTTCGCATGAGGATCGCGGGAGCCGTGCAGATAGCCGCGGCCGGCGACGATCGAATAGAGCGGCAGATATTCTGCAATGCGCCTGTCGGACAAAACCTCATCGCGCATGTTGTCGAGGATGAAATAGTTGCCGTTGACGGAGACTGACAGGACGGCGTGATAGAAATGCCGCTGCTGGTCAAAGAGGATGACTAGCGCCATTTGGTCGAGATCGACGCCAGCATTATAGAGGGCGGCCATCTTCAATATGGCAAAATCCTCGCAATCGCCCTGCTGGTGCGACAGGGCCTCGCTCGGCTTCGCCCAGTAGTCCGTCACATGATAGGTGTCCATGTCGCTGGCGTAGCGGATGGCATGGTTGACGGTGAAATTGATGGTGTTGATCTTGTCGCGGATCGAGGCGCCGGCAGTCTTTGTCTCGGCAGCCGCGACGGCGACTGCGGCTGCATCACATCCACCCGCGCTGCAACCGAGCGCTTTGCCGGAGCGGATCTCGGCGAGCGGGCCGGCAAACTTGTCGAGCGCCGCAAGATGCTTGAAGGGGATGGCGACTGTTCCGAACACCGAGTCGCCCATTGGGGTGTTGGTCGGCTGTGCGGGACGTGCCGGCTCGAGCACAGCTTCATCATTATGCGGAAGACCTGCGGGCTCGACGGCGAGGCTCTGGCTCAGCGCGGCAAGGTCGAGGCCCTCAATCGCCTTTGCTGTGTTTGCGGCGGTCGGCGCAAAGAGATTGATGACCGTGTCGAACAGCGGATCCGAAAGCAGGTTGACGACCGGGCGGACGGTATCGCTGGTCGCCGCCAGGCAGGTGGTTGATGACGACAGACCAAAGGCAAGGGAAGCTGCAGCAATCGCTGCAAGTATAACTTTATTGTTCTTGCGTTCCATTGGTGCATTATTCTCCCTGGTTGAGAGAATAATGCGCGATACCTCTGAATATGGCGTTCGGAAGCGTAGATAATCTAAGTATAAATTAAGCGATCAAATAAGTATAAAATTCAACCGGGTTTGGTGGGAAACCATTAAGGATGATGCCGTCAGGCGCACAAAATGATCCAGCATGACGCTGCAACTGATAACACAGCGCGGCGCGACAGTGCGCGCTATGTGCACTGCGCTCGATGCGATTGCTCAGCTTCAGAACGACTGCGAGGGCTGCGCGGCGACCTTCAGCTTGCCGCCGTCGATCGTATTGATCACCATTTTGCGCTCTACCATGCCGGCGGCATTGAAGCGGAACAGCCCGGTCGTGCCGCGGAAGCCGACCTTGTTCATCAGGTTGGCGGTGGTGATGGCTTGCGGGCCCTGGGAACGGATGAGGCCGGAGGCGATCGCCATAGCGTCGTAGCCATAGGCGCCGGAGGTTGTCAGCGGATGGTTGAAGTGGCGCTGGTAGCGCTCGGCAATTAGCCCGCTGCTTTGCGTGTCGTCCGTCGCGACAAATGCACCAGCCACAGCCGACACGGCATAGATTGATTGGGGCCATCTGTTGGTGCCCACCACCGCCTGAGCGGGAATGGCGGCGCTGCGCACGGCACTCGCTACTGCGCCGATTTCCGGCGTGTTACCGAGAATGACCACGATCTCGGCCGACTGGATAAGCGGCCGGTTCTTGGTAAGGATATCCGCGGCCTGATCGCTTGTGTTGTAACGGCCAAGGCCCATGAAAGTGTTGCCGCTGTTCCAGATGGCGTTGCTCAACCTGGTGCTGTCGGATGGAGAAAAATCCGCAGGCACCAGCGCCGACACCTTCTTGTGACCTCCGGGACCGGCCGCCTTGACGCCCTCGGTCGCGCTATCGATTTCGTCCGAGGCGAGGTTGAAGACATCGCCACCGGTCGAGGCCATAGCACTCGCAAGGTTAAGCAGTGGCGGGCGTTGGGCGGGGGAAATGGCGGCAATGGCAGCGGTCTCGGCCGGCGGCAGATAGCTGACGATCAGCGCGGCATTACGACCCTTGGCCGCGGCAACCTGCGCCGCGATTCCTGCAGGGCCCTGGCCGACATCTTTTACACGCAGCCGAATTTGATTGTTGCCGAGCTCGCCGACACCAAGCACTGCCCCGTCACGCACGTCGCGAGCCGGACCTTCGTAGAGACCTGCCGCGCCTTTGCGCATCAGCAACGTAATTTCCGTGCCGCTGTCGCCGCCGTAGGTTTCATCGATGGCGGTGGACGGCATTTTTATGTCGTCGTTCTTACTGTTGCTGCTCAGGCCAGCACCGTTCATCTGGCATCCGGCGAGGCTGGCGCAGAGGACGAGAACGGCACCGCCTGTTGGGCGCCGGTGCTGTCTGCGCCGCAGCCAATCAGTCAAAAGGCTTAACGAAAGGCTGATCGCAAACGGCACAACTCACTCCCCCGATTCCCGAACGCAGGCTGCGACAGCCTATGGCGGCGCATTTGCACACAGCGGCTGACGGAAAGTCAAGCGGTATACTTAAGGAGTTGTTTGGTTGTTGAGTTAACCATGGGTAAATATATCTGCGGTCGTGCATAACCGGCTATATCTGTGAGGTTAACGAAGTATTGCAATCACCCCGCTCTCGTAATTGATTGCCGTCAAATTACGAGACACCGGGAGTTAGACTTATGGAAGATTCGCGCATTTCGACGGTAGACCACGAAGCGGTTTCGAACGATCTCGTATCGGGCGACCGGAACGAAGGCCTTGCAGCCGATATCAATGCGTCTCGGCCGCTGCCGTTGTCGCAGAATGCTGATGTCGCCGCGTTTGAGGTGGCACAGGCCGCCGAGCAGCAGGCGAACGGCAAGACCGAGCGCCTTGCCGCCAACGAGCCGCAAAACGCCGACGCCCGTCAGCCAATCCAAATCGTGCCCGACAATGGCAACGTCGTCCACCTGCCGCCGAACACCTCGATCGACGACATTCACGTCGAGGGGCGCAACCTCGTTCTCATCCAGGCCGACGGCACGCGCATCGTCATCATCAACGGCGCGCTGCACGTCCCGACCTTCCTGATCGGCGAAGTCACGCTGCCGCAGCAGGCCATCGTCGCTGCCCTGCAGCAGCAGGGCATCAACGTCGCCGAAGGTCCTGACGGTTCGGTTCATGCCGGCAATAACACGGATTCCGGCCACCAGTTCACCGACAGCCAGTCCCCGAATGCCCGCACGCCGCTGAACCTGATTGGTCTCCTCGGTCCTGGCGACATAGGTGGCAACGGTAACGGCGGCAATCTGTCTGGCACCCAGACTCGCGTTCCCTTTATCCTTCAGCAGGCGACCGAAACGGCCTCGCTGACTGAACGCGGCAGCAGCACCGGCGCCTTCCTCACGACAAGCAGCACCGGCCGCTTCGGCTTCGGCGGCAACAATGCCTCGATCACCACCGTCACGCTGGTCGGCGAGACAGAAATCACCAGCAGTGGCACGCAGCAGCTATCGGGCCTGACCTCCGGCGGCGTTCCCGTTGTCGTCACCCAGAACGGCCAGACCGTCACCGGCGTCGCGAATGGCGTCACTGTCTTCACGTTGGTATTCAACGCCTCGACCGGCGCGTACACCTTCACCCAGCTCGCTGCCCTCGACCATCCCCGCGGCGCCAATTCGGCCAGCGATGTGCTTGAATTGCAATTTCGGTATACGGTCTCCGACACGAGCGGCCATACGGTTTCGGCTGTCGCAACCGTCGATATCACGGACAGCGTGCCGGTTGCGGCCGTTGGTACGGCGGGTTCGGTTACAGAAGCAGCTCTGTCTGCCGGCAACGCGGCCCTGACCCATGACACCGGCGCCGCGACCGCCACTGGTTCACTTAACATCTCCTGGGGCGCTGACGGCGGCAACACCGACAAGGGCGGCCTCGGCGATCGCTCGGTCGCTTTCACCAATGCCACGGTTTCGGCGACGGGTGAGGACAATGGCGCGCTGAGCTCGCATGGTCTGGCCGTTCATACGGCGCTGCTGGCTGATGGCACGCTGGTCGGCTACACCGGCGAGACTGCTCCGACGGCAACCTCCGCAACCAACGTCGTCTTCTATGCTACGGTATCGGATACCGACAACGGTCACTACAACTTCACGCTGGTGCAGTCGCTCGATGATGCCAAGGGTTCGGACGCCATCACGCTGACCTTCGGCTACACGGCAACTGATTCCGACGGCGATACAGCCGCGAACAGCTTCACCATCACCGTCGCTGACGACAAGCCTGTCGCTGCGACCGGCGATGCAGGCTCGGTCACCGAAGGCGCGCTGGCGAGCGGCAACGAGACCCCGCATGTCGAGACCGATGCCATCACCACTGGCTCGCTCAATATCTCCTGGGGTGCTGATAACGCCAACACGAACAATGGCGGCGCCGGCGACCGGTCGGTCGCCTTCACCGATGCCTCGGTCACGACACAGGGCCAGGATGGCGAAGCACTGAGCTCGCATGGTCTGGCCGTACATACAGTACTGCTGGCTGACGGCACGCTGGTCGGCTACACCGGCGAGACCGCTCCGACGGCCGTGACGAATGGCGAGGGTGCGGTCGGCTCGAACGTCGTCTTCTACGCGACGGTCTCGGACACCGACAACGGCCACTACAACTTCACCCTGGTGCAGTCGCTCGACGACGCCAAGGGTTCGGACGCCATCACGCTGACCTTCGGCTATACGGCAACCGATTCCGACGGCGATACCGCCACGAACACCTTCACCATCACCGTTGCCGATGACAAGCCTGTCGCTGCGACTGGCGATGCAGGCTCCGTCACCGAAGGCGCTCTGGCGAGCGGCAACGAAAACCCGCATGTCGAGACCGATGCCATCACCACCGGCTCGCTCAACATCTCCTGGGGTGCCGATAACGCCAACACGAACAACGGCGGCGCCGGCGACCGGTCGGTTGCCTTCACCGATGCCTCGGTCACGACACAGGGCCAGGACGGCGAAGCGCTGAGTTCGCATGGTCTGGCCGTTCATACGGCGCTCTTGGCCGACGGCACACTGGTCGGCTATACCGGCGAGGCCGCTCCGACGGCGGTCATGGATGCCAAGGGCGCGGTCGGCTCGAACATCGTCTTCTACGCGACGGTCTCGGATACAGACAACGGCCACTACAACTTCACGCTGGTGCAGTCGCTCGACGACGCCAAGGGTTCGGACGCCATCACGCTGACCTTCGGCTATACGGCAACTGATTCCGACGGCGATACCGCCACGAACAGCTTCACCATCACCGTCGCCGACGACAAGCCTGTCGCTGCGACCGGCGATGCAGGCTCGGTCACCGAAGGCGCGCTGGCGAGCGGCAACGAAAACCCGCATGTCGAAACCGATGCCATCACCACCGGCTCGCTCAACATCTCCTGGGGTGCCGATAACGCCAACACCAACAACGGCGTCGCCGGCGACCGGTCGGTTGCCTTCACCGATGCCTCGGTTGCGGCGACGGGCCAGGACGGCGAGGCGCTGAGCTCGCATGGTCTGGCCGTTCATACGGCGCTCTTGGCCGATGGCACGCTGGTTGGCTATACCGGCGACGTCGCTCCGACGGCCGTGATGAATGGCGAGGGTGCGGTTGGCTCGAACATCGTCTTCTACGCGACGGTCTCGGACACTGACAACGGCCACTACAACTTCACCCTGGTTCAGTCGCTCGACGACGCCAAGGGTTCGGACGCCATCACGCTGACCTTCGGCTATACGGCAACTGATTCCGACGGCGATACCGCCACGAACAGCTTCACCATCACCGTCGCCGACGACAAGCCTGTCGCTGCGACCGGCGATGCAGGCTCGGTTACCGAAGGCGCGCTGGCGAGCGGCAACGAGACCCCGCATGTCGAAACCGATGCCATCACCACCGGCTCGCTCAACATCTCCTGGGGTGCCGACAACGCCAACACGAACAACGGCGGCGCCGGCGATCGCTCGGTCGCCTTCACCGATGCCTCGGTCACGACACAGGGCCAGGATGGTGAAGCGCTGAGCTCGCATGGTCTTGCGGTTCATACGGCGCTCTTGGCTGACGGCACGCTGGTCGGCTACACCGGCGAGGCCGCTCCGACGGCAACCTCTGCATCCAACGTCGTCTTCTACGCGACGGTCTCGGACACTGACAACGGCCACTACAACTTCACCCTGGTTCAGTCGCTCGACGACGCCAAGGGTTCGGACGCCATCACGCTGACCTTCGGCTATACGGCAACTGATTCCGACGGCGACACCGCCACGAACAGCTTCACCATCACCGTCGCCGACGACAAGCCAGTTGCTTCCACCGGCGACGCAGGCTCCGTTACCGAAGGTGCTCTGACGAGCGGCAACGAGACCCCGCATGTCGAGACCGATGCCATCACCACCGGCTCGCTCAACATCTCCTGGGGTGCTGATAACGCCAACACCAACAATGGCGGCGCCGGCGACCGGTCTGTCGCCTTCACCGATGCCTCGGTCACGACACAGGGCCAGGATGGTGAAGCGCTGAGCTCGCATGGTCTGGCCGTTCATACGGCGCTCTTGGCCGATGGCACGCTGGTTGGCTATACCGGTGAGGCCGCTCCGACGGCGGTCATGGATGCCAAGGGCGCGGTCGGCTCGAACATCGTCTTCTATGCGACGGTCTCGGATACAGACAACGGCCACTACAACTTCACGCTGGTGCAGTCGCTCGACGACGCCAAGGGTTCGGACGCCATCACGCTGACCTTCGGCTATACGGCAACTGATTCCGACGGCGATACCGCCACGAACAGCTTCACCATCACCGTCGCCGACGACAAGCCTGTCGCTGCGACCGGCGATGCAGGCTCGGTCACCGAAGGCGCGCTGGCGAGCGGCAACGAAAACCCGCATGTCGAAACCGATGCCATCACCACCGGCTCGCTCAACATCTCCTGGGGTGCCGACAACGCCAACACGAACAACGGCGGCGCCGGCGATCGCTCGGTCGCCTTCACCGATGCCTCGGTCACGACACAGGGCCAGGATGGTGAAGCGCTGAGCTCGCATGGTCTTGCGGTTCATACGGCGCTCTTGGCTGACGGCACGCTGGTCGGCTACACCGGCGAGGCCGCTCCGACGGCAACCTCTGCATCCAACGTCGTCTTCTACGCGACGGTCTCGGACACCGACAACGGCCACTACAACTTCACCCTGGTTCAGTCGCTCGACGACGCCAAGGGTTCGGACGCCATCACGCTGACCTTCGGCTATACGGCAACCGATTCCGACGGCGACACCGCCACGAACAGCTTCACCATCACCGTTGCCGATGACAAGCCTGTCGCTCACGCGATTGACAACACAGCTTCGCCGCTGAATGACGATGCGCAGATCGGCGGAAACCTGGATGCCAACGACGCCAACGCGCATAGCGTCTCGGGCGCTGCCGGCGCCCTGTTCAGCGCTGGCGCCGACGGTTCTGCAAGCGTCTCGATCGATCAGTCCAGCCTTCCGGCTCTGAAGACGATCTATGTCGACGCCAACGGGTTCGCACAGCAGGAAGACGTTACCTGGGGCAAGCCGACGGTTTCCGACGGTGCGACAACCTGGGTTGCTTCCAGCGCCAATCACGACACCGTCGCCACGCTGACCATCAATGCCGATGGCTCCTACACGTTCAGCACCAGCGCGCCGCTCGTCCACCCGACCTCCGGCACGACGGAAGAAAGCTTGTCGCTGACCTTCACCTTCACGGTGACCGATGGCGACAATGATACATCGACCGGCTCGCTGACTCTGCATGTTACGGATGACGTACCGCTGGCAAATACCGTCACTGTGACCAGCGTGGCGCTGAACGACGACGCGCTGAAGGGCGGAAATCCCGACACGATTGGCGTAACCGATACCGACACGGTCAGCGGCACAAGCGGCACGCTCTTTTCGGGCGGCGCCGATGGCGTCCATCAGGTGACGCTCGGAGCGACGACGGATTTCAGTGCCATCTATACCGGCAAGGACGGCTTTGCCCATGTCGAGTCGGTCGTTTGGGGCAGCCCGACGACGGCGGCGGGCGGCGAGACGATCTGGATCGCAACAGGCAAGGACAGCGGCCAGACGGTCGCGACACTGACGATCGGCACGGATGGTTCCTACAGCTTCACGCTCAGTGCACCGGTCGCCCATGAAGCAAGCCCGACCGCGGAAAATACTCAGGATCTGACCTTCAACTTCACCGTCACCGATGGTGACAGCGATACGGCCAGCGGCTCGCTGACGGTCAGCGTCAAGGACGACGCACCAATCGCCTATAAGGTCGATGCCACCTCGACGCCGCTCAACGACGACGCGCAGGCACATGGCAACCTGGATGGCGCCGCCGACGCGAAGACGATCAATGGCGACGCAGGGGCTCTGTTCTCCGCCGGTGCCGATGGCGTCAAGGGTGTTTCGATGGACAGCCTGCCGACGCTGAAGGCGATCTACCTCGACAGCCACGGCATCGGCCACCAGGAAGCCGTTTCCTGGACGTCGTCTGCGGCGAACGGTGTGACGACCTGGACGGCAACCGGCGCCTCCAGCCATGCCACCGTTGCAGTTCTGACGATCAATTCGGACGGTTCCTACAGCTTCACCGCGGATGCGCCGCTTGTTCATTCGACGTCGACGACGACCGAAGACAGCCTGACGCTGAATTTCGGCTTCACGGTCACGGATGGCGACGGCGATACAGCGAAGGGCTCGCTGGCGATTGCCATCACGGACGACGTCCTGGTTGCTTCCGGCACGACCGTTGCTGTCAAGGCCGACGAGGGCGACATTTACAATCTCCTGTCGCATGGCAACAGCGCGCTCGATGGCACGCATGACGGATCGTCTTCGCAGCCGGCACTGTTCGGTTTCGGCTTTGCGGCCACGGTATCCGGCTCCGTTGCTTCCACCGTTTCCTTCGGTGCCGACGGCGCAGCGGTCGGTGGCGGCTTCAGCTTCACCGCCAATGCGGCGTCGACGCTTACCGCTCTGCATCTGACTTCGGGTGGCGAAGCGCTCTCCTATGCGGTCGTCAACAACGTGATCATCGGCTATGTCGATAATGACCACCACAGCGGCTACAACCCGGTCCTCGACCGCCCGGTCCTGTCATTGTCGCTGTCTGGCAACGGCAGCTTCACCTTCCAGCAGTACGATCAGCTCGACAACGTCGCTGGTCCCGGCAACGACCTGCGCTCAGGCAATAGCTCGATCTCGGCCATCGACTTCGGTTCCGTCATCCAGGCGACCGACGGCGACGGCGACAGCGTGACGCTTACCGGCGCTTTGAAAGTCACGATCGTCGATGACGCGCCGAAGGTCGATCTTGCCCTCACTGGCTCGATCACGATCGACGAGAGCGGCAGCGGCGACAACGACGTCAACGCCAGCAATGCGGTCAAGAGCCTGTTTGCCGGCATCACTGGCGGCAACGATCCCGATATGTCGACCGTCTACGCTCAGCACAACGTCGTCTCGCCGTCGGTCTCTATGGGCGCCGACGATGCGTCGGGTACGGCGAGCAGCCTGACGCTTCATATCGACAATGCCGACTCCGGCTTGCAGACGACTGCTGGTCAGGCGATCACGCTCTCGCAGCTCGCCAACGGCACGGTTGTTGGCAAGATCGCCGACGGCGAGATCGCCTTTGCGATCCGCCTCGACAACAGCGGCAAGGTCAGCATCGCCCAGTACATGTCGCTCGCCAACCCGAATACGTCGAAGTCGGACGGCGATACGGTCGATCTCACCGGCAAGCTCTCGGCGGTGCTGAGCGCGACCGATAGCGATGGCGATATCGTCGCCAAGTCCGTTTCCATCGGCAGCAGCATTCGCTTCGATGATGACGGCCCGTCGATCGGCGGTGCCGTATCGGCAAAGACACTTGCCGAGCATGACCTTCTGACGAATTCGGGTTCGCTGTCGCCCTCCGGCATCAGCACTGGCGCGGTTGCGCTCAATCTCGCCTTCGGCGCTGACGGCCCGGCCGCCCATGCTGCTACCTTCGTAGCGGGTTCGAACGGCAGCTATTTCACCGCAAGCTACGGCAATAATCAGACGCTTGATGCGACCAAGCTCAGCTCTGGCGGCCATGCGCTGTCCTACTCGCTCAGCGGTGATGGCATGACGCTCATCGCCTACACCGGCAGCAATGCCGCCGACCAGTCGAGCTGGGTCTTCAAGGTTGTCCTGTCCCAGGACAGCGGCCACGCCAGCGGCGCCTACGACTTCACGCTTTACAAGTCGCTCGATGACGTCAACGGTCAAAGCAACCTCTCGGATATCAAGCTGACCTTCCAGGTCGCTGGCCATGACGGCGACGGCGACACCACGAGCGGCACGCAGAGCTTCTCGGTCGATGTGATCGACGACGTGCCGACGCTGGTTGATCATGCAACGGTTTCCGCGACCGTTTCGGAAACGGCCATCAATGCTCCCGTGGTGACGACGGCATCGTACACTGTCGATTTCGACACGGTGAATCCTGCGGCTGCCAAACTGACAGTCAGCGAGGGCAACGTCAGCGACGGCCATGCGGAATCGTCATCCAAGGGGGGCGATATCGTGCTCGTGTCCAACACGGGGACGACCTTTGTTCTCACCCAGATGGATGTAGGTGTGTTTGACAAGCAAGGCATCTCGTCCAAGACTGTCACAATCATCGGTACCGATGCGCAAGGCCATACGTATTCAGTGACGACTACCGGCACGACCTTCTCGGCTGCCGGCACGGCGCTCGAAGGCAAGCAGCTGACGTCGCTCGAGATCGATCCGCATGACAACTCGCTGACAGTCACGGTCGACAACATCCATGTCACCGACACGACGACGACGCCCACCCATGATCCCGCTGAGACGACGGTCGATCTGACCTCGCTCGTCAACGCCAGCGCCGACAGCCCGTTGACCTGGTCGGTCAACACGGTCGCCGCCGGAACGTCTTCCGGTAACCTGACGGGCGGTACCGGGCTGACCTACAACGGCACGGCCATCACGCTCGCCAGCACGGATGGACACACGATCACCGGCTCGGCCGGAGGCGTCACGGTCTTCACGTTGACTGTCGATCCTGCGAGCGGCCACGCCACATTCGACCTTTACCATGCGATCGACGGCGGCAAAACGCTGCCGCTCGACTTCTCGAAATATGTGACTGCGACGGATTTCGACGGCGATGCTGTCACCCTGGGCAGCGGCTCCGTCACCATCGTCGTGCAGTCGGCCACGGACAGCCTTCCGACAATCAATTCGGCCGGCCTGTTATCAAGCGTCAGCGAAAGCGGCTTGCCGGGTGGTACGGGGACGGCTGGCGTCGCCAATGTTCATTCGGGTAGTATCGCAATCACCGCAGGCGATGCACCTTCGACGGTGACAATCGCAGGCCATACGTTCAACGTCGGCGCCACAATCGCCAACGGCGATACCAATGCCACCATTCATGGTGCCTACGGAACGCTGCATATCCTCAGCGTCACTACGACGGCCATCAACTATACCTATACGCTGACCAGCACCACGAGCGGGGCGAGCAACCACGACGCCTTCTCCGTCACAGTCAGCGACGCGCCGATTGACGGTGAAAGCCAGACTGCAACCCTGACCTTCAACATTACCGATGATAAGCCGATAGCAAGCACCATTCTGGTCGGATCGATGCATGAGAACGACAGCAGCGCGACCTTCGCGCTGGCTTCCGGAACCATCGCCTTCGGCGCCGACGGAGCGGCCCAGAGCGGGGCAATCCATGTCGACAGCGTCAGCGCCAATGGAGATCTCGCCGGGTCGACGCTGAGCACGTCCATGGTCACGATTGACGCCGGTCATGTGACTGTTGCGCCGGGCAGCGCACTGGATGCCCTGCCGCTTGGCCACTCTTCGATACTCTCGATCGGTTATACCGTCACCGACGGCGACGGCAGCAAAACCAGCGGCACCTTCACCATCAGGGTCGACGGCGTCAACCATGCGCCGACCACGGCGGACGGAAGCGTCTCCACCGGCGAACATGCGGCCTACTATTTCTCGTCGAAGGATTTCGCCTTCAGCGATAGCATCGACGGCAACACCCTGAAATCCGTCACCATCACCAGCCTTCCGACGGGTGGGACGCTTTATCTTGGCGGGACAGCCGTCACGGTCGGCCAGCACATCGCAGAGAGCGCGCTTTCAACGCTTCACTTCACGCCTTCGTCAGACTTTGCCGGCGCGACCGAAACCGCGAACTTCGGCTTCACGGTGCAGGATAATGGCGGCACGGCCAATGGCGGCGCGGATACGTCAACCGCCCATACGATGACAGTTACCGTGACCGCCGTTGACGACGGCACGGCGACGGTCTCGATTGCCGATCAGACGACGCATACAGGTAAAGCGGTCGTCGCAGGCGATACGCTGAACGCGGCGATCGCAACAGACGACCCGGATCACGGGCAGTCCGGTCTGACCTATGCGTGGAGCTGGGCGGACGATCAGTCCCATACGGTTCTCGGAACCGCATCGTCCTACACGGTGACGAGTGCCGATGTCGGGCATTCGTTGATCTTGACGGTGAGCTATACGGATGGCCAGGGCTTCAGCGATGTCGCGACGCAGACGACGTCCGCTGTCATCGCGCCGACGATCTTCACTCCGACGGTTGATACAACGCCGCTGGCGGAGGCCAATCTTTCGGGGGGCTCCAACCCGCAGCCTTCTGAACTGACAGCCACGGGCAGCATTGCGCTGGGCACCCTGGATAATCCGCACATCACCAGCGTCGCGGGTGCCGACGGCACGCCGGTAAGCGTCGATCAAACGGCTCCGGACAGCCAGACGACGACGATCCACGGTTCCTACGGTGATCTCGTAATCGACGCGAACGGCGCATATACCTACACGCTGCTACATGCTGGCTCGAACGCATCGGGAGATACGGATCAGTTCACCTATACGGTGACGGACATGAACGGCAAAACGGCTCAGGAGACCCTGACGTTCAATATCGCCGACGACGCGCCGACGCTGACCGGTGCGGGGATTTCCGCAACCGTCTCCGACGATGGTGTGGTGACGGCCGCCGAACACTCCGCAACGACGACGGCGGAACTGACCTCACTGGTTAACTCTGGTGCTGACAGCCCGTTGAGCTGGTCGGCGAACGGCGTCGCAGCCGGTACCTCTTCCAGCACGCTGACAGGTGGGACCGCGTTGACGTACAACGGTGCGGCCATCACCCTCGACAGCACGGATGGGCACACCATCACCGGCTCGGCGGGCGGCGTTACGGTCTTCACGTTGACCGTCGACACCAACGGCCACGCCACATTCGTGCTTGACCAGACAATCGACGGTGCCAAGGACCAGACGCTCGACTTCTCGCAATATGTGAAGGCCACGGATTCCGACGGTGACTCCGTGACGTTGGGCACAGGCGCCTTCACCATTGCTGTGGACCACGTCAATCACCCGGCGGAGATCGTCGGTGCCGATACCGGCGCCGTCACGGAAGACCTGAACGTTTCCGCCGACGGCTATCTGCAGGCAAGCGGTACGTTGACGATCGACGATGCGGATCGGGGCGAAAGCAAAATCCAGGCGGCGACCATAAACGCTGATGGCACGCATCTTGGTACGCTGACGATCGGTGAGGACGGTAGCTGGACCTACAAGGTCGATAACAGCCTGTCAGCCGTGCAGAATCTGGGTGTGAACCAGAGCACGACCGACATGTTCACGGTCTCCTCGGTTGACGGAACGACCCATGACATCGTCGTGACGATCAACGGCACGAACGATCCAGCGGTGATCAGCGGTGACGTTGCCAAAAGCGTGACGGAAGACGGCGGTGTCAACAATGGGACGGCTGGGGTAGCGACGGCGAGCGGAGTGCTTTCGGCGACGGACGTCGACAGCGATCCTTCGTTTACCGCGCAAAGCGATGTGGCGACAAACTACGGTCACTTCACGATCGGTGCTGACGGTCAGTGGAACTATACGCTCGACAACAGCAACGCGTCCGTGCAGGCACTCAACAGCACCGGCAGCAACACGACGCTGCACGACCTGATCACGGTAACGACGGCGGACGGCACTCAGCAGCAGATCGATATCACGATCAACGGTGCGAACGACGCTGCGGTGATCACTGGTGATGTCGCCAAGAGTGTGACGGAAGACGGTGGTGTCAACAACGGGACGGCTGGAGTGCCGACGGCGAACGGAGTGCTTTCCGCGACGGACGTCGACAGCGATCATTCGTTTACAGCGCAAAGCAATGTGGCGACGAGCTACGGTCACTTCACGATCGGTGCTGACGGTCAGTGGAACTATACGCTCGACAACAGCAACGCATCCGTGCAGGCACTCAACAGCACCGGCAGCAACACGACGCTGCACGACCTGATCACAGTAACGACGGCTGACGGCACGCAGCAGCAGATCGACATCACGATCAACGGTGCGAACGATGCTGCTGTGATCAGTGGTGACGTTGCCAAGAGCGTCACGGAAGCCGGTGGTGTCAACAACGGGACGGCTGGAGTGCCGACGGCGAATGGCACGCTTTCGGCGACGGATGTCGACAGCGATCATTCGTTTACAGCGCAAAGCGATGTGGCGACAAGCTACGGTCACTTCACGATCGGCGCCGACGGGCAATGGAACTATACGCTGGACAACAGCAACGCATCCGTGCAGGCACTCAACAGCACCGGCAGCAACA